>CAWFJL010000001.1:0-50154 GCA_963816165.1 uncultured beta proteobacterium
CGGGCACCGCATCCGCGAGCCGCGGTGCAGGCGTAGCGAGGACCTGACGGAGGACGGCGGCCTCGTCGTCGCCGGCGAACGGCGCGCGCCCTGCGGTCAGGAAGTAGATCAGCACGCCGACGCCGTACACATCGGTCCGCGCGTCGACGTCGGACGGATGGCCGATGCGTTCCGGCGGCATGTACGCGGGGGTTCCGAGCAGCCGCACCTGCCGGGTCAGCACGCGATTCGCGTCCGGGTGCGCTTCGGATGCGTCCTCGATGCGCTTGACGATGCCGAAGTCGAGAAGCTTGACGAAGTCGTACTCGCCGCCGCGTTCGCAGATCATCACGTTCTCGGGCTTGATGTCGCGGTGGACCATGCCTTTGGCGTGCACTTCCGCCAGCGCCGCGCACACCTGCGTGATGATGTGACGCATTCGTTCCAGCGGCAGCGCGCGCTCGCGGGCGATCAGCGCGTCGAGGGTCAGGCCGTCGACGTACTCCATCGCGTAGTAGAGCAGGCCGTCGCGCGTGTGCCCGTAGTCGTAGATCTCGATCGTATTCGGATGCCGCAATTCGCTCACGAGGCGTACTTCGCGCTCGAACCGCGCCGCCAGCTCGTCGGTGGCCATGTGGTGCTTCAGGATCTTGATGGCCGTGGGGCGCTTGAGCAGCGCATGGCGCGCAAGGTGCACCGTCGCCATGCCACCCTCGGCCAATTCGCGCTCGAGCCGGTACGCGCCGATCCTGCGTCCGGCCGACGGCCTGGCGCTCAGGCGGGCGAGCGCCAGCGTCGACCACGCGGCCCAGCCCGCGGTCAGTACCAGCAACGCGAGGATTGCGGCCAGCGTCACCCGCACGTAGCGCAAGCGGCGCATAGGCCTCGTCGACGCCGATTTCGGCGACGACTCCCATCCGTTCGTCGGGCAGCCAGCGCCACGCGCCGATCACTTCGACACCGCGATAATTGCGATACGGATCGAGGAGCACGCCGCGAGCCGGTGCGCCGCTCTGCGCGGACGCGCCGGCGGCCAGCGCTGCCGCAACCGGTCGGGTCAGCGGCCACTCGGCCGCGTCGGTTGCGGGCGTCGCATCGGTGTCGAGTTCGACGCCCGGATCGCGCACCGTGAGGCGAAAGGCGGTGCCGTTGACGCCGGCGGGCAAGAGTCCGGCACGATGCAATCCGCGCACGTCGCGGACATCGGACAGCAACGTGCCGGTTTCGTCGAACGCATAGGCCTCGCCGGTTTCGCCGGGCCGCGCCGCGGACAGGATGTTCTCGAAATCGCGATCGACGTAGCTCGCGAAGCCCAGGGCAGCCACGACGTTGCCCGCCGCGTCGCGGACCGGCGTCTCGACCCAGGCCAGCGGGTGCTTGCCGAGGAATGGCTGCGCGGCCACCAGCCGCGAATCGGCGGCATAGGGACGGATGAACTGCGTGCGGCCCGCGAATACCTGCGCGAGCTGCGGCGCCATCGTCCGCGGCTGCGCGCGGAGGCCGCAGATCTCGGGAAGCGACGACGCGATGATGCGGCCTTCGCGATCCACCGCGTTCACCGCCGCGATGTTCTCGTCGCGCAGCAGCGGCGCGAGCAGCGCGCGCCATGCGGCCACTTCGTCGCTTCGGCAATGTTCGCCGACGTCGCTGCCGTGGGCACGGCGCGCGAGCTCGGCGGTCAGCGCGGCGACCTGGGGGTCACGCGCCCAGCGCTCACCGTCTGCCCGCCGCTCGGCGATGAACACCTCGAGCGACTTGGTCTTGGCATCGAGCAGCGCGGGCAGCCCCTGCGCGCGCAGTTCGCGCAGCGAGCGCTCGATTCCGACGTACATCCACGCCGAGGCGGCCGCGATCGCAGCGCAGAGCGCAAACACGATGAAGCTCAGCCGGCGCCGGCTCGCAAGAAACGGCGCGCGCAGGCGACCGGCGGAATGTTCCGGAGCCAGCGTCGCTGAAGCCGGTCGCACGGGATCGGGAGCGATGTGCGTCGGCGTGCCCATGGGCGGATGCTACGCCCGGGGGGCTCGCGCACCGCGCACCACGTCGTTATAGCGCATTGGAATATACAACGTCCATAAATATCATTTCCGTGCATTAAGGCGAATACCTACTATCCGGGGTCGAGGTCCTCCGGGCGCGCGTGTCGCGCTGTTCCGGTTGCCGACCGGGATGTCACATGAACCTGCCTTTGCGCAATGGGGAAGCCACGCAGCGCCTGCGCCACGCGGTGTCGGCGCATGCGCCGGCCACATTGGCTTCGAGCTTCGGCGTCGAGGACATGGTGATCCTCGACCTGATCGCGACGCTGGATCTCCCGGTGGAGGTGTTCACGCTGGACACAGGCCGGCTGCACGACGAAACCCACGCGTTCGTCGAATCCGTGCGACAGCGCTATGGCATTCCCATCCAGATCTTTGCGCCGGACGCGGCCGACATCGAGCCGTTTGTCGCGGCGCACGGACCCAATCCGTTCTATCGCTCGTCGGAACTGCGCAAGCAATGCTGCGAGTTGCGCAAGGTGCGCCCGCTCGCGCGCGCGCTGGCCGGCAAGAGGGTGTGGATCACCGGCCTGCGCCGCGACCAATCCGTCACACGCACGGACACGCCGATCCTCGCCTTCGACGCGCAGCACGGCCTGATGAAACTGTGGCCGCTGGCCGACTGGCAGGAAGACGACGTCTGGGCGTACGTACGCGCGAACGACGTGCCGACGCATCCGCTGCATCAGCGCGGCTTTCCGTCGATCGGTTGCGCGCCGTGCACGCGCGCGGTGATGCCCGGCGAGGACCCGCGGTCGGGCCGCTGGTGGTGGGAGGCGCCCGCCGAGCGCGAATGCGGCATCCACATCGACGACCAGGGCCGCGTGGTTCGCACGCGCGTCCGCTGCCGTCACGAACTGACAGGCCCCGCCATGCTGATGCGACGAACTCGCAGTCGCCGACGTCGCCACGCCGCCGCTCCCGGTCGCGCGGCATCGCAACGCCTACCTCGCCGAACTCGAATCCGAGTCGATCTTCATCCTGCGCGAGATCGCGGCCGAGTGCCGCAACGTCGCGCTGCTCTTCTCCGGCGGCAAGGATTCCGCGGTCGTGCTGCACCTGGCGCGGAAAGCCTTTGCGCCCGAGAAAGCGCCGGTGACGCTGCTGCACATCGACACCGAG
The DNA here is from genome assembly GCA_963816165.1 of uncultured beta proteobacterium. GTDB lineage: Bacteria > Pseudomonadota > Gammaproteobacteria > Burkholderiales > Casimicrobiaceae > VBCG01. Next base: position 3,141 of record CAWFJL010000001.1, read on the forward strand.
CAGAATTTTCCCGAGGTGATCGCCTTCCGCGACCGGATGGCGCGCGACACCGGACTGCCGCTGGTGGTGCGTTCGCTGGACGAGTCGATCCGCACCGGCCGCGTGCGGCTGCGCCACGCCAATGAGTCGCGCAACCCGCACCAGGCCGTCACGCTGCTCGACGCCATCGCGGAATTCGGATTCGACGCGTGCATCGGCGGCGCGCGGCGCGACGAGGAAAAGGCGCGCGCCAAGGAGCGCGTGTTCTCGTTCCGCGACGACTCCGGGCAATGGAACCCGAAGGCGCAGCGGCCAGAACTGTGGTCGCTGTACAACGCGCGCGTGCACAAGGGCGAGAACATGCGCGTGTTCCCGCTGTCGAACTGGACCGAACTGGACGTGTGGCAGTACATCCGGCAGGAAGCCATCCCGCTGTCCCGAACTCTATTTCGCGCATGCGCGCGACGTCGTCCGCCGCGGCGGCGCGCTGGTTCCGGTCACGCACCTGACGCCGGCCGCGCACGGCGACCGCGTCGAGAATCTCTCCGTGCGCTTTCGCACCGTCGGCGACATCCCCTGCACCGCGCCGGTCGAGTCGGATGCAGCGACGCTGGACGACATCGTCGACGAGACGGCCGCGACGCGCATCACCGAGCGCGGCGCCACGCGGCTGGACGACCAGGCCAACGATGCGGCGATGGAATTGCGCAAGCGGCAGGGCTACTTCTGATGCACGCGACTTCCACGGCGACCGCCACGCCCCTTGCGCTTCACCACGGCCGGCAGCGTCGACGACGGCAAGAGCACGCTGATCGGCCGCCTGCTCTGGGACAGCAAGAGCCTGCTGTCCGACCAGGTCACCGCGCTGGAAGCCGGATCGCGCCGCGCCGGCCAGATGCCGATCGATTTTTCGCTCGTCACCGACGGCCTGCTGGCCGAGCGCGAACAGGGCATCACGATCGACGTCGCGTACCGCTACTTCGCCACGCCGGCGCGCAAGTTCATCATCGGCGACGCGCCGGGCCACGAGCAGTACACGCGGAACATGGTCACCGCCGCAAGCACCGCGGATGTCGCCGTCTTGCTGGTGGACGCCGTGCACGGACTGCAGCCGCAGACGCGGCGCCACGCATTCCTGGCGCGCTGGGCGGGCATTTCCCGGCTGGTGCTGGCGGTGAACAAGATGGACCTCGTCAACTGGGACCGCGCGCGCTTCGAGGCCATCCATGCGGAGTTCACGGCGCTCGCGGCGCACCTCGGCTTCGTCGAGGTGCACGCGATTCCCTTGTCCGCGCTGACCGGCGACATGGTCGCGGCGCGCGGCGACGCGCTGCCGTGGTACGGCGGTCCGACATTGCTGGCCTATCTCGAAAGCGTCGACGTCGTGCGTTCGCGCGCCACGCAACCGCTGCGCTTGCCGGTGCAGCGCGTCACGCGTGACCTGGCCGCCCAGCGCGGCCGTCCTCAGCGCGGACTGCAGGGCACGCTGGCCAGCGGCACGCTCGAGGTCGGCGCCGACGTCGTGGTGATGCCCGCCGTGCTGCGCGCCGTGGTCGCCGGCATCGACGGCCCCGACGGTCCGGTATCGGTCGCGCTTCCGGGCCATGCGGTCACCGTGCGGCTCGACCGCGACCTCGATGTCGCGCGTGGCGACCTGCTCGCCGCAGCGGACGCGCGCCCGCGCGTGACGCGCGAGATCGTCGCGGACCTCTGCTGGTTCGACGCCGAGCCGTTGCAGCCCGCCGCGAACTACCTCATCAAGCACACGACGCGCACGGTCCGCGCGCGCTTCGCGGAGATCGTGCACGCGGTGGACCTGGCCACGCTCTCGCCGGTCGCGCCGCCCGCGGAAATCGGCATGAACGACCTGGTGCGCGCACGCGTGAGCGTCAACGAACCGCTGGCCGTCGACGCGTTCCACGACGACCGCACGACCGGCGCCTTCATCGTCATCGACGAGGTCAGCAACCGCACGGTCGCCGCCGGCACGATCGTCTGACGCTCGCAACGCCCGGATCGCCGGGCCTCGCCTACTCGGCGGGAACGACCGGCAGCGTCCGGTGCCGCCGCACCGGCGACCAGAGCACGGCGCCCGCGGTCAGCGCGAGCGCCAGCACGCCGACCGTCAGCAGCGTATTGCGCAAGCCTATCGCGGTCGCCAGCGCGCCACCCGCGAGCGAGCCCAGCGGCGCCGCCGCCACCGTCAGGAAGCGCATCGTCGCCGTCATGCGGCCCATCAGCCGGTCGGGCGTGATGGCCTGGCGCAGCGCGAGGTAGTTGATCGCGTACAGCACCGCGCCGAAGTCGAACAGCAGCATCGCCACGCCCAACACCAGCGTCGCGAACCACACCGGGCCGGACACGAGCCCGAACGCCTGCCACCCGACCGCGGTCAGCATCAGCCCGTGCACGATCACCGTGCCGACGCCGAAGCGCGACGACAGCTTTTCCGCCGACGCCGCCGCGATGATGCAGCCCACGCCGCCGAACGCGTAGGCGAGCCCGATCGCTCCCGCCGAGAGTCCCAAGTCGCGCGTGGCGAACAGGATCAGCACGGCAAGCTGCATGTGATGCAGCAATTGCCACAGCGCGGCCACCCACGCCAGCGACAGCAGCGTGCGGTTGTGCCAGACCAGCTTCAGCCCCTCGATGATTTCCGCCGTGACCGAAGCCTTGGGCCCCGCGTGCGGCACATCCTGCGGCACGCGAATCCGGCGCAGCATCCAGGCCGAATAGAAGAACGTCAGCGCGTCGAGGATGATCGCGAACGGCGCGGTCAGCAGCTGGATCAGGCCGCCCGCCAGGCCGGGGCCGATCAGCGCCGACGACGTTTCGCCCAGCGCGATCTTGGCATTGGCCTCGACCAACCGTGCGCGCCCCGCCAGCTGCGCGATCAGCACCTGGTGCGCGCCGCCGCCGACCACGTTCGACACGCCGCAGAAGAATCCGACGACATACAGGATCTCCATCGCCAGCGTACCGGTGAAGGCCGCCAGCGGAATGGCGAGCAGCGCCACGCCGCGCACCAGATCCGACGCGATCACGATCGGCAACTTGCGCACGCGGTCGAGCAGCACGCCGGCGTGCAGCGAGACCAGCGCGAACGGCAGCGTCTCGAGCGCGATGAGCACGCCCATCTGCAGCGGCGTGGCGTGCAGCAGCAGCGCCGCCGTCAGCGGCAGCGCGAGATTGGTGATCTGGCTGCCGAAGGCCGTGATCGTCAGCGAGGCCCACAGCTTCCGGAAGTCCGGAGAGAGCCAAAGGCCGCGAAACGTACGGCGAATCCAGCGCTGCAATCGGTCCATGACGACACCTGTCAAAACGGCCCGGACGTTCATTCCGGCGCGTTCGCTACGACGCGAACGCAAATGAGACTGCGACAGGCGGGAGAAATCCGGAAGGGAAGACGCCTACGATTCCGGTTCCCGCCTCAAACCCGGCGGGTAACCCGGCGGGCGCTCAGTTTGGTGCGGCGATCGGTACTGCGATGGGCAGGCTTTGCGGCGCTGCTTGCGAGGCGAGGAAATTTCGGGAATCCGAAATCCCGACGCCGCGCGGCATGGACGAGACCCAACCCATGCGCAGTCGCGCCGGTGCTGCCGGCGAGTGCGTGATTGGGTTGCGGTTCATGGGTCGTCGTCCGAGGGATCGAAGTGGTGTTGCGACAATTCTACGCGCGGCGGGCGCCGCGGGCCAAGCGTCGCCGACGCGCGGCAGCCGTTCCGCCCGCCCGGTGTGGCGTCCGCGCCACGACGGCCAAGCGCGCCCGAGCGCCCCGCGCCTGGACGCTACGTCCGCTTCAATTCTGGACCGGACGTCGCGGCATCTTGAGATCGATGTCGTAGTACATCCACGGATGGTTCTGGAACGGGTTGTACTTGAACGCCGATCACCCACGGATAGACGGCGATGTTCTCGATCCGGATACGCATTGAGCATCCACGGCGAGTACGCGGAGACGATCTGCGACATTTCGCGGAAGTAGCTTCGTGCGCTCCGGGCTGTCGGGCAGGCTGCGCGACAGGTCGTACACGCGGTCGAAGTCCGGCTGCTTGAACCGCCCCAGGTTCGACAACCCGGAGAATCCGCCGTAGAGCAACGCCAGGAACTGGTAGCCCTCCGGCGTCGGCGCTGATGTTGCCCAGCGCCCACATCTGCAGTTGGCCGGCACGCGCCATCTTCAGCAGATCGCGCGAACTTCTGGTTGACGAATTCGATCTCGATGCCCACGGCGTGAGGTTGCGCTGCCACAGTTCGTTGTACTGCCGGTCGAGCGCCGATGGCGACGTGCCCATCTTCAGCATCAGCGGCTTGCCGTCGGGCAGGTCGCGCCAGCCGTCCTTGTCGCGGTCGACGTAGCCGAATTTGTCGAGCAGCGCCTTTGCGCCCGCGGGGTCGAATTTCGTATGCCCGGAGAAGTTCGGATCGTGGCCGGTGACGTTCGGAGGTATGACCTGCGTCGCCGGCATGCCCTGGCCCTGGCGCAGCACGCGCACTTCTTCGTCGACGTTGTAGGCCATGCCGATCGCGCGGCGCAGCGCGACCTTGTCCTTGGTGTAGCCGCCGACGACCGGATCCTCCATGTTGAAATAGGTGAAGGTGATCGCGGCTGGACGCCGCGCGCAAGCGTCACGCCGCCTGCGGCGAAGCGCGGCAGCGGCTTGTTGTCCTTGCCCATCACGTTCGCAGACCAGGTCGCCCGGAACGTGACGTAGTCGAGGTCGCCCTTCTCGAAGGCGAGCAGCCGCGGCTGCGACTCCTCGATGATCGTGATTTCGACGCGTCCGATGCGCGGCAGCTTCGCACCCTTTTTCTTCGCGACGATTTCGCGGTCCTGCGGGTCGCGGCTGTCGGGAAATGTCACTTCGCGAAAGCCCGGATTGGCTTCGAGCACGATCTTCTGGCCGCGCCGCCATTCCTGAGCCGGTAGGGCCCCGTGCCCACCGGGTTCTGCAGGCCCAGCTGCTCCGTCGCCATAGGCTTCGATCACCTCGCGCGCGACGGCGCCGGACTGTACGATCGTCGTGAGATTGGACAGCAGGTCGTAGGATGGACGCTTCAACTTGAGGCGGATCGTGTAGCGGTCGAGCGCGAGCAGTCCCTCCATCGGCGCGTCGTAGTCGAACTTGCCGGTCTCCTTCGCCTTCGCCATCGCGGCATCGGCACCTTCGAACATGTCGTCGAATATCTGCAGGTTGGGCGAGCGCACCTTGGGGTCGATCACGCGCTTCCACGAGTAGATATAGTCGGCGGCGATCAGTTCGCGCTTCTGGCCCTTGAACGCCGGGTCGTCGTTGAAGTAGATGCCCGGCTTGATCCGGAACGTCCACGTGCGGCCGTCGGCGGAGATCTGCGGCAGCGCGATCGCCGTGTTGGGGATCAGCTTGTACGGCCGCGCCAGGTAGTCGTAGCGTGTACGGCGTGTCGAAGATCGCGCGATTCACGTAATTCGAGTACAGGTCGTTCGCCACCTGCGGATCGAATCCCGGTCTCGGCGACGGGAAACGCGACGCGCAGCACCTTGTTCGGGTCGGCCTGCGCGGCGGCCGGCGCGGCGGCGCCTGCGCCCGCCAGCAGGACGACGGCACACAGAAGTCGAATCGGGGTCATTGCTGCACCGCCTTGCGCGGGATCTTGGTGTCGATGTCGTAGTACATCCACGGATGCGCCGAGAATGCGTTGTACTTGTAGCCGATCACCCACGGATAGACGACGATGTTTTCGTAGCGATACACCTCGAGATTCCACGGCGCATAGGCGGTCACCAGCCCGGACATCTCGCGGAACAGCTTGGTGCGCTCCGGCGTATCCGGCATGCCGCGCGACTGGTCGTAGAGCTTGTTGTATTCGGGCAGGTTGAACCGGGAAATGTTCGACAGGCCCGCATGCCCGCCATAGAGCAGGCCCAGGAAGCCGTAGCCGTCGGTGGTCGTGTTGATGTTGCCCAGGTACCACATCTGCAATTTCCCTGCGCGCGCCATCTTGAGCAGGTCCGGCCACTTCTGGTTGCGAAACTCCGCGCGCACGCCCAGCGCGTTGAGCGTCTTCTTCCACAGCTCCTCGTATTGCCTGCCCCGCGCGTCGGGCACCGAGCCCATGTCCAGCACGAGCGGCTTGCCATCGGGCATTTCGCGGAATCCGTCGCCGTCGCGGTCGATGTACCCGAACTTGTCGAGCAGAGCCTTGGCGCCCGGCAGGTCGTAGCTGACGTGGCCGTTGAATTTCGGGTCGTAGCCGACCACGTGCGGCGGAATCGGACCCGTCGCCGGCACCGCCTGGCCTTTCCACAGCACCTTGATTTCCTCGTCGGTGTTGAACGCCATGCCGATCGCGCGGCGCAGCGCCACCTTGTCCTTCGTGTAGCCGCCGACGACCGGGTCCTCCATGTTGAAGAACGTATAGCTGACGGCGGGCTGGATGCCCCGCGCCAGCGTGACGCCGGCCTTGGCAAAGCGCGGCAGCAGCGTGTTCGCCGGCGAGAGGACGTTCGGCACGAGATCCGGCGGCACCTGGATGTAGTCGAGGTCGCCCTTCTCGAATGCCAGCAGTCGCGGATTGGATTCCTCGACGATGCTGATGTCCACCTTGCCGATCAGCGGCAACCGCTTGCCCTTGAGCCTGGCCACGATCGCGCGGTCCGCGGGATCGTCGCTGCCCGGATACAGCACTTCGCGAAAGCCCGGATTCGCTTCCAGCACGATCTTCTGGGCGCGCCGCCACTCCTTCAGGCGGAACGGTCCGGTGCCCACCGGGTTCTGCATCGCCCAGCCGCTGTTGTCGCCGTACGTCTCGATGACTTCGCGCGCCACCGCGGAGGACTGTACCGTCGTCAGGTTGGGCAGCAGGTCATAGGCCGGGTGCACGAGCTTGATCCTGATCGTGTAGCGGTCGAGCGCTTCCAGGCCCGCCATCGGCGCGTCGTAGTCGAACTTGCCGGTCTCCTTCGCCTTCGCGACCAGCGCGGGCGCACCTTCGAACAGACCATCGAACGTCTGCAGCCAGAACGAGCGTATCTTCGGATCGAACACGCGCTTCCACGAATAGATGTAGTCGGCAGCCGTCAGTTCGCGCTTGCGGCCCTTGAACGCCGGATCGTCGTTGAAATAGATGCCCGGCTTGATGCGCAGCGTCCACGTCAGGCCGTCCGGCGAGATATCCGGCAGGGCCTCGGCCGTGTTGGGAACGATCGTGTAGGGCCGCTTGAGAATGTCGTAGGTGTACAGCGGATCGAAGATCGCGCGTTCGACGTACGCGGAGTAGATGTCGTTCGAGGCCTGCGGATCGAATCCGGTCTCGGCGACCGGAAACGCGACGCGCAGCACCTTGTTCGGGTCGGCCTGCGCGGCGGCGGGCAGCGGGACCAGCGTCGCGCTGCCGCAAGCGCGACGACCGCGACGGCAACGCGCATCACAACGCTTTTTCGATGTCGCCGGCCATCGATTCGGGCGTGTCGTTGGGCGCGTAGCGGGCGAGCACGTTGCCCTTGCGGTCGACCAGGAACTTGGTGAAATTCCACTTGATCGCCTCGCTGCCGAGCAGTCCGGGCTTCTCCGCCTTCAGGTACTTGTAGAGCGGCGCCGCGCCGTTGCCATTCACGTCGACCTTGGCGAACATCGGGAACGTCACGCCGTAGTTCAATTCGCAGAACTGCGCGATTTCCGCTTCGGTCCCCGGTTCCTGTGCGCCGAACTGGTTGCACGGGAAGCCCAGCACCTCGAGGCCCTTGCCGTGGAATTTCTCGTACAGGTCCTCCAGTCCCTTGTACTGGGGCGTGAATCCGCACTTGCTCGCCGTGTTGACGATGAGCATCACCTTGTTCTTGTACTTGTCGAGCGCAACCTTCTTGCCGTGGATGTCGTCGACGCTGAAATCGTAGATGGAGGGCATGGCGGACCTTCGTGGTTGAACCGGCGCAAGCCTGGACGCGGGATTATGCCGCCTAAGCGCCCGGAATCGCACTCAAGGGGGCGGGCTTCGGGCGCGGCGGCCGCAGGAAGTCCAGCGGCGCCGCCCGCACCCGCGAGAACACGGCGCGGCGCAGGCGCCGCCGCGACACCGCGCCGCGTCCCGTCGACCGGATGGCCACACCCAGCGCCAGCCCGAACGACACCGTCAGGTTCATGAAGCCGATCACGCCGATGCCCACGACCGCCCACCAGAACGCCGGCAGCGAGAAGATTCCCGCGCCGTACGACCACGACGCGAGCGCCAGCTGGCCGGTGGACAGCGTGACGTGCCGGACCTCGAGCGGCAGGCCGAAGAACGTCGCGATCACCGGCTCCATGCCGAGCAGGATGCCCAGCGAGATGTTGCCGCCCAGCGCGGCGACGTTGTCCTCGATGATGCGGGCGGCGCGGACCGCGCGCTCCGGCCCGAACAGCGAGACGATCCGGGGCGAGCGCGCGACCGCCTCGGGCAGGCGCCGGAACGTCGCCCAGTTCTCGAACCAGCCGGCGATCACCGCGGAAATCCACAGCAGCACGCCGGTGAACGCCGCGTAGAACGGCGCCGCGCTCCACACCGACAGCGACTCGATGTAGTCGCTGGCGTGACCGGGGTCCGGCAGGTGTCCGAATCCGAGCAGCAGCAGCATCGCCTGCAGCGCCAGCGCCGCGGGCACGACCAGCAGCAGGTTGCCCATGATCGCCGCCACCTGCGAGCGCACCAGGTTGGCCACCTCGTCGACGAACCCGCGCAGACGGCCGCGCGCACGTGGCGCGTTGAGCTGGTGCGCCATCGCTGCCGCGGTCATCGCCGGCTGCTTGGTGGCGAGCGTTCCGTGCAGCAGGTGGATCAGCACGAACGAGAGCGCGTAGTTGATCGACGCCACGACGCCGTCGATGAACAGCGGAAGTCCATGGCCGACGGTGGCGATCTTGACCAGCACCGTCATGCCGGTGACCGCCCCGCCGATGGCCGCCGACGCCACCATGGCGCGATACTCGGCTGCCGTCGCGCGTGATGTAGTGATCGCCGGTCTTGCGCGCGGACTCGACGATGCGCCGGGTCATGAGCTTCAGGTTTTCCCGCAGCAGCGAGCGCACGCTGTCCTGCTTGTCGTTCGCGCGGATCAGCGCGGCCACGAATAGCGCGGCGGCGCGCGGGTCGGGCGCCGTGCGTCCGTAGAGTTCGACGAGCACCGACATCCGTTGCAGCGACAGCTGCGCGCGCTCGAGCTGGTACACGAGGTCGATCGAAACGCCGTAATTCTCGAGGTGTCCGGTGACGTCGGACAGCGCGCGCGCGCAGCGCGCCACGAAGCTCTTCACCGCGGCTTCCTCGGCCTCGAAGCGTTCCGATCCGAACGCCGCCTCGACGTAGTCGTGGACGGCCGACGCGATTCCCGCGAACGGCGTATCGAGCGGGCGCTCCGTGGCCGTGCGCTGGCGGACGCGCTGCGACAGGCCGATCGCCTGGACATGGCTGGCCAGGATCATCAGAGCGTCGGCGGCATCGCGACGAAAGCGCGGACCAGGTCTCGGCGTTGTCCGCTTGCTCGCCCTGCCGCACAAGATCGCCGATGCCATCGAGCACGGCGACCGGCAGCGCCGCCACCCAATCGGCGTCGGCCTCCTCGGGGAACGCGCGGCGGAACACCGCCGCCATGTCGTTCTCGGCGGGCGGCGGCGGCAGCAGCTTCGACGCCAGGCGGCCGGTCAGCTCCTGGAAGAATGCGTTGGCGTGGGGCAGGCCGGTCTCGCACAGCAGTGCGATCGGCACTCAGTTCGCGCAGCGTATTGCGCAACAGCAGTGACACGGCGATGCGGCGATCGGGATGACGCTCCAGTACCTGCAGGAAGAAGCGGATTCGCGTCGCCGGCGCTGCCGCGCCTTCGGCGTCCGCCCCGCCCCGCGCACGTACCCAATGCCAGCAAGTGTTCGAGCCATGCGACGCGCTCGGCGAGCGTCGCGTCGGGCTGCGCTCCGGCGACCAGCCAGTCGATGCCCACCGTCCTGTTCAAAGGGTTCCCTCGCGCACGGCCAGGACAACTAGGATTTGCTGGGCCCGAAGCCGCCGCCGCCCGGCGTCTCGATCACGAACACATCGCCCGGCCGCATGCCGCACGGCGCAGGTCGCGCCGAATTCCTCGCGCGATCCGTCGCTCCGCTCCACCCAGTTGCGGCCCAGCGCGCCCGGCGCGCCGCCGGCGACACCGAAGGGCGCAATGCGGCGATGGTTGGCGAGCATCACGGCGGTCATCGCTTCGAGGAAGCGCACGCGGCGAACGGCGCCGTCGCCGCCGCGGTGCCGGCCGCGACCGCCGCTGCCGGCGCGAATGGCGAAGGCGTCGAGCCGCACGGGAAAGCGCCATTCGAGCACCTCGGGATCGGTGAGCCGGGAATTGGTCATGTGCGTCTGCACCACGCTCGCGCCGTCGAAATCGGGGCCCGCGCCCGCGCCGCCGGCAATCGTTTCGTAATACTGGTAGTCCGCGTTGCCGAACGTGAAATTGTTCATCGTGCCCTGCGACGCCGCAAGCACCCCCAGCGCGCCGAAGAGCGCGTCGGTGACCGTCTGCGAGGTTTCCACGTTGCCAGCCACCACCGCCGCGGGATAGCGCGGACTGAGCATCGAACCCTCGGGAATGACAATGTGCAGCGGCTTCAGGCAGCCTGCGTTCATCGGGATCTCGTCGTCGACGAGCGTGCGGAACACGTAGAGCACCGCGGCCTTGCACACCGCCGACGGCGCGTTGAAGTTGGTGGGCTGCTGCGCGCTGGTGCCGGTGAAGTCGATGGTCGCCTCGCGCGCGGCCTTGTCGATCGAGATGGCGACGACGATTTTCGCGCCGCTGTCCATCTCGTACTCGAAGCGGCCGTCCTTGAGGACGTCGAGCACGCGCCGCACCGATTCCTCGGCGTTGTCCTGCACGTGACGCATGTAGGCGCGGACCACCGGCAGCGTGAAGTGCGCGACCATCTTCGCAAGTTCGGCCGCGCCCTTCGCGCACGCCGCCACCTGCGCGCGCAGGTCCGCAAGATTCTGGTCGACGTTGCGCGACGGGTAGCGGCCCGACGCCAGGATGGCGCGCATCTCGGCCTCCAGGAAGCGGCCGCCGGCGACGAGCTGCACGTTGTCGAGCAGCACGCCCTCCTCGTCCACGTGCGTCGAGGACGGCGGCATCGACCCCGGCGTGATGCCGCCGATGTCGGCGTGGTGACCGCGCGACGCGACATAGAACTCGGGTGCCGATCCAAACTGAGCGCCGTCCAGGAACACCGGCGCGATCACCGTGACATCCGGCAGATGCGTGCCGCCGTTGTAGGGCGCGTTCAGCACGAACACGTCGCCGCGCTGCATGGCGCCGGCGCGGCGGTCGATGATCGTGGTCACGGACTCGCCCATCGAGCCCAGGTGCACGGGCATGTGCGGCGCATTGGCGATCAGGTTGCCGCTGGCGTCGAAGATCGCGCAGGAGAAGTCGAGACGCTCCTTGATGTTGACCGAATAGGACGTGTTGGCGAGCGTCACGCCCATCTGCTCGGCAATCGCCATGAACAGGTTGTTGAACACCTCGAGCAGGACCGGATCGGCGGTGGTGCCGATGGCGTGCGCGCGCTGCGCCACTTCCACGCGGTCGACGACGAGGTGGTCGCGGGCGGTGAGCGTTGCGCGCCAGCCCGGCTCGATGACCGTGGTCGCGTTCTGTTCGCGGATGACCGCGGGGCCGGCGATCGCGTCGCCGGGGCGCAGATCGGCACGGTCGAATACATTCGCGTCGCGGAACCCGCCGTCGGTGTAGACGCGGTTGACCTTGAGCGCCGTCAGCGGCCCCGGACGTGGCGCGAACAGCGGGCTGCTCGTCCGCCGCCGACTGCATGCTGCCGATCGCCTCGACGGCGACGGCCTCGATGATGAGGCGCTTGTCCGGCATCAGGAACCCATATTGCTGCGCGTAGCGCTTCTCGAATTCGGCGACGATGGCCGGCAGCGAAGCGGCGACCGGAAGCTCCAGCGTCGTGTCGGTGCCGTCGTACTTGACGTGCAGCGTGCGCCGGACGGTGATCCGCGCAGCGGGCACGCCCTGCCCTGCGACCTCGGCGCGCGCGACTTTTTCCAACTCGGCGAACGTCCCGTCGGCCGACGCAAGCGCGGCTTCCGTCAGCGCGGACTCCACCGCCTGTTGCCGCAACGCCCGCACGTCGGCGAGCCCCATGCCGTACGCCGACAGCACGCCCGCGAGCGGATGGATGAACACGCGCGTCATGCCCAGCGCGTCGGCCACCAGGCACGCGTGCTGCCCCGCGGCGCCGCCGAAGCAGCACAGCGTGTACTCGGTGACGTCGTAGCCGCGCTGCACCGAGATGTGCTTGATCGCGTTGGCCATGTTCTCGACCGCGATGCGCAGGAAGCCGTCGGCGACTTCCTCCGGCGACCGCACGGTACCTTGTAGCCTCGGATACCGCCTGCGCGAGCGCCGTGAACTTCGTCCGCACCACATCCGCGTCGAGTGCCTCGTCGCCGCCCGCGCCGAACACTTTCGGAAACAGTTCCGGGTCCAGCTTGCCGACCATGACGTTGCAGTCGGTCACCGTCAGCGGTCCGCCGCGGCGATAGGCCGCGGGGCCGGGCGCCGCGCCAGCCGACTCCGGTCCGACGCGAAAGCGCGCGCCGTCGAACGTGCAGATCGACCCGCCGCCGGCGGCGACGGTGTGAATGCTCATCATCGGCGCGCGCAATCTGACACCCGCGACCTCGGTCACGAACGCCCGCTCGTATTCTCCGGCCCAGTGCGTGACGTCGGTGGACGTGCCGCCCATGTCGAAGCCGATGATCCGGTCGAAGCCCGCCTGGCGCGAGACCTCGACCGCCCCGACGATGCCGCCGGCGGGCCCGGACAGGATGGCGTCCTTGCCCTGGAAGAGCCGCGCGTCCGTCAAGCCGCCGCTCGACTGCATGAACTGCAGGCGGATGCCGGCGTCGGCGACCGCTCCGCCACCGGTCAATTCGCGTTCGACCTGTTCCACATAGCGCCGCAGGATGGGCGAAAGATAGGCGTCGACAACCGTCGTGTCGCCGCGCGACACCAGCTTCATCAGCGGACTCACTTCATGCGACACGGAGACCTGCGGAAAGCCGATGGCGCGCGCGAGCGCAGCCAGGGCCTGCTCGTGCGCCGGGAAGCGATAGCCGTGCATCAGCACGATCGCCACGGCGCGTATGCCGTCCGCCCACGCGGCGCGCAAATCCCTTTCGGCGCCGGCGAGATCGAGCGGCGTCACCACGTCGCCATGCGCGGCCATGCGCTCGTCGACCTCGATCACGCGGTCGACGAGCATCGATGGCAACTCGATGTGGCGCACGAAGAGCTTGGGACGGTGCTGGTAGGCAATGCGCAGCGCGTCGCCGAACCCGCACGTGATCAGCAGCGCCGTCCGCTCGCCCTTGCGCTCGAGCAGCGCATTGGTGGCCACCGTCGTGCCCATCTTCACCGCGTCGATGACGCCCGCGGGAATCGGCTCGCCGGGCGCCAATCCCAGCAATTCACGGATGCCGTGCACCGCGGCGTCGGTGTAGCGTTCCGGATTCTCGGAGAGCAGCTTCGCCGTCAGCAGCGCGCCGTCGGGTTTGCGAGCGACGATGTCGGTGAACGTGCCGCCGCGATCGATCCAGAATTGCCATTGCCCGATTGTCGCCATGCTGCTCACTAGTGTACTTTACGGCAGGAACTCGAATTTCGATGCGCGGCGGACTGTTTCCCGCGCCATGTCAAACAGGAGACACCCGATGAAGCAAACAACCGTCCTCGCCGCCATCGGCCTGGCGCTTGCGCTGCCGGCCATGGCGCAGACCGCAATGGCCCAGACCAAATGGGACCTGCCGACCGCCTATCCGGCGTCGAACTTCCACACCGAGAACATCATGCAGTTCGTGGCCGACGTGGACACGGACCTCCGGCGGCAAGCTCAAGATCCAGGTTCACCCGGCGGCTGCGCTGTTCAAGGCGCCCGAGATCAAGCGCGCCGTGCAGGGCGGCCAGGCGCAGGCCGGCGAGATCCTGCTCGTCAACTACGAGAACGAGGATCCGCTCTACGGCCTCGACGGTATCCCCTTCCTGGCCACGTCGTACGGCGAAGCGGCAAAACTCTACAAGGCGTCGCGCAAGGCGCTCGACGACAAGCTCGCCAAGCAGGGAATGAAGGTGCTGTACACGGTGCCGTGGCCGCCGCAGGGCATCTTCGCCAAGAAGACGCTGGCGTCGGGCGCGGACATGAAGGGCCTCAAGTGGCGCGCGTACAGCCCGGCCACGTCGAAGATCGCAGAGCTGGTCGGCGCGCAACCGGTGACCGTGCAGGCCGCCGAAGTGTCGCAGGCGCTGGCCACCGGCGTCATCGATTCCTACATGTCGTCGGGCGCGACGGGATTCGACTCGAAGACCTACGAGTACCTGAAGTATTTCTACGACACGCAGGCGTGGCTGCCCAAGAACGCGGTCATCGTCAACGTGAAGGCCTTCGATGCGCTCGACAAGCCGACGCAGGCCGCCGTGCTCAAGGCCGCGGCCGACGCCGAAGCGCGCGGCTGGAAGCTTTCGGAGGAAAAGACCGCCTGGTACATGGACCAGCTGAAGCAGAAAGGCATGAGCATCGAGAAGCCATCCGACCAGCTCACCGCGGATCTGCGCCGCGTGGGCAACTACATGCTGGCCGAGTGGCAGCGCAAGGCCGGCGACGACGGCAGGAAGGTCATCGACGCCTATCGCGCGCAGCAGTAGCGTCGCGCCTGCGGGCCGCTGCTCGACCGCCTCTACGTCGCCGCCGGCGTCCTGGCGGCGTTGTTCATGGTCGGGACGCTGGCGATGGTCGTCGCCGGCATCGCCGGCCGGCTGCTCAATTTCAACCTGCCGGGCACCGACGCGTACGCCGGCTACTGCATGGCCGCCGCGGGGTTCCTCGCGCTGGCGCATACGCTGAAGCGCGGCGAGCACATCCGGGTGACGCTGATCCTCGAACACGTCGGGCCCGGCGCGCAGCGCGCGCTGGAACTGTGGGCGCTGGGCGTGGCGACGGTGCTCGCCGCGCTCTTCGCGTACTACAGCGTGCGGCTGTCCTGGCAATCGTGGGACTTCCACGACATCTCCACCGGCAACGACGCCACGCCGCTGTGGATTCCGCAGCTGACGATGGCGCTGGGCACCGTCGTGCTGTGCATAGCGTTCATCGACGAATTCGTCCTCGAATGGCGTGGCGCGCGCCTCGCGAAAATGCCCGACGAAGCGCTGCACAACGAATAGCGCCCATGGACGCCCTGATCACCACGCTGCTCATCGTCGCGCTGTTCGCGTTGCTCGGCAGCGGCGTGTGGATCGGTCTGGCGCTGGCCGGCGTCGCGTGGATCGGCATGGAGCTGTTCTCGTCGCGTCCCGCCGGCGACGCGATGGCGGTCACCATCTGGGGCAGCGCGTCGTCGTGGACGCTGACGGCGTTGCCGCTGTTCGTGTGGATGGGCGAGATCCTGTTCCGCACGCGGCTCTCCGAGGACATGTTCAAGGGACTGGCGCCGTGGCTCGAGCGCGTGCCGGGTCGCCTGCTGCACACGAACATCATCGGCTGCACGATCTTCGCGGCGGTGTCGGGCTCGTCGGCGGCGACCTGCGCGACCATCGGCAAGATGACGCTGCCCGAACTTTCGGCGCGCGGCTACCCCGAGGCCATCACGATCGGCACGCTCGCGGGCGCCGGCACGCTGGGCCTGCTGATCCCGCCGTCGATCATCATGATCGTCTACGGCGTCACCGCCAACGTGTCCATCGCGGAACTGTTCATCGCCGGCGTGATCCCCGGCGTCCTGCTCGCCGCGCTGTTCTCCGGCTACATCGTGGTGTGGGCGCTGCTGAATCCCGGCAAGATTCCCGTCATCGCCGAGCGGACGACGATCGCGCAGAAGTTCCACGCGTCGCGCCATCTGATCCCGGTCGTGCTGTTGATCGCCGCGGTGTTGGGCTCGATCTACGTCGGCGTCGCGACGGCCACCGAGGCCGCGGCGTTCGGCGTCGTGGGTTCGCTCGTGCTGTCCGCGGTGCAGGGTTCGCTCAACCGCAGGACGTTCGGCGACAGCCTGATGGGCGCGACGCGGCTTTACTGCATGATCGCGCTGATCCTCTCCGGCGCCGCGTTCCTGACCATCGCCATGGGTTACATCGGCCTGCCGCGGCACCTGGCCGAGTGGATCGGGTCGCTGGGCCTGTCCTCCGTCGCGCTGATCGTCGCGCTGACGCTGTTCTACATCGTGCTGGGCTGCTTTCTCGACGGCATTTCGATGGTCGTGCTGACGATGGGCGTCATCCTGCCGACGGTGGAGGCCGCGCATATCGACCTCGTCTGGTTCGGCATCTTCATCGTGCTGGTGGTCGAGATGGCGCAGATCACGCCGCCCGTCGGCTTCAACCTGTTCGTGCTGCAGGGCATGACCAATCGCCAGATCACGTGGATCGCGCGCCAGGCGATCCCGATGTTCGTGCTGATGTGCGTGGCCGTCGCCTGGTGTGGATCTGGCCGCAGATCATCCTGTGGCTGCCGGCGCACATGAAACTGGGCGGATGAGCGCGCACGACCGCATGAACGCGTCCCTCAGTGCGTCCACCCGTGCGCCCGTCTTCGCCGCCAAGCTCGCGACGCCCTTCGCGGTGCTCGGGCTGCGCACCAACGGCAGCGCGCTGACGTCGCTGCAGTACCTTCCGCTAAGCGAACCTGCGGCCGCACCCGGCGATCGCGTCGCCGAGCAGGCGGCGCATGAAATCGCGCGCTGGCTGGAGGATCCCGACTTTCGCTTCAGCGTCGCGCTCGCACCTGTCGGGACGCCCTTCCGGCAGCGTGTCTGGGCGGCGTTGCTGGCCATTCCGCGCGGCCAGTCCCGCACCTACGGCGACGTCGCGCGGCTCGTCGGTTCGGCGCCGCGCGCCGTCGGACAGGCGTGCGGCGACAACCCGATCCCCCTCATCATTCCCTGCCATCGCGTCGTCGGCGCGAACGGTGCGCTCGGCGGCTTCATGCACGCGGGCGACGGCGACCCCATCGCGATCAAGCGCTGGCTGCTCGCGCACGAGGGCGTCCGCTTCGCCGCCTGACATGGCCGCCGCTGCGGTATAACGGGCGTCATGGCCAATTCCGCGGATCTCATCGACGCGTTCTGCGACCAGCTCTGGCTGCAGGACGGCCTCGCCGCGTCGTCGCTGTCGAGCTACCGCCGCGACCTCCAGGCCTGGGCCGCGTGGCTGGCCCCGCGCGAATTGCTCGCCGCGGACCGCGGCGACGTCGAAGGCTGGCTGGCCGACCAGTTCCGCGCCAAGGCCAAGGCGACGTCGGTCGCGCGCCGCCTGTCCGCGTTGCGCCGCTTCTACCGGTTGCAGCTCGAACGCGCGGCCGTGCGCGAAGATCCCACCGCGCGCGTGCGCTCGCCGAAGCAGCCGCGCCGCCTGCCCAAGCTCCTGTCGGAGGCGCAGGTGGAAGCGCTGCTCGCGGCACCCGCCACCGAAACCACGCTGGGCCTGCGCGACCGCGCGATGCTGGAAACGCTCTATGCCACCGGCCTGCGCGTTTCGGAACTCGTCGGGCTGCGCATGACGCAGGTTTCCATGGACATGGGCGTCGTGCGCGTCGTCGGCAAGGGCAGCAAGGAGCGGCTGGTTCCGCTGGGCGACGAAGCGGTGGAATGGCTGCAGCGCTATGTCAAGGAGGCGCGGCCGGCGCTGGCGGGCGAGCGCAAGAGCGAATGCATGTTCCTGACGAATCGGCACACGCCGCTCACGCGCCAGGCGTTCTGGGCGCTGATCAAGCGCTATGCGCTGAAATCCGCCATCGCGCCGGCGCGCGCTGTCGCCGCACGTGCTGCGGCATGCGTTCGCCACCCACCTGCTCAATCACGGCGCCGATCTGCGCGTCGTGCAACTGCTGCTCGGACACGCCGACATCACGACGACGACGATCTACACGCACGTGGCGCGGGAACGCTTGAAGCAGCTGCACGCGCAGCACCACCCGCGCGGCTAGTCCGGTGCGGCGACGCAGATCTGCGTCGCCGCCGCGTCAGCGCGTCCGCTCGATTTCGATGCCGATTTCCTTGACGCCGGGCAGCGGCGCCAGCTTGGCGACGCGCAGCCGCAATCCGGGCGCGCCGAATTCCGTCAGGACGATCTGCGCGACCGCTTCGGCGAACCGCTCCAGCAGCGGATGCGGATTGTCCTTCGCGAAGGTCTTGATGCGCGCGACGATCGCCGCGTAGTCGAGCGCGTCCTCCAGCTTGCCGGACACGAACGGCTTGTCCGAAGGCAGCGCGATCTCGAGGTCGAGACGAATGGTCTGCGGCAGATGCCGCTCCCAGTCGTAGACGCCGATGCGCGTCTCCAGCCGCAGGTCGTTGATGAATATCTTGTTCATTGTCCGCCGTCGGCGAGTCGCTGCACCAGGGAACGCAAACGGACAACGCCACGTTGCCATTGCGCTAGAATTGGCCCCGATTCTAACCTCAAGCCGATCGTGACCTCAGCCGCACTCATCGTCGTCGCCGCGTACCTGCTGGGGTCGGTTTCATTTGCGGTGGTCGTCAGCCGCGCCTTCAATCTTCCCGATCCGCACGAGTACGGCTCCGGCAACCCCGGCGCCACCAACGTGCTGCGCACGGGCAACAAGGCGGCCGCGTTGCTCACACTCGTCGGCGACGGCGTCAAGGGATGGCTCGCCGTGTTCCTGGCCGGCGTGGCGGCGCGCGAATTCGGCGTGCCCGCATGGGTCGTTCCGGCCGCGGCGCTGGCCGTGTTCATCGGGCACCTGTATCCGGTGTTCCACCACTTCGCCGGCGGCAAAGGCGTGTCCACTGCGGCCGGCATCGTGTACGCGCTGCACTGGCCGCTTGGCCTGGCGCTGATGGTGATCTGGTCGGCAATGGCCATCGGCTTCAGGATTTCCTCGCTCGCGGCGCTCACGGCGGCGGCGCTGATGCCTCTGGGCGGGTTCTATTTCTTCGGCAACTCGCTGACGGCGTGGGTGCTGGTCCCGATTGCCGCGCTGCTGTTCTGGCGCCACCGCGTCAACATCCGCCAGCTCATGGAAGGCCGGGAAAAACCCATCGGCCGGTAGCGCGTCGCATGCGCGCTGATCATGGCGCGGCCAGTGAAGCCAGTTCCCAGCGCGGCCTGATCGAGAATCCGAGATCGTCGTCCTGCGCAGCGCCTAACCGCAGCGCGCCCACCAGCGCGATCATGGCGCCGTTGTCCGTGCAATAGACGAGTTCCGGGAAGTACACGTCGCCGCCCCTCGCCTTCGCTTCACGTCCGAGACGCGCGCGCAGTTCGCGATTCGCGCCAACCCCGCCCGCCACCACAAGCGTGCGCAGGCCGGTCGCGTCGAGCGCGGCGATGGACTTCGCCGCCAGAACATCGACGACGGCGGCCTGGAACTCACGCGCGATGTCGGCTTTGCGCGATTCGGGAAGCGACGACGGCGGCGCATCGCCGGCCTCGCGGCGCGCCAGCGTGAGCACGGCCGTCTTGAGGCCGGAGAAGCTGAAGTCGAGATCGTCCGAATGCTGCATCGGCCGCGGCAGCTTGACTGCACCGGGTGTTCCCCGCTCCGCCAGCGCCGCCAAAGCCGGCCCACCGGGGTAAGGCAAGCCGAGCAGCTTCGCCGTCTTGTCGAAGGCCTCGCCCGCCGCGTCGTCCTGCGTATCGCCGAGCAGCCGATAGCGACCCACGCCGTTGACCTCGAACAGCTGGCTGTGGCCGCCGGAAACCAGCAACGCGACGAACGGAAATTCCGGCCTCGGATCGGAAAGGAGTGGCGACAGCAGGTGTCCCTCCAGGTGATGGACGCCGATCGCCGGTTTGTCCAGCGCATAGGCGAGCGCCCGGGCGACGCTGGCACCGACCAGCAGGGCGCCGGCGAGTCCCGGCCCGCGCGTGTACGCGACGCCATCCAGGTCGCTCAACGCCAGCCCTGCCGAATCGAGCGCCTGTTTCGCGAGCGGGACCACGCGGCGCACGTGGTCGCGCGACGCCAATTCGGGCACGACCCCGCCATAAGCCTCGTGCATCGCCACCTGCGAGTGCAGCTTTTGCGCGAGAAGCCCGCGTTCCGTGTCGTACACGGCCACGCCGGTCTCGTCGCAGGAGGTCTCTATGCCGAGGACGCGCATTAGCGGGAACGCGAAGGAAAAGTGAAATCATACAGGGGGTTGCAGGTTTCCCCGCGATCGGCTATAGTTATGGGCTACCGATTTCTCCGGTACCCATTTAACGAAACTTCAGGGATTCACCAGCCATGCCCAGCGTACGCGTCCGCGACAACGAGCCCTTCGAGGCAGCGCTTCGCCGTTTCAAGCGCACCATCGAGAAGACGGGACTGCTTACGGAACTGCGCGCCCGCGAGTTCTACGAAAAGCCCACGGCCGAGCGCAAGCGCAAGAAGGCCGCCGCCGTGAAGCGTCACTACAAGCGCATCCGCAGCCAGCAGCTGCCGCCCAAGCTGTTCTAGGCGTTCACATCCGTTGATTGGCGCAGCAGGGGCGAAGCGATTCGCCCCTTTTGCATTGGAGCCCCCGAAATGACGCTCAAGACCCGGATCACCGAGGACATGAAGATCGCGATGCGCGCGAAGGACACGGCGCGCCTGTCGACGATCCGTCTCCTGCTGGCGGCGATCAAGCAGCGCGAGGTCGACGAGCGCCGCGACATGACCGACGCCGATGTCGCGGTCATCATCGACAAGATGGTGAAGCAGCGGCGCGATTCGATCACGCAGTTCGAAGCGGGCAAGCGGCAGGACCTGGCGGACCTGGAACGGGCCGAAGTGACGGTGCTGCAGGCGTACATGCCGCAGCAGCTGACGGATGTGGAAATTGAGGCGGAAATCGATGCGGCCATCGCCGCGGCGGTGGCCAAGGGCGCGCCGACCGGACCTGCCGGCATGGGCAAGGTGATGGCGCAGCTGAAGCCGAAGCTGGCCGGCCGCGCCGACATGACCGCGGTTTCGGCCAAGGTCAAGGCCAAGCTCGCCTAGCGTCGCCGGAGGATATTGCGGCGTTTTCGCGCGCCTATAATCGACAGGTTCCGACGCACTTCCCCTGATCAATGATCCCCACCGATTTCATCCAGACGCTGCTGTCGCGGGTGGACATCGTCGAGGTCATCGACCGCTACGTGCCGCTGAAGAAAGCGGGCGCGAACTACGTCGCGTGCTGCCCCTTCCACAGCGAGAAGACGCCGTCGTTCTCGGTCAGCCCGGGCAAGCAGTTCTACCATTGCTTCGGCTGCGGCGCCCACGGCACCGCAGTCGGCTTCCTGATGGAATACGGCGGCAAGGCGTTTCCCGATGCCGTCGAGGAACTCGCGCGCGATGCCGGCATGGAAGTGCCGCGCGTCGAGCGCCCGGGCGAGCGCGAGAAGCGCGACGAGGCGCAGGACCTGAATGAAATCCTGCTCGCCGCGGCCAAGTTCTATCGCTCGCAGTTGAAGGACGCGCCGCGCGCGATCGACTACCTCAAGAGCCGCGGCCTCACCGGCGAAGTCGCCGCGCGCTTCGGCATCGGCTATGCGCCGGACGCATGGCAGGGGCTCGAGGCGGTGTTTCCCAAGTACGACGCGCCGGAGCTCGATGCCGCCGGCCTCGTGATCAACGGCGACGGCGGCAAGCGCTACGACCGCTTCCGCGATCGCGTGATGTTCCCGATCCACGACAGCCGCGGCCGCGTGATCGGCTTCGGCGGCCGCGTGATGGGCGACGGCGAACCCAAGTACCTCAATTCGCCGGAAACGCCGGTGTTCTCCAAGGGCCGCGAACTCTACGGACTGTATCTTGCGCGCAATGCCATCCGCGATGCCGGCCGCGTCGTCGTCGTCGAGGGCTACATGGACGTGGTGGCGTTGGCGCAGCACGGCATCGAGTACGCCGTCGCGACGCTCGGCACCGCCACCACGCCGACGCACGTGCAGAAGCTGTTCCGCCTGACCGACACCGTCGTGTTCTGCTTCGACGGCGACAACGCGGGCCGCAAGGCAGCGTGGCGCGCGCTGGAGAACACGCTGCCCGTGCTGGCCGACGGCAAGAATGCGGTGTTCCTGTTCCTGCCCGACGGCGAGGACCCGGACGACTACGTGCGCAAGCGCGGCCGCGCGGCGTTCGAGAAGGCGCAGGAAGCTGCCGTGCCGTTGTCCGAATTCCTGCTCGCGGAACTGTCCGCGCGGCATCCGCCGACGTCGGCCGAGGGCCGGGCCGCGCTGGTCGCCGCGGCGCGCCCGCACTTGGCGGAGATCAACGCGCCGGTGCTGGCGGCGATCCTGCGCCGGCGCCTGTCGGAACTCTCGGGCCTGCCGGAAACGGAATTGCGCGGATTGCTCAACCTGCCCGGTCCCGCGGCAACCTCCGGCCAGGCGCCGCGTGCGTCGCGCGACGACAGCCGGCAGGCGCCACGCGGCGCCGGTTTCCGCGTCGAACGTGCGGCGACCGCCGTCGCTGACGCGCGAACTCATCCAGGGGTTGCTGCTGCAGCCGGTCCTGGCGCGTGTCGCTCGAATTTCCCAGGCCCGACGACGGCACGCCCGATAGCGCGACGCTGGTCGCGCTGGTCGACCATTGCGCGACGGCCGAGGGCGAACTATCCGCGGCGGGGGTCCTCCAACACTTTGCCGATTCGCCGCACGAGGCCATGCTGGCGAGCGTCCTGGCGATGGCGGAAGACCACGGCCTTACGCTGGAAATGACCGAGGCGAATGTCCGCGAAGGTCTCGAGCACTGGTGGCAGCAGGCGCGCCGCAGCGGCACCGCGGCACCTGCGCCCGCCGAGGGCGGCCAGACCGCCGAGGAGGTCCAGCGGCTGCGCCAGCTGGACTATGTCCGGCAAGTCGACCGCCCGGCGGGCCGGGAACGAACCCGTCCGAGGATGCGTTTTAGCCCGGCCGAAGGGTTCAACTCGTGGTATTATTTGAGGTTTTCCCGATTCGGCCCCATCTGTAGGAGACGCCGGAGTCACGGGAAGCGCGGATGCGTGACCGCCCACGCCCCGCCGGCAGCCGTTTCCATCAAGGATGACCATGGTCAAGAAGCCCGCCAAGCCCACCCGCAAGACGCCCGCGAAATCCAAGGTGAAGCCCAAGTCCAAGCCGCGCGCGGCCAAGCCGGCCGCGAAGAAGGCCGCCAAGCCGAAGGGCAAGCCCGCGGCCAAGTCACGCAAGACGTCCAGGCCAAGCCGGCCGCAAAGAAGACATCGCATTCCGCCAGCCGGAAGGCCGCGCCGAAGAAGCCGGCGCGCAAGCCGGTTGCCAAGGTCGCCAAGAAGTCCGCGCCCAAACTCAAGGTCGCAGCCAAGTCCACGGCGAAGGGCAAAGCCGCCGCGAAGGTCGCAGCCCCAAAGCACCCGAAGAACGCAAAGGCAGTCGCAACCAAGCCGACGCCCAAGCTCGTCGGCAAGCTGCCCGTCCCGTCAAACCCGCGCAAAAGCAGACGAGCGCGGTCAAGGGCGCCCTGCAGGCGCGAAGGGAACGCCGGTCGCCGCCGGCAAGGGCGCGCCGGTCGCCGCCGGCAAGGGAGCGCCGGTCGCCGCTGGCAAGGGAACGCCGGTCGCCGCCGGCAAAGGTACGCCGGCCGCTGCCGGCAAGGGTGCCGCCGCGCCGGCCCACAAGCCCACGCCGGGCGAAATCGCCGCCAAGCTCGCCGGCAAGCGCGCGGAAGACGCCGCGTCGAAGAAGGGCAAGAACGGCCGCCACGCCGAAATCGCGCCGCGCGTTCTCACGCCCGCCGACGTCGAAGCCCGCAAGCGCCGCCTGAAGACGCTGATCGTCCTGGGCAAGGAGCGCGGCTACCTCACCTACGCCGAAATCAACGACCACCTGCCGGACGACATCCTGGATGCCGAGCAGATCGAGGGCGTGATCTCGATGATCGGCGACATGGGCATCCTGGTCTACGACGAGGCCCCCGACGCCGAAACGCTGCTGATGTCCGAGGCGCCGGCCACGGTGCCCGCGGAGGACGTCGAGGAAGAAGCCGAAGCCGCCGCGTCGACGCTCGATTCCGAATTCGGCCGCACGACCGACCCCGTCCGCATGTACATGCGCGAGATGGGCTCGGTCGAACTCCTCACGCGCGAAGGCGAAATCGAAATCGCCAAGCGCATCGAGGAAGGCCTGAAGCACATGATCATGGCGATCTCGGCGTGCCCGATGACGGTCGCGCAGATCCTCGACCTGGCCGGCAAGATCGAGAAGGACGAGCTCAAGATCGACGACCTGGTCGACGGCCTGATGGACTTCAAGGAAGAGCTGGCGCCGGTCAACGAGAACGACGACGAGGAAACCGAGGAAGACGAGGCCGACGCCGGCAAGCTCGCCAGCGAGAATCTCGAGCGGCTCAAGGTCGCGTCGATGGAAAAATTCCTGGCCATCCGCAAGCACTTCGCGCGGATGCTGGTGGTGCTCACCAAGGACGGCCACAAGGCGCCCAAGTACTTCGAGCACCAGAAGAAGATCTCGGCGGAGCTGATGCAGATCCGCTTCGCGGCGCGCATGGTCGAGAGGCTGTGCGACTCCGTGCGCACCGAGGTCGACAACATCCGCCAGATCGAGCGCAAGATCCAGGACCTCGTCGTGAACAAGGGCGGCATGCCGCGCCCGGATTTCATCAAGGCGTTCCCCGCCAACGAGACCAGCCTGCGCTGGATCGACCGCGAGGTCGCCGCGCACCACAACTACAGCGAACAGCTCGCCCGGTACCGGCAGGCGATCGTCGAGCAGCAGCAGAAGCTCCTCGACCTGCAGGTGCGCGTGATGATCCCGTTGAAGGACCTGAAGGACATCAACAAGCAGATGTCCACGGGCGAGGCCAAGGCGCGCAAGGCCAAGCGCGAGATGACCGAGGCCAACCTGCGCCTCGTGATCTCGATCGCCAAGAAGTACACGAACCGCGGCCTGCAGTTCCTCGACCTGATCCAGGAAGGCAACATCGGCCTGATGAAGGCCGTGGACAAGTTCGAATATCGCCGCGGCTACAAGTTCTCGACCTATGCCACGTGGTGGATCCGGCAGGCGATCACGCGCTCGATCGCCGACCAGGCGCGCACGATCCGCATCCCGGTGCACATGATCGAGACGATCAACAAGATGAACCGCATCTCGCGGCAGATCCTGCAGGAGACGGGGCAGGAGCCCGATCCGGCGACGCTCGCCGAGAAGATGGAGATGCCGGAGGAGAAGATCCGCAAGATCCTCAAGATCAGCAAGGAGCCGATCTCGATGGAGACGCCGATCGGCGACGACGACGACTCGCACCTGGGCGACTTCATCGAGGACCAGTCGACGGTGGCGCCTTCCGATGCCGCGGTCAACGCGTCGTTGCGCGACGTGTGCAAGGACATCCTCGACACGCTGACGCCGCGCGAAGCGAAGGTGCTGCGCATGCGCTTCGGCATCGAGATGAACACCGACCACACGCTGGAGGAGGTCGGCAAGCAGTTCGACGTCACGCGCGAGCGGATCCGCCAGATCGAGGCCAAGGCGCTGCGCAAGCTGCGGCATCCGTCGCGCAGCGAGAAGCTGCGGAGCTTCCTCGAAGGCGAGTAACAGTTCATCTGCAAATGACAAAACGCCCCGGCAAACCCGGGGCGTTTTGCTTATGCATGGAAGCCGACTATTTCACGGCGAAGCAGTACAACAATCCGGCACCACCGGTCTGACTCAGCGCATCGTCGCTGCAGCCGCGGTCGCGTGCGACGAGTTCCACGACGTAGCGCACGGCGATGGGATCCGGTTGGCAGTCCGTCCCGGTCGATATGCCCGACGATGGCCGAGCCCGTCGCCACTCTTGGTCCAGTTGCCGCAGGTCTTGTCGTCGGTGCCGCGGGAACGCGGTGCCGTTCGCGCTGCGTGCCGGTCAGCACGTCGTGCTGGTTGGGCGTGTCGCCGCGACCGTTCACCACGGCGCCCTTTTCGGTCAGCGACGTCTGCTTGGTGAGGTTGTTGTCGGCGTGCAGCTCGTCCACGTTGGTGGCGACGACGACGCCTTTCACGTTCCTCCACGGTCCGGTGCCGATCCGGTCCTTCGCATTGACCGCCGGCGTCGACCCGGCCGCCGACGCGCTCAGATAGGCGCGCCAAGTCCGGTCGCCCAGCCCGACCGCTGCGGCGAGCGTCTGGCAATGCTTGTCCGCGCCCGCAAGGCCGCCGAAATCGGCACCCTTGCCGCCGCCCTGGCTGGTGACGAAAAAGCTGGGGCCGCTTTGCGGCGTGCTCGTCGCGCAACCGGCCAACACCACGGCAAGCATCGCCGCGGACGCCATGCTTCCTGAGAATCGAACGTTCATTGCACTCCTCCGATGACGCGCCCTCACCGTCAATCCGCGGCTCGTGGCGACTACCTCCTAACACAGGCGCAATCTAGATTATTCCGGCAGCCGAGGCAATCGCGCGGCCGTCGCGGTGGATCGCGCGCACACGACAGTCAGGAAAGCGGCAGCACGACCGTGACCTGTTCCGGCTCCTCCGTGTCTTCGCGGACTTCGAAACCGAGTTGCTCGGAAAACTTCAGCATTCCCCGGTTCGCGCGCAGCACGACACCTTCCAGGCGCTTCAATCCGCGCCGCTTGGCGCAGGCGATGAGCCGCTCCATCAGCATCCGGCCGATGCCGCGACCCTGCCAGGTGTCGGTGACGACCACGGCGAACTCCGCGCTTTCGCCGTCGTAATTGGCGATGTAGCGCGCGACGCCCACGATCTTGTGCCCGGTCGGCGACGCAGGGTCCGCGGTAAGCGCCAGCAGCGCCATCTCACGGTCGTAGTCGACCTGCGTGAAGCGCACCAGCATGGCCGGCGTCAGCTGGTGCAGCCGGTAGAAGAACCGGAAGTAGCGCGTCTGCTCCGACAGCGACGCAACGAAGTCGCGTTCCAGTTCCGCGTCCTCGGGCCGCACCGCGCGCACGTCGATCCGGGTTCCGTCCTTGGCGACCCATTCCGACGCGAGTGCGGTCGGATACGGATGGATCGCCATGTGCCGGAAGCCGGGGCCCGCCTTGCGCTTGGGATCGACGACCAGCCGCGCGCCGACGATTTCCGCGCGCTCCGCGGTGACGATGATCGGGTCGAGCACCAGTTCGCACACCCACGGCAGCGCGCACACCAGCGCCGAGACGCGCAGCAGCAGCATCGATCAGCGCCTCGGTCGGAGGCACGTGCCGCAACGAGGCCGCAGCGATGAAATCGCGCGCGAGGCGGTGATTGAGCGGCGGAAGCATTACCGCGCGCGTCACGTGCGCGACCGCCATGCGTTCGCTGGCGCCGAACGCGACTGACCGGTCCGAATACGGCATCCGTCGAAACCGAGATGGCAGTCTGGATGCCTTCGTAGGTCGTGAGGTCGTGCTGCACGACCACGCCGCCGCTCCAGTTGGCGCGCTGCTTCGCCGAAATCGCGTGGCTCAATTCGCCGTAGGCACGCGCCAGCGCGCGCCCACTGCGAATGCCGCCGCGCGACGCCGGCAGCGCGGGTCCGTCGAAGTCCAGTGCCAACCGAACCGGATAGCGCAGCTTGCGGGCCGCGGCGTGCGCTTCGGCCAGCGTGTCGACAGCCGCCAGCGGCGGCAGCGCGATGCCGAACGCAGCGAGCAGCGCCTGGGTATCCATCAGCGGCAGTGACCTGCGGCCCAGCGGCGTGACCTGCGCGAGGATGCGCTCCGCCGTCGCAAGGTCGGGAGGCTCCGGATCGGCCTGCGGCGGCGGCACCTCGAGCAGCCATTCCTGATTCCGGCGATAGGCGGCCAGAAACGACAGTGCCTCCACCGCGTTCTCCGGCGTATAGAAGTTGGCGATACCGCCCGCCTCCAGCGCGTCGTGGACGTCCTGCCGGTCGAGCGCGCCCAGCCACGAAGCCAGCACGGGCTTCGGCGACCCGCGCGCGACCGCCGCCACGGCGTGTGCGGCGTCGAGCGCGGGCGTGATCGGCCGCGTCACGTGCAACGCGAGCACCGCGTCGACCTGGGGATCCGACAGCGTGGCCGCGACCGCGGCCGCGAGCCTCGCCGGCGGCGCGTCGGCGCGCACGTCGACCGGATTGGCGCGCACGATTTCCTTCGGCAGAAGGGCATCCAGTGCCTGGACCGTCTCGGGATCGAGGCTGGCGAGCGTGACACCGGAAGCCACGGCGCTGTCCGCGGCGAGCAGTCCGGGTCCGCGCCCGTTGGAAACAATGGCGAGGCGGTTGCCGCCGGGAATCTTGCCCATCGCCAGGATGCGCGCGGCGGCGAACAGTTGCGTGTACGTGCGCACGCGCACGGTGCCGGCACGCTGCAGCGCGGCGTTGAACACCGTATCCGGCATCGGCGCGATGTCGTCGTCGCCGTCCGGGTCACGCATCGCCTCGAGCGACCGGCCCGCCTTCAGCACCACGACCGGCTTGATGCGCGCCGCGGCGCGCAACGCAGACATGAATGCGCGTGCGTCGCCGACCGACTCGACGTAGAGGAGGATGCCGTCGGTCGCGACATCCTGCACGAGCGCGTCGAGCAGTTCGCCGAAGCTCACGTCGACGGCGCCGCCCAGCGAGAGCACCGACGAGAAGCCGATGTGCATGGGCGCGGCAAAGTCGAGCATGGCCGTGCATACCGCGCCGGACTGGGACACCAGCGCGAGGCGGCCGGCGCAACGTCGGGGTCGTGCCAAACGTCGCGTTGAGTCCCATGTCGGCGCGAATGATCCCGAAGGCCCCGGGACCGACCACGCGGATATTCCGCTTCTTGGCCGCTGCCGAAACATCGCGCCGCCATGCACGCGC
The DNA here is from genome assembly GCA_963816165.1 of uncultured beta proteobacterium. Classification (GTDB taxonomy): domain Bacteria; phylum Pseudomonadota; class Gammaproteobacteria; order Burkholderiales; family Casimicrobiaceae; genus VBCG01. The sequence continues at coordinate 31,869 of CAWFJL010000001.1, forward strand.
GCCCGCGACGTCGGTCGCGTCCGGCGTGGACATGACGACAGCGGCGCGGACGGGGGCAGTCATCGCGCCCAGGAGTCCCGGGACGGCGGCCGCCGTCGCGGTGATCACGACGAGATCGATCGGCTTGCCGATCGCCGAAACGCTCGCATAGGAACGCTGCCCGGAAACGCGGCGGTGCCGCGGATTGACCGCGTAGATTTCGCCTTTGAATGCGCCCCCGCGCAGGTTCTCGAACACGCTGCGCCCGAGCGAGCCCGGCCGGTCCGACGCGCCCACCAGCGCGACGGACTTCGGCATCAGCAACGGGTGGAGGTAATGCTGCACGAATATTCAGCGGAGAAACAGACGAACGTGTCCGAGTCTACTTCACCCGGCACGGCGCCGAAAGGCCGCGTGCAACACGCTTCCGGAAACTCTGCCTTGCTAGCTCGGCGGCAGCATCTGTTCGAAAGCTGTCAGCGCGTCGGCGGCGTACATCAGCGACGGGCCGCCGCCCATGTAGACCGCAACCGCCAACGCTTCCTCGATTTCGGCCTTCGTCGCGCCGGCCTTGACCAGCGCTTGCATGTGGAACCCGATGCAGGCGTCGCAATGTCCGGCGACACCCAGGCAAAGCGCGATCAGCTCCTTGGTCTTGTGATCGAGAACGCCGTCCTGCAGGGCCGAACGGGCAAGGTCGTTGAATCCCTTCATTACCTCCGGCATGTCCGCGCGAAACTTGCGCAGCGATCCGGAAACCCGTTGCGTGCGCTCCTTGTAATCCTTGGTCATGATCCTGGCCTTTCGTCGTCTGTCATTCGCAAATGCGCCCACACGATCACGCCGCTCGTACGCCGAGGCGCTTCAGCACGATCTCCAGCGGACAGAACCGGCTGAAGCCGCTCTGGAACAGGTTGGCGCCGACGAACGTGGTGAACCACAGCCAGTTCGAGTTGACGAAGAAAGGGCTCGCCGGGGCGCCGAGCGCCAGCGAAAGCAGGACGAAGGCGCCGGCGAAGATGCGGACCATGCGGTTGGTATCCATCGAGGTTCTCCAGGTTGTGAATGTTTAGGTAAAGCGCCTGCGGTTGACGGCGTAATACAGGACAGGGATGACAACCAGCGTGAGCAGCGTCGACACCAGGATGCCGAAGATAAGCGATATCGCGAGGCCGTTGAAGATCGGATCGTCGAGGATGAACAGCGCGCCGAGCATGGCCGCGAGGCCGGTCAGCGCGATGGGCTTGGCGCGCGCCGCGGCGGAATCGACCACGGCCTGCGCGAACGGCACGCCCCGCTCGCTCTGCAGATTGATGAAATCGACCAGCAGGATGGAATTGCGGACGATGATGCCGGCCAGCGCGATCATGCCGATCATCGACGTCGCGGTGAACTGCGACTGCAGCAAGGCATGGCCCGGCATGACACCGATGATCGTCAGCGGAATCGGCGCCATGATGACGAGCGGCGTCAGATACGAGCCGAACTGGGCGACGACGAGCAGGTAGATCAGCACAAGGCCGACGGCGTAGGCCAGGCCCATGTCGCGGAACGTCTCGTACGTGATCTGCCACTCGCCATCCCACTTGAGCGCGTACTGGCGATACGGATCGGATGGCTGGCTGATGAAATATTCGCCGAGGCGGCCGCCCTCCGGCAACGCGGCGCCCGCCAGCGCGCCCCGCACCGCGAACATGCCGTAGAGCGGGCTGTCGACCTTGCCCGAAACGTCGCCGATGACGTAGGTGAGAGGCAGCAGGTCCTTGTGGTAGATCGTGCGGTCGCGTTCTACGGACCGCACCTGCACCACTTCGGACAGCGGCACCAGCGTGCCTTCGCTCGAGCGCACCTTCATGCCCAGCAGGCCGTCCAACTTGGCCTGCCGTTCCGGCGGCAGCGTAAGCCGCACCGGCACGCCGTACTTGGCGTCGCCGTCGCGCAGCATCGTCACGTCCTCGCCATCCAGCGCCATGCGCATCGCGGCCACGACGTCCGCCGCCGCGACGCCCAGCGTCGCCGCGCGCGCCTGGTCGATGCGCACCGAGAACTTGGGCGCATTGTCTTCGATGGAATCGTCGACACCGACGATGTCGGCGTTGCCGGCGAACTCGGCACGGATGCGTTTGGCAACGGCGTGGCGGCCGGCCTCGTCGGGACCGTAGACCTCTGCGACGAGCGGCGAGAGCACCGGCGGGCCGGGCGGCACTTCCACCACCTTGACCTTGGCCCCGAGTGCCGCGCCGATGCGAGCGAGTTCGGGCCGCACCGCTGCGGCGATTTCGTGGCTCTTGCGGTCACGGTGATGCTTGTCGACCAGGTTGACCTGCAGGTCGCCATTCTCCGGCGCCTGCCGCAGGTAATACTGCCGCACCAGGCCGTTGAAGTTGATCGGCGTGGCCGTGCCTGCATAGCCCTGGTAGTCGGTCACCTCGGGAATCGTGCCCATGTACGTGCCCAGCGCGCGCAGCGCGGCGGCAGTGTTCTCCACCGGCGTGCCCGCCGGCATGTCGACGACGACCTGGAATTCCGATTTGTTGTCGAATGGCAGCATCTTCAGCACCACCCACTGCACGACGGCGAGCAGAAGCGACAGCAGTATCGCCGCGACGATGCCGGCCCACAGCCAGCGCCGGTTGCGGCGTCCGGCGTGCGCGTCAAGGAACGGCGACAGTAGCCGCGTGAAACCACGCGCCAGCCCGGCGTCGAGTTTCGAGACGCCGTGCGCCGGTGCCGGCCCGCTTCGCGCCAGCCGCAGCGCCAGCCACGGTGTCACCGTGAACGCGATCGCCAGCGAGATCAGCATGCCCATGCTGGCATTGATCGGGATTGGGCCCATGTACGGACCCATGAGCCCGCTGACGAAGGCCATCGGCAGCAGCGCGGCAATCACCGTCAGCGTGGCGAGGATCGTCGGTCCGCCGACTTCGTCGACCGCCACCGGTATCAGTTCCGCGAGCGGCGCTTCGGGCGTGAGCAGTCGGTGCCGGTGAATGTTCTCGACGACGACGATGGCGTCGTCGACGAGGATGCCGATGGAGAAGATCAGCGCGAACAGCGAGACGCGGTTGAGCGTGAAGCCCCACGCCCAGGAGGCGAACAGCGTCGCCGACAGCGTGAGGATCACCGCCGCGCCCACGATCACCGCCTCGCGCCGGCCGAGCGTGACGAATACCAGCGCGACCACCGACAGCGTGGCGAAAATCAGCTTCTGGATCAGCTTCTGCGCCTTGTCGTTGGCGGTTTCGCCGTAATTGCGCGTCACGGTTGCTTCGACACCCTGCGGAATCACGGTGTTGCGCAGTTCCTCGACGCGCGCGACGACGCGCTCGGCTACGTCGACGGCGTTCTCGCCAGGCTTCTTGGTCACCGTCAGCGTCACCGCCGGAAACTCGCCGGTCGCGCCGATGCCTTTGGTCGCCGCGCCGGGACCCGTGCCAAACCAGACGTAGCGCGCAGGCGTAGGCGGACCGTCGACGATGCGCGCGACGTCCGACAGATACACCGGGTTGGCGCCCGACACGCCGACGACGAGCGAGGCCACGTCCTTCGCGTCGGCCAGGAACTGTCCGGTCTCGACGTCGACGGTGCGGTTGTCGGCGTTGAGCGATCCCGACGGCAACGCGGTGTTGGCCGCGATCAGCGCCTGCCGCACATCGGCCGCGGCGAGCTTGAACGCGGCGAGCCGCTCGGGGTCGAGCAGCACGCGCAGGACGCGCCCGGGGCCGCCGATCGTCGCCACTTCGCGCGTGCCGGGCACGCGCTTCAATTCGGCCTCCAGCGCATGCGCGACGCGCTCGAGGTCGTACGCGCCGCGGGCGACGTCCGGCGTCCACAGCGTCAGCGTGACGATGGGCACGTCGTCGATGCCCTTCGGCTTGACGATCGGCTCGCCGACGTTGAGCTGCGCCGGCAGCCAGTCGCGGTTGGAGTGGATCGTGTCGTACAACCTCACCAGCGCCTCGGTGCGCGGCACGCCGACCTTGAACTGCGCGGTGATGACCGCCATGCCCGGCTTCGACACGGAGAACACGTGGTCGAGGCCCTGGATCTGCGCGATCACCTGTTCCGCGGGAATCGCGACCAGCGTTTCGACATCGCGCGCCGACGCGCCGGGGAACGGGATCAGCACGTTGGCCATCGTCACGTTGATCTGCGGCTCCTCCTCGCGCGGCGTCACCACGACCGCGAACGCGCCCAGCAGCAAAGCCAGCAGCGCGACCAGCGGCGTCAGCCGGGACTCGAGGAAAAAGCGGGCGATGCGGCCGGAAATGCCCATGTATTGCCTAGGGAGCCTTCAGCTTGACGATGCCGAGAGCCTTCATCACGTACTTCTCGTAGATCGGCTCGGAGGTGCCCCTCTTCATCTTGCGCATGAAGTATTTCTCGAAGGCAATTTTTGCCAGGTGCACCCATTTTCCCTGCGCGAACCAGTTGACGTTGCGCGGAGGAATCTGCGGGAGTGCGACGAACGCGACGCCTTCGTCGCCGAAATCAGCTAGACAGACGGCGTTCCAGGTCGCCGTCGCCGAGGGGGGCTTGCCGTCGAGCTGGTCGCGAATGTTCTGCACAGTCGCGGTCACCATCGATTCGATCATGTAGCCCGTCTTCGGCGCGCCCGTGGGGACCGGAGTCGCTTCGACAGGCGGAATCGCTACGCAGACGCCGACCGCATAGATGTTCGTGAACCTCGGATTGCGTTGCTGGGCATCGATCAGCACGAAGCCGCGCGGGTTCGTGAGTCCATCGATGCCGGCCACCGCGTCGATGCCCTTGAACGCGGGCAGCAGCATCGAGTACGCAAACGGCAGATCGTGCTGCTTCTTCGGCTGGCCATTCTCGTCGTGCTCGATGACGATTGCCTTACCCGGCTCGACCTTGGCCACCTTGGCATTGCAGATCCACCTGATGTGCCGCTCGCGGAGCGCGGACTCGAGCAGCGTCTTCGAGTCGCCGACGCCGCCTAAGCCGAGGTGACCGATATAGGGTTCCGCGGTGACGAACGTCATCGGTACGCGGTCGCGAATCTTGCGGCGGCGCAAATCCGTGTCCATGATGAAGGCGAATTCGTATGCCGGACCGAAACAGGACGCGCCCTGCACCGCGCCGACGACAATGGGGCCTGGATTGGCGACGAACGCTGCCCATGCGCTGCCGGCAGCGACGGCATGGTCGACGTGGCATATCGACTGCGTGTGTCCCTGCGGGCCCAGGCCCTCGATCTCGTCGAATGCGAGCTTTGGTCCCGTCGCGACGATGAGCATGTCGTAATCGATCGTCGTGCCATCGCCCAGTTCGACCTGATTTTGTTCCGGACGAACGCGCCGCGCTCCTGCCGTGCTCAGCGCGATGCCGTGCCTGGCGAGGAGAGGTTGCAGCTCGATCTCGATGTCGTCACGCTTGCGCCAGTTGACCGCGATCCAGGGATTGGAAGGAACGAAGTGAAATTTCGACGCGTTGGATACCACCGTAATCCGATCTCCTGTCTTCAGCTTGTGCTTCATCTCGTAGGCCAAGGGCAATCCGCCCAATCCGGCACCGAGAATCACGATGTGCGCCATGTGTAGCTCCGGTTGTTGAATTCACTCGAACGGGCGGCGCCAATGGGTGGTGGCGCGGCACCCGCGCTACTTCCGCTGATCACCCGCTTTGGCCGCTTCGATGCCCGCGCGCACCGGCTCGGTCGCCACCCGCTCGCCATTGGTGAGTCCGGCCAGCACTTCGACCAGACCCTCGCCCGCGGACTCGCCGAGCCGCACCTGGCGCAGCTGGACGCGGTCCTGCGCGTCGATCACGTAGACGGCCGTCACTTCGCTGCGTCTGATCACCGCCGACTGCGGCACGACCAGCGCGCGCGTGCGGCCCGTGACCAGCGACGCCCGCGCATATTGCCCGGGCAGCAGACCCGGGGCTTCAGGCAGGTCGAGGCGGATGCGCGTGGTGTGCGTACGCGCGTCGGCCACCGGAATGACCGTGACGCGCCGCGCGACCAGCGCACCCTTGCGCGTCGGCACCTCTATGCGTACCGGCGCCGCGAGGTCCGCCGTCGCGAGCACGGCCTGCGACAACCGTCGCGACCACGCGCAGTTCGCGCGGATCGAACACGGTGACCAGCGGACGTCCCATCGTCGCCATGTCGCCGACCTCGACTTCGGTCGTCGCGACGACGCCGTCGTAGGGCGCGACGACCGTCGTATAGCTCTTTGCCGTCGCCGACTGCCCGGCGTTGGCGTCCGCGGTCGCGCCCTGCGCCTGCGCCGCCAGGTATTCGGCCTTCGCCTGGTCGAGCGCCGCCTGGCTGATGAATTTCTCGGCGAACAGCCGCACGCTGCGGTCGTACTTCGCCTTCGCGTTGGCGAGATTCGCGCGCGCTTCCTGCACCTGGCTCACGCTTGCGGCCTCCGCCTGCACCGCGCTGCGAGGATCGATCTGCACCAGCACCTGGCCTGCCTTGACGGCGTCGCCGGCCTTGACCGGAAGGGCGACGATCCGTCCTGCCACCTGCGCCGCCAGCGTCGACTGGCGCACTGCCTCGACGATGCCTTCGGCCACGGCAATCCGATCGATGTCGCGATAGGCGACGACGGCGCCCGGTGGCGGCGGCCGCGCTGGGCGGCCGCGGACATCGCCAGCGCGAGCAGCAGCCAGCGCGGATCCGCAGCCTGACCGGCGAGCCAGTCCTCATCGCGTCACTTGCGCCTTGCTGCTGCTGATGCCGAACGGGAGGTAGGCGGGACACCAGCGGATGAACCCGGTGCCGAGCAGCGACGAGGCCCGCGAGCGCCCACCAGCGCGCCGGGTCCTTCCAGTACGAAGATACAGGCTGAGGATCGCGAGACCCGCGATGATGCGGACTGCCCGATCGATGCCGCCGACGTTGGCTTTCATGATGCAACTCCCGATGGGGTGTAGGAGAGTTTGCAGCGTAGTCCGGCGCGCGCGTCGGGGTCTGTGACCTGCGTCACACAAACCGGCGATTGGCCCGGGCCGTCCGGGCGCACGGTAGAATCCGGCCGAGCGGGCGCGGTCCGCGAACCGCCCGCTGGGATAGCCTTGAAGGACACTGTGCCTCCCCCCACTCCGGCCGTCGCGCTACGCAAGCTGTTTCCGGCGCTCGCCGAGGCCGCGCCCGCGACGCTGGCGCGGATCGTCGAACACGGCATCCATCGCAAGGTCCCGGCGGGCACGACGATGTTCGACGCCCACTCTCCGTGCGCCGGGTTTCCGCTGGTACTGTCCGGGACGGTCAAGGTGCTGCAGCGCTACCCCAATGGGCGCGAAATGCCGCTGTACAAGGTTCGTCCGGGCGAAAGCTGCCTGTTGTCGGGCAGTTGCCTGCTGGGTCACTCCGACTACACCGCCTCGGGCATCGCGGAAACGGACGTCGAGTTGCTGGTCGTGCCGCCCACCGATTTCCACGCCATGATCGCCAGCGACGAAGCGTTTCGCAATCATGTCTTCAGCCTGTTCGGCGACCGGCTGGCCACGCTGATGTCGTTGGTCGAGGCCATCGCCTATCAGAAGCTCGACCAGCGATTGGCGTCGCTGCTGCTTGCCAAAGGCGAATCGGTGCACGCGACCCACCAGGCGCTCGCCGACGAGCTGGGCAGCGTGCGCGAGATCGTCAGCCGCCTGCTGCGCGCGTTCGAAGACAAGGGCTGGGTGGACCTGGCAAGGGAACGGATATTGATCACCGACCGCGGCGCGCTTTCCGCGCTGGCGAACGCTTGAGGCTACGGACCGCGGCACCGCCGTGCGAGAATTCCGCTTTGCGGAGGCACACGCACGGGCCCGTAGCTCAGTTGGTTAGAGCAGGGGACTCATAATCCCTTGGTCGCAGGTTCGAGTCCTGCCGGGCCCACCAACAGCATCGACGTTCAAGGGGCAATTGCGACCGAATGGCGCCCAGGCATCGCATTGCTCGAGCGTGCGCCCGGCGGCGGCGCACGTTGTTCATGCATGCTGGAAGGCGAAATTCGATGACCATGAGCGAATTCGATGCGCGGGCGGCGACCTGGGACGACGATGCGGCCAAGACGGAACGGGCTCAGGCCGTCGCCCACGCGATCATCGGCAGCGTTCCGCTCACCGGCGCGATGCATGCCATGGAGTATGGCTGTGGTACGGGCTTGCTGACCTTCATGCTGCGCCCGCGACTCGGTCAGATCGTGCTCGCAGACGTGTCGGACGGCATGCTCGCCGTTGCCGCTGGCAAGATCGCCGCGACAAACGACGTCGCGATGCGCACGGTGAGGCTCGACCTCCTTGTCGACCCGCTGCCGATCGAACGCTTCGACATCATCTATTCATTGATGACGCTGCACCACATCGCGGACACGGATGCGATCTTGCGTCGTTTCCACGCCGCGCTCGCGACGAACGGGGTCCTATGCGTTGCCGACCTCGATGCCGAGGATGGCTCCTTCCACGGCGTGGGATTTGATGGCCATCCCGGCTTTGATCGCGCGCTGCTTGGCGCGAAGGCGCGGGAGGCCGGTTTCGCGTCCGCTGCCTTTTCGACGGCCCATGAGATCCGGAAGAAGGTCGATGGCCGGCAGCGCGGCTATCCGGTCTTCCTCATGGTGGCGCGGAAATCATGAGGTTGGACGGGTAAATTCCGTCGGACCGCATCCCGGCCATGGCTGGCGCGTATTGTAGGAATCAGTTGGTAGATTCACAATTCGAAGCGCACGATGATGCGTGCAACTACTCAACGAGCCCCGGGGAGGAACCATGGATAACGCCACCAATCGCCTGCGGCGCAGGCTCATCGTCGGCGGTGCCGGCGCGCTGGCAGCTTCGGGTCTTGGCGTCCTGAGCAAGGCCGCATTTGCGCAGTCCACGACCGTCGACCTGCCTTTCGTCAATGGCAGGAGAAACTTGGTCGCGTTTCCCGAAAAGCGGCCGATGATCGTGCTGACGACCCGGCCGCCGCAGCTCGAAACGCCGTTCGCGGTCTTCAACGAGGGCGTGATCACGCCGAACGATGCGTTTTTCGTCCGGTATCACAACGCCGGCATCCCGACGACGATCGACGGTGACAAGTTCGTGATCCGGATCGGCGGCAACGCGGCGGGCAAGCCCTTCCAGCTGACGCTGCCCGAGTTGCGCACCCAGTTCAAGGCGATCGAGTACGTGGCCGTCAACCAGTGCTCGGGCAACAGCCGCGGACTCTTCTCGCCCAGGGTGACCGGCGGACAGTTGTACAACGGAGCGATGGGCAACGCGCGCTGGGTTGGCGTTCCGCTCAAGGATGTGCTGGCGCGCGCCGAACTGAAGAATACCGCGAAGCAGGTGACCTTCAACGGGCTCGACACTGCGGTCTTCGGCGGCGGCGATTTCGTCAAGTCGCTGGACGTGAACCACGCGCTGGACGGGGAAGTCATGCTTGCGTACCAGATGAACGGCGCCGACATCCCGATGCTCAACGGCTATCCGGTGAAGCTGATCGTCCCGGGCTATTACGGGACGTACTGGGTCAAGCACCTGTCGGAAATCGAGGTCGTGGACCAGACCTACGAGGGCTTCTGGATGAAGCCCGCCTATCGCGTACCCGACAACGACTGCGCCTGCATCGAACCGGGCACCACGCCTGCCGCGACGCGCCCGATCGGCCGCTTCAACGTGCGCTCGTTCATCACCTCGGTGCAGGATGGCACGCAGCTTCGCGCGGGGCAGCAGACCGTTGTGCGCGGCATTGCCTTCGATGGCGGGCAGGGCATTCGCGAAGTGGCCTATTCCATCGATGGCGGTCAGACATGGCGCGGCGCCAGGCTCGGCGACGACCTCGGCCGGTACTCGTTCCGCGAGTTCACCTTTGCCTTCACTCCCGACAAGGGATCGCACGACCTGCGCGTGCGCGCGTGGAACCGCTCTGGCCAGAGCCAACCCATGGAGGCGCTGTGGCAGCCGGCGGGTTACATGCGCAATGTGGTCGAGCGCGTTTCGGTCACCGCGATCTGAGGAGATTGAGCATGAACAGCAAACCTGTCATCGCGACGCTGATTTCGGCGTTCGCGCTTGCCGTCGGCATTGTGGCATCGGTTGACGCGAAGACAATCACGTTGCCGATGGAGGGACCTCCACTCAAGGCCAGCCCGCTGCCCGGTTATGCCAAAGCCCAGTCCAACTGTGTGGCGTGCCACTCCGCGGAATACATGCTGTACCAGCCGCCCACCGCGCCGAGAGCCTACTGGGAGGCAATGGTCACGCGGATGAAGGTCGTATTCAAGGCGCCCATCGACGACGCCGACATGCCGGCGATCGTCGACTACCTGGTCAAGACCTACGGCAACGAGCAGCCCAAATAGCGCCTTGGCAACGGCGGACGAACGCGGCGATGGACATAATCCGGGGTACCTGGACAAGACATCGTGCAGGTCGCGCTTCCTGCGTTCGTTCGACGTGACCTGATGGCCCGCCCAATCAGGGCTAGCTGCTCGAAACACCGTCCTTGAATGCCTGCGCGGCGATTTCGTAGGAGCGCAGGCGCGCATCGTGGTCGAAGATCTGCGACGCGATCATCAACTCGTCCGCGCCGGTGCGAGCGATGAAGGCGAGCAATGCCGCCTGCACTACGTCCGGAGAGCCGATGGCCGAGCACGACATGACGTCGTCGAGCAGCGCCCGCTCGTGCGGGCCGACGCGATCGAGATAGCCCTCGAGCGGGGGTGGCAACTGCGAAGGGCGGCCGCTGCGCAGATTGATGAATGCTTGCTGCCAGGAAGTCGCCCTGACCTGGGCCTCATGGATCGAATCGGCCGCGAACACGTTGTAGCCGAGCATGACATACGGCCTCGCGAGTTGCGCGGAGGGTTGGAACTGGGCACGGTAGATTGCGATGGCTTGCAACATTTGCGCGGGCGCGAAATGCGACGCGAACGCAAAGGGTAGACCCAATGCGGCGGCGAGTTGAGCTCCGAACAGGCTCGACCCGAGGATCCACAGCGGCACGCGCAAGCCCGGCTCCTGGCACAGCGCGAACCGCTTGCCGCGGAGTGTCCGAGAAATAGTCGGCGAGCTCCTGCACATCCTGCGGGAACTCACGCGCGTCCGAGGCCAGGTCGCGGCGCAGCGCGCGCGCCGTGATCTGATCGGAGCCGGGCGCCCGGCCCAGCCCCAGGTCAATGCGACCCGGGTAGAGCGACTCCAGCGTGCCGAATTGCTCGGCGATCACGAGCGGCGAATGGTTGGGCAGCATGATGCCGCCTGCACCCACGCGGATGGAGGACGTCCCGCCGGCCACGTGGCCGATCAGCACCGCGGTGGCGGCGCTGGCGATCCCGGGCAACCCGTGGTGCTCGGCCAGCCAATAGCGCCGGTAACCCCAGCGTTCCGCATGGCGCGCCAAGTCCAGCGTGTTGCGAAACGATTGCGCGGCGTCGCTGCCCTGCGCGATAGGGGCCAGGTCGAGGACTGAATAGGGAATCACCATTTCGATATTGGGATGCGGTCGCCGTTTGACAACCGTCAGGTGTACCAGAATCCGTCGAAACGCGCGCGCTGCGGTAGACTTGGCGCGCAAGCCGAGCGTCCCGCTCCGCCACCGCATCCGACCTCACGTCCTGATGTCCACTCCGCTGCAACGCGCGTACCGATTCTGCCTGGGCGACGGCAGCCTGACCATCGCGGTGTTCATCCTCATCTTCTTCGCGTTCGTCCTCTACCCGATGGTCGAGGTCGGCGTGATCCGGCGCTTCTGGCTCGACATGACTTTCGCCGCGTTCCTGGCGATGGGCGCAGTGGTCGTGTTCGAACCGCGGCCCATCGTGCGGTTGTTCCTGGTCTTCCTCACGGGTGCCGTCGTCACCAGCCTCGCCGATCATTTCTTCGAGGACACGTGGATCTCCGCGCTACGTGCGGTATTCGCGATGCTGGCCTGCGCCGTCCTCGGCGTGCTGCTGATGGTGCGCGTGATCCGTGATGGCCGCATGAACTTGAATCGCCTGATGGGGGCGATCGGGGTTGTACCTTCTGATCGGCGTCGTATTCACGCAGGGGTATCGGCTGCTTGCAGGATTTGTCCCGAGCGCGTTCGCGATCGGCGGAACCCCGGCCGATTTCAGCGCGATCAATCTCAAGCTCAGTTACTTCAGTTTCATTACGCTCACTTCGACGGGTTACGGGGACATTACGCCCTTGCATCCCTACGCGCGTTCGCTCGCCACTCTCGAGGCGCTGTCGGGCAACCTGTTCCTGACCGTTCTGGTGGCGCGGCTGGTCGGGCAGGAAATCGACTGGCGGCACGAACAGCGAGACCTGCGGCGGGCCGAAGCAGGCTGCGCGCAGTACGGAACACCAAGTGACGGGCGGCTGACGTCGGCCGTCAGACCGCGAGCAGCGCGCGCACGTTGTCGTCGTCCATCGTGGCGCCTGGCCCCCGCGCGACCACTTCGCCGCGCGACATCACGACATAGCTGTCCGCCAGCGACTTGGCGAAGTCGTAATACTGCTCGACCAGAAGGATGGCCATCTCGCCGCCCTGCGTGAGCTTGCGGATCGCACGCTCGATGTCCTTGATGATGGATGGCTGGATGCCTTCGGTCGGCTCGTCCAGGATCAGCAGCTTCGGGACGCAGCGTGAGCGCGCGGCCGATCGCCAGCTGCTGCTGCTGGCCTCCGGACAGGTCCCCGCCCCGGCGATTCAGCATGTCCTTCAGCACCGGAAACATTTCGTAGATGAATCCGGGAATGCCCGCACCTTTCTTCTGCGTGGCCAGTCCCATCTGCAGGTTTTCGAGCACGGTGAGTCGCGGAAAGATGTCGCGGCCCTGCGGCACGTAGCCCAGGCCCAGGCTGGCGCGCGCATAGGGCGGCAGCGACGTGATCGTCGCGGCATCGAACCGGATGTCGCCCGAGCGCACCGGCACCATGCCCATCAGGCAGCGCAGCAGCGTGGTCTTGCCGACGCCATTGCGTCCGAGCAGCGTCGTGCACTTGCCGGACGGAACGTCGAACGACACGTTGCGCAGGATGTGGCTGCCGCCGTAGTACTGGTTGAGTTTTTCGACGTGAAGCATGTCAGTCTTGTCGGGCGAAGCGAGCGTGGTGGTTCTTCATGTCAGTCCCGCAGGGCCGCCCCAAGGGACTGACTGCGCCCCCTCCGGGGGCAGCGATGACGAACGCAAGTGAGGCGAGCGTGGGGGTCGTTCATCAGCGCCCCAGGAACACTTCGATGACCTGCTCGTTTTCCTGCACGTTCTTCATCGAGCCTTCCGCCAGCACGTGACCCTTCGTGCAGCACCGTGACGCGGTCGGCGATCTTGGCCACGAAGTCCATGTCGTGCTCGACCACCACGAGCGTGTATTCGCCGGCCAGCGTCAGGAACAGTTCGGCGCTGCGCATCGTCTCGTCGTCGGTCATGCCGGCCACCGGCTCGTCCAGCAGCAGGAGTTGCGGTTCCTGCATCAGCAGCATGCCGATCTCGAGCCACTGCTTCTGGCCGTGCGACAGCAGGCCGGCCAGGCGTGACGCTTCCGGCGCCAGCTGGATCGTCTCGAGAATGGTCAGGATGCGGTCGCGCGCCGTGGAATCGAGTTCGGCCCGCAGCGTCGGCCACACGCGCTTGTCCGCCTTGCGCGCGAGCTCCAGGTTCTCGAACACCGAATGCTTCTCGAACACCGTGGGCTTCTGGAACTTGCGGCCGATGCCGCTGCCGGCGATTTCCGGCTCCGTGAGCGTCGGTGAGGTCGATCGTCTGGCCGAAATAGGCGGTGCCCGCGTCCGGCCGCGTCTTGCCGGTGATCACGTCCATCATCGTCGTCTTGCCGGCGCCGTTGGGGCCGATCACGCAGCGCAGTTCGCCGGCGTCGACGGTCAGCGACAGGTCGTTCAGCGCCTTGAAGCCGTCGAACGACACGGAAATCGAATCGAGATACAGGATTGCGCCATGACTGATGTCGACGCCGGGCCGGACGAGGTGTCCGTCGCTGATGCCCGTATCCTTGCTGCTGATCTGGGAATCAGGGATCGGGCTGTTCTCGGGCAGGCCAGGATAGACGTGCATTATCTTCTTCACCCACAGGCCCGCGATTCCGCGCGGCAGGTAGAGCGTCACCAGGATGAACAAGCAGGCCCAGCAGGTACAGCCAGTATTCGGGAAACGCCTGCGTGAACCAGCTCTTGCCGAGGTTGACCGCAGCCGCGCCGATGACCGGTCCGATCAGCGTGCCGCGGCCGCCGACCGCCGTCCAGATCGCGATCTCGATCGAGTTGGCCGGCGACATTTCGCTCGGGTTGATGATGCCTACCTGCGGCACGTAGAGCGCGCCCGCGATGCCGCAGATCATCGCCGACAGCGTCCAGATGAAGAGCTTGAAGTACAGCGGGTTGTAGCCCGAGAACATCACGCGGGTCTCGGCGTCGCGAATCGCGGTGAGCACGCGGCCCAGCTTCGACGTGACGATCGCGCGCCCAAGCAGCAGGAAGCCCAGCAGCGCCGCGCCGGTGAGCATGAACAGCGCCATGCGCGTTCCCGACGCGGTGATCGGGAAGCCGAGGATGCGCTTGAAGTCGGTGAATCCGTTGTTGCCGCCGAAGCCGGTGTCGTTGCGGAAGAACAGCAGCATGGCGGCGTAGGTCAGTGCCTGCGTGATGATCGAGAAATACACGCCCTTGATGCGCGAGCGGAACGCGAAGAAACCGAATACCAGCGCGAGCAGTCCCGGCACCAGCACGACCAGAAGCGCGCAATACCAGAAGTGCTGCGTGAATTTCCAGTACCAGGGATAGGCCTTCCAGTCGAGGAACACCATGAAATCCGGCAGCGGGCTCTTGTACACGCCGTCGAGGCCGATCGAGCGCATCAGGTACATGCCCATCGCGTAGCCGCCGAGCGCGAAGAACAAACCGTGCCCGAGCGAGAGGATGCCCGTGTAGCCCCAGATCAGGTCCATCGCCAGCGCGACGATGGCGTAGCACATGATCTTGCCCGCCAGCGTCACCGTGTATTCGGAGACGTGGAACACGCTGCCTTCCGGCACGACCAGGTTGGCGACGGGCACGACGACGAAGATGACCAGCGCCGCCGCGCCGAGCGCGCTCCACATCCGGCCCGACCACAGCCGCGCCAGCGCGAAGCCGCCGGCGGGTGCGGCGAGCGGCATGAATCCCAGCGCCATGCGACGTCACGCCTCCACCGTTCGGCCCTTGAGCGCGAACAGTCCCTGCGGACGTTTCTGGATGAAGATGATGATGAACACCAGGATCATGATCTTGGCCAGCACCGCGCCCTGCCAGGCTTCGAGGAACTTGTTCATCACGCCCAGGCCAAGCGCCGCGTAGACCGTGCCCGCCAGCTGCCCGACGCCGCCCAGCACGACGACCATGAACGAGTCGACGATGTAGCTCTGGCCCAGGTCGGGACCCACGTTGCCGATCTGCGACAGCGCGCAGCCCGCCAGCCCGGCAATGCCCGACCCCAGGCCGAAGGCCATCATGTCGATCTTCGGCGTGCGCACGCCCAGCGCGCTCGCCATGGCCCGGTTCTGCGTGACCGCACGCACGTAGAGGCCAAGGCGGGTCCGCGTCAGCGTCAGCCATACCGCAAGCAGAACGCTGCCGGCGAAGGCGATGATCACGACGCGGCTCCACGGCAGCACGACGTTGGTCATGATCTCGAAGCCGCCGGACATCCACGACGGATTCTGGACCTGCACGTTCTGCGCGCCGAAGATCGTGCGCACGCCCTGGATCAGGATGAGGCTCAAACCCCAGGTCGCGAGCAGCGTTTCCAGCGGCCGGCCATAGAGATGCCGGATCACGGTCCGTTCGAGGACCACGCCGACACCCGCGCTGATCGCGAAGGCCACCGGCACCGCCACCAGCGGATAGAAGTCGAACGCGGCCGGCGCATGCTGCCGGAACAGGCTCTGCACGACGTAGGTGGCATAGGCGCCGACCATGATCAGCTCGCCGTGCGCCATGTTGATGACGCCCATCAGGCCATAGGTGATCGCGAGGCCCAGCGCGGCCAGCAGCAGGATGGTTCCGAGCGAGATGCCGGAAAAGACGCGCGCCGCGATGTCGCCCAGCAGCAGCCGCCGCTCGACCGTCGCGAGCGATCGCTGCGCTTCGGCGCGGACCTGCGCATCCGGCTCGACGTAGACGCCGCCTTTGCGTTCGAGTACTTGCAGCAGCAATGTCTTCGTGGCGCCGGTGTCGGACAGCCCGAGTGCGCGAATGGCCGCGAGCTTCTTGCCCTTGTCGCCACCGCGCAGGTCGATCGACGCCTTGGTCAGCGCCAGCAAGCCCTTCACCTCGGGGTCGGCTTCCTTGGCCAGCGCCGCGTCGATCGCGGGCAGCACCGTCTCGCTCGGAATTGTTCTGCAGGACCTTGGCCGCGGCCAGGCGGACTGCGCGGTCCGGCGACGACAGTGTCAGCGCGGCGATCGCCGTGGTGAGCTCCTGCCGCATCCGGTTGTTCACGATTACATCGTCAAGCGTCTCGGGGAGCGGCGTGACCACCTTGCCTGTGTATGCGTCGACGGCGGTGTCGCCCTTGACGACCAGGACGATGTCCTCGCCCGACGTCTGCACCTCGCCGTCCAGCAGCGATTGAAGAAAGGACAGGGCCGCGCTGTCGCCGCTGTTGACCAGCGTGCCGATGGCCTGGATTTTCTCATCGCTTTCACCGAATGCCAGATCCTTGATGGCCGGCGCCGGCAATGCCATTGCGCCGGTTGCGAAGAACGAAACTGAGCACGCCGCAGCGAGCACCAGCGCAAACGCTAGCTGACCAACGAGTTGCCGGCCACCCTTGCCCATTGCATCAATCCCGTGTTCCGCTCGAGTCGAGTCCAAAAAAAACCGGCAGCGGGTGACGGCAGCGGTAGCTTCACCGTGTCTGCCGCTCCCGCGCCGGCGGGCTGTCCAACCCATTTCATGCGCTTGCGATACGAGAACTCCAACAGCTACTTCTTTACCGGCTCGTCCTTCTTGCCCTTGTTTTCCGGGATGTACGGGCTCCACGGCGTGGCCCGGATCGGGCCCTTGGTCTTCCAGACGACCTTGAACTGACCGTCGCCCTGCACTTCGCCGATGAACACGGGCTTCCACAGGTGGTGGTTCGTTTCGTCCATCTTGATCGTGAATCCGTCCGGCGCCGGGAACGTTTGCCCTGCCATCGCCGCAATCACCTTGTCCGTGTCGGTGCTCTTGGCCTTGGTCACCGCCTGCGCCCACATGTGGATGCCGATCCACGCCGCTTCCATCGGATCGTTGGTCAGCGGCTTGTCCGCGTTCGGCAGTTTCACCTTCTTGGCGTACGCGGCCCATTCCTTCGTCCACGCGGCGTTCACCGGGTTCTTGATCGACATGAAATAGTTCCATGCCGCGAGATGGCCCTTCAGCGGATTGGTGTCGACGCCGCGCAGTTCTTCCTCACCGACCGAGAAAGCGACCACGGGAACGTCGGTCGCCTTCAGGCCCGCGTTGCCGAGTTCCTTGTAGAACGGGACGTTGGAGTCGCCGTTGATCGTCGACACGACGGCCGTCTTGCCACCTGCGGCGAACTTCTTGATGTCCGCCACGATCGTCTGGTAATCGCTGTGACCGAACGGCGTGTACGTCTCCATGATGTCCTTGTCCTCGATACCCTTGGTATGGAGGAACGAGCGCAGGATCTTGTTGGTCGTGCGCGGATAGACGTAATCGGTGCCGAGCAGCACGATGCGCTTGGCGCCGCCGCCTTCCTTGCTCAGCAGGTACTCGACCGCGGGAATCGCCTGCTGGTTCGGCGCCGCACCCGTGTAGAACACGTTCTTCGACAGCTCTTCGCCCTCGTACTGCACCGGATAGAACAGCAGGCCGTTCAGTTCCTCGAATACCGGCAGCACCGACTTGCGCGAAACCGAGGTCCAGCAGCCGAACACGACGGCCACCTTGTCCTGGGTCAGCAGCTGCCGCGCCTTTTCCGCGAACAGTGGCCAGTTCGACGCGGGGTCGACGACGACCGGCTCGAGCTTCTTGCCGAGCACGCCGCCCTTGGCGTTGATGTCCTCGATCGCCATCAGCGTGACATCCTTCAACGCCGTCTCGCTGATCGCCATCGTGCCGGACAGCGAGTGGAGCACGCCGACCTTGATCGTGTCGGCCGCCAGCACCGGCGTGCCGAAAGATCAAGCCGGCGGCGGTGGCGGCCGCGATCACCGACAGGCGCTGGATGAAATGTTCTGCGTTGCAATGGCATGTCGTGTTTCCCCGCGTTGATGAATTGAAGTGGACGATCCCGGTCCGATGAAACCTAAGCCGCCGCGCAAGCGCCGCAAGCCAAGTCCCACTGCGTTGTTGCATTGCACGACGCATGCCAAG
>CAWFJL010000002.1:0-176739 GCA_963816165.1 uncultured beta proteobacterium
CACCTATTTCAATATGGAAGATCCGGTGGTCGGCGGCTACACGAAGGACAAGGTCGCATTGCGCCGCGCGATCGGCATGGCCTACAACGTCGATGAAGAAGTGCGCGTGTTGCGCCAGGGCCAGGCTATGCCGGCGACGCAGGTGATTCCTCCCAACGTCACCGGGCACGATCCGAAGTTTTCCGGGCATACGAAATACGACCCCGCCGGCGCTAAGACGCTGCTCGACAAATTCGGCTACGTCGACCGTGACAAGGACGGCTGGCGCGACTTGCCCGACGGCAAGCCGCTGACGCTCAAGATGGGCACGTCGCCGACGGCGATCGACCGGCAATACAACGAACTGTGGCAACGCAACCTCACGGCCGTCGGGATTCGTGTCGAGTTCGTGAACCAGAAGTTCGGCGATCTGCTGAAAATGGCGCGTGCCGGCCAATTGCAGGCCTGGGCGCTTGGCAATGCCAGCCCGACGCCGGAGGGCTACCAGTTCCTCGCGTTGCTCTATGGCGGGTTTTCCGGGCTGTCGAACCTGTCGCGGTTCAAGCAGCCGGACTTCGACCGCTTGTACGACCAGTCGCGCGGGCTGCCTGACGGTCCGGAGCGCACCAAGCTGTTCCGGGAAATGTCGCAGATCGTCTCCGCGTATTCGCCGTGGATGCTCAATGCGTACCGCATCGAAAGCATCGCGGTCTATCCGTGGGTGATCGGGTACAAGTACAACCCGTTTCAGATCCCCATCCCTGGCTCTACTACGACATCGACCTCAAGATGCCGCGGCGTCCGGTCCAGAATTGAAGCGGACCTAGCGGTCGGCGTGGGACGCCGTGGCGGGCGCCTGTCGCCGTCGTGGCGCGGACGCCACACCGGTGCGGGCCGAATCGGCCGCCGCGCGTCGCCGACGCTTGGCCCGCTGCGCCCGCCGCGCGTAGAATTGGCCTGACAGCCACTTCGATCCCACGGACGACGACCCATGAACCGCAACCCAATCACGCACTCGCCGGCAGCACCGGCGCGACTGCGCATGGGCTGGGTCTCATCCATGCCGCGCGGCGTCGGGATTTCGGATTCCCGAAATTTCCTCGCTTCGCAAGCAGCGCCGCAAAGCCTGCCCATCGCAGTACCGATCGCCGCACGAAACTGAGCGCCCGCCGGGTTACCCGCCGGGTTTCAAGGCGGGAACCGGAATCGTAGGCGTCCTTCCCTTCCGGATTTCTCCCGCCTGTCGCAGTCCCATTTGCGTTCGCGCGTGCGAACGCGCCGGAATGAACTTTGTCCGGGCCGTTCGTTGACAGGTGTCGTCATGGACCGATTGCAGCGCACGATTCGCCGTACGTTTCGCGGCCTTTGGCTCTCTCCGGACTTCCGGAAGCTGTGGGCCTCGCTTACGATCACGGCCTTCGGCAGCCAGATCACCAATCTTGCGCTGCCGCTGACGGCCGCGCTGCTGCTGCACGCCACGCCGCTGCAGATGGGCGTGCTCATCGCGCTTGAGACGCTGCCGTTCGCGCTGGTCTCGCTGCACGCCGGCGTGCTGCTCGACCGCGTGCGCAAGTTGCCGATCGTGGTGGCGTCGGATCTGGTGCGCGGCGTGGCGTTGCTCGCCATTCCGCTGGCGGCCTTCACCGGTGCTCTGGCGATGGAGATCCTGTATGTCGTCGGTTTCTTCTGCGGCGTGTCGAACGTGGTCGGCGGCGGCGCGCATCAGGTGCTGATCGCACAGCTGGCAGGACGCTCACGATTGGTGGAGGCCAACGCCAAGATCGCGCTGGGCGAAACGTCGTCGGCGCTGATCGGCCCGGGCCTGGCGGGGGGGCTGATACAGCTGCTGACCGCGCCGTTCGCGATCATCCTCGACGCGCTGACGTTCTTCTATTCGGCGTGGATGCTACGGCGGATTCGCGTGCCGCAGGATGTGCCGCACGCGGGGCCCAAGGCTTCGGTCACGGCGGAAATCGTCGAAGGGCTGAAGCTGGTCTGGCACAACCGCACGCTGCTGTCGCTGGCGTGGGTGGCCGCGCTGTGGCAATTGCTGCACCACATGCAGCTTGCCGTGCTTATCCTGTTCGCCACGCGCGACCTGGGACTCTCGGCGGGAGCGATCGGGCTCGCCTACGCGTTCGGCGGAGTGGGATGCATCATCGCGGCGGCGTCGGCGGAAAAGCTGTCGTCGCGCTTCGGCGTGGGCACGGTCATCGTGCACGGGCTGATGCTGACCGCAGTAGGGTGGCAGGCGTTCGGGCTCGTCTCCGGCCCGGTGTGGTTCGCGACGCTCGCGCTCGGCGTGGCAATGCTGCTGTTCGACTTCGGCGCGGTGCTGTACGCGATCAACTACCTCGCGTTGCGCCAGGCCATCACGCCCGACCGGCTGATGGGCCGCATGACGGCGACGATGCGCTTCCTGACGGTGGCCGCGGCGCCGCTGGGCTCGCTCGCGGGTGGCGCGCTGGCGACCGCGATAGGGCTGCGCAATACGCTGCTGACGGTCGGCGTGCTGGCACTCGCGCTTACTGCGGGCGCCGTGCTCTGGTCGCCGGTGCGGCGGCACCGGACGCTGCCGGTCGTGCCCGCCGAGTAGGCGAGGCCCGGGCGATCCGGGCGTTGCGAGCGTTCAGACGATCGTGCCGGCGGCGACGGTGCGGTTGCTGACCTCGTCGATGACGATGAAGGCGCCGGTGGTGCGGTCATCGTGGAACGCGTCGACGGCCAGCGGTTCGTTGACGCTCACGCGTGCGCGCACCAGGTCGTTCATGCCGATTTCCGTGGGCGGCGCGACCGGCGAGAGCGTGGCCAGGTCAACCGCGTGCACGATCTGCGCGAAGCGCGCGCGGACCGTGCGCGTCGTGTGCTTGATGAGGTAGTTCGCTGCGGGCTGCAATGGCTCGGCGTCGAACCAGCAGAGGTCCGCGACGATCTCCCGCGTGACGCGCGGGCGCGCGTCCGCTGCGGCGAGCAGGTCGCCACGCGCGACATCGATGTCGCGGTCGAGCCGCACGGTTACCGCATGGCCCGGAAGCGCGACCGATACCGGCCCGTCGGGGCCGTCGATGCCGGCGACCACGGCGCGCAGCACGCCGGGCATCACCACGACGTGGGTGCCGACCTCGAGGGTGCCGCTGGCCAGCGTGCCCTGCAGTCCGCGCTGAGGACGGCCGCGCTGGGCGGCCAGGTCACGCGTGACGCGCTGCACCGGGAAGCGCAGCGGTTGCGTGGCGCGCGAACGCACGACGTCGACGCTTTCGAGATAGGCCAGCAATGTCGGACCGCCGTACCACGGCAGCGCGTCGCCGCGCGCCGCGACCATGTCGCCGGTCAGCGCGGACAAGGGAATCGCGTGCACCTCGAC
Source organism: uncultured beta proteobacterium (assembly GCA_963816165.1). GTDB lineage: Bacteria > Pseudomonadota > Gammaproteobacteria > Burkholderiales > Casimicrobiaceae > VBCG01. The sequence goes on from CAWFJL010000002.1 coordinate 3,344, forward strand.
GAAGCCCAAGTGCGCCGCGAGCGCCGTGAATTCGGAATGAATGGCCTCGAAGCGCGCGCGGTCCCAGTTGACGAGGTCCATCTTGTTCACCGCCAGCACCAGCCGGGAGATGCCCGCCCAGCGCGCCAGGAATGCATGACGCCGCGTCTGCGGCTGCAAGCCATGCACGGCGTCCACCAGCAAGACGGCGACGTCCGCGGTGCTTGCGGCGGTAACCATGTTCCGCGTGTATTGCTCGTGCCCCGGCGCGTCGCCGATGATGAACTTGCGCGCCGGCGTGGCGAAGTAGCGGTACGCGACGTCGATCGTGATGCCCTGTTCGCGCTCGGCGAGCAGGCCGTCGGTGACGAGCGAAAAATCGATCGGCATCTGACCGGCGCGGCGCGAACCGGCCTCCAGTGCGGTCACCTGGTCGGACAGCAGGCTCTTGCTGTCCCAGAGCAGGCGGCCGATCAGCGTGCTCTTGCCATCGTCGACGCTGCCGGCCGTGGTGAAGCGAAGGGGCGTGGCGTTCGCCGTGGAAGTCGCGTGCATCAGAAATAGCCCTGGCGCTTGCGCAATTCCATCGCCGCATCGTTGGCCTGATCGTCCAGCCGGGTGGCCCCGCGCTCGGTGATGCGCGTCGCGGCCGTCTCGTCGACGATGTCGTCCAGCGTCGATGCATCCGACTCGACCGGCGCGGTGCAGGGGATGTCGCCGACGGTGCGGAAGCGCACCGAGAGATTCTCGATGCGGTCGCCGTGCGCGGCCGGCGTCAGGTGCGTGACGGGAACCAGCGCGCCGCCGCGGCGGACGACGTCGCGCGCATGCGCGAAATAGAGCTCCGGAAGCGGGATGGCTTCCTGCCGGATGTACTGCCACACGTCGAGCTCGGTCCAGTTCGACAGCGGGAACACGCGCATGTTCTCGCCCTTGTGCACGCGCGCGTTGTACAGCGACCAGAGTTCTGGCCGCTGCGCCTTCGGGTTCCATTGCCCGGAGTCGTCGCGGAACGAGAACACGCGCTCCTTGGCGCGCGCCTTTTCCTCGTCGCGCCGCGCGCCGCCGATGCACGCGTCGAATCCGAATTCCGCGATGGCGTCGAGCAGCGTGACGGCTTGGTGCGGGTTGCGCGATTCATTGGCATGGCGCAGCCGCACGCGGCCGGTGCGGATCGACTCGTCCAGCGAGCGCACCACCAGCGGAAGTCCGGTGTCGCGCGCCATCCGGTCGCGGAAGGCGATCACCTCGGGAAAATTCTGCTCGGTGTCGATGTGGAGCAGCGTCACCGGCGCTTTCTCGGGCGCAAAGGCTTTCCGGGCCAGGTGCAGCACGACCGCGGAGTCCTTGCCGCCGGAGAACAGCAGCGCGACGTTGCGGCACTCGGCCGCGATCTCGCGCAGGATGAAGATCGATTCGGATTCGAGTTGGGCGAGATAGGCGTTGCGATGCCGCGCGACCGGGAGCGGCGGCGTGGCGATGTCGGCGACTGCGAGTTCGTCCATCAGCATGGTGGGGCCTGTCAGTTCGTGACGGCAGCGGACCGCGCGCGAACCACGCGGCCCTGGTCGTCGATATGGATGCCGCATTCGCGCTCGGCGGGCGCCTCCCACCACCAGCGGCCCGACCGCGGGTCCTCGCCGGGCATCACGGCGCGCGTGCACGGCGCGCAACCGATCGACGGAAATCCGCGCTGATGCAGCGGATGCGTCGGCACGTCGTTCGCGCGTACGTACGCCCAGACGTCGTCTTCCTGCCAGTCGGCCAGCGGGCACAGTTTCATCAGGCCGTGTTGCGCGTCGAAGGCGAGAATCGGCGTGTCCGTGCGTGTGACGGCCTGGTCGCGGCGCAGGCCGGTGATCCACAGCCCCTTGCCGGCCAGCGCGCGAGCGAGCGGGCGCACCTTGCGCAACTCGCAGCATTGCTTGCGCAGTTCCGATGAGCGATAGAACGGATTGGGTCCGTGCGCCGCGACAAACGGCTCGATGTCGGCCGCGTCCGGCGCAAAGATCTGTATGGGAATGCCATAGCGCTGTCGCACGGATTCGACGAACGCGTGGGTTTCCTCGTGAAGCCGGCCGGTGTCCAGCGTGAACACCTCCACTGGGAGATCCAGCGTCGCGATCAGGTCGAGGATCACCATGTCCTCGGCGCCGAAGCTCGAAGCCAATGTGGCCGGCGCATGCGCCGACACCGCGTGGCGCAGGCGCTGCGTGGCTTCCCCATTGCGCAAAGGCATGTTCATGTGACATCCCGGTCGGCAACCGGGACAGCGCGACACGCGCGCCCGGAGGACCTCGACCCCGGATGGTAGGTTTTCGCCTTAATGCATGGAAATGATATTTATGGACGTTGTATATTCCAATGCGCTATAACGACGTGGTGCGCGGTGCGCGAGCTTACCGGGCGTAGCATCCGCCCATGGGCACGCCGACGCACATCGCTCCCGATCCCGTGCGACCGCCTTCACCGACACTGGCTCCGGAGCATTCCGCGGGTCGCCTGCGCGCGCCGTTTCTTGCGAGGCGGCGCCGGCTGAGCTTCGCCGTCTTTGAGTCTCTGCGCTGCGATCGCGGCCGCCTCGGCATGGATGTACGTGGGAATCGAGCGTTCGCTGCGGGAGCTGCGTGCGCAGGGGCTGCCCGCACTGCTCGATGCCAAGACCAAGTCGCTGGAGGTGTTCATCGCCGAGCGGCGGGCAGACGGCGAACGCTGGGCGCGTGACCCCGATGTCGCCGCGCTGACCGCCGACCTTGCGCGTCGTGCAAACGGCCGCGACGTCGGAGAACATTGCCGAAGCGACGAAGTGGCGGCATGGCGCGTCCAGCTCGCGCCGCTGTTGCGCGACGAGAACATCGCGGCGGTGAACGCGGTGGATCGCGAAGGTCGCATCATCGCGTCGTCGCTTCCCGAGATCTGCGGCCTGCGCGCGCAACCGCGGACGATCGCGCCGCAACTCGCGCAGGTATTCGCGGGCCGCACGCAGTTCATCCGTCCCTACGCTGCAGATTCCAGGCTGGTGGCCGCGCAGCCGTTCCTCGGCAAGCACCCGCTTGCCTGGGTCGAGACGCCCGTCCGCGACGCGGCGGGCAACGCGGTGGCTGTGCTGGGCTTCGCGAGCTACGTCGCGCGCGACTTCGAGAACATCCTTTCCGCTGCGCGGCCCGGCGAAACCGGCGAAGCTTATGCATTCGACGAAACCGGCACGTTGCTATCCGAAGTTCGCGACGTGCGCGGATTGCACCGGGCCGGACTCTTGCCTGCCGGCATCAATGGCACTGCCTTTCGCCTCAAGGTGCGCGATCCGGGGGTCGACCTGGACGCCGCCGTGGTGTCCGCAACCAACGCGGCCGAGTGGCCGCTGACGCGGCCGGTTGCGGCGGCGCTGGCCGCCGGCGCGTCCACACAGAGTGGCGCAGCGTCTCGCGGCGTGCTGCTGGATCCGTATCGCAATTATCGCGGTGTTGAAGTGATTGGCGCGTGGCGCTGGCTGCCCGACGAACGAATGGGGGTCGTCGCCGAAATTGGCCTCGACGAGGCCTATGCCCCATTGCGTTACGTGCGGGTGGCGCTTGCCGCAATTTTCGCGATGCTGGTATTGACCGCGGGCTGGGCCGCGTGGTCGACACTGGCACTTGCGCGCCTGAGCGCCAAGCCGTCGGCCGGACGCAGGATCGGCGCGTACCGGCTCGAGCGCGAACTGGCCGAAGGTGGCACGGCCACGGTGCACCTTGCGCACCATGCCTTGCTCAAGCGTCCCACGGCCATCAAGATCATGAAGCACCACATGGCCACCGACGAGCAGGCGGCCCGGTTCGAGCGCGAGGTGCGTCTTGTCAGCGAATTGCGGCATCCGAATACGATCGAGATTTACGACTACGGGCACACGCGCGACGGGCTGCTCTACTACGCGATGGAGTTCGTCGACGGGCTGAGCCTGGACGCGCTTGTCGCCCGCGAGCGCTCGCTGCCGCTGGAACGGATGGTTCACATCGTCTCGCAGGTGTGCGCGGCGCTGGGCGAAGTGCACGCCAAGGGCATGGTCCACCGCGACATCAAGCCCGAGAATGTAATGATCTGCGAACGCGGCGGCGAGTATGATTTCGTCAAGCTTCTCGACTTCGGCATCGTCAAGCGCGTCGAGAACGCACCCGAAACGCACCCGGACGCAAGTCGCGTGCTGACGCGGCAGGTGCGGCTGCTCGGCACCCCTGCGTACATGCCGCCGGAACGCATCGGCCATCCGTCCGACGTCGACGCGCGCACCGACGTGTACGGGGTCGGCGCGCTGATCTACTTCCTGAGCGCTGGGCGCCCGCCTTTCGACGGCGACGACCAAGCCTCCGTCCTGCGCGAGGTTCTGGCCACGCCTGCGCCGCAGCTCGCCGATGCTGTGCCCGGCGTGCCCGAGGCACTCGACGATCTCGTCGCGCGCTGTCTCGCGAAGCTGCCGATCGAGCGTCCGGGCGCGATTGGCGATATCCAGATGGTGTTGGCGTCACTGCGCTTGCCGCCATGGACGCGGGACCGCGCGCGCGCCTGGTGGGAGCTATATCGTGACTGGCAATCGACTGGCGATGCGACTGGTGCCCGCGATGTCGAGGTCGTCTGACGCGCACGCGTCCGGCGATCGATCACTCAGGCAGGATGACGACCCAAGCCTCGGTCTGACCCTGCGGATTCGTGCCGAAATCCCGCAATCGTTCGGCCATCGCCGGAGATCGCCGTGGCCCGGTTCAATGTCCAGCCCGGCACCTGTGTCCGGTAGTCAAGTAACAGGACGGCGTCCAATGCCCGCCAGCCGTGGTCCGCGTCCCACATCAGCGCGACGTCCCCCGACGCCGATGCGTACCAACCGACGATGACGTGTCCGTTGTCCGATATCGACGTGGCGTACGTCCCAGGAAGGCCGCCGGGACCGCTGCCCAGGTCGACGATGCCCCCTTGCCGGGTCCAGCGGAACGCGTGCGGAGTTCCGGATGTTCCGGTCGATACGCCGGTGACGACCGACCCGTCGCGCGAAGTCGCCGTAGCGATGCCTTCCACGTCGCCGGGAAGCTTGCCCAGAATGGTCGCGCTGCCGTCGGCCAACCAGATTGCCGCGCCCGTGAGCACCGGATGACCGGCGCCTGCGATAACCGAACCGTCCCGCGAAATCGCCGACGCGGTGCCTTGCGAGTTGCTGCCGGGACCCAAGCGGCTCAATGCGACGGGACCCGTGGCCCGGTCCAGCGAAACGCCGTGTTGACTGGTTGCAGGCAGGTACCCGCCACGACGGTGCCATCGCCGGAAACGTCGCCGGCCGAGCACAGCACCGAACCTGGCAGCGCGGCGATGCGCTGCATCCCCGCCGCGGCGGTCCAGCGAAAGGCCGCGGTCGACAACGGCGGGCTGCCATTGATCGCGTCACCGTCGCCGACGATCACGGCGCCATCGGCCGAGGCCCCGGTCGCCGAACTGGAGTTGCCGCCGGGAAGAAAACCGAGCGCGACGATGCCTTGCTGCGCGGTCCAGCGAAACGCCTGGCGATTGCCCGCCGTCGTCGCGCTCGTTCCCGCGACCACGCGTCCATCGGCCGAGAGGGCATTGGCCTGGCTCGACGCGTATCCGGAGAGGATGCCGAGGTTTCGGAAGGTCGCCTGTGGAGTCGGCGACCCGCTGTCGCTGCAACCGGGCAGGCAGGCCGCCAGCGGCAATGCGCAAAGGATCAGCCGCGCGTAGCTCCGGAACAACTCAAACGGCCCGCCGCTGCCAGTACTGCACACGATCCCTCCACCGCGGTCGCGTTCTCCAGTGTCTGCCTTGCATGGCGGGCGGTCATTGACGAGGATCAAGCGCCTGACCGAGGCGCTGGAATGGATACACGTTTCCCAATCGCAGCAGCCGTGACAGTTCGTCCAGCGCACGCCGCGATTCGTCGAGCAGCAGCGGGTCCGCGAGGTCGGAAGGCGCGAGTCGATCCCGATAGTGGGCGCGAATCCACTTCTCCAGGGCGCCCGCGAGCGGGTCGTCGAGAAAGACGTTTGCGCGCACGGCGGCGCGCTCCTTGTCCGACAGCGCTACGCGCAGCCTCAGGCAGGCAGGCCCGCCGCCGTTCTTCATGCTCTGCTTCAGATCGAACGTCAGCACTTCGGCAATGGGGCCGCCGCTCGCGACGAGCGCATTCAGGTACGCGTCGACGCGTGCGTTTTCGCGACACTCGGCCGGCGCGACGAGCAGCAGGCGGCCATCGGGGCGGGCCAGCAACTGGCTGTTGAAGAGGTACGTCGCGACGGCATCCGCGAGACTCACGTCGCGCTCGCTGCACGACGATCGGCGTGAATGCGGGACCGACGCGTGCGGCGAGGTCCGCCAGCACCGCGTGCTGGTCGACGTACGCACGCTCGTGGCAGAACAGCACGCTGCCCTGGCCGACGCTGATCACATCGTTGTGAAACACGCCGGCATCGATGGCTGCCGGATTCTGTTGCGCAAACACCGTTCGCGCCGGCGCCAGGCCATGCCGCCGCGCGATGGCGGCAAAGGCATCCGATGTCTGGCGCGCCGGGTATCGGCGTGGCGCCATGCCGCCGCCGAATCCGTGCCGGCCATACACGAAGAACTCGACGCCGGCACCGGTCGAATCCGGCGCGAAGCGCGTGTGGTTGGCGGCGCCTTCGTCGCCCAATTGCGGCGCGGCGGGCAAGGGGTCGTGCACGGTGAAATGCGCGGCGTCGGCGAAGATCGCGCGCAGGACCGCCGTGGTCGTCGGCGCTTCGAGCGAGCGATGGAAATGCGCCGCGAGATTCGCGGGCGTGAAGTGCACGCGCCCGTCCGCGGTGTCGGGCGATGGGCTGACGGTGGCCGCGTTGGCGACCCACATCGCGGCGGCAGACGAGCAGGCGGCAAGCAGCGCCGGGGCGTCCGTGCGGGCGCGACGCAGGACGGCGGCGTCGTCTCCGGCAAAACCCAGCGCGCGCAACGCGGGAATGAAAGGCCGCTCGTGCGGCGGCAGGACCGCCTGCGGAAATCCGCGCGCTGCCAATGCGCGCATCTTGGCCAGTCCCTGCAGCGCCGCTTCGCGCGGGTTGGCGACGAGCCCCGCGTTGTGTTCGGACGCGACGTTTCCCGTCGCCAGCCCGGAGTAATTGTGCGTCGGACCGGGGATGCCGTCGAAGTTGAATTCGGGCATCGCGAGTTCGCGGTTCAGCGGTCCGCGGGCGACAGCGGCACCGCGCGCACGGTGTCGCCCTCGGCCACGCCCAGCGTGGTCGCGGCGTAGGGTTTGAGTGGAAAGCGGTCGGTGCGCGACGGCGCCGTCGTCACCAGCACGCGGAAGTTCTGCAGGTCGCGGTTGGCGACCAGCCACAGCATGTCGTCGGTCAGGCTGTCCGGCACCGGGTCCTCTTCCTCGAGCGTCACCGGCAGCACCAGCGACTGCCGCACCGCATGGATGTCGTCGCGAAAACATTCGACCGTGGGACCGGCGTCGAAGATGTCGACGTAGCCTTCGTACCGAAAGCCTTCCTGTTCCAGCATCGTGCGCGCCGGCACGGTGTCCGCATGTACGACGCCGATCGCATCGCGCGCGTCGGCCGGCAGCAGGTTCACGTAGACCGGGTGCTTGGGCATCAACTCGGCGATGAACGACTTCTGCCCGATGCCGGTCAGGTAGTCGGCGGTCGAATACTCCATGGCGAAGAAGTGCCGGCCCAGGCCCTCCCAGAACGGGCTCTTGCCCTCCGGTGTCAGCTGCCCGCGCAACTCGGCGATGATCTTGGGCGAGAAGAGCTGCCTGAACTCCGCGATGAAAAGCAGCCGGCTCTTCGCCAGCAGCACGCCGTTCTTGCCCTGGCGAAAACCCTGGTCGAGGAACAGCGAACACAGCTCGCTGTGGCCCGTATGATCGTTGGCGAGGAACAGCGTCGGCGCGACCGTGTACACGTCGAGCGCGCGCGATGCGTGGACCAGCGTGCCGACGTGAAAATTGTAGAAAGGCTCCTTCAGACCCACGGCCGCTTCGATGGCACTGATGCCGACTATCCGGTCCGGGTGGTCGCTTGCGCGCCCAGCGTTGCCGCCGCGGCTGTCGATCAGCACGAACATGTAGCACGCGTCGGCGCGTTCGGCGGTGCCGGCGAACGACGCCAGCGAGCGTTCGATGCGCGAGGCCAGCCGCTCGCGGTTGGCCGGCAGAGTGGTGAGTCCGGCGCCGGTGCGTTCGGACAACGCGAGGACGGCCTCGACGTCGTCGCGCGCGATCGGACGGATGTAGAACATCGCCGCGGCCGGCGCTAGATGAGCGCGCGATTCAGCGCTGCTTCCAGCCGCGTCAGGCCTTCGAGGATTTCGTCGAGCGAGATGACGAGCGACGGCGCGATGCGAATGACGTCGGGCCCCGCGACGAGCAGCATGAGTCCCGTCTCGCCCGCGGCCTTCACGACGTCCATGGCCTTGCCCTTCCACGCTGCTTCGAGCTCGCCGCCGATCCACACGCCTTCGCCGCGCAGGTCGCAGAACACGCGCCGCCGCGCGTTGATCGCCTTCAGTCCTTCCATGAACAACGCATGTCGCGCCCGGACGCCGTCCATCACCTCGGTGGTGTTGATCACGTCGAAGACCGCGCCGGCCACCGCGCACGCCAACGGATTGCCGCCATAAGTCGTGCCGTGCACGCCGACCGTGAACGCGCCTGCGATCTCGGTAGTCGTGAGCATCGCGCCGATGGGAAAGCCGCCGCCCAAGCCCTTGGCGCTGGTCAGGATGTCGGGAACGATGCCCTTCTGCATGTATGAAAAGAGGGTGCCGGTGCGGCCCATTCCGCTCTGGATCTCGTCCAGGATAAGCAGCGCGCCGTGTTCCGTGCACAGCCGGCGTGCGGCCTGCAGGAACTCGGGCGTGCCCGGACGCATGCCCCCTTCGCCCTGCATGGGCTCGAGGATCACCGCGCAGGTTTCGGCGCCGTGCTCGGCGAATTCACGCTCCAGGGCCGCGACGTCGTTGTACGGGATGTGCGTGACGCCCGCCGGATTCGGACCGAAGCCGCTCGCATACTTCGCTTGGCCGCCGGCGGTGACGGTAAACAGAGTGCGACCGTGGAAGCTGTTCAGCGTGGAGACGATGCGCATCTTCTTGTCGCCGGCACGATCGTGCGCGTAGCGGCGCGCGAGCTTCAATGCGGCCTCGTTGGCCTCCGCGCCGGAGTTGGCGAAGAAGACGCGCTCGGCGAACGTGTTGTCGATGAGCCGCTTGGCCAGTCGCAGCGCCGGTTCGCTGGTCAGCCAGTTCGACACGTGCCACAGCGTGCATGCCTGGTCGGTGATCGCGCGGATCATCGCCGGATGGCAGTGGCCGAGCGCGGTAACCGCGACGCCGCTGGCGAAGTCGATGTACATGCGACCGCTCTGGTCCCAGACGCGCGATCCTTCGCCGCGCACCGGCACGAACGGCGCTGGCGCGTAGCACGGCACCATCCATTCGTCGAACATCGCGCGCGTCACCGGCAGCGTCGCGGCGCTGGAAGGGGCCGCGGCGACGTCGCGCCGCGCAGTGGCGGCGACCAGCGCCTGTTTGTCCGCGGAAAGGTTGCTCATCGCGACATGCCTTCAGCCGGTTGTCGCCGCGGCAGGCGCCGCCGCGACAACCTGGATTTCGATCTTGTAGGCCGGACTGGCGAGCCTGGCTTCGACGGTCGCGCGCGCCGGCGTGTGTCCCTGCGGAACCCACGCGTCCCACACGGCGTTCATCGCCGCGAAATCCGTGATGTCGGGCAGATAGATCGTCGCCGACAGGATCTGCGTCTTGTCGCTGCCGATCTCTGCCAGCAGCGCGTCGATCTGCGCCAGCACGGACCGCGCTTGGCCGGTGATGTCGGCCGCGGGATCCGCCGCGACCTGCCCGGCCAGCCAGGCGATGCGTCCCTCCGCCGGCGCGAAGACGACGATGTCCGACATGCGCTTGCCGGTATGACGGCGCTCGATGGGCAAATCTTGGGCACGATATGATCCGGAACCGGAAGAGTGAGGGATCGGGAATTGTAATGGAAATGAATGCGCGACTAGCCCTGTGATGGGGGGAATCTTCATGTTTGCCGCGGTGGCGCTCGGTGCGTTTGGCGCGCATGCGCTTCGCGGGCATCTGGACGCCCAGATGACGGCGGTGTGGCAGTCGGCGGTCCAGTATCACGCCTGGCATGCGATTGCGCTGATCGGGATCGGCAGCCTGTTGCTGCACTTTCCCCATAGCCGGGGCTTCAGGCTGGCGGCCTGGCTGTTCGTCGCCGGCAACCTGCTGTTCGCGGGCAGCCTCTACGTCATCGCCGTGACCGGCGCGCGTTACCTGGGCATGATCACCCCGCTGGGAGGTGTCGCGTTCCTGGCCGGATGGGCTGTCTTCGCCTGGTCGGCGTGGCGTGACGTGCGCTGAGGCTCGTCCTAGTCGATCTTCGCCCCCGAGTCCTTCACCACCTTTTGCCATTTCGCCGTTTCCGCGGCGATGTGCCGCGCGAAGTCCTCGGGCGTGCCGCCGGCGGCGTTCGCACCCTGTGCGAGCAGCTTTTCCTTCGCCTCGGGCGTGGCGAGCCACTTCGCGATTTCCGCAGTTCACCTTGGCGATGATCGGCTGCGGCGTTCCCGCGGGCGCGAGCAGGCCGAACCATGACGAGGCCTCGAACCCCGGCAGCCCGGATTCGGACAGCGTGGGCACGTCGGGCAGCGCGGCTGCCCGCGTCGAACTCGTCACGGCGAGCGCCTTCAACTTGCCCGCCTTGATGAGCGCCAGCGACGACGGAAGGTTGTCGAACATGAGCTGCACCTGGCCGCCTACCAGATCCTGCAGCGCCGGCGCGCTGCCCTTGTACGGGACGTGCGTCATCTGCACGCCCGCCATCGACTTGAATAGCTCGCCGGACAGGTGGATCGACGTCCCGTTGCCCGACGACGCGAAATTGAGCTTGCCGGGATTCGCCTTGGCGTAGGCGATCAATTCCTGCACCGAGTTCACCGGGCAGGGCAGGATTGATCACCAGCACGTTGGGGACGCCGGCGACGAGTATCACCGGCGCGAAGTCCTTCACGTGGTCGTAGGGCATCTTCGGGTAGAGGCTCGGATTGATCGCGTGCGTGCCCACGGTTCCCATCAATAGCGTGTAGCCGTCGGGCGGCGATTTGGCGACGAGTTCCGCGCCGATGTTGCCGCCGGCGCCGGGCCGGTTGTCGACGACGGCTGCCTGCCCCAGTGATTCCGTGAGTTTTTGCGCGGCCGCGCGGGCAAGGACGTCCGTGGTGCCGCCGGCGGGAAAGGGAACGACGATGCGGATCGGCTTGGTTGGATACGGCTGCGCCGATACGCCGACGGCGAAAGCGGCGGACACAATTGCCAAGATCAGGCGATGCAACCTGCAATTCATCATTGCCTCCGGTAAATGATTCCCGTGGATCGGGACTATTCCGTTCTGTTCTGCGGCGACCGGTGAGCGAGTCGGCCCACCTTCGTCAGTCCACCTTCGCGCCGGACGCCTTGATGATCCGTGCGTATTTGGCGAGCTCGCGCGAAATGAATTGCGCGAACTGCTCCGGCGTATCCGGCGACGGCTCCGCGCCGTCCGCGACGATCTTCGCGCGCACGTCGGGCGAATTCAGGATCCGCGCGACATCGGCGTTCCATTTGGCGACGATCGCCGGCGGCGTGCCGGCCGGGGCAAAGAATCCGTACCACGTCGAGATGTCGAATCCGGGCAGGCCGGCCTCCGCCATCGTCGGCAATTCCGGCACCAGCGGCGAACGCTGCGCAGTCGTCACCGCGAGTGCCTTCAACTTGCCGGCCTTCACCTGCGCCATCGCGTTGGCGAGATTGTCGAACATGAACTGCGTGTCGCCGGCCAGCAGCGCCTGAGTGGCCGGCGCGCCGCCCTTGAACGGAACGTGGACGGCATCGGTGCCGGTCTCGACCTTGTACAGTTCGCCGGCCAGGTGACCGCCGCTGCCGATGCTGCCGGACCCGAACGACAGCTTGCCGGGATTGGCCTTGGTCCAGGCGATGAACTCCTTCACGTTGTTCACCGGCGCAGTGGCATTGACGACCAGCACGTTGGGCGTGATCGCGATGAGCGTGATCGGTGCGAAGTCCTTTGCCGCGTCATACGGCATCGTCTTGTACAGGCTGGGATTGACCGCGTGCGTCGACAGCGCGCCGAGCAGGATCGTGTACCCATCCGGCGCGGACTTCGCGACGAAATCGGCGCCGATGTTGCCGCCTGCGCCGGGCTTGTTCTCTACAACCACCGATTGGCCCCACGCTTCGGTCAGCCGCTGCGCGATCAGGCGGCCGGTGATATCGAGCGAGCCGCCCGGAGGAAACGGGACGACCAGCTTCACGGGGCGAGTCGGGTAGCCCTGGGCGGCAGCCGGCAGGGACATCGCGGCGGCCGCGAGCGCAAGCAACGCGGGGACGACGCAGGACCAGAAACGAAACCAGGCACGTTCGGCAAGGCAGGGCCAGCAGGCATATTGGAACGACTCCGTCGAGTTACTTGTCTGTTCGATTCTAGCAAGGCGTCCCCGGTCGCATGGGCAAATGAGGGGCGTCTGGCGACAGCACGGATGGCGGCGCATAATCGCACCTTTTCGTTGCCGTTCCGAGTGCCGCGGGCGCCTTGGTCAAAATCGCCCTGATTCGGCGCCTTTTTGCGGCGCAAGTCTTCGACCCACGGCAAATTCCTACCGAAACACTCGATGCAGATGAAAAAAGTGGTTGCAGTGGTCACCGCGGTGACGTTCGCCGTGGCCGGCATGGGCGGCGCGTACTGGTATGGGACCAAGAGCGTCGTACCGGCAGGGCAAGTCGCCGCTGGTGGCGGGCCCGGCCAGGCATCGCCCAAGGGCGGAGGTTCGCCCGGACCCGGTGCGGGCAACATAACCGTCGAGGCCGTCAAGGTGGCCACGCAATCGCTGCCGCAGACCATCACCGCGGTCGGGAGCCTGCGTTCCGACGAATCGGTCACGCTGCGGCCGGAAGTGGCCGGCAGGATCAGCACGATATCCTTCCAGGAAGGACAACCCGTCGCGAAGGGTGCGATGCTCGTCCGGCTGGATCCTGCGGTGCCGCAGGCCGAAGCGCAGCAGGCGCGCGCCAACCTCGTGCTGGCGAAGACCAAGTGGGATCGAGCCGTCGACCTGGCCAAGAGCAACTTCATTTCGGGTCAGGCCAAGGACGAAGCGGAGAACAACTACAAGGTAGCGGAAGCGTCGGCTCAGCTGGCCGAGGCCAAGCTCGCGAAGATGGACCTGCGCGCGCCATTTTCCGGCGTCATCGGCCTGCGCTCGGTGTCGATCGGCGACTACGTGAAGGAAGGCGCCGATCTCGTCAATCTCGAATCGATCGACCCGCTGAAGGTGGACTTCCGCGTGCCCGAGATCTACATGCGGCAGGTCAAGGTCGGCCAGCCGCTGCAGGTGCAGCTCGACGCGCTGCCTGGCAGAACGTTCGAAGGCAAGGTTTTCGCGGTCAATCCGTTGATCGATGCGGCCGGCCGCTCGGTGGTGATCCGCGCGATGGTGCGCAATCCCGACACCAGCCTGCGCCCGGGAATGTTCGCGCGCGTGCGGCTCATCACGCGCGACGCGCAGGACGCGTTGGTGCTGCCGGAACAGGCGCTCGTGCCGCAGGGAGATCAGCAGTTCGTCTTCCGCATCGTCGACGGCAAAGCCGTGCGCGCGAAGGTGGAGGTGGGACAACGCAAGGACTCCAAGGTCGAGATTCTGAACGGGCTCGACAAGGACGATGTCGTCGTGACGGCGGGCCAGTTGAAGCTGCGCGATGGTGCGCCCGTCACCATTGCCGGCGCAGAGCCGGCAACGGGCGGTTCCACGGCTGCTGCGCCGCCGATGGCGCCCGCGGGCGGCGGGACGTCGGTCATCGCGCCGGCCAATGCCGCGCCCGGCAAGGCCGATGCGCCGCCGCCGGCGTCCAAGTCCTGAGCGCGTGGAGAGCTGGGCATGATGCTTCCTGAGATATGCATCAAGCGCCCCGTCTTCGCGACGGTCCTGTCGCTGATCATCGTGCTGGTCGGTCTCATTTCGTACACGCGGCTTTCGGTGCGCGAGTACCCACGCATCGACGAGCCGGTCGTCAGCGTCGCGGTGACGTACCGCGGGGCATCCGCCGAAGTGGTCGAGTCGCAGGTCACCAAGCCCCTCGAGGATTCGCTGGCCGGCATCGAGGGCGTCGAGGTGATGACGTCGCAGAGCCGCTCGGAGACGTCGCGCATCAACGTCCGCTTCACGCTGAAACGCGACCCCGACTCCGCCGCGGCGGACGTTCGCGACAAGGTGGCGCGGGCGCGCGGCAAGCTTCCGGACACGATCGACGAACCGATCATCTCCAAGGTGGAGGCGGACTCCAATCCGATCATCTACATCGCGGTGCAGGCCGGCACGCTGTCGACGCTCGAGGCCTCCGATTACGTCAAGCGCTACGTGCAGCCGCGGCTTGTCGGTGCTACCCGGCGCGGCGGACGTGCGCGTCTTCGGCGAGCGCCAGGTGTCCATGCGGATCAACCTCGACCGCACGCGGCTGGCCGCCTACAAGCTGACGGTGCAGGACGTCGAGGAGGCCATCCGCAAGCAGAACGCGGAGATTCCGGCGGGCCGCATCGAGTCCACCGCGCGCGAGTTCACGGTGGTGGCGGAGACCGACACGCGCACGCCCGAGCAGTTCAGCAACATCATCATCGCCAACGTCGGCGGCTATCCGGTGCGCATCCGCGATGTCGGATCCGCGGCGATCGGCCCGGTCGACGAGCGCGTCATCTCGCGCTACAACGGCAAGTCGTCGCTCAACATCGGCGTCATCAAGCAGGCGGTGTCCAATCCGCTGGAGCTGTCGAACGCGGTCCGCGCCGAGGTGGACAAGATCAACCCGGGGCTGCCGCCCGGCATGAAGCTGATCGTCGCCTACGACACGTCGGTGTTCATCGACCGATCGATCAAGTCGGTGTTCGAGACGATCGGCGAGGCCATCCTGCTCGTCGTGCTCGTCATCTACTTCTTCCTGCGCAGCCTGCGCGCGACGCTGATCCCGCTCATCACGATTCCGGTGTCGCTGATCGGCACGTTCGGGATCATGTATGCGTTCGGCTTCACCATCAACACGCTGTCGCTGCTGGCCATCGTGCTGGCGATCGGCCTGGTGGTGGACGACGCCATCGTCATGCTCGAGAACATCTTCCGCCATGTCGAGGCCGGCATGCCGCGCAAGGAGGCGGCCATCAAGGGTGCACGCGAAATCGGCTTCGCGATCATCGCGATGACGCTGACGCTCGCGTCGGTGTTCGCGCCGCTGGCCTTCGCCACCGGGCGCACGGGCCGGCTGTTCATCGAGTTCGCGCTCACGCTGGCGGGCGCGGTGATGGTTTCCGGATTCATCGCGCTGACGCTGTCGCCGATGATGTGCTCGCTGCTGCTCAGGCACCAGGAGCGCCATTCGTGGATCTACAACACGATCGAAGGCTGGATCAATGCGCTCACCAACGGCTACCGGCGAGCGCTCACCGCGACGCTGCATGCGCGCTGGCTGGTGGCGCTGATATGGGTGGTCGTCCTGGGACTGGGCGTGCTGTTCTTCACGCTGCTCAAGGCCGAGCTTGCGCCGACGGAAGATCGAGGCGTCGTGTTCGGCCTCGTCACCGCACCGCAGGGCTCGACGCCATCCTACGTCGCAGACCAGATCCGCCCGATCGAGGAGTTCTACGCGCAGGTTCCCGAGGCCGGCGCGTTCACGTCGATCCAGGGCTTTCCGACGGTCGTCGACGGCAACGCGATTCTGCGGCTCAAGCCCTGGGAGGAGCGCAAGAAGAAGCAGCAGCAGATCACCGACGAGATGCGGCCCAAGCTCGCGTCGATCCCCGGCGCCATCGCCTTCCCCATCAATCCACCATCGCTCGGACAGTCGTTCCGCTCCACGCCGGTCGAATTCGTCGTGATGTCGCAGGTGCCGTACGCCGAGCTGCAGCGGACCGTCGACCGTTACCTGGAGGAGGTGCGCAAGTATCCGGGCGTGCAGAACCTGCAGACCGACCTGCGGCTCAACACGCCGGAGGTGCGGGTCGCGATCAACCGCGACAAGCTATCCGATATCGGCGTGGCCGTGGAAACCGTCGGCCGCACGCTCGAGACGATGCTGGGCGGCCGGCAGGTGACGCGGTTCAAGCGCGAGGGAGAGCAATACGACGTGATCGTGCAGGTCGCGCCGCTCGACCGCACCACGCCCGCGGACATCAGCGATGCCTATGTCCGGGCGCGCGACGGCAGCATGGTGCAGCTGTCCAACCTGGTCGACGTGCGCGAGGGCGTGGCGCCGCAGTCGCTCAATCACTTCAACCGCCTGCGCGCGGTCAAGATCACCGGCACGCTGGCGCCCGGCTACGCGGTGGGCGAGGCGCTCGACGCCATGACGGCCGCGGCGAAGGTCGCGCTGCCCAACACGGCGCAGACCGACTTCGACGGCCAATCGCGCGAATTCAAGAAGTCGGGCGCCGAAATCTACTTCACGTTCGTGCTGGCGTTGGCGTTCATCTACCTGGTCCTGTCGGCGCAGTTCGAGAGCTTCATCAATCCGTTCGTGATCATGCTGTCGGTGCCGTTGTCGATGACCGGCGCGCTGTTCACGCTGTGGCTCGCGGGCGGCACGCTCAACATCTACAGCCAGGTGGGTCTGGTGACGCTGGTCGGGCTCATCACCAAGCACGGCATCCTGATCGTCGAATTCTCGAACCAGCTGCGGGACAAGGGCGAGCCCATGCTGCAGGCGGTGGTCGACGCCGCGACGATGCGCCTGCGCCCGATCCTGATGACGACCGGCGCGATGGTGCTGGGCGCGCTGCCGTTGGCGCTGGCCACCGGCGCCGGCGCGGAGTCGCGCACGCAGATCGGCTGGGTCATCGTCGGCGGAATGACGTTCGGAACCTTTCTGACGCTGTTCGTCGTGCCCACCGCGTACACGCTGCTCGCGGGGCATACGCACGATGTCGCCCCGGCGCGCCGCTCACGCGCCAGGCGTGGCTCCCATGCCCACAACCCGGCGCATGCAGACTGAAGTCGCGCGCTGCCGCGACCGCCACAATTGACATAGAATCGTCACCTGATAGAGGCAGACTGCCCGTTCAGACGTAATTTCAGCCAGGAGGAATTCCATGTCGCACGATTTTTCCCGCTTGCGGCTGCTTGCCGCAGCCGCGTTGTTCGCGTTCGCCGCGTCCGCGCAGGCCGTTACCGAAATCCAGTTCTGGCATGCGATGACCGGCGCCAACAACGACCGCATCAACGACTTCGCGAAGAAGTTCAACGAAAGCCAGAAGGACTACAAGGTCAACGCGGTATTCAAGGGCAGCTATCCCGAGGCGATGGCCGCGGCCATCGCCGCGTATCGCGCCGGCAGCGCGCCGGCCATCCTGCAGGTGTTCGAGGTCGGCACGGCGACGATGATGTCGGCCAAGGGCGCGATCAAGCCCGTGTACCAGGTGATGGCCGACGCCGGCGAGAAGTTCGATCCGAAGATCTACATCCCGGCGGTGGCGGGCTACTACACGAACACCAAGGGCCAGATGCTGTCGTTTCCGTTCAACAGCTCGACCACGGTCTTCTACTACAACAAGGACGCATTCGTGAAGGCGGGGCTCGACCCGAACCGCGCGCCCGCGACGTGGCCCGAGGTGATGGCCGCGGCGGCCAAGATCAAGGCGTCGGGCGCATCGACGTGCAGCTTCACGACGGGCTGGCAGTCGTGGGTGCAGCTCGAAAGCTTTTCGCGCGTGGCACAACACTGCCGTTCGCGACCAAGGAGAACGGCTTTGGCGGCAACAACCCGAAGCTGCTGTTCAACGGTCCGCTGCAGGTCAAGCACATCGGCAACATGCAGGACTGGTCGAAGAAGGGCTACTTCACCTATGCCGGCCGCAAGAACGAAGCCGAAGCCGAAGTTCTACAGCGGCGAATGCGCGATGCTGACGACGATCGTCCGCCGCGTACGGAACGATCAAGCAGAACGCCAAGTTCAAGTTCGCCGTCGCGCCGCTGCCCTACTACGCCGACGTCGCGGGCGCGCCGCAGAACACGATCATCGGCGGCGCGTCGCTGTGGGTGATGGGCGGCAAGTCCAAGGAGGAGTACAAGGGCGTCGCCAAGTTCTTCAAGTTCCTGTCGTCGACCGGAGCGCCAGGCCACTGGCACCAGACGACCGGCTACCTGCCGATCACGCTCGCGGCCTACGAGCTCACCAAGAAGTCCGGCTTCTACGAGAAGAACCCCGGCACCGACGTCTCGGTCGAAGCAGATGATCGTCAAGACGACCGACAAGTCGCGTGGCGTGCGCCTCGGCAATTTCGTGCAGATCCGCGACATCATCGACGAGGAGCTCGAGACGGCGTCTGGGCCGGCAAGAAGACCGCGAAGGAAGCGGCTCGATGCCGCGGTGGCAGAGGGGCAACGAGCAGATCGAGAAGTTCGCCAAGGCGCAAAGCGGCAGAGCGCACGTCGATCGACGCGTCCGGCCATCGCGGCCTGACGCTTTTCCGCCGATCGGCTAAGCCGCCACCGCACGTCGCCGCCGATGGAAAAGCGCGTCCGCTTCCAGTCCCGCTGGCTGCCGTACGCGCTGATCGCTGCCGCAGATCGCGATCACGCTGGTCTTCTTCTTCTGGCCGGCGGGCCAGGCGCTCTACCAGTCGGTGTTGCTCCAGGACGCGTTCGGCGCGCAACCGCAGTTCGTCGGGCTCGACAATTTCCGCGAGCTCTGGAACGACGAGCAGTACCTGGCGTCGTTCCGGGTCACCGCGGTGTTTTCGCTCGCTGGTGGCCGGGCTCGGCCTGTCGATTTCGCTGGTGCTCGCGGTCTTCGCCGACCGCGATCGTCCGCGGCGCGCACGCGTACAAGACGCTGCTGATCTGGCCCTATGCGGTCGCGCCGGCGGTCGCGGCGTGCTGTGGCTGTTCCTGTTCAACCCGTCGCTCGGCATCGTCGCGTACTGGCTGCACAGCGCTCGGCGTCGACTGGAATCTACGTTCTCAACGACAACCAGGCGCTGATGCTGGTCGTCATCGCCGCGGTGTGGAAGCAGATCAGCTACAACTTCCTGTTCTTCCTCGCGGGACTGCAGTCGATCCCGAAGTCGCTGATCGAGGCGGCAGCGATCGACGGCGCGGGTCCGGTGAGGCGTTTCGTCACGATCGTCTTCCCGCTGCTGTCGCCGACGACGTTCTTCCTGCGTCGTCGTCAACGTCGTCTACGCGTTCATCGACACGTTCGGGATCATCGACGCGGCGACGTCGCGGCGGGCCCGGGCCAGGCGACCGAGCATCCTCGTCTACAAGATCTACCAGGACGGCTTCAAGGGGCTCGACCTCGGCGGTTCGGCGGCGCAGTCGGTGATCCTGATGCGTGATCCTGATCACGCTCACGGTCGTGCCAGTTCCGGTTCGTCGAGCGCAAGGTGCAGTACTGATGGTCGAGAACCGCCCGCTGCTGACGTTCTTCACCCACCTGATCCTGGTGATCGGCGTGGCGCTCGTCGCGCTGCCGGTGTACGTCACGTTCGTCGCGTCGACGCTCACGCCGGAGCAGGCGTCAGCGAGGCGCCGATGCCGCTGCGTCCCGGGCAACCAGATGCTGGAGAACTACGCGCAAGGTGCTCGCGCATGGCTCGGCGCGGGAGTCCGCCGGCGCCGCGTCAGCCGGATGATGTTCAACAGCCTCGTCACCGCGCTGGTCATCGCCGTCGGCAAGATCGCGATTTCGCTGATCTCGGCGTTCGCGATCGTCTATTTCCGCTTTCCGCTCCGCAGCGCTCGTTCTTCTGGATGATCTTCGTCACGCTGATGCTGCCCGTGGAGGTGCGGATCCTGCCGACCTACAAGGTCGTCGTCCGACCTCGGCATGCTCAACACCTACGCCGGCCTGACGCATGCCGCTGATCGCCTCGGCGACCGCGACGTTCCTGTTCCGCCAGTTCTTCCTGACGATTCCCGACGAGCTCGCCGAGGCGGCGCGCATCGACGGCGCCGGGCCGCTGCGGTTCCTGTGGGACGTCGTCATCCCGCTGTCGCGGACCAACATCGCCGCGCTGTTCGTCATCACGTTCATCTACGGCTGGAACCAGTACCTGTGGCCGCTGCTGGTGACCACGCGAGGAGGACATGTACACGACGGTGATCGGCATCAAGCGGATGATCTCCGGGGGCGACGCCGCGACCGAGTGGAACCTCGTGATGGCGACCGCGATGCTCGCGATGCTGCCGCCGGCGCTGGTCGTGCTGCTGATGCAGCAGTGGTTCGTCAAGGGCCTGGTGGACGGAAAATGCGGAGAAGTGAGATAGCGATGGCCAAGGTCGAACTCCGCGACGTCCGCAAGAGCTACGGCGACGCTCGAGGTCATCCACGGCATCAGCGCCGACGTGGCCGACGGCGAGTTCATCGTGATCGTCGGGCCGTCCGGCTGCGGCAAGTCGACGCTGCTGCGCATGGTGGCGGGCCTGGAGACCATCACGGCGGGCGAGATCGTCATCGGCGACCGCGTCGTCAACAGGCTGGAGCCCAAGGACCGCGACATCGCGATGGTGTTCCAGAACTACGCGCTCTATCCGCACATGAGCGTGTTCGAGAACATGGCCTACGGCCTCAAGATCCGCGGCTTCACCAAGGACGACATCAAGGCCCGCGTGGACCGCGCCGCGGAAATCCTCGAACTGGGGCCGCTGCTCGAGCGCAAGCCGCGCGCTCTCTCCGGCGGCCAGCGCCAGCGCGTCGCGATGGGCCGCGCGATCGTGCGCGAGCCGGCCGTGTTCCTGTTCGACGAGCCGCTGTCCAACCTCGACGCCAAGCTGCGCGTGCAGATGCGCTTCGAGATCCAGAAGCTGCACCGGCGCCTGGGGACCACCAGCCTCTACGTCACGCACGACCAGGTGGAGGCGATGACGCTGGCCCAGCGGATGATCGTGATGAACGCCGGCCGCGCGGAGCAGATCGGCACGCCGATGGAGGTGTACCAGAATCCCGGCGACGCTGTTCGTGGCCGGTTTCATCGGCTCGCCGGCGATGAATTTCATGCCGGCCAGGGCCGAGGGCGGCTGGGGCTTTTCGCTGCTCGCCGGCGGCACGGCCACCGCCGCGATCGGCGGCGACCGAAGCGGGCCGCGCCGTGACCGTCGGCATCCGTCCCGAGCATCTGCGGCTGGCTGGCCCGGACGACGCGATGGTCTCGGGCACGGTCGAGATGGTCGAGCAGCTGGGCGCCGACACGCTGCTGCACATCGGCCATGGCGCGGCGACGATCATCGCGCGGCTGCCCCACGGCGTCCATCCCGAGTTAGGATCGACATTGCACCTGGCCGCGGACCCGTCGACAGTGTTCCTGTTCGACACCGCCACCGGTGCGCGCGCATAAACGGTGATCATGGCGACTCTCCCTCCCTGGCCCTATCCCCGGCTGTGCGCCCATCGCGGCGCCGGCAAGCTCGCCCCCGAGAACACGCTCACGGCGATGCGCGTCGGGCACGCGCATGGCTACGGCATGGTGGAGTTCGACGTGAAGCTCAGCGGCGGACAATGTCGTCGTTCCTGCTGCACGACGCTACGCTCGAGCGCACGACCAGCGGCCGCGGCCGCGCCGATGCGCTGCCGTGGCGTGAGCTGACGCGGCTCGACGCGGGCGGGTGGCATTCGGCCAAGTACGCGGGGGAAATGCTGCCCACGTTCGCGTCCATTGCCCGCTGGGCGCGCGCGCACGGCGTCGCCTGCAATGTCGAGATCAAGGCCACGCCCGGCCGCGAGCGCGAGACCGGCGCCGCCGTGGCGCTCGACGCCGCGGCGTTGTGGCGCGACGCCGACGTTCCGCCGCTGCTGTCGTCGTTCGACGAGGCGTCGCTCGTCGCCGCGCGCGACGCGGTGCCGCAGTTGCCGCGCGCGCTGCTGCTGGACGAACTGCCCGCGGATTGGCTGGACCGCCTGCGCGCGCTCGATTGCGTGGCGCTCGACGCCAATCACGAAGCGCTCGAACGCCGAAATCGTGAAGGCCGCGCACCGCGGCGGCTTTCGCGTCTGCTGCTACACGCCGAACGACCCGGCGCGCGTGACGGAACTGGCGGGCTGGGGCGTGGACACGATCATCACCGACGCGATCGACCAGATCGCCGCGGACGCGTTCTCGCCGCCGGGTCGCGCCCTAAGCCGGTCCGCAACGCCGGCCGCCTGATCTCGCGCTCGTCGATCGGCAGGTTGATGAAGCCGGCCACCAGCGCCAGCGCGATCGACAGGTACCACACGATGTCGTAGTTGCCGGTCAGGTCGTAGACCTTGCCGCCCAGCCACGCGCCGAGGAAGCTGCCGATCTGGTGCGAGAAGAACGCGAATCCCGACAGCATCGCCAGGTAGCGGACGCCGAAGATCTGCGCGACGACGCCGTTGGTCACAGGCACGGTCGACAGCCACAGGAAACCCAGCGCGACCGCAAAGGCGTAGACGCTGACTACGCTGATCGGTACCCAGAAGAAGAGCGCGAACACGACGGCGCGCGCGAAATAGATCGCCGACAGGATGTACTTCTTGGGCATTCGGCCGCCCAGCCATCCCGCGATGTAGGTCCCGACGATGTTGAACAGGCCGATGAGCGCCAGCGCGGTCACCGCCACGCGTGCCGGCATGCCCTTGTCCGCCAGGTAGGCAGGCAGGTGCACGGCGAGGAACACGACCTGGAAGCCGCAGACGAAGAAGCCGACGGTGAGCAGCATGTAGCCGCGGTGTCCGAGCGCCTCGCGCATCGCCTGTCCCGCGGACTGGATGAACGCGTGCTGCTGCGCGCCACGCCGCTCGACCAGTGCCGCGGCCATCGGCGCCATGCAGCAGCGCGATGCGCGGCCATGGCGAGCAGCGCGCCGTACCAGCCGACGTGGGCGAGGAGCCACTGCGTCACCGGCAGCATCGCGAACTGGCCGAACGAACCCGCGGCGGCGGAGATGCCGAGCGCCATGCTCCGCTTTTCCGGCGGGAAAGCGGCGGCCGAGCACGCCGGAGATGACGCTGAAGGTGACGCCGGACAGGCCGACGCCGAGCAGCACGCCGGAGGTCAGGACGAACACGAGTGGCGAGTGCGAGTTCGCCATCGCGACCAGCCCGAGCGCATACAGCGCCGCGCCGGCCATCACGACCCGCGCCGCGCCATACTTGTCGGAGATCATTCCCACGAACGGCTGCGTCGCGCCCCACACGAGGTTCTGCACGGCGATCGCCAGCGCAAAGGTCTCGCGGCCCCATCCCATGTCGTGCGATATCGGCTGCAGGAAGAGGCCGAAGCCGTGGCGGATGCCCATGGCGATGGTCAGGATGATGCCGCCGCAAACCAGGACAACGGTGGGAGAGCGCCAATCGGGTCTTGGACATCGAGGATTCCTTGCGAGTGAGCGGATCAGGCCGCGTAGCGGCGGGTGACGGGTGCAGCGCTTCCATGTCGCGCAGGACCTCGTAGAGGCCGTCGAGGCGTTCGCGGCCGACGCGCCGCGTGACTTCGCGCTGCGCGCGTTCCCAATGCGGCGCGGCGGCGGCGAGGGCGGCGACGCCTTGCCGCGTCAGCGTGACTTCGCGTTTCCGCGCGTCGCGCCCCGGGACGATGGCCACCAGCTTGCGCGCGACCAGCGGGTCGAGGTTGCGCGACAGCGCCGTACGGTCGAGCAGATTCCGGGCGGCGAGCTCGCCGATGCGTGAGCGTGCCCTGCCGCTGCAGCGTGCGCAGCAGCGAGAGTTGCGTCACGCGCAGGCCCGACGGGCTGCCAGCGCGTCGTCGTAGAGCTGCGTGACGGCGCGCGCGGCGCGGCGCAGCCGCGAGCAGGTGCAGGGCGCGGCGAAAGGTTGGGGTCGGGCGCTGGGCATCAGGCATCGCGGCTACGCATTAAGGGCATATGCACGTAATTGGGAGTATATGCACCTATTCGGCCGGACGCAAGCCCCGGGCGTCCGCGCGGGCCCTCGTGGCCCTCAGTTGGCCTAGCGTGCCGAGCATCCGGCGGAGGCCGTCCTCGAATCCGCGGACGAAACGGGCCGCGTCCATCAGCGGCGACGCCTGCATCCGGGCCCGCAGCGATGCGCGCAGTTCGTCGCGCCATGGTCCGTCGGTGGCCAGCCGGACGTTGGTGGCGACATAGTCTTCGTCGCCGGCGGCGATCAGTTCGGGCAGACCCAGCGTGGACAAGGATGCTGACGCCCGAGCGCGCCGCCGGACGGTCGCCCGCCAGCGCCACCAGCGGCACTTGCATCCAGAGCACGTCGAAGGTCGTCGTGCCGCCGTTGTAGGGAAACGTGTCCAGCGCGATATCGACGTCGCCGATCGCGGCGAAGTAGGCATCGATGCTCGTGCGCGGATGGAGGGCGACCCGGCCGCCATCGATGCCTTGCCGTTCGAATCGCTGCCTGAGCGCCGCCGTCGCCTGCCCGGGCGGCACCGCGAAGACCCGGATCACCGAACCGGGCACCGCGCGCAGTACGCGGCACCAAAGGTCGATGCAGCGGTCGCTCATCTTCGACGCGTGATTGAACGATCCGAATACGACGCGTTCCGGCGAGCGCGGTTCGCGCGCAGGCGCGCTCGGCGCATCGAACACCGGCAGGTAGCACCACTGGCTGTCGGGCAGCCGCAGCAACGCTTCGGTGTTGAACGCCTCGGCCGTTCCCAAAGGATCGGTGTGACGGTCGCAAATCCGGAAGTCGACGGAACGCAGGCCGGTGGTATTGAGGTAACCCAGCCAGGTTGCCTGCACCGGCGCGCAGCGCTGATTGAAAAGGAGGATGCGCGAACGCGCCGAGTGGCCGGAAAGGTCGATGAGGATGTCGAGGTCGTCGTCGCGGATCGTCCTGGCGGCGGCGCTGTCGTCCTGGGCCGCGATGTTGCGCCAGTGATCGACGCGCGAACGCAGGTCCCGCGTCATGCCGTCTTCCCTGCGCATTGTTCGAATAGCAGAACACTTCGAATCGCGCGCGATCGTGATGCATGAGGACCGGACGCAGGAACAGCGCGACCGGGTGCTGGATGAAATCGCCCGACAGGTAGCCGACGCGTATCCGGGCGTGCGCGTGCCTGCGATCCGCGCCATGGCCGGCACTTGAACGCTGTCGAACGTGGCGGAAACGCAGCGCCGAAACGCAGGTGCTCGGCCAGGACGTCCTGCGCGCTCAGGTCGTCGCGGTTGTTGAACGAGAGGAGCATCGCGCTCCACGCCTCCTGCGCGAGCGGATCGATGGCCAGCGCTTGCCGGTACCAATGTTCCGCGTCCCTGGAGCGGCCCGCGTTTCGGATCAGGTTGCCCGAGGGCCGTGCACGCGCGCGAGGAACGTAGGATCCGCCTGCGAGGCACGCGCGGAACATCGCTTCGGCGGAATCGAATTCATCGCGGGCCAGAAGCAGGAGCCCCAGGTTGTAGGCGGCCGGCGCGCAATCCGGCGTGGTGGCCAGCAGGCCGCGCAATTGCTGCTCGGCCTCCTGCGGACGCTGCTGCGATTCGAGCGCGTTGGCCAGCGCGATCGCGGCTTCGGCCATCGCCGGATCGAGCGCCAATGCCGCCTTGAATTCGCGTTCCGCGGCGGCAAAGTCGCCGGCGGCGACGTGCACGTTGCCGAGGTTGAAACGGCACGGCGCGCAGGCGGGATCGATGCGCAACGCGGCCTCGAGCGCTGCGATCGCTTCGGCAGTCCGGCCCAGGCGCTGCAGCGCATTTCCGACGGTTGAGATGCGCGCGCACAAGGGCCGGCGCCGCAGCGACCGCCTCGTCGTATTTCCCCAATGCGGCGAGGATGTCGCCGGCGTCCTCGAGGCGATGGCCCGATTCGATCAGGCGTTGACTCAGCGCGATCGAGCTGTCGTCGCCGGGCTCCGTCGAGGTCATCGGCAAAGGCGCCGCTTCTTCGCAGCGCTCAAGGCTGTGCCCACGCCTTGGCGCGCGACACGGCCCTTTCCCATTCCGCGCGCAACGCTGCGGCGCGTTCGCGCGGCATCGCCGGTTCGAAACGGCGATCGACCTGCCAGTGGGAAGCGATATCCGCGTCGCTCTTCCAGTAGCCGACGGCGAGTCCGGCCAGGTAGGCGGCGCCGAGCGCCGTCGTCTCGCGCACCCGCGAGCGCACGACGGGCACGCCCAGGATGTCGGCCTGGAACTGCAGCAGCAGGTCGTTGGCCGTTGCGCCGCCGTCCACGCGCAGTTCCGTCAACGTGATGCCGGCGTCCTTTTCCATCGCGGCGAGCACGTCGGCGCTCTGGAAGGCGATGGCCTCGAGCGCGGCGCGCGCGATGTGGCCGCCGGACGCGCCGCGCGTCAGGCCGAAGATCGCGCCGCGCGCATAGGCGTCCCAGTGCGGCGCGCCGAGGCCCGCGAAGGCCGGCACCAGATAGACGCCGCCGTTGTCCGGAACGCTGCGCGCAAGCACTGTCGACGTCGGCGGCTGTGCGGATGATCTTCAGGCCGTCGCGCAGCCACTGCACGACTGCGCCGCCGATGAACACGCTGCCTTCCAGCGCGTAGTCGGTGACGCCGCCGCGCTGCCACGCGATGGTCGTCAACAGGTTGTTGCGCGACGTCGACGGCCTCCTTGCCCGGTGTTGAGCAGCAGGAAGCATCCGGTGCCGTAGGTATTCTTGGCCATCCCGGGGGCGAGGCAGGCCTGTCCGAACAGCGCCGCCTGCTGGTCGCCGGCGATGCCGGCAATCGGGATGTCCACGCCGTCGATGGACGCGCTGCGCGCACACGCCGCTCGACGGGACCACCTGCGGCAGCAATGCGCGCGGCACGCCGAGCAGCGCCAGCAATTCGTCGTCCCATTCGCCGGCGTGAATGTCGAACAGCAGCGTGCGGCTCGCGTTGGACGGGTCGGTGCAATGCACGCGGCCGCCGGTGAGGTTCCAGATGAGCCACGTGTCGATGGTCCCGAACGCCAGTTCGCCGCGTTCGGCGCGCGCCCGCGCGCCGTCGACGTTGTCCAGCAGCCATCGGAGCTTGGTGCCGGAGAAGTACGCGTCGAGCACGAGCCCGGTCTTGCGCGCGAACAGCGGCGCGTGGCCCGCCTGCGCGAAGTTCGTCGCACAGCGGCGCCGTGCGCCGGTCCTGCCAGACGATCGCGTTGGCGATGGGCCGGCCGGTGGCGCGTTCCCAGATCACCGTGGTTTCCCGCTGGTTGGTGATGCCGATGGCCGCGATGTCGCGCGCGCCCGCGCCGGCCATCGCCAGCGCCTCGTGCAGCACGCCGGACTGGCTCGCCCAGATTTCGGTCGCGTCGTGCTCCACCCAGCCGGGCTGCGGGAACAGCTGGCGGAACTCCCGCTGCGCGACGCCGCGAATGCCGCCCTCGCGATCGAACACGATGGCGCGCGAACTGGTCGTCCCCTGGTCGAGGGCGATGACGTACTGCATGGAATCCCTCCGGTTGCCGCGAATCGTCGCCACGGCGTAAAATCGTCGCTCTTGGGCCATTTTAGCCGTTCGCCAACGGGCTGCCCGCCACACTTCGGCAACCCACGCCTCCGATTCCTTCCGCCCATGCCGCTATCAACGCCCACCGTGACGCGCGAGCGGCTGCACCGCCGTGCGGTGACCTATGACGGGTTTCGCCGCGACGACGGGCTGTTCGACATCGAGGCGCACATCGTCGATGCCAAGGACCACGACTTCGAACTGCTGACCGGCGTGCGCCCCGCGCGCGAGGCGGTGCACGACATGTGGGTCCGCGTCACCATCGACCGCGAGCTTCGTGATCCACGCCATCGAGGCGGTCACCGACGGCATGCCCTATCCGGGCGCCTGCAACCGCATCGGGCCGGCGTACCAGAAGCTGGTCGGCGCCAACCTGGTCAAGGGCTTTCGCAAGCACCTGCACGACGTGGTGGGCGGCGTGCAGGGCTGCACGCACCTGACCGAGATGCTTTCCTTCCTGCCCACCGCGGCGGTGCAGACGTTCGCGGGGCTCGTGCGCGAGGACGAAGGCGACGGCAAGCCGTTCCAGCTCGACCATTGCCACGCGCTGGAAACCACCACCGATACCGTCCGCGAGTACTACCCCAAGTGGTACCGCGGGCAGGTCATCGATCCTCCCGGGTCCTGAATGCACTGCGGCATCGTGGTTGCATCGCGAATGAATAGAGGCGCTCGCAATGTCGTTCTTTAAGTCCAAGGCATCCCGGGGATTCCAGCTGCCCAAGCTCGGCAAGCCGCGTTGACCACGGTCAAGGGTTATTTCATGCCGATGTTCTGGGGGACCCGCAATCCGGAACTCGTCGCCCAGCACGTCAAGGCCGTCGCGGAGCTGGCCGAACCGGGATTCCACTTCGCCGACAATTTCTTCACGTGGTGCCGCAACAATTCGATGCTGGAGGACGAGGCGTTCGTCAACGTCCTGGAAGAGCAACGTCGAGACCGACGCCGACAAGGCCATCGTCTGGCGCCGCTACATCCTGGCGTGCGCGGCGTATCACTGCGTGCAGCTCGACGGGCGATTTCGTCGAATGCGGCGCCTATACCGGCGTCGGCGTGAAGACCGTGGTCGATTTCCTGGGCGGCGAACAATTTCCCAAGGATTTCTGGCTCTACGACCTGTTCGAGCACGAGGAGTGGATGCTGCATCACTCGATGCCCGAGCACGGACCCGATCTCGAGGCGAGGGTGAGGGAGAAGTTCAAGTCGTATCCGCAGGTGAAGATCTTCAAGGGATATCATTCCGGACGTGTTCGAAGGCCAATCGCCGCAGCGACATCGCCTATCTCCACATCGATCTCAATCAGGCGCCGGCCGAGGTCGCCGCGCTGGACGCGTTGTTCGACCGGATCGTTCCCGGCGGCATCGTCATCCTCGACGACTACGAATGGGCCGGGAGTCTATCGCGCCCAGAAACTGGCCGAGGATCCCTGGTTCGAAGCGCGGCAATACCGGGTCATGCCGCTTCCCACCGGTCAAGGGCTCGTCATCAAGCGGTGAACTCCGGCAATTTCAATCGGGAGCAACAGTGAAGATTCACGAGTATCAGGGCAAGGAGATCTTCCGCAGGTTCGGCATGCCCGTTCCGCGCGGCATTCCGGCGTTTTCCGTCGACGAGGCCGTCAAGGCGGCGCAGTCGCTCGGCGGCAAGGTGTGGGTCGTCAAGGCGCAGATCCACGCCGGCGGCCGCGGCAAGGGCGGCGGCGTCAAGGTCGCGAAGTCGCTCGACGAGGTGAAGCAGCGCGCGACCGAGATCCTCGGCATGCAGCTGGTCACGCACCAGACCGGCCCGGGCGGGCAGAAGGTGCGCCGGTTGCTGGTGGAGGAAGGCGCGGACATCAAGCAGGAACTCTACGTCGGCATGGTCGTCGACCGCGGCACGCAGCGCGTCGCGCTGATGGCCAGTTCCGAGGGCGGCATGGACATCGAGGCCGTCGCCGCCAAGACGCCCGAGAAAATCCATACGATCTTCATCGACCCGGTCACCGGGCTGACCGACGCGCAGGCGGACGGCGTCGCAAGGAAGATCGGCGTCCCTGATGGATCGGTCGCGCAGGCGCGCACGCGTGTTGCAGGGGCTGTACAAGGCGTTTCACGACACGGACGCGTCGCTGGCGGAAATCAACCCGCTGGTCGTCACCGGCGATGGCAACGGTGATCGCGCTCGACGCCAAGCTCAACTTCGACTCCAACGCGCTGTTCCGGCATCCCGACATCGTCGAGATGCGCGACCTCGACGAGGAGGATCCGGCCGAGATCGCGGCATCGAAGTTCGACCTGTCTTACATCTCGCTCGACGGCAACATCGGCTGCCTCGTCAACGGCGCGGGACTGGCGATGGCGACGATGGACACGATCAAGCTCTACGGCGGCGAGCCCGCGAACTTCCTCGACGTCGGCGGCGGCGCGACCGCGGAAAAGGTCACCGAGGCGTTCAAGATCATGCTCCGGAACCCGGGCCTCAAAGCCATCCTGGTCAACATCTTCGGCGGCATCATGAAGTGCGACACGATCGCCGAAGGCATCATTGCCGCGTCCAAGGCGGTCTCGCTCGAGGTCCCGCTGGTGGTGCGAATGAAAGGCACCAACGACGAACTGGGCAGGAAGATCCTCGCCGACTCCGGGCTGCCGATCATCACGGCGAACAACATGGCCGAAGCCGCCGAAAGAGTGGTCGCCGCGGCAAAAGGAACTGAGGGAATCGAGAGGAACGACGATGTCGATACTGGTCAACAAGAACACCAAGGTCATCACGCAGGGCATCACCGGCAAGACCGGCCAGTTCCACACGCGCACGTGCCGCGACTACGCCAATGGCCGCAACTGTTTCGTCGCCGGCGTCAACCCGAAGAAGGCCGGCGAGGACTTCGAGGGGATCCCGATCTACGGGACGGTGAAGGAAGCGAAGGAGGCGACGGGCGCGACGGTCTCCGTGATCTACGTGCCGCCGCCTTTCGCGGCGGAGGCGATCAACGAGGCGGTCGACGCCGGTCTCGACCTGGTCGTCTGCATTACCGAGGGCATCCCGGTGCGCGACATGATCGACACGCGCAACCGGATGCAGGGGAAGAAGACGCTGCTGCTCGGCCCCAACTGTCCTGGCGTGATCACGCCCGATGAAATCAAGATCGGCATCATGCCGGGCCACATTCACATGCGGGCCGCATCGGCGTCATGTCGCGCTCCGGCACGCTGACCTACGAGGCGGTCGGCCAGCTCACCGAGCTGGGGCTCGGCCAGTCCACGGCGGTCGGCATCGGCGGCGATCCGGTCAACGGCCTGAAGCACATCGACATCATGAAGATGTTCAACGACGATCCCGGACACGGATGCGGTCGTGATGATCGGCGAAATCGGCGGAGGCGACGAAGAGGCCGCGGCGCTGTGGGTGAAGGACCACATGAAGAAGCCCGTGGTCGGATTCATCGCGGGCGTGACGGCGCCGCCGGGCAAGCGCATGGGCCACGCCGGCGCGATCATCTCCGGCGGCAAAGGCACCGCGCAGGAAAAACTGGCGGTCATGGAGGCCTGCGGAATCACGGTCACGCGCAATCCCGCGGAAATGGGGAAGCTGCTGAAGTCGGTGCTCAAGGCATGATGGACGGCGCGCTCGCCGCGGCGCGCCGGTCATTCCAACCATAATCGAAGCACGGAGGTAGGGACTCGTGGAACCATTCACGCCGCAGTTCTGGCTGGCGGCGCTGCAGATCATCTACATCAACATCCTGTTGTCCGGCGACAACGCGGTGGTGATCGCGCTCGCCTGCCGCGACCTGCCGCCGAAACAGCGGCGCTGGGGCATCATCTGGGGCGCCGCCGGCGCCATCGTGCTGCGCATCATCCTCACGATCTTCGCGGTCACGCTGCTCGAGTTGCCGTGGCTCAAGGTCGTCGGCGGCGTGCTGCTGCTGTGGATCGGCATCAAGCTGATCGTCGAGGACGGCGAGGACGACAAGGACGTCAAGGCCAGCGATCGCCTGTTGTCGGCGGTGCGCACCGTCATCATTGCCGACCTGGTGATGAGCGTCGACAACGTTCTGGGTGTCGCTGCGGCGGCCAAGGGCAGCGTGCCGCTGCTGGTGTTCGGACTGCTGGTCAGCATTCCGCTGGTGATCGCGGGCAGTCAGATCATCCTGAAGCTCATCGAACGTTTCCCGCTGATCATCCTGGCCGGCGGCGGACTGCTGGGCTGGATTGCCGGCAAGATGCTGGTGGAAGACACGGCGCTGCTTGCCGTGGATCACCGCCAATGCACCGTGGCTCGATTGGGCGGGACCGATTGCCGGCGTGGCCATCGTCCTTGCCGGCGCCCAGTGGCACAAGCGGCGCACGGTCGCGGGCGCCCGGTGACGAAGCGCTCGCGCGCCGCCGCACATGCCGCTACACTCGCGGGCTGAAAACGCCGCATCTCGCAATCTGCTACCCATGAACGATCCCACGCCTCTCGACATCGCGAGCCTGTCTCATCCGGGCATGGTTCGCGCGCACAACGAGGACACGATCTTCGCGGACGCCGACGCCGGCATCGCGGTGCTGGCGGACGGCATGGGCGGCTACAGCGCCGGCGAAGTGGCGAGCGGCATCGCCGTCAACGTCGTGTCCAACGGCATGATGCCGGAATTGAAATCCGGCCGAGAACTGTCCAAGGTTGACATCCAGAGCGGACTGACGCACGGCGCGTTGCTGCTGCAGCAACAGATCGCCGCCGCCAACAAGGGCATCTACGAGGCAGCGCAGGCGCGTCCGGAGTGCGCCGGCATGGGCACGACGATCGTCGCCGCGGTGTTTTGCGGCAACCGCGTGTCGATCGGCCATATCGGCGATTCGCGCTGCTATCGGCTGCGCGGGGAGAAGTTCGAGCAGCTGACGCACGACCACTCGCTGCTGCAGGAGCAGATCGACAGCGGCGTGCTGACTCCCGAGCAGGCACGATATTCGCTCAACAAGAATCTGGTCACGCGCGCATTGGGCATCGAGGCCATCGTGCCGACCGATATCGCCGAATACCGGATGGAAGCCAACGACATCTACCTGCTCTGCTCGGACGGGCTGACCGACATGGTCGACCCGGAGGTGATCCACACGGTCGTCGACGAAAAGCGCAGCGACCTGGCCGTCGCCGCCGCCGACCTGATCGAGCTCGCCAACCAGAATGGCGGACGCGACAACATCTCCGTCATCCTCGTGCGCATCCCGCCCGAGTTCCTGCCGGCGACCAGCTGGGCGCAGCGCTGGCTGGCCAAGAAGAAAGGCTAGGGACGAAGGCGTGGGCAAGCTCGTGCTGCTGCTCGCGGACGGAACGACGCTCGACGTTCCGTTGGCCAAGGAGCGGATGACCATCGGCCGCCGCGCCGACAACGACATCTGCCTGCCCCATCCCGCCGTGTCCGGCGAGCATTCTTCCGTGGTGACCATCCTCGCGGATTCGTTTCTCGAGGACCTGGGCAGCACCAACGGCACGCTGGTCAACGGCAAGCCTATCGTCAAGCATTTCCTGCGCGACTACGATCAGATCGACATCGGCCGGCAGCGCCTGGTGTTCGTTTCCGACGACAGCGCCCGTGTCGATGGCCTGCCGCCCGACGTCGCGCGCAACCAGCTGAAGGGGTTGTCGGATCGCGTGGCCGGCGTGCACGCAGCGCCCGCGGCCGCAGCTCCGGTCATCGGCGGCCGGCGCGTGGCGGCGAAGGGGCTTCCGCTGCTGGAACACGACCTCGAGGACGTGCCGATCGAGGAATCGCCGCCGGTCGCTGCGGCTGTCCGCAAGGATGTGCCAACGACATCGTTCGGCGAACGCCAGCCGCCACCGACGCGCCGCGAGTCCGATCAGCGACTCGCCGCATGGGCGGCCGAGTGGGCCGCTCCGAGCGGTCATGCCGCGGCGGGCCCCATCGACACGTCGGCGGAACCGGTCGCCGCACTGCAACCGAAGGCCGGATCCAAAGCGCAATCCGCCGCAGAATCGCACGATGCGGAGCCATGCCCGGCCGGAACCGAGCGTCCGAGTGCTGTCCGGACCCAATCTCGGCCGCGCGGTCTCGTTCACGAGGGATGAGCTGTCGGTGGGACGCGTGGGAATGCAGGTGGCCGTGGTGCGCAAGGTGGGATCGGGATTCCGTCTGGTTCCGGTCGAAGGGACGCAGCCGCCCAAGATCAACGGCACGCCCGTCGCGCCCGAAGGCGCGAGCGCTGCATCCGGGTGACACGTTCGAGGTGGCGGGCGTCCGCCTCGAGCTGTCGGTGCCGGCCTGATTCGGACTGTCTCCAATGGGTGACGCTGCGCGTCACCCGGGTTCCGCGCAGCGTCGGTCTGTAGGCGCATCGCCAAGTTGGCAACGCTCAGCCGCCCGATAACGAGATGACCGCCCGTCGGTGAGCCGAATAAAAAAACAATAAAAATCAATTCGTTGGGAACAAAATCCGAAGATAGTTTCCTGTCTGGCACGCTCGGCACAGCCCTTGCTTTTATGACTACAGCATCGCTGGGTGCGAGCGGTACAGGACGTTCACCAATCAAGGAGACAGGAAAATGAAACAAATTCAAAAGGGCTTCACGCTCATCGAACTGATGATCGTTGTGGCCATTGTCGGCATTCTGGCCGCCATCGCGCTGCCGGCGTACCAGGACTTCGTCGTTCGCTCGAAGATGAGTGAAGGCATGGCGGCCTTGGCCGCGTGCAAGACGTCGGTGCAGGACTGCGATTTCGTCGCACGCGGGCAGCACGCCGACCACGTCCGACATGGCCGGCTGTTCGACCAACTCGACGCAATTCGTCAACGGCGGCGTCACCGTTGCCGGCGGCGGTGCCCCGGGTACGCCCGTCACCCTGATCGCGGCGACGCAAAACACGGGTGCGACGCCCGGCCGAGTGCAACCTGTCGCTGATCAGCGTGCAGAACGCGTGCGTTCGAAGTCACGTCGTGGACCGCAACGCAGGACGGTGTTTGCCTTCCGAAGTACGTGCCGTCGAACTTCCGTTAATCAGTTCAGCTTGTTGGAAAGGGCTGGTGGGATTCCCACCGGCCCTTTTTCTTTCATGTCGACCGAAGACACTGATTTCCGCGGGTTCATGCGCTGGCTGACGACGGCCGCTACGGCGACGCACTGTCGCTCGTCGCGGGCGCGCTGGCCCGGACGCCGCACGATGGCGAATTATTGCTCGCCCGGTCCTCGGTCCTGTTCGAATGGGGACGCATACGCGAGGCCTACGCGGGCTTTCGCGCCGCGGAGGCCGCCGGCCTCACGCGCGTCGCGATCTACCTGAACCTTGCGTGGACCTGCCAACTGCTGGGTCTGACGACGGATGCCGAGCGCCATGCACGCACGGCTGTCGCCACCGATCCCGCCAACGTCGACGCCCACTTTGCGCTGGGCACCGTTCTGCAATCCACCAAGCGCCATGCGGAGGCCATTGCGAGCTACCAGCGGACGCTGGAGTGCTCGCCGGACCATGCACAGGCGATGATCGGCGTCGCGAGCTGCATGATCGACCAGAAGGAATTTGTGGAGGCGGAAACCTGGGCGCGTCGCGCCGTGGCGGCGGCACCGGAATCATCGCAGCTTCGAATCACGCTCGCGGTGGCCATTTCCAGCCAGCAGCGGTACGAGGAATCGCTGCAGGAGCTGCAGCGTGCGGCGGCGCTGGAGTCGGATCAGGGCGCGCCCCCGCGCAGCATGGTCGATACCGGATTTGCCTTGGGCGCGCTGGCGCGGTACGGCGAGGCGCTGGACGTCTTCGCCAAGGGCCTGCCGGACCTTCCCGACTTGCGTGCCCACGGCTATTACGCGTTCCTCCTGCTGACCCTCGGGCGCCTGCGCGAAGGCTGGGCACAGTGTGAATTTCGCTGGATGCAGGAGCCGCACCTCTCCAATCGTCCCGGCTTTTCCCAGCCGCAATGGGCGGGGCAGGACCTGCGCGGCAAGACGCTGCTGATGATCGACGAGCAGGGTGCCGGCGACATCATCCACTTTGCCCGATTCGCCAAGCCGCTGAAAGCCATGGGGGCGACGGTCCTGCTGATGGTGCGCCCGGACATGGCGCCGCTTGCGGCGGGATTTGCCGACGTGGAGAAAGTCTATGTCCGTCCGTCAGTGCCGCCGGCATTCGACTACCACATCCATTTGATGAGCATCCCGCACCTGCTCGGAATCGAGCTCGGGAACATTCCCGCGGACGTTCCTTACCTGACGCGTCGATCCACTCAAAGTGCAACGCTGGGCCGGGAAGATCACCGGCAGCGGATTGAAGGTCGGGCTCGCATGGGCCGGAAATCCGAAATTTCCGCGCGACAATTTCCGCTCCATCGCATTGGGCAAGCTCGTCGATCTCTGGCGCGTCGAAAACGTACGCTACTTCTCGCTCCAGAAGCCGCTGCGGGACGGGGACCGGGAACTGTTTCCGCCGGAGGCGGCGTTCGTCGATCTCGGGCCGGAGCTGGCCGATTTCATGGACACGGCCGCGGTCATTGCCCAACTCGACCTGGTCATTTGCGTGGATACGGCCATCGCCCACCTCGCGGGCGCGCTGGGAAAGCCCGTGTGGCTGCTGCTTCCCGAGGTCGGCGACTTTCGCTGGCTGGAAGGGCGGGACGACAGCCCGTGGTACCCGACGATGCGCCTGTTTCGCCAGCGGCGGCTGGGCGAATGGGAGGAAGTGGTCGAGCGCGTCGCGAACGAGCTTCGAGCTGCAACGATGACAGGCGCAGTGCTTCCAACGCCAGCGCAATCGCACTTCGTTACGCGCGAGACTCGTGACGATGCGTCTTCATCGCCTGTGCCTAAGCCCATCGCGCAGGCCGTCGAAACGCGCCACGGAATTCTTCAGTACTTTCCCGGCGCCGACCGCGCGGCGAAGTCCATAGCCTGGTATGGCGAAGACCTGCAGGGCCAACTGGACCTTCTTTCGCGCTGGATTTCGAAAGGCGCGCACGTCGTGGAGGCTGGAAGCGGAATCGGCACGCACACCGTGGCGCTGGCCAGGATGGTTGGCGCCGACGGCCACGTGCTGGCCTTATGAGTCTGACCCGCGCATGCAGCAGGTGCTGCACCATAATATCGACGCCAATCGGGTGGGTGGTGTCGTGACGCAGATGCGCCGCCCACTGGGCGCGCCGGGTTCGCCCAAGGTGGATACGCTGGATGACCTGCTGCTCGATCGGCTCGACCTTTTGAAAATCCGCGAGGGAGCACCGGTGGCGGAGATCCTGCAAGGTGCGAGCGCGTCGATGTGGCGGCTGCGGCCGATGGTGTTCATTGGCGTGCGCGACGCGGATGCATTGGGCGATGTGGCCGAATGGGTGAGGACCTTCGGCTACCGCTGCTGGCGGCTGGAATCGCCGCTGCACACGGCATCCAACTACAATCGCCGGGACACCGACATCTTCAACGCGGAGACCGCCCTTGCCCTGCTTGCCATTCCTGAAGAGATGCCCGTGGCAGCGGCCCCCGACGGCTGTACCGAAATGACCGAGCCCCATCATCGGCCGTCTTCGGAAGGCGAACAGGGACTGCTCGGGTTCCTGCGCAAGCTGATCCGCTGAATCGTGTCGCCCGAAATCGAGGATCGACTGCATCACGCCAGGCGCCTCTTTGCGTCGGGACGACACGTCGAGGCCGAAGCTGCCTGCCAGCGCGTCCTCGAACTCCAGCCGCGAAACTTCGACAGCCTGTGGATGATCGGCAACTGCAGGATGGGCATCGGCGACCTGCAGGCAGCCGAAGCCCATTTTCGCTCGGCCATCGCGGTGGACGCGCAGCGTGCCGTCGCGTGGAAGGACCTGGGCGCGGCGCTGGATGCCCAGGATCGCCGGAAGGAAGCGATCGAGGCTTCGGCAACGGCAGTGCGACTGGATGAAGCGCAGGGGGTACGCAGCAACAGTTTCGTCAATCTTGCCATCGAACTGGCGGCCGATGGTCGCCTGGGCGAGGCGATTGCGCTGCACGAGCGGATGCTGCCGGATCGGCCCTTTCCCTACGGACACCTGGCCTACGCGCAGGCGTTGCTGAAGGCCGGTCGTCTGCGGGAAGGCTGGGAACAGTACGAGTTCCGATTCCTGTGCGAGCCCTTGCTGTCGGCGCGTCGCGATATCCAGCGGCCGAGCTGGTCGGGACAGCAACTTCAGGCAAAGACCATCCTGCTGGTGGCAGAGCAGGGCGTGGGCGACCTCATCCAGTTCATCCGGTATGCGCCGCGGTTCAAGGAATTGGGCGCCACTGTCGTGCTCAGCGTTCCCGAGGGCGTCGAAGCCTTTGCCGGGGACTTTCCCGGCGTCGATCGGGTTCTCGAGCGTGGCGCGATCGAGCCGGATTTCGACTACGTGCTGCACGTGGTCAGCCTGCCGCACGCATTTGCAACCGACTTGTCGAGTGTGCCCGCCGACATTCCTTATGTCCACGCGGATCCGGAGCTGCAATCCCGGTGGAAATCGCGCCTGTCTGCGAGCAATTCGCTGGACATCGGCGTCGTTTGGGCCGGTAATCCCAATCACGCGGTCGACCGCCATCGCTCAATGCCGCTGGCGGCGCTGGCGCCTTTGGGCGACGTCGCGGGCGCACGTTATTTCTCGTTGCAAAAGGGCGCTCGGGAACTGGAAGCGCTGACGCCGCCGGCGGGATTGGCCATGACGAACCTCGGGCCCGATCTCGTCGATTACCGGGATACCGCGGCGGTCATCAGCCAGCTCGATCTCGTCATTTCCGTCGACACGTCGGTCGCACATCTCGCGGGCGCGATGGGCAAGCCGGTGTGGCTGCTGTTGCCCAAGAATGCCGAATGGCGATGGATGGAAGGCGGCGACGACAGCCCATGGTATCCAACGATGCGGATCTTCCGGCAAGGCCGCGAAGGAGAGTGGGCAGACGTGATAGGGCGCGTCCGGTCCGCGTTGCAGGCCCGGATGCGCGGCAAAATCGAGCCACTCGGCATCCGGCCCCAAGGGGATGTCGCAAGCCGCGCGGCACATCGTGCGCATTTGAGTTCCGTGGCGCACACGCGTTCAGGCATTCTCCAATACCTGCCGGACGAGCCGCGGGAGGGCGATTCCCTGCGCTGGTATGGCGAGGCATTGCAACCCCAGTTGGATGTGCTCGCGTCGCTCGTCCGGCCCGGCTCCACGGTCCTCGAGGTCGGTGCGGGCGTCGGCGCGTTTGCGATCCCCCTGGCGGCAATGCAGCAAGGCGTCGGACGATTGCTGCTGAGCGAATCGCGTCCGGTGCATCACCAGATCCTGCAGCAGAATCTCGCGGCGCACCGGGTGTCCCACGCCACGGTGGTCGCAGCGGCTGACGTGGCCGACGCGTTGGACAAGCTCAATCCCGAGCACCTCGATTTGCTGAAGGTCAATACCGGGGCCATGGCGACGGTAGCCGTTGGGGCTGCGGAAGCTGCGCTTTGGCGCTGGCGCCCGACGCTGTTCGTCACGGTGCCCGACGACGACAGCCTGCGCGAAATCGCCGTTCGCCTGCGCGACTTTGGCTACCGCTGCTGGCGCATGGAAACGCCCTGGTTCGACGCGGGCAACTTCAATCGCCGCACCGAGGACATATTTGCGGGTGCAACTGCGCTCGCGCTGGTGGCGATTCCCGAAGAAATCGAGAGGCCATTGGCGCAAAGCGCATGTGTCGAGATATGATGAAAATGATGGTCAATTCAGCGTTCAAACCCTAGCGTGGTGCATACGATGGCAATCCTGAAAATGTTCGATACGCGGGAGCTCGAGGAATTCGCAACCGCTCTTGCGGTGGACCTGGGCCGCCGCTTTCCGCCGGCTTCCGAAGCGCGCACCGATCCCGGTGTGGAACACCAGGTCAAGGTCATCCTGGAAGGACTGACGGCGCGCGCGGTGCGCTACCATGAGCAGAACAAGCTGGGGATCTACAAGAAGGCCAAGCTCGCCAATGTCTTCAAGTGGAAACTCACCGACTTGGGCTACAGCAGCGCGTTCGTCGAGCGGGCGACCAAGCAGGTGGTGACCCGCCTGGCGGT
Organism: uncultured beta proteobacterium; assembly: GCA_963816165.1. Lineage (GTDB taxonomy): Bacteria > Pseudomonadota > Gammaproteobacteria > Burkholderiales > Casimicrobiaceae > VBCG01. The sequence goes on from CAWFJL010000002.1 coordinate 42,777, forward strand.
GAAGAAATGAGCGCTGCGGGCTAGCCGTGGACGCGCCCAAGAAGCCGGAATTCCGACTTGACCCCAACGGATTCAACGAGCTGGGAATGTGCCGCTCGGGGCCGATGCTGTACAACAAGAACGACATCTACATGGGAGGATCGCTGCAGAAGTACGGCGAATTCTCGATCTTCGAGCAACTGCTGTTTGCCCAGGTCGTCCGCCCCGGCACGCTGGTGGTCGAGGCCGGCGCCAATATCGGCGCCCACACCGTGGAGCTGTCGCGCCTCGTCGGATCCCACGGCGAGGTGCATGCCTTCGAGCCGCAGCGAATCGTATTCCAGAACCTGTGCGCGAACCTGGCGCTCAACCAGTGCATCAATGTCTTCGCGCAACAAGCGGCGGTGGGCGCCGCGCCCGACACCATCCTGGTGCCTCCGCTCGATCCCAACCAGCGGTTCAATTTCGGCGGCGTTTCGCTGACCAACGTGGCCCGCGGCGAGCCGGTTCCGCTGATCACGCTGGACAGCCTCGACCTGCCTGCATGCCATTTTCTCAAGGTCGACGTCGAAGGAATGGAAGTCGAGGTGCTGAAGGGCAGCGGGCAACTCATCGAGACGCACCGGCCCATGATGTACCTGGAGAACGATCGCATCGAGCGCTCGGAGGAGTTGCTGACGATGCTGGAGGCGTTTCGCTACCGCGCCTATTGGCATTTTCCGCCCGTCTTCAATCCGGATAATTTCTACGGTCAATCGGATGACATCTTCGGAAAGATCGTGTCCGTCAATGTCTTCTGCGTCCCCGAGGAATCGGACGTTCAACTGGCAGGTATGCGCCGGGTGAAATCGCCGCAGGAAACATTTCTTTCGCCGCCGTAGTGAACATTCAACCTGGAGTCGACTCGCCGAAGCCGCACGCGTGTCCGGTCTGCAATTCGGTCGCGTCGCTGTTGGACGTCGTCGACCTGAACAAGTCCTGCGAGGAAGCGCGGGGGTTTTTCCTGCCGGCGTCCGGCGTCCCGATCTACTACGCACGCTGCGACCACTGCGGCTTTTGCTTTGCGCCGGAAATGCACCGGTGGTCCATCGAGGAATTTTCCAGACGCATCTACAACGACGACTACAAGCTCGTCGATCCCGACTATCTCGAGGCACGCCCGAAGGCCAATGCGCAGATGCTGGCAGGAATGTTCGCGTCCCAGTCGCTGTCCATTCGACACCTCGACTACGGCGGCGGCAACGCCGTGTTGAGCAACATGCTCTTCGCCGCGGGCTGGGACTCGACCTCCTACGACCCGTTTGTCGACGGGCCGCCTCCCAGGTAATCTGGGAAAATTCAACCTGGTCACGAGCTTCGAGGTGTTCGAGCACGTGCCTGATGTCCAAAACCTGATCTCGACGCTGTCCTCGCTTGTCGCCGACGATGGAATGATCCTGTTCAGCACGCTGCTGTCGGACGGAAATCTTGCGCCGAATCAGCGCGTATTGTGGTGGTATGCGTCGCCGCGCAACGGCCACATCAGCCTGTTCTCGCGCCGCAGCCTGGCGCTGCTGGGCGAGAAAGAGGGATTCGAACTCGTGAGCTTTTCGCCCAACCTGCACGCGTTCTGGCGGAAGATGCCGACGTGGGCGGCGTCGGTGATCAAGTCCGCATAGACGCGGCGAACCGGCAGATCAGCTTCGACCGGTGCTGCCGAAGCCGCCTGTGGCGCGCTCGCTCGTCGTAAATTCGCCGACTTCATGGAACGCGACACGGACGACCGGAACGATGACCAGTTGCGCCAGTCGATCGAAGGGATTGAGCGTGAATTCCTGCTGTCCGCGATTCCAACAGCTCACCATCAGCGCACCCTGGTAGTCGGAATCGATGAGGCCGACCAGGTTCCCCAGCACGATGCCATGCTTGTGCCCCAGGCCGGAGCGGGGAAGGATCACCGCCGCCAGCCGCGGATCGGCAATGTGGATGGCGATCCCCGTCGCTATGAGCGTCGTGTCTCCGGGTTTGACGGAAAGCGGTTCGTCGATGCATGCACGCAAGTCGAGTCCGGCCGACCCGGACGTGGCATAAGCCGGCAGATAGGGCCGGATGCGCTCGTCGAGAACCTTGAGGTCGATTTTTGTGTCTGGCATTGAATCTCTCGAAATGAGTTGCGTCAGCGTCGTTGCAGCAAGTAGAGCCGGCCGGGAAGCGGAACGGCGGACTCCATTCTGATCGTGGTGGGGCGGGCTTCCACGACGTCGAAGGTCCCGCCGGCGAGCCTTTGAATGTAGTCCTGCGACTGCGCATACCGGCCCGTCGCCAGCAACTGGTAGTCGGGCGCGGCGCATTCCTCCGTCGAGAACGCGAACCAGCCTCCGGGGCGCACGATCCTGGCGACCTGCAGGAATACGTCCTCCAGGGCGCCGATGTAGATGAACACGTCGGCGGCGAATACGGCGTCGAAGCGCGCCGATTCCATGTCGCGCAGCGAAGCATGAATTTCGCCGAGCACAAGCGCCTCGTAGACTTTGCGGGCCCGGGCCTGGGCAAGCATTTTCTCCGAGAGATCCACGCCCGTGACGTGGTGACCCTTTCCCGCCAGCGCAGCGCCCACCTGCCCCGTGCCGCAGCCCAGGTCCAGGATGGCCAGCGCTCCGTTCACCCGCGGGCTCAGCAGCGCTTCGAGCTGGCGCGGCACGTCGTATTGCAGCTTCCTGAGGTGCGCGTCGAACGTGGGCGCAAAGTTGTCGAACGTCGCGACCACCCAGCGATCCGGCGAGCGGCGGGTAGACACACCCGCGGCGGTTGCGCGGTGCTGGCCGAACAATTCCGCATCGAGCCCGCGTTCGAGCGCCAGGTCGTAGATCTCGATTGCCCCGTCCATGTTGCGCTGCTGCTCCAGCAATTTCCCCAGGTTGACGTAGGGCGGCTCCAGGTCCGGCCGGAGTTCGAGCGCGCGGCGGTACGCGCGCTCCGCTTCCGGCAGGCGTCCCAAGACCTGAAGCATGGAACCGCGATTGTTGTGCGCCTTGTGGTCGTGCGGATTCAGTCGCAGCGACGCGTCGAACGCCGCCAGCGCTTCCGCTGCGCGTCCCTGGTCGCTGAAAAGCAATCCCAGGCGGTAGTGAATTCGCGGATCGTCGGGTGCCAGCGCCCGGGCTTTCTCGAGAAGTACTTGCGCCAGGCCGAATTGCCGCTTCTCGAGGCAGGCGTAGCCTTCGTCGCACAGCCGGTCGGCTTCACCCAGGTCCGATTCGCGCGACAGTTCCATCGCGTCACTTCCGCGGCAGCCTTTGCGCAATCTCGCTGATCAGGCGGCGCGCGAGCGCCAGCTTGTGCATGCGCGGAACAGGGTGCGCGCCATCATCGTCGAGGAGTGCGACTTCGTTGTCGTCGCTGCCCACCGCATCCTGGATGCGGTTGGCGATCAGCAACGGCAGTTTCTTGCGCTTGCGCTTGTCTTCGGCCTGGCTGAGCACCTCGTGGCTCTCTGCGGCAAAGCCGACGCAGAAAGGCGGCCTGGATCGCGCGGCCACGGTCGCCAGGATGTCCACGGTCGGCCTGAGGTTCAGCGTGAGCATCGACGCCGACTTCTTCAATTTCCTGTCCGAGGTCGCCTCGGGTGCATAGTCGGCGACCGCGGCCACGGCGATGAAGATGTCGGCATGCTCGACGTGCCTCATGACCGCGTCGGCCATCTGCGCAGCACTGGTCACGTCGACGCGTGTGACACCCGCGGGGGTTTCCATGGCCGTCGGGCCGGCGACGAGCGTGACCACCGCCCCCGCTTCCGCGGCCGCGCGGGCCATGGCAAAGCCCATCTTGCCGGAGCTCGCATTGGTGATTCCGCGCACGGGGTCGATGGCCTCGAAAGTGGGTCCCGCCGTGAGCAGGACGCGCTTGCGCGCCAGCACCTTGGGCTGTCGCGACGCCACCAGCGCTGCGAACAGCGCCTCCGCCTCCAGCATGCGGCCCTCGCCGTTTTCCTTGCACGCAAGCTCGCCGGTATCCGGTCCCAGGACCACGACGCCATCCTGGACGAGTTGCGCCACGTTGCGCTGGGTGGCCCCGTTCGCCCACATCTGCCGATTCATCGCCGGCGCGACCAGGAGCGCGCATTCGCGGGCGAGGCACAGCGTGGTCAGCAGGTCATCGGCGTGGCCGTGCGCGAGCTTGGCCAGGAAGTCGGCGGATGCCGGTGCGACCAGGATCGCGTCGGCGCCGCGCGAGACGTCGATGTGACCCATGGCGTTGGCGGCGCCGGAGTCCCACAGGTTCGTCAACACGGGCCGCCCCGACAACGCCTGGAACGTCGTCGGCGTCACGAAGTGCGTGGCGGCATCGGTCATGACAACGTCGACGACGATTCCCGCCTTGACCAGAAGGCGTGTCAATTCCGCCGCCTTGTAAGCGGCAATTCCACCGGTGATTCCCAGCACGACACGCTGGGGTGAATCCATGGCGTTGGCCAATTCGACGCTCCATCGCTCCGGGGGGAGCTGGAAGTGCGCAAGGCGGGAAGTTTACACGTGTGCATTTGGTACGATTGGCTTGCGACACGCCCGCACGTCCCTGGAGCCCCATGCTCAAGTCCTTCTTTTCCCGAAAACCGGCCGCCGACATCCCGCGGGCGATGCAACGGGCCGTCGCGTTGCAGGCGCAAGGGAACCTGGCCGAAGCCGAGTCGCTGTGTCGCGCCGTTCTCAAGGAAGACGGCAGCCATTTCGAGGCACTGCAGCTTCTCGGCACCTCGTTGCTTCAGCAATCGAAGGTTCGGCGAATCGGCAACCGTGCTCGCCGATGCGCTGCGCATCCAACCCGAATCGGTGGATGTGCTTGCCAGCCGGGGCGCAGCGTTATTGGGGTCGGGTCACGCAGCCGAGGCACTGGTCACCCTGGATGCGGCGCTTGCGATCGACCCGGAGTCGGCCGCGGCCCATGCCAATCGTGCGGCCACGTTGCATTCGCTGGGCCAGGCGGCGGCGGCGCTCGAAGCATGGCAACGGGCAGTTTCAATCCAGCCTGGCAATGCCACGGTGCGCCATGCGCTGGCACATGCGTTGTTCAGCCTCGGACGTTCCGCCGACGCATTGCGCGAGTGGGACGCCGCATTGGCCGCGAATCCCGCGATGTACGCCGCGTCGATCGGTCGCGGCAATGCACTGAATGCGCTCGGGCGCAACGAAGAGGCGTTGGCCGAATTCGACCGGGCGATCGAACTCTCGCCGGACGATGCCAACGGACCGTATAACCGCGCGGTCGTCCTGGGTGCCATGGGTCGCGTCGAGGAAGCGATCGCCTCCTACGAATGGACGCTCGCCATCGATCCCGACCATGTGCGGGCGCTGTTCAACTGCGCGGTATTGCAGAGCGGGCGATCACGTCACGCGGAGGCGTTGTCCAACTTCGAGCAGATACTCCTGACGGAGCCCGACTACCCGCATGCGGTCGGGAACGTTGCGTTGGAGAAAGCACGCATCTGCGCGTGGCAGGACTGGGACGGGATCGTGCAACGCGTGGACGACGGCGTGCGCCAGGGCAAGCCCGTGATCGTTCCGTTTGCCTACCTTGCCATTGCCGACAGTGCCGAGCGGCAACGCGCCTGCGCGGCGAAGACGATCGCCGATCGCCATCCCCCGAGCACGCAGCCGCTCTGGAACAAGACGCGATACAGGCACGACCGGATTCGCGTCGCGTACCTTTCCGCCGATTTCCAGGAGCATGCGCGTCGCCTATCTCATTGCGGGCATGCTCGAGCAGCACGACCGCCGGCGCTTCGAAATCACGGGCGTGGCCTTCGGGCCCGACATCCGCTGCGCCACGCGCGACCGCATCGAGGCGGGGCTCGAGCGCTCCATCGATATCCGCGGCAAAAGCGATGCGGACGCCGCCGCACTGATCCGCGACCTCGAGATCGACATCGCCGTCGACCTCATGGGCTTCACCCAGCATGCGAGGACGGGAATATTTGCCCATCGACCGGCGCCGGTCCAGGTCAATTACCTGGGCTATCCGGCGTCGATGGGCGCGACGTACGTGGACTACATCCTGGCGGATCCGTTCCTGATTCCGGACGCGCTGCAGAAATACTATGCGGAGAACGTCGTGTACTTGCCGGACACTTTCCAGGCCAACGACTCGAAGCGGCGCATTGCGGAGGCCACGCCGACGCGAACGGCCGTGGGCCTTCCGGAGACCGGCTTCGTGTTCTGCTCGTTCAACAGCAGTCTCAAGATCACGCCCGGCATGTGGACGATCTGGATGCGGCTGCTGGCGAGCGTGCCGGGCAGCGTGCTTTGGCTGATCGCCGGCAATCCGGACGTGGAGTCGAATCTGCGGCGGGAGGCGACAGGCACGCGGGGTTGCCGCGGAACGCCTGGTATTTGCGCGGCGCATGCCTTATCCCGAGCACCTCGCGCGCTATCGGCTGGCTGATTTGTTCCTGGATACGCTGCCTTTCAACGGTGGGGCGACGATCAGCGACGCCTTGTGGGCGGGACTGCCCGCGCTCACGTGCGCGGGCGAGGCGTTTGCCGCGCGCATGGCAGGCAGCCTTCTGCACGCCGTCGGATTGCCCGAATTGATCACGCACACTTTGGCAGACTACGAGGCGCTGGCGTTGCAATTGGCCGGTAACGCGCCACGCCTTGCCGAGTTGAAGCAAAGGCTCGCGCACAACCGTGACACCTGTCCCTTGTTCGACACGACGCGCTTCACCCGCAATCTCGAAGCGGCGTTTGTCACGATGTGGGAGAAGACGCAAGGCGGACAACCACCCGGGAGTTTTGCCGTTCCCGCCCATCGGCCAAACGGCGGATAGTCCTGCCCGACCGTTCGCACCTACGCTTGGGTCCGGAATCCTCGCTCCGCGTCATTGGGACAAGGCGCGGGCAGGTGACGGAGGCACCCATTGGTCCAGTGCAGCACAACCACGCCGGAGCGCCCGCGCGAGCGCCTGCTGCACTACGGTGCCGGCGCGCTTACCGATACGGAGTTGCTTGCCGTGCTCCTGCGCAATGGCGTGCCGGGAAAGCCGGTGCTCGAAGTGGCACGCGAGGCGCTTCAGCAGTTTGGCGGCTGCGGCAGGTTGCTGGCGGCGAGCGTGGGCGACATCCGCACCGTGCGCGGCATCGGCCCTGCCAAGGCAGCGGAGTTGAAGGCGATCGTCGAGCTCACGCGCCGGGCGCTACTGGAGGAAATCGCCGCCAAGGACGCGCTCACGTCGCCGGAGGCAGTGCGCGATTACCTGCGCCTTTGCCTGTCCTCGCTGCCTCACGAGGCCTTCATCGCGCTGTTCCTGGACAGCCAGCACCGGCTGGTGTGCGCCGACGAACTGTTCCGCGGCACGCTGGCGCAGACCAGCGTGTATCCGCGGGAGGTGGTCAAGGCCGCGTTGGCCTGCAACGCCGCGGCGGTCATCTTCGCCCACAATCACCCCAGCGGCGTGGCGGAGCCTTCGCGGGCCGACGAGCTCCTGACCACCGCGCTCAAGGAGGCGCTGGCCCTGGTCGACATCCGGACGCTCGATCATTTCATCGTCGCCGGCCATCGCGTCGACGTCTTTCGCGGAGACGCGGATTGCTGTGAAGCCGGTGCAGTAAGGATCGGTGTCCGGCACAGGAGTGCCGCGGCCATGCTTGGACAGATCACCGGCGACTTTTCGGTGCGTCGAGTTTGAACCAGGCATGTAAAGCCGCCAACAAGGGGCGAGATCCACAGCCGCCGGTGTTCCATCGTCGGCTGCGACTTGAAGGCGAGCGCCAATACCTCGATCACTTCCGAGCGTCGCGTATACGAAAATCCGCCGAAGCCGGCTGCTGCAGAAGCCACGTAAGGACTTCGGTCGTGACATCGCCTGCTTGTGGGCATAGTAGTCCTGTCCCGAGCCGCCTATCGTCATTGCCGAGATCGCGTCGAGACACGGGGCGGTAATCGTTCCCGCAGGTGACTCATATCGAGTCACGGCACCCAGGTCGTGCGTGATGCACGACCCGTTGTATTACCGATTGAATGTCGGGCACCCTGATTTCGGAAAATCCGTCCGCTTTGAGAACATGGAGGAAACCATTCAGCGGCTTTGTCGTCACGGGCGATAATACGTGTCGGATTGTGCGAGCAGTACACGGCATCGAACGTATCGGCGGCAGGCTCGTTAGACTGCGCGCGATCGCAGACGATCTCCGAGCGCCCCCGCTTGTCGACATCGAGCAACACGCGGTCCCAGCCATCGTAGTGGGCCGGGATCGGAATAACCTTGCTGCCTCCGCCGACATTCGGCGGAGGCTACCGACGCCGGTCGGTATCCGTACCCGGGCTTGGTGGGCAGGGCGGATTAGGTGGCACTTAAGGACGCTTCGCGGCATAGGTCGGGCGCTTTCACGCTGTGAAGTGACTTCGACTAACCATCTTACGTCGGCGCAATGCGACGAGTCGAGACAATTCCAGCGTGGAATTCTTGCTCAGCCGAGCCTCCAGCGCGACTTTCACGATGCACACAGGCTGCGGAACCTACCGCCGCTAGCCACTTGAAGTCCGAAGGCCAGTCGGCGGCGGTTTCGGGAGCTATCCGCCAAGGGGCCATAAGCTCTTGATTGCTCCGCTGTTTTCTGGGATAATGGCCGGCTTTACTGCGTATGCCAGAGCTCCTGTCGTCTGGGTGCACCCCGGCCGGGCGCGCGCGGGAACGCAAGATCAGGCCAAAATCAGGTTGAACAAGGAGCGAGCGATGGCTCGAGTCTGTCAAATTACCGGCAAGGCCCCCATGGTGGGGCACAATGTTTCGCACGCGAACAACAAGACCAAGCGGCGCTTCCTGCCGAACCTGCAGCGCCGCCGGTTCTGGGTCGAGGGCGAAAACCGCTGGATCAGCCTGCGGCTGACCACCAACGCCCTGCGCACGATCGACAAGAAGGGCATCGACGTCGTCCTGGCCGAATTGCGCGCCAAGGGCGAGAAGATCTGAAGTCCGGCCCAAAGGAACCCGATCATGCCCCGCGAAAAAATCAAGCTCGAATCGTCGGCCGGCACCGGCCATTTCTACACGACGTCGAAGAACAAGAAGCTCATGCCGGAAAAGATGGAGATCAAGAAGTTCGATCCCGTCGCCCGCAAGCACGTCATGTACAAGGAAACCAAGCTCAAGTAAGCCGTCGCCGCGCGATTCTGCCGCACAAGAAAAAGCCCGCGAATTCCGCGGGCTTTTTTTGTTCGCCTACTTCCTGCAGCACAGAACGCGTACATCGAGATGAACGTGTCGGGGAAGGCCTCCTCGTACCGGTCCCACGCCGATAGGCTTGTGCCCGCATCGGCATCGGGAAACATTTCCTGAAACTGACGGCGCACCGCAGGCTTGCAGACCATGCCAAGAAACTGCAGACCCAGCTGCTGCAGGCACGCTTCCACTTGCGGCAGCGTGAATTGATGCTCCTGGACGTGCATGATCATGTCGCGGCATTGTCGAGCGAGTAGAAGTCGCCGTACGTCAAGACCTTCTTCACCGGGTGCCCGTCGGGAAGCGCCGGCGATGGCACGACGGCACGCGCGCAGGCCTTCCGGTGTGGGTGGAAGGCCAAGCGCGCGCGCAAACTCCCTTGCGGACTGGATGGCCCGGCGCGCCGTTTCGCTGTAAAGGCAGATCTTCATCAGGCCATCGGGTTCCATCAGGTCGACCAGAACTCGCCAGCCTGCCATCGGATCGTCCAGATGATGGAGCACGCCGCTGCAATCGATGAGGGCGAATCTACGTTCTAGCCGCCCGAGCTCGAGGATGTCGGCCTGCCGATATTCGATGTTGGAAATTCCGAACTGCTCGGTCATTCTGGTTGCATAGGCGAGGCTGGCCCGGCTCAGGTCGACGGCGAGAATGGCGGCTTCCGGCAGGTACCGAGCGTACTGGATCGACAGGTGACCGGTGCCACAACCAGCGACGAGCACGGACACTGGACGCGGACGGACGCGCACTTCCTCGCCAGGCCGCAACCTGGCGGAGAGGCTCTCTATCGTCTCGGGCTCAGGGAATTGCACCGTCAACCATCGGGGGTAGGGGTTTTCCTCGTACTGCGCGCGCACGGCCAGCGATACGGCGTCGGCGACCGGCGTAATCGACTGTAGTTCTTTGGCGATCGCGCGCTCGCGCAGCCGGTTCGCAACCTGCTCATTGAAGACGGGCCGGAACGGGTCACTCCAGGCGGCCGGCGAACGATCCTGCAGCCGCTCGATGCCCGACAGGGAAAGCAACGTCTCATAGAGCGCGAATACGGCCAGCGGATATTCTAGGGTGGCGAGATCGACATTGGCATCGCCGAGCGCTTCCTCGAGCGTCGTGCGCAGTCGCGCGACGCGATGCAGTTCGTCGACCTCAGTGAAGAACGCGTAACCGGCGAAATGACATTGCCGGGCCAGGGCGCAGACGAATTTGATCGGCACATCCGACGCGAAGCCCGTCAATCCGGTCGCGGGCTCGCACTCGCGCAGGATGCCACGGCGAACGTGGGTCAGCACGCCTTCGACGTCAGCGTCCACGATAGGCATGCGCGGTAACGCCGCCAGCAGGATCGGTTCGCGCCACAACGCCGCAACGGCGGGCGCAGTCGACGGCAGGGCTACCTCTCCCTGCCCTGTCTGGGCCTGCAGTAATCTGAATCCCTCATTGTTCTTTGTGAACGCGATGATTGACGGATTTAGGTTCAACGACGAAATGGTGTCGTCCATGCACAGCGTGAGCAGGATGTCTCGCTCCCTGGTGCCGGTCACGTTCAGCGCGAATCCGTCCAGTGTGTCCGCGAGAAAGCGGCGCAGTTGCAAATTGGCGGGATCGCTCGCCACCGCGTCAAGAAGCATCGGCATCTCCTCGCGGCCTCGACCCATCGCCACCAAGACGAAGGCCAGACCGGTCTTCGCCGCCACGTAGTTAGGGTTTGATGCGAGTGCCAGCCTGAAACTGCCCTCCGCCTCAGCCAGCCGGCCCTGCCGGTACGCGTGCATTCCGAGCGATGCATGGGCTAGCGCGTTTTCTGGCTCCAGTTCCAGCAGGCGGCGACTGTTTGTGGCTGCCGCTTCGAGCTGCCCCAGTTTCTGCAACAAGGTGATCGAATTGATGAGCGCGCCGGGATAATCCGGGCGCATGGCTATCGCACGTTCGAGCGCGTCGATTGCCTCTTCGTCGCGACCAAGGGCTTCGAGCGCGCCGGCTATGCCCACCAATGCTTCCGGAAAATCATCGCGCAATACGAACCGCGGTACGAAATCCCGCTTCGGCGGCCGCATGCTGGTTGAGGAGTAGTTGTGTTCGCGCGAGGTTGAAGTGTGCGGCCGCGTAGGACGGATCGATCGCGAGTGCGCGCTCGTAAGACGTCTTTGCGGAGGACGAATCGCCCGCGGCCTGCAAGGCGATTCCCAGATTCATGTGGGCCGGAGCAAAGCTGCTGTCGGCCGCCACGGACTTGCGGAAGAGTTCGAGTGCCTTGGCGGGATCGCCGGCCGTCTCTGCGGCGATGCCGCGATCGACGAGTTTTTGCGAGAGTGCCCGGCTGGTCGCTAACGGCATCCGCCTCCGCATGGCTACGCTTAAACGGATTGCGAATGGAGAAACTCACGGCCAAGACACCCGTGGGGCCGGGGCGCTCGCGGGCCCCGGTCTTTCCGGGCGGTCTCTACGCGTAGCGCTTCAGCTTCAGCGAGAACTGCGCGAGCGGCGCGATGCCGGACGCCTCGGCGCGGTGACACCAGTCCTGCAGCCGCGCCAGCAGTTGCTCGGACGACTCGGTCGAGCGCTCCCACAGCGCGCCCAGGTCCTGCCGCATCGCGTAGATCGTCGCCAGCGCCTTGCTCTTGGCGAGCGCGTCGGCGAGCTTGACGCGATCGACGTCGCGTCAGCTTGGCCGGATCGACCAGCAGCCAGCGCTTCATCCGGCGCGCGCTCGGCGTGCGTCGGACGCGGCGCCGCGGCGGAACGCGTCTTGCGGTGCGCGAGTTCCGCCGCGCATGCATCCTTCAGCGAGCGCGCGTAGCTGGTCATGACCGCATAGCGATGCGTGATCACCGCCTGCAGCGTGGCCAGGTCGGCCACCACCTTGGTGCGGTCGAACTTGATCTGCGGCGCGACCTTGCGCACCGTCGCGAGCTTGCAGCGCCGAAAGGATGCGGATGTACATCCAGCCGATGTCGAATTCGTACCACTGCGACGACAGCTTGGCCGACGTGCCGTAGGCATGGTGGTTGTTGTGCAGCTCCTCGCCGCCGATCACGATGCCCCACGGCACGATGTTGGTCGACGCGTCGGCGCAGGCGAAGTTGCGATAGCCCCAGTAGTGGCCGATGCCGTTGATGATGCCGGCGGCGGTGATCGGGATCCACATCATCTGGACGGCCCAGATCGTGGCGCCGATCGGTCCGAACAGCACGAGGTTGACGGCCAGCATCAGGCCCACGCCCTGCCAGCCGAAGCGCGTGTAGACGTTGCGCTCGATCCAGTCGTCCGGCGTGCCGTGACCGTACTTGTCGAGCGTCTCCTGGTTCTTCGATTCCGCGCGATACAGCTCGGTGCCCTTCCAGAACACCGTCTCGATGCCGCGCGTCTGCGGGCTGTGCGGGTCGTCCGGCGTTTCCACCTTGGCGTGGTGCTTGCGGTGAATGGCGACCCATTCCTTGGTCAGCATGCCGGTCGTGAGCCAGAGCCAGAAGCGGAAGAAGTGCGAGACGACCGGATGCAGGTCCAGCGCCCGGTGCGCCTGGGCGCGGTGCAGGAAGATCGTGACGGACGCGATGGTGACGTGGGTCAGGACCAGCGTGACCACGACATAACCCCACCACGGCAGGTCGATCAGACCGTGCGAGGCAAGGGACAGAAAGTCATAACTCATTGATTATCCATAATATTAGTGCGGGCTTGTGGCCCGGAGCGCCCCGGAACGGCAAAACCAGCCCTGCATTCTACGCGACGGGGGTCCCGCGGGCCATGATCGGGCGTCAAGCGGCTGCGATAGCAGGCGCCGAACGGTAGCCGGGCGGCAGGGTCAGCGGCCGTCAGGCGCTCGGTCGCTGCTTCGGGACCCTGTTCCCGGATCGAGCCGCACGTCGCGGCGCGGGTAGGGGATCGAGATGCCATGCTCGCCGGAACGACTGCGTAGATGCGGCGGTTGAGCGCGCTTTTCAACGCGCCCTGGCCGCTTTGCGGATCGCGCACCCAGAAGCCCAGTTCGAGATTGATGCCGCTATCGCCGAAATTGACGAGGAAGCCCATCGGACCGCTTCGGCTCGCCCATTACGCGCGGTTCGGCGCGCGCGGCCTCTTCCATGAGCCTGAGCGCAAGCTCGATGTCGCTGTCGTAGGCGACCTGGAACGGCGATGCTGGTCCGGACTTCCGGCGCCGGATGCGAATGGTTGAGCACGGTGGTGGTGACCAGCGTCTCGTTCGGCACGATCGCCTCGACGCCGTCGAGGCTGCGCACGACGACATAGCGCGACGTCACGCGCGACACGACGCCGTGCCGGCCGTCGACGGTGATGAGGTCGCCCAGCCGGATCGAGTGGTCGAGCAGGATCGTGAAGCCGGCGATGTAGTTGGCGGCGAGCTTCTGCAGCCCGAGGCCGATGCCCACGCCCAGCGCGCCGCCGAAGACGGTGAGCAGCGTCAGGTCGAAGCCGATCGCCTGCAGCGCGACCAGCACGCCGACGACCAGCAGCACGGCGCGCACGAACTTCGCAAGCACCGCCTTGGTGTTGGTGTCGAACGACGTGGCCTTCAGCAGCCGCTGCTCGATCAGGCCCGACAGCCACAGCGTCACGATCAGCGTGAGGATGACCGCGAGCATGCCGCTTGCCCAGCGACAGCAGCGAGACCGTCGACCTGCCGACCGGCAGCGGATCGCGTCCAGCTCGCGCGCGAGCTCGGGCAGCACGCCGGTGAAGTAGAGGATCGCCACGCCCCAGATCGAGAAGGCGATCGCGCGCTCGGCGGTCTTCAGCCACGCCTGCGACACGAACAGCCTGCGCATCGCGTAGACCACCATCCGGATCGCCGCCAGCGCGAGCAGCAGCGGCATCGCGACGTCGATGAAGACGGGGCGCCACCCGAGTGACGGAACACGAAGCGCGCCACGACCAGCAGCACCAGCGCCGTCAGCGGGAAGACGACGCGGACGAAGCCCGCGCGCAGGCGGCCATGGGCGCGCTCGTGCGTGCGCCGAGCGCTTCCAGCGAGCGGTCGAAGAACCAGGCGAGGCCGATGCACGCCGCGACGATCGCGAGCTCGGCCCAGCCGCGCGGCGTGGCCAGCGCGGCTTCGAAGTGGGACAGGGCGAAGGGTTCGAGCATGGGCCGCTACGCTAGCACATCACCGACGGTGCGACAGCGCGTTCAGCGCGAGCGCTCGAGAACCGCGGCGAAGAAACCGTCGCAGCCGTGAAGGTGCGGAAGAAGCTGCAGCGTGGGTCCGGTGTCGAGCGCGATGTTGGCGCGCGCGAGATCGGCGGCCGCGTTGCCCGGCGCGAATCCGGGATGGCCGGCCAGGAACTGCGCGACGATCGCCTCGTTTTCGTCGGGCAGCACGCTGCACGTCGCGTAGACGAGGCGCCCGCCCGGCTTCACCAGCGTTGCCGCGGCGGCGAGGATCGACGACTGCTTTGCCGCGAGTTCCGCGACCGCGGATTCCGGCTGCCGCCACTTGAGGTCGGGATTGCGCCGCAGCGTGCCGAAGCCGGTGCAGGGCGCGTCCACCAGCACGCGGTCGATCTTTCCCGCGAGGCGCTTCACCTTGGTGTCGCGCTCGCTTGTCAGCACTTGCGGATGCACGTTGGACAGTCCGGAGCGCTTCAAGCGCGGCGTGAGGTTCGCGAGCCGCTTTTGCGCGACATCGAAGGCGTAGAGGCGGCCCTGCGAGCGCATCAGCGCGCCGAGCAGCAGCGTCTTGCCGCCTGCGCCGGCGCAGAAATCGACGACCATGTCGCTGCGCTTCGGCGCCACCACGTAGCCGACGAGCTGGCTGCCTTCGTCCTGCACTTCGAGCCTGCCGTCGGCGAGCCACGGATGCTGAGCGAGCGTTGGCGCGTCCGGCGACGCGAATGCCCAGCGGCGAGTATGGCGTCGGCGTTGCGGCGAACCCGTCCGCGGCCAGCGCCGCGAGCGCCGCGTCGCGCGTCGTCTTCACCGGATTCACGCGCAGGTCGAAAGGCGCCGGCGCGAGCCACGCGCGCGCCAGCGCGATCCGCTCCGTGTCGCCATAGGCGTGCGCCCAGCCGGTCCCACAGCCAGTCCGGCAGGTCGTGCGCGACGGCCGGCGGCAGCGCATCGTGCAGGCGCGACTTGAACTCGCGCAGGAAGGCTTCGTCCGCGGAGCGCAGCGCCGGTTCCAGGTCGCGCAGCGAGCGGCCCTGCTCGCGCACGAGGACCGCGATGGCAAGCTTGCGCGGTTCGGCCGTCGCGGCCAGCGCCTCCAGCGAGCGCATCCGGCGCAGCAGCGCGAACACGCCCTCGGCGACGAAGGCGCGATCGTGCTGTCCCATCTCGCGGATGCGCGCGGAAGAACGAGCGCAAGCCGTTGTCGGCGGGTACGTCGAAGCGGCGAACGCGCTCGATCGCCGACGCGAGCGCGGCGAGCTGGTTCGCGCGGATCGTCATTCGGCCTTCGCCTCGTCGACGCGGATGGAGGCGAGCAGGACCTCGAGGGTGCCGCGGTCGGTGTTGACCACGCGCATCTTGACCGGAATGTAGCGCAGCGCCGGCGCCAGCCACACGTAGGCATCGGTCTTGCCGTCGTCGCTGCGGCGATGCCAGCGTTCCGCGTCCACCGTGCCTTGCGCCCATTCGATCTGTTCCGTCGCTTCGCGCGTGATCGTGTAACGCGTCATCCGCCGCGGCGTGGCGACGCTGAACGACACCTCGTCGGTCGTGGGTGGCGTGAAATAGAACTGCCACATGATCGTCATCGGGTCGAAGGTGGGCATGTCGAGCACCGCGGTCTTGTTGTCGTGCATCGTCACGATGCCCGTCTCCCAGTCGAAGAGCGCGGATTCGCGCCGGTCCGGGCCCCCGCGCTCGACGTCGAATTCAAGCGTCTGCAATCCGCCGGCCGTGATGAGGCCGCGGCTTTGCACCTTGCCCTGTCCGCGCAGGATGAGCGCGGCCAAGCCACGTGCCCTGCCCACGGTGGCGATCTGATACTGGTTGTTCGCGTGTTCGAAGCGGTAGATCGCTTCACCGATCAGGAACCCGCGCGTGCCGTAGTAGACGTTGTAGGCCAGGTCGACGCGGGGAGGCAGCACCGGCGCGACGACTACGGCGCCGGGTATGACCTGGGGTTCATTGGCGGCTTCGGCAACGTCCTGGGCGGCTGCCGCGTCCGTAGCGTCCGTCGAAGGCGTCTGGGTGGCTTCGGCGACCTCGGGCGGCGCTTCTACCGGCGCCGGCGCGGGAACGGCGACCGGCGGGGCGCGCTTGGGACGGGGCTTGGGTGCAGGCGCCTTCGCGACTGGCAACGGTGGCGGCGGCATTTCCGTCAGCGTCGCGGTCAGCGGCGTGGATTCCGGTGCTTCGCGCAGTTCCGTGGGCCAGAAGCTGACGCCAACGTGCAGCGCCAGCGACAGCACCAGCGCAAGCGCCAACACGCGGCGCGTCCGCGAGCCGATGCCGGGCAGGGCGAAGGGCGAGGAGGCCGGAGCGGACGGGCGGCGGAAGTAGGGGGTGGCCACGGGGCAAGGATAAGCGGATTGGTCCTGCGACGACACGCTGCCCGAGGGTGCTAGGACGGCGGAACGCGGAGCGCGGCGGATTCCGCGGCTTGCGAAACTCCATTAACGCGCACCCGCCGGCCGGCGATGACCAGCCGACCCTCGCAAAACCAGCGCACGGCCGCCGGCAACAGCACGTGCTCCTGCGCCAGCACCCGCGACGCGAGGCTCGCCTCGTCGTCGTCGTCGAGAACCGGAACCGCCGCCTGCGCAATGATCGGGCCGCCGTCGACTTCGGGCGTCACGAAATGGACCGTGCAGCCGTGGACGCGCGCACCGTCGGCCAGCGCGCGCCGGTGCGTGTGCAGGCCCGGATACAGCGGCAGCAGCGAAGGATGCACGTTGATGAGCCGGTTGGAATACCGGCGCACGAACGATTCGCCCAGCACGCGCATGAATCCGGCCATTACCACGACGTCGGGGCGCGCGGCGTCGATCGCAAGCGCCAGCTCGTGATCGAACGCGTCGCGCGTCGGAAATCCGCGATGATCGACCGCCATCGCCTCGACGCCATCCGCGCGCGCCAGGGCCAGCCCCGGCGCGTCGGGAACGTTGCTGATGACACGGTTGATTTCGCCGCCCAGCGTGCCCTCGCGCATGGCCGCAAGCATGGCCGCGAGATTGGTGCCTCGTCCGGACAGCAGGACCGTGATGCGTTTGGCCATTGCGCCTGCGCGTCCGGCCGCGTGCGGCGTCAGACGACGACCGTGGCGGGCTCGCCGGCGGGTTGCGGCACGATGGCGCCGATGCGCGTGACGCGCTCGCCGGCGGCGTCGAGGAATCGTCAGCGCACGCTCCGCATGTTCGGCCGCAACGACCACCGCCATGCCGATGCCGCAGTTGAACACGCGGTGCATCTCGGCGTCGGCCACATTGCCGTGGCGCTGCAGCCAGGAAAATATGGCGGGCCGCGTCCATGCATCATGCGCGAGCCGCGCCTGCAGTCCGGCGGGAAGCATGCGCGGGACGTTTTCGACGATTCCGCCGCCGGTGATGTGGGCCATGCCCTTGACGGGGAGCTCGCGCAGCAGGGCCAGCATCGGCTTGACGTAGATGCGCGTCGGGACCATCAGCGCGTCGCCCAGCGTGGTCGAGTCCTCGGCAGGTGCGAATGGCTGTCGATAGTCGGCGCCGCTGGCGGCGACGATCTTGCGGATCAGCGAAAAGCCGTTGGAATGCGGCCCGCTCGACGCGAGGCCGAGCACCACATCGCCGGCGACGATTCCGCGGCCGTCGATGATGCGGTCGCGCTCGACGACGCCGACGGCGAATCCGGCGAGGTCGTACTCGCCCGGCGCGTACAGGCCCGGCATTTCCGCAGTCTCGCCGCCGATCAGCGCGCAGCCGGACTGTTCGCAGCCGGCGGCAATGCCCTTGATCACGGCGGCCGCGACGTCGACGTCGAGCTTCGAGGTCGCGTAATAGTCGAGGAAGAACAGCGGCTCGGCACCCTGGACCAGAATGTCGTTGACGCTCATCGCGACCAGATCGATGCCGACGGTGTCGTGGCGTGCGAGCGCGAAGGCGAGCATCAGCTTCGTCCCCACACCGTCGGTGCCGGCGACGAGGACAGGGTCGCGAAAGCGCTTGCCGATTTCGACGAGACCACCAAAACCACCGATTCCGGCGAGCACCTCGGGGCGCAGCGTGCGCTTGGCGAATGGCTTGATGCGTTCGACCAGCGCATCGCCGGCGTCGATGTCCACCCCCGCGTCGCGGTAGGTCAGTTCCTTCGTAGGCGTGGCTGGGGACATGGGAATGGGGACGTGGGTCGTTTGACGGACGCAGCGAACGGGGACGTTGGGTCCGGAGGGCAGCTCGTAGTGACTAGGGATCGGCGCGACTTCCGGCCGCGCCGGTGCGCGAACCTCTACAATCGTGGCTTTGCTTGCCCGAAATCGCCTGCAGATCGCCTAACTCACGGAATTTTACCGGAAATGACCGCCCCACGCCCGCCATCTCCCGCCGAAGGCGCCGCGCCGCCCGAGCGCCGCCCGCTTCCGCTGCGCCATTATTTGTGGGGCGTGGGCGCCGCGCTCATCGTGTTCTTCGCGCTGCGGTGGCTGAATTCAGTGATAACGCCGTTCCTGATCGGTGCCATCCTGGCTTACCTCGGCACGCCATTGGTCGATGCGGCTCAGCGCCGCCGCGTTCCGCGCTCGCTGGCGACCACCATCGTGGTGCTGCTGTTCGGGCTCATTATCATCGCCATTTTCTTGGTCCTGATTCCGCTGGTGCAAAGCGAAGTGGCGCTGGCCGCCAAGCGGCTGCCCGCGTTGTTCTCCGAAGGGATAGCGCAATTGGGGCCATGGCTGCAGCAGCGCTTCGGCATCGCGGTGGCGCTGGATATGGACTCGCTCAAGTCGCTGGTAACGCAGAATGCCGAAAGCGCGCACGAACTGTCGGTGCGCCTGCTTTCGGGCGTCAAGGCCGGCGGCCGCATCGCGCTGTCGATTCTGATCAACCTGGCGCTGATACCGGTGGTGATGTTCTACCTGCTGCGCGACTGGAAGATGATCGGCAAGCGGCTGCACGAACTGGTGCCGCGGGATTGGGAAGGCAAGTTTCGCACGATCGTCCGCGAAATCGACATGGTGCTCGCCGAGTTCCTGCGCGGGCAGTTCTCGGTGATGGTGGTGCTGGCGATCTATTACGCCGTCGGCCTGACCATTGCCGGACTGGATCGCGCGCTCGCGATCGGTATCCTCACCGGCCTGCTGGTCTTCATTCCGTATGTCGGATTCGGCCTGGGGTTCGTTCTCGGCGTCGTCGCCGCGCTGCTGCAATGGAGCGGATGGCCAGCCTTCATGGGCGTGCTCGCGGTCTACGGCATCGGCCAGTTGCTCGAAAACTATGTGCTCGTGCCGTGGCTGGTCGGCGACCGGATCGGCCTGCACCCCATCGCGGTGATCTTCGCGTTGCTGGCCTTTGGCGCATTGTTCGGCTTCGCGGGCGTGCTGCTTGCGTTGCCGGTTTCCGCGGCATTGCTGGTCGGCCTGCGCCATTTGCGCGCGGAATACCTGATCTCGCCTTTCTATCGCGGCGATTCCTGAACGCCCAATGGAGCAGTTGATCTTCGAGCTGGCGACTCCCGAACCGCCGTCTTTCGCCAATTTCCTCCCCGGGCCGAACCGGGAAGCCGTCGCTGTCCTGGCGGGGTTCGCAAGCGGGCAGGCGGCCGAGACCGGGTTGGTGCTGTGGGGGCCGCCTGGCGTCGGGCAAGACGCATCTGCTGCTTGCGACGGCAGCGGCCGCCCAAGGCGTGCGGCCAGTCCACGTCAGCGCGGGACCCCAGATGCTCCCGGCGGAGCCACCTGCGCCGGCGGCGCTGATGCTGGTCGACGACGTGGACCGGGCGGACGCCGACGCCCAGGGCAGGCTGTTCACGCTCTACAACGCGCTGAAGGCCACCGGGGGCTCCCTGGTCGCGACGGCCGCCGTCCCTCCGGCGCGGATGTCACTGCGCGAGGACGTGCGCAGTCGTCTGGGATGGGGGCTGGTTTTCGAGGTCGTGCCTCTGGCTGACGAGGACAAGCCGGCAGCCCTGGTCACCTACGCCCGGTCACGCGGGTTTGCACTGTCCGACGACGTCATCGCCTACCTGCTGGCGCATGGCCGGCGCGACATGCCTACGCTGGTGGCCACGCTGGCGGCGCTCGACCGCTATTCGCTGGCATCCAAGCGCGCCATAACGATGCCTCTGCTCAAGGACTGGATGCAGCGCGGACTGGGCTTTTCCGGTCAGGCGTCGCCCGACCTTCGGCGCTAACCCAACTACCCGGCGGTCGTCTCCAAACGGCGACAAGGGCTGCCGGGGCGGGGGTCTGTTAATTCTTTGATTGTTCAGCTAAAATGTTGGGTAGTCCAGTGCCTGGGGTGGACGAGGCCCTGTCAACCGGCTCGACGATGCACACGTTAATGGCGTCGACACGGTCTATTGGTGTCTTTTAGAAATTCTTCCTAGGATCGCTGAATGAAGAATGTAATGGTGGCATTGCTGGCGGTGGCATTCGCATCTGTAGCGCTGGCCCAAGGTACTACGACGGCGGCGCCAGCTACCCCGGCGGCACAGTCCGCTACCGCGGCACCGACCAAGACGGAAAAGAAAGACGCAAAGAAATCCAAAAAGAAGAAGGCTCATAAATCGACACCCACGTCGTCTCGCGACGCCGAGTGCAACCGATCAGAAGCCTCCCAAGTAATCAAATTTCTGTCCAACTCCAAAACGCAAAGGAACCGCAAATGAACAAGCTGCTCGTCGCCCTGATCGCCGGTGGTTTCGCCACCGTCGCTGCTGCACAAACCGCCGCTCCCGCCGCCGCTCCGGCGACGAAGAAGGAAATGAACGCCGAAAAGGCGAAGGAAGTCGGCACCGTGACCAAGAAGGAATCCGACACCAGCGGCACGCAAGCCACGGCTGCGGAACAAAAGGCGAACACCGCCGCCTCGAAGAAGGTTGCCAAGCCGACGACCGCGCAGAAGAAGGCCGACGCCGTATGCCGCGACCACCGCGGGTGGCGCGAACGCGACGGGCGGCCCGGAAACGGCCGCGCAAGCCAAGGCCAACACCGCCAAGTCGAAGGAAATGGCGAAGCCAACGGCTGCGGAAAAGCAAGCCGACACCAAGGCCGCAGCGACCCCCAAGGCAGCCACGCCGTAAGCGTCACGAGCGCCACGCCGTAAGCGTCATTGCTTCTGTCGTTCCGAAAGGCAAGGCGTCCGCGCCTTGCCTTTTGTTGTCCGTTCCGCACCATTGAAACATTTTGTTAGGAAATGCCATGAACAGGATTATTGCAACGCTCGTCGCATCACTCTTCGTTTCGACCGCTGCCATCGCGCAGACCGCCGCGCCCGCTGCTGCTCCTGCGGGCACCCCTGCTGCGACCAAGGCCGCTGAAAACAAGGCCAGGCAGGAAGCGGTGCAGTCCACGACGCAGTCTGCCGTGGGTACTTCGGGAGCGACCGCCACCGCCAAGCAGCAGGCAGAAGACCACTGCGGCGTCCAAGAAGGTAGCGAAGCCGACGAAGGAACAGAAGGCCGCCAACACCAAGTGCTGCCGCGGTTTATTCGCAGTCGGGTACCTCGACCGCCGCGCAGGCGCAGAAGAACACCGCGGTCTCGAAGGAAATGCCGAAGCAGTCGGTGAACATGGGCACGCCCGCCGCCGAGAAGGCGATGGAAAAGGCCGCCAAGCCCTGAACCTGCAGGCGTTGTAGCAAACAAGGGCAAGACGTTCGCGTCTTGCCCTTTTCCGTTGGCACCGAAAGATGCTGACGCCTATCCTTGAACGACCATGAGCGAATTGACAGCGTCCCGTCCCGCCGTGACCGTCGCGACCGTCGTCGAGCGCGATGGCCATGTTCCTGCTGGTCGAGGAGGAAACGCGCGCGGGTACGCGACTGAACCAGCCTGCCGGGCATGTCGAGGCGGGGGAATCGCTGCCGGCCGGCGGCAGCGCGCGAAACGCTCGAGGAAACGGGCTGGAGCGTCAAGCCGACCGTCGCTGGTCGGCATCTATCGCTGGGCGTCGCCGTGACAACGGCGCGACGTTCGTCCGCTTTTCCTTCGCCGGCGACGCGCGGGAGCATCGACGCGGCGCGCGCGCTCGACGCGGGCATCGTGCGCGCTCTGTGGCTCCCCTACGAGGAAATCGTCGCGCGGCGCACGAACATCGCAGCCCGCTGGTCCTGCGCTGCATCGACGACTACCGCGCAGGCAAGCGGTGGCCGCTCAACTTCGTGCTGGAAGTGGCATGAGACGCGCCGGCAACGCGTCGTCGTCGGCATGTCGGGTGGCGTGGACTCGTCCGTCGCGGCGTGGCTGCTGAAGCAGCAGGGACACGACGTGGTCGGCGTCTTCATGAAGAACTGGGAAGACGACGACACCGACGAGTACTGCACGTCGCGCGAGGACCTGGTCGACGCGGCGTCGGTCGCCGACGTGCTCGGAATCGAACTCGAGGCGGTGAATTTCGCGGCGGAATACCGGGAGCGCGTGTTCGCGCAATTCCTGCGCGAGTACGAAGCGGGACGCACGCCCAATCCCGACGTGCTGTGCAACAGCGAGATCAAGTTCCGCGCCTTCCTCGACTACGCGCTGCGCCTCGGCGCGGACACCATCGCCACCGGCCATTACGCGCGCGTGCGCCGCGCTCCCGGCGAACGCCGCGCGCGTGGAACTGCTGAAGGCCGGCGACGCGACCAAGGACCAGAGCTATTTCCTGCATCGGCTGACGCAGGAGCAACTGGCGCCGGTGATGTTCCCGCTCGGGGACATGCACAAGCGCGACGTGCGGCGCATCGCGCGCGAGCAGGGCATTCCGACGTGGGCGAAGAAGGACTCCACCGGCATCTGCTTCATCGGCGAGCGGCCGTTCCGCGACTTCCTGGCGCGCTATCTGCCGCGCACGCCCGGACCGGTGGAGACGCCGGACGGCGACGCGATCGGCCGGCACGACGGGCTCGCGTATTACACGCTGGGCCAGCGCCAGGGGCTGGGGATCGGCGGCACGCGCGGACGGAACGGACGAGCCATGGTTCGTCGCGGGGAAGGATCTCGCGCGCAACGCGCTGGTGGCCGTGCAGGGCCACGATCATCCGCTGCTGTACCGGCGCAGCGTCGACGCCATCGACATGCACTGGATTAGCGGCGACGCCGCCCGCGCTGCCCGCGCGTCTGGCGCCAAGACGCGCTACCGGATGCCCGACGCGGCGTGCACGCTGGCGGTCGCGGGCGATGGTTGTCGCGCGACGTTCGACGCGCCGCAATGGGCGCCGACGCCCGGCCAATACCTGGTGCTGTACGACGGCGACGTGTGCCTGGGCGGCGGCGTGATCGACGCGGTGCCGGCCGAGCCGGAGCGCTGCAGTCGGCGAACGCGTGCGCGCCGGCGACCGCGCCAAGTTGACGCAGTCACGCCGCGCATGCGTTGCGCCGCTGCGCGCGCTCCACAGCGACAGGCGGTCGCAGTCGTCAGAACGGGATGTCGTCGTCGAAGTCGTCGACGTTCTTCTTGGCCGCGCCCGCGGGCTTGGCGGCACCGCCGCCGCCACTGCCGCCGCTGCCTTCACGCCGCGAGCCGCCGCTGCCGCCACCGCCGCCGGAAAACTCGGCGTCGCCACCGCCGCCCCGCCATCGCGGCTGCCGAGCAGCTGCATGCGGTCGCCGACCACTTCGGTCGAATATTTCTCGACGCCTTCCTTGTCGGTCCACTTGCGCGTCTGCAGGCGGCCCTCGATATAGACGGGGCGGCCCTTTTTCAGGTATTCGCCGGCGATCTCGGCCTGGCGCCCGAACAGCACCACCGTGTGCCATTCCGTTTTCTCCTGCTTTTCGCCGGCCTTGTCCTTCCAGGTGTCGGTGGTGGCGATGCGCAGGTTGGTCACGGCGTCGCCGCCCGTCGTGTAGCGCGTCTCCGGATCGCGGCCGAGGTTGCCGATCAGGATCACCTTGTTGACCGAGGCCATCGTGCATTTCTCCCGTCGATTGAGTGGTCGCCGCCGCCGCCGCGAGGATGAATGCGACAGGCGGGTTATGAGCGGACAACCGAAACGCAATATACTAACAGGTTCGGCGCTGCGTCCTTAGGGCAGAGGTCCTAGGCCAGGATGCCGATTGCAGCCAATCGAAGCGAACCCACCGATCGCGAAGACGCGAGAAACGAAACCCTCCTGCATGGATTCCATTCGCATCCGCGGCGCACGCACGCACAATCTCAAGAACCTGAATCTCGACCTGCCGCGGCACCGGCTGATCGTGATCACCGGGCTGTCCGGATCGGGCAAGAGCTCGCTCGCGTTCGACACGCTGTACGCGGAAGGGCAGCGCCGCTACGTCGAGTCGCTGTCGGCGTATGCGCGGCAGTTCCTGCAGCTGATGGACAAGCCCGACGTCGACCTGATCGAGGGCCTGTCGCCGGCGATCTCGATCGAGCAGAAGGCGACGTCGCACAATCCGCGCTCGACCGTGGGCACCGTCACCGAGATCCACGACTACCTGCGCCTCCTCTACGCGCGCGTCGGCGATCCGTACTGCCCCGACCATCCGGAGCAGAAGCTGGCGGCGATGACGATCTCGCAGATGGTCGACGCCACGCTCGCGTTGCCCGGAAGACACGCGGCTCATGATCCTGGCGCCGGCGGTCGTCAACCGGAAGGGCGAGCACCTGGAGCTCTTCGTCGAGTTGCGCGCGAAGGGATTCGTGCGCGTGCGCGTCGACGGCAAGGTATGCGAGATCGACGCGGCGCCCAAGCTCGCCAAGACGACCAAGCACACGATCGAAGTGGTGGTCGACCGGCTGAAGGTGAATCAGGAATACAAGCAGCGTCTGGCCGAATCGTTCGAGACCGCGCTGCGCCACGGCGACGGCCGCGCCATCGTCGTCGAGATGGACAAGGAAAACGAGGGAAGTCGGAGCACCTGTTCTCCGCGAAGTTCGCGTGTCCCATCTGCAACTATTCGCTGGCCGAGCTCGAGCCACGCCTCTTTTCGTTCAACAGCCCGCTCGGCGCGTGCCCGCGCTGCGACGGACTCGGCTCGATCACGTTCTTCGACCCCAAGCGCGTCGTCGCGTTTCCGCAGCTCTCGCTCGCGTCCGGCACGATCAAGGGCTGGGACCGGCGCAACCAGTTCTACTTCCAGCTGCTGCAAAGCCTCGCCAAGCATGTCGGCTTCGACGTCGACAAGCCGTTCGCGAAGTTGCCCGAGCGCGTGCAGCAGCTGATTCTCTACGGCTCGGGCGACGAGAAGATTCCGTTCACGTACCTGTCCGAGCGCGGCAAGCCGATGGTGCGCGAGCATGCGTTCGAGGGCATCATTCCCAATCTCGAGCGGCGCTACCGCGAGACGGATTCGGTGATGGTGCGCGAGGAACTCGCCAAGTACCTGAACAACAAGCCGTGCCCGGAGTGCGCCGGCACGCGGCTGCGGCGCGAGGCGCGTCACGTCAAGGTCGGCAATGGCGACCAGGCGCGCGCGATCTTCGAGATCTCCGGCCTGCCGCTCAAGAGCACGATGGCGTTCTTCCGTTCGCTGGTGCTCGACGGCCAGAAGGCCGCGATCGCCGATCGCATCGTCAAGGAGATCATCAGCCGGCTGCAGTTCCTCAACAACGTCGGCCTGGACTACCTGGCGCTCGACCGCTCCGCGGAGACGCTGTCCGGCGGCGAGTCGCAGCGCATCCGGCTCGCGAGCCAGATCGGCTCCGGCCTGACCGGCGTGATGTACGTGCTGGACGAGCCGTCGATCGGGCTTGCACCAGCGCGACAACGACCGGCTGCTCGAGACGCTGAAGCACCTGCGCGACCTGGGCAACAGCGTGATCGTCGTCGAGCACGACCAGGACGCGATCAACGCCGCGGACTACGTCGTCGACATGGGACCCGGCGCGGGCGAGCACGGCGGACAGGTGGTCGCGCAGGGCACGCCCGACGATATCCGGCGCGCGCCGCACTCGCTCACCGGCCAGTATCTCGCCGGACACCGGCAGATTCCCATCCCGGCGCGGCGGCATCGAGCCGATCGCGGGACGCGCGCTGACGATCAGCGGCGCGACCGGCAACAACCTGCAGGGCGTGACGGCGAGCCTGCCGGTGGGACTGTTCGTCTGCGTGACCGGCGTTTCCGGATCCGGCAAGTCGACGCTGATCAACGACACGCTCTATCACGCGGTGGCGAGGCACCTGTACGACAGCGCGGAGGAGCCCGCGCCTTACGTCGAAATCGACGGACTCGAGCATTTCGACAAGGTCATCAGCGTCGACCAGAGCCCGATCGGCCGCACGCCGCGTTCGAATCCGGCGACGTACACCGGCTTGTTCACGCCGATTCGCGAACTGTTCGCGCAGGTGAAGGAAGCGCGCGAGCGCGGCTACGGTCCCGGCCGCTTCTCGTTCAACGTGAAGGGCGGGCGGTGCGAGGCGTGCCAGGGCGACGGCCTCATCAAGGTGGAGATGCACTTCCTGCCGGACGTCTACGTGTCCTGCGACGTCTGCCACGGCCAGCGCTACAACCGCGAGACGCTCGAGGTGCGCTACAAGGGCAAGAATATCCACGAAGTGCTGGACATGACGGTGGAGCAGGCGCTACGCGTTCTTCGAGCCGGTGCCGGCGGTGGCGCGCAAGCTGGCCACGCTGCTCGACGTGGGCTTGGGCTACATCACGCTCGGCCAGTCGGCGACGACGCTGTCGGGCGGCGAGGCGCAGCGCGTCAAGCTCGCGCTCGAACTGTCGAAGCGCGACACCGGGCCGCACGCTGTACATCCTCGACGAGCCGACGACGGGCCTGCATTTCCACGACATCGAGATGCTGCTCACGGTGCTGCATCGGCTGCGCGACCACGGCAACACCGTCGTCGTGATCGAGCACAACCTCGACGTGATCAAGACCGCGGACTGGATCATCGATCTGGGCCCGGAGGGCGGCGCCGGCGGCGGCACGATCGTGGCGGAAGGCACGCCGGAAAGCGTCGCCGCGGTGGCGGGCAGCTACACGGCCCACTATCTCAAGCCGGTGCTCGCCGCGGATGCGAAGCGTCGCGGCAAGGCGGCACCGGAGGTGCTGCGCGCGCGCCGCGCGGGAAGAAAGTGTCGGGCGATCTTCTGGCGTGACAGCGGTACACGCCATTGGGGACTGCTCCGACCCAAACCAGCCAGTCGATCTTCTCCGGAGCAGCCATTCGACGAAGCAGGTCAACTGAAAAGCGTGGCGCGCACCGCGTAGGGCGCGGCGACCTAGTCGCGCCGTTGTGCGAGCGAACTTCCGCTCAGGAAGCCGATTGCCGGCAAGGCTGGCTGCACTGCGGCCGGCGCGCGGCTACGTCTAACGACTCTCGACGCCAAGACGCGCGTTCGCCTCTTCAAAGGCCCGCTTCGTGTGTTCCATGCTGAAGGGCCGCTCGTCCAACGTCTTCGGATCCCATTCGCTGCGTGGCGTTGCAAAGAAATCGCCACCGTACACATGGATGGCCCCGGTAATCTGTTCAAGCGGATTTGTCACCGCGTGAATAATCGCCGCGCCGAGAGGAGCGACATCCTTCGCGATCAGCTCTTTGGTTCCATGTTGAGCAAGGCCTCGATCGGCCCGACGGAAGAAGGTATTCTGCTCGCGCCCCGTATAGATGCCGATGACGGCCCACATGCGATGATCATGCGGCTTGAATTTCATGCACGGGCCCCAACAGATATTGAGGATGGTCAAGTCATCTGCCTTGTAGATCGTTTCAATGCCAGCGCGTTTCGGCTCGCCAATGATGCGCATCAGTTGCGAGGGCTCGCTTACGGCCCGCGCGACGAGCTCCCGGATCACGCCTTGAGCGTCCTTTCCCTTGATTGCGGCACGGCAATCTTCGATAAAGTCTTCCTTGTCGAACATGGCTAGCCCCCCATTAAGTCAGTGTGGGCCGAGACTCGGTGACCCTACGATCACCGCAATGTCTGGCCATGAAATTGGACGGCCAGCCCGCCTCCCGATACGACATTCTGCGCCACGAGTTTCGCCCCCTCAAACCGGGCGGGGTGATTAGCGGCTTTTGGCCGGCCAGCGACCTTTGCACTGGGCGCCGACCGGCCTCTACCTTGGCAGCTAGACCTCGGTCTGCTCGGCCATCTCGAGCGCGTCGTCAACATCGATCCCGAGGTAGCGAACGGTGCTCTCGGACATTCAACCGCGATCAACTCGCGATGCTCGATTACTGGATCACCTCGTCCGCGCGCAGCAGCACCGACTGCGGGATGGTGATCCCGAGCGCCTTCGCGGTCTTCAGGTTGATCACCAATTCGAACTGGGTCGCCTGTTCGACGGGAAGGTCTGCGGGCTTGGCGCCCTTCAGGATCTTGTCTACGTAGACGGCGGCGCGGCGATTCAAATCAGCGAGGTTAGCTCCATAGGCCATAAGTCCCCCGGCATCGACATACTCCCTCAATTGGTACACCGCAGGTAGTCGGCTCTTTGCCGCCAAGTCCGCGAGGCGTCTTCGCTCGGTGTTGAACATGCTGCTTGGCAACACAGTCAGAGCACCCGCGCGGGCCGTGATCATGTCCGCGAAGGCCCGGTCGAAATCGGCAGTCCCGCGCGCCTCGACGAGTTGCAGCCGCATCCCCAGCGCCCGCGCCGCGACTTCTGCCTCCTTCAGCATGTCCTTTTCCGCCCGTTCGCCTTGGCCACCTGGCTGCCAGAGGACAGCGACCCGACTGACTCCCGGCACGGCCTGCTTGAGCTGTTCCAGACACTTGCCGACCAGCTCCGGGCTAAGGCCGGACAACCCAGTGATGTTGCCGCCAGGCCGCGCGAGGCTGTTGACGAGCCCGCTCGTAACTGGATCGCCGGCACCAGCGAAGACAATGGGGATAGTCGTGGTCGCTCGCTTGGCGGCATGGGCGGCGGGTGTGGGTGGGGCCACGATGACCTCGACCTTGAGCGCAACCAACTCGGCCGCGAGCGCGGGGAACCGCTCGAGCTGCCCCTCGGCAAATCGGTATTCGATTATGAGATTGCGACCCTCGACGTAACCGAGGTCACGCAGTCCTTGGAGGAAGGCGTCGCGCAAGTGACCAAGAGCGGTGGCGCTGTTTCCCAAGAAACCAATGCGAGCGATCTTTGCCGCCTGCTGGGCCTCGGCCGCAAGCGGCGCGGCAAGCAGCGCCCCGGCGGCAATCAGGAAGTCCCGGCGTTCCATGCTTTCCCTGCCCTAGAAAGACGCGGGAAGTCTACGCTGGATCGGCTACTGTGAGTCGATTGCGGCTTCGAACGACCGCAGTTGGCCGCTAGACGCCCTCTTGCCGCTGCAGAGGTTGAACCACCCTCGAGGGTCGGAAACAAACGAAACAGTTTCGGCAGCGGTCCGAAATTACTTTGCTACAGCGACCCTATACAGTCGGCTGACGGTTTATACCGTCAAAGGAGATGAAAATGAAGATCGTCAGCAAGGGGCGCAAACTGGTTCGGCTCACGCTCCGCAAGCGCGTGGCCGCAGCCTTCGCAAAAATCGCCGGCGCAGTCGATGCGCGAACGGCGCAACGCAGGACCAAGGACTTTTATCGCTCAAGTGGGACCGCCTGGACACGTTCCCTGAATTGATCGCGATCCGGCCACGCGTCTGGGTGTGCAATCCCGTCGAACGTCCGCTTACCGGATCGTTTCGCTGCGACTGCTTCTGGCCGTTTACTGCGGTTGGCGACCGGAATTGCGCCGATTCGAAGATCCGGTAATGCCAGCCTTATGCGGAGGACTTTGGAATCTGTCGAATTGCCGCCGGTGCCAAAGACAGAGATTGCCGCAGGGTCAGGAATCCGCCGCGGGCGGCACTTCGGCGGTGGCCTGTACCGGCGGCGCGTGTTTTGTGATCGCCGCAAGGATGCCTTGCAGCAACGCCACGGGCGTCGGCGGGCAGCCGGGAATTTCGACGTCGACGGGAATGACGTTGCCGACGCGGCCCATGCTGGCGTAGCTCTCGCCGAAGATGCCGCCGGTGCAGCCGCATTCGCCCACTGCAACGACGAGCTTCGGTTCCGGCGTCGCGTCGTAGGTCCGCCTGAGTGCTATCGCCATGTGCTTCGACACGGGGCCTGTCACCAGCAGCATGTCGGCATGGCGTGGGCTGGCCACGAACTTGATGCCGAGCCCTTCCAGGTTGTAGTACGGATTGCCGAGCGCGTGGATCTCCAGTTCGCAGCCGTTGCACGAGCCGGCGTCCACCTGGCGGATGGTCAGCGCGCGGCCGAGTGTTTGCAGCAGCTTTTCCTGCAGGCGCGCGACGAGCACCATTTCATCGGCGGGCGCGGGTGCGGCCTCGGTCTTGATTCCGGTTTTGGCGATCTGGCGGAGGATGTGCAGCATCGGGTGACGTTCCTAGAGATCGTGTCCGCTGTAGGAAAGGTTGAACGACTTGTTGATCAGCGGGAAGTCGGGAACGATGTTGCCGATGACCGCATGTTCGATGACGGGCCAGTTCGACCAGGACGGATCGTGCGGATGGCAGCGGCGAATTGTTCCGTCGGGACCGCTGGTGAGCGCCAGCAATACGGGACCGCGCCAACCTTCTACGATGCCGAGACCCTGACGGTACTCGGGAACCGCCGGCAGCGGCTCGTGGATCGGACCGACGGGAAGCGCCTTGACGATGTTCTGGATGAGCCGCAGCGATTCGCGCGCCTCATCGAAGCGCACGGCGACGCGTGCGGCGACGTCGCCGTCAACTGATCCTGCCTTGCGCACGGCCAGCGAATCGTAGGGCGCCACCGGAAAATCGCAGCGCAGGTCGCGCGCCTGTCCGCTGGCCCGACCGGCCATGCCCGTCAGGCCAAGCTTCGCCGCCAAGTGCGGGCGAGACGGTGCCGCAGGTGCGGAAGCGATCCTGCAGGCCCGCATGCTCGTCGTAGATGTCGCGGATGATCCGTATCTCGCGTTCCAATGCCGCGCATTCTTCGCTGATCCTCACCGCATGTTCGGGCGACAGGTCGCGCGCGACGCCGCCCGGTATCACGTAGTCCATGGCCAGCCGGTGGCCGAAGGCGACCAGGTTGGTGCGCAGCACGTCCTCTTTCAATCGCGAAAACTGCGCCAGGCCGAACGCGAATCCGCCGTCGTTGCCGAGGTAACCCAGGTCGCCCAGATGGTTGGCGAGGCGCTCGCGTTCGAGGGCGAGCGCGCGCAGCCATGCGGCGCGGGTTGGAATGGTCACGTCGGCGATGGCCTCGAGCGCCTGCGCGTAAGCCCACGCGTACGCGACAGTGCTGTCGCCGGAGACGCGGCCCGCAAGGCGATGGCCCTCGTCGAGAGTGAGCGCCTCGAAGCGCTTTTCGATGCCCTTGTGCGTATAACCCAGGCGCTCTTCCAGCCGCAGCACTTTCTCGCCGACGATCTGGAAGCGGAAATGCCCGGGCTCGATGATCCCCGCATGCACGGGACCGACCGGGATTTCGTGGACGCCGTCGCCCGCGACTTTCACGAACGCGTACTCCTCCTGTCCGGGCTCCCACTTGGGCGAGGCCACGAAGTCGCGGCGCAACGGGAACTGGTCGATCGGCCAGCTCGCCAGCCAAAGCCACGGCCGCTGGTCGTCGGAGTCGGAAGGAATGCCGACGAGATCGAATGCGGCGCGTTGCATCCGGTTCGCGGCCGGAAAGATCAGCGAAAGGTCCGGATAGTGCACGTCGGCATCGGGCATCGTGTGCTCGAGCAGCATCAGCCCGTCGGCGTCCTGCAGCACGACGCGCAGGCAATAGCCGCGGCGTCGGTCGCGCTCGTCGCTCAACCACAATGCGACCAACTGTCCGCCTTCCTCCCACGCGAGGCGGCACGCCGCCAGCAGCTGACCGGAGCTGACCGGAACGCGGCGGGCGGGCACCGCCGAGGGCAGCGTGGCAGCGGTGAGTCCGAGTGCGGAGAGATTCATCGCGTCAACCGATCAGGCGCGCCGCCTGGCGGTACCAGTCGGCGAGAAAGGGCGGTATCCACAATCCCAGCATCAGCACGATCGCAAGATGCACGAACACCGGAACCATCGCCGGGCGCACCGGCAGGCGCTTGGCCGACGTCTCGCCGAACACCATAGGCTGCACCTTGCCGAAAACTGCCGCGAAGGCGAGGCCGAGCGCGCCCAGCAGGAACGGCGTGGCCCACGGATGTTCGTGCATCGCGGTGATGAGGATCAGGAACTCGCTCGCGAAGACACCGAACGGCGGCATGCCGAGGATCGCCAGCGTGCCCAGGATCAGCCCCCAACCGAGCATCGGGCTGGTCGTGATCAGTCCGCGTATGTTGTCCATGATCTGCGTGCCGGTCTTCTGCGTCGCGTGGCCGACCGTGAAGAATATCGCCGACTTGGTCAGCGAATGCACGGTCATGTGCAGCAGCCCGGCGAAATTGGCGATGGGCCCGCCCATGCCGAAGGCGAACGTGATGATGCCCATGTGCTCGATCGACGAATACGCGAACAGCCGCTTGATGTCCTTCTGCCGCGACAGCAGGAACGCGGCGACGACGACCGACAGCAGGCCGAACCCCATCATCAGCTCCCGCGCGAACGACGTCTGCACCGAGCCTTCCACGAGCACCTTGCAGCGCACGACCGCATACAGCGCGACGTTGAGCAGCAATCCGGAGAGCACGGCGGACACCGGCGTGGGGCCCTCCGCGTGCGCGTCCGGCAGCCAGTTGTGCAGCGGCACGAGGCCCACCTTGGTGCCATAGCCCACCAGCAGGAACACGAACGCGAGCGAGAGCACCGTCGGCTCGAGCTGGCTCTTGACGCTGTCGAGTTCGGTCCACAGCAGCGCGCCGCCGCCGGCCCCGAGCAGCTTCTCGGCAGCGAAGTAGAGCAGGATGGTGCCGAACAGCGCCTGCGCGATGCCCACGCCGCACAGGATGAAATACTTCCAAGCGGCCTCGAGGCTCGCCGGCGTCCGGTACAGCGACACCAGCAGCACGGTCGTCAGCGTCGCCGCTTCCATGGCCACCCAGAGAATGCCCATGTTGTTGGTGAGCAGCGCCAGCAGCATCGTGAAATTGAACAACTGGTACATGCTGTGATACAGGCGCAGCCGGGCGGCGGAAAGGCGGCCGTGTTCCTCCTCGATGCGCATGTAGGGCTGCGAGAATATCGACGTCGTGAAGCCGACAAACGCCGTCAGCGCGACCAGGAACACGTTGAATGGGTCGACGAAGAACTGGCGGTCGAGGACGAGCAGCGGGCCATCGGTGATGACGCGCACGGTCAGCGCCGTTGCGGCCAGGAACGTGAGCAGGCTCACGCCGACGTTGACGCGCGGCGCAATCCTGCGCTCGCCGACGATGGCCAGCAGCGCGGAACCGGCGAGCGGAAAGCCCAGGACGGCGAGGATCTCGATCACGCGCTGGTCCCCACCGTCATTCGGATTCCTTGAGCTTTTCCATGTGCTTCAAGATCGAGGCTGTCGAACTGCTCGCGGATCTGGAAGAAGAACACGCCGAGAATCAGCATGCCGACCAGCACGTCGAGCGCGATGCCGAGCTCGACGACCATGGGCATGCCGTAGGTGGCGCTGGTGGCCGCGAAGAACAGGCCGTTTTCCATCGACAGGAAGCCGATCACCTGGGGGATCGCCTTGCGCCGGGTGATCATCATCAGGAACGACAGCATGACCGTGGCCATCGCGATGCCGAGTGTCGAGCGCGTGACGGTGCTGGCAAGCGTCGAAATCGGCACGGCGAGGTTGAACGAAAATACGACGAGAATGAGGCCGATGATCATTGTCGTCGGAACGTTGATCAGTCCCTCGACGTCCCATTTCACGTCGAGTTTGCGAATCAGGCGGTGCAGCAGCCACGGCAGCAGGAAGACCTTGAGCAGTAGCGTCAGACCGGCGGAGAAATACAGGTGGTTCTGGTGGGTGCCGTACGCCACGATTGCCGTGGAGCAACTCAACGCCAGGCCCTGCGCCGCGAAGAGGTCGATCAACGACAGCACGCGACGCTGCGCCAGCATGGCGAAGGCGAGCAGCAGCAGAATCGCCGCCAGCAGGTTGATGAGTTGCGCGTAGAGCGGAAGGGCAGCCATGTCAGTCGCGTTTGGCCTCAGGCGCCCAGCAGCAGGTTGACCAGCATCGCCAGCACCGCGAGCATGAATGCCGTGCCCAGGAATTCCGGCGCGCGGAAAATGCGCATCTTGGCCGAGAGCGTCTCGATCAACGCCAGCGCGAACCCGCCCGCCAGAAGCTTGGCGATCAATGCGGGCGCCGCGCCCAGCAGCGCCAGCCAGTCGGCGCCGCTGCCGACGATCCCGAAAGGAAAGAAGATCGCGAGGCCGATGCACGAATAGTTGAACAGCTTCAGCGCCGCCGCCCATTCGAGCAGCGCCAGGTGGCGCGCCGAGTACTCGAGCAGCATCGCCTCGTGGATCATCGTCAGTTCGAGGTGCGTCGCCGGGTTGTCGACCGGGATGCGAGCATTCTCGGCCAGCGACACCATCACGAATGCGACACCCGCGAACGCGAGGCTGGGGTAGATGGCGAGCTCGCGATGCGCCAGCGTATCGACGATCGACGGCAGAGACGTCGATCCCGAAATCAGTGATGCGGTGAACAGCACCATAAGCAATGCGGGTTCAGCGAGGAATCCGACGAACATTTCACGCCGCGCGCCCAAGGAACCGAACGACGTGCCTATGTCCATGGCGGCGAGTGACATGAACACACGCGCCAGTGCGAACAGTCCGACAAGCGCGATCGTGTCGGCGGCGCGCGCGAAGGGCAGGTCGGTGGCAAGCGAAGGAACGATCGCCGCTGCGCAGCACATCGCGCCGAAGACGATGTACGGGGTCAGGCGGAAGATCGGCGACGCATTTTCGGCGACGACGGCGTCCTTGAAGAACAGCTTGCGGATCATCCGGTAGGGCAGGAGGATGGACGGCGCGGACTTGTTCGAGAGCCACGCGCGACACATGTTGACCCATCCGACCAGCAGCGGCGCCAACATCAGCGCGATCGCCAGCTGCAGGAGTTGAGAGAGGAAGCCGCTTAAAGTCATGGGCCACCTCCTTGCGCCACACTGCCACGGCGATGGCAGCGTGTCGGTGGCCGGTCAATCGCGCGGCGACGCGCGCTGCGCGCCTGGCCTGCGGCCGCCGCGCTCATTCCCACCCCGACGCCTGCGGCGTTCATGTTCATCGCACGAGGAACAGCAAGGCGAGCAGCGTGAAGAAGCTGTAGGTCAGGTACACGGAGATGCGTCCCTGCTGGATGTACCCGACCAGGCGTGCAAGCACTTCCGCGCCGCGCGCGATGGGCACGTAGAGCCAGTGCCACAAGTGGTCCTCCGCCGTCACCTCGTATCGAGGCTCGGCATCGAACGGCGACGGCAGGTGGCGCTTGATGCGGAAGAACGGCTCGAACACGGTGCGGATCGGCATGCCGAAGCCTTCGGCCGTATCCTGCATCCGTGGCGTTTGCGCAGGGAAGCCGCAGTCCCATGGCGGCGCGCGACGCACGCGGCCGTGGTAGTAGCGATGCACGACCTGCACCGTCAACAGCACGATGGCAAGGATCACGACCAGCACGATCAGCGGGCTGTAGCTTGCGCGGTCGGCACTGATCGGCGCCAGCAGCAGCCAGCTGCTGTTCCCCGCCTGGATCGCGCTGGAACCGACGAGCATCGTGTTGATCGGATCCAGCCGCGTGATCACCGTCACCGGAAAGAGTCCCAGCAGCACGCATCCTGCGGCCAGCCACACCAGCGCGACGCGCTCGAATTTTCCGGCATCCTTGGCATAGACGAGGTTCGCTTCGCGCGGCCTGCCCAGGAAGATCACACCGAAGAACTTGACCATGACGTACGCGGAGAGCGCGACCGCGAGCACCAGCGCAGCGGTGGCCACCGGGACCAGCATGTTGACGAACGACTGCGGAAGGCTCGGCGTGAACAGGAATGCCTGCAGCAGCAGCCATTCCGAGACGAATCCGTTCAGCGGCGGCAGGCCCGCGCACGCCAGCGTGCCGACCAGCGCGAGCCATGCCACCCATGGCATGTGGTGGATGAGCCCACCCAGCTTGCCCAGGCTGCGTTCGTGCGTCGCGTGCAATACCGAGCCGGTGGCCAGGAACAGCAGGCTCTTGAAGAACGCGTGGTTGAGCGCGTGGTAGAGAACGGCGGTCAGCGCTATCGCGGCCAGCAGCGACTTGTCATGAGACTTGAACAAGATGGTGAGACCGATCCCGGCGACGATGATGCCGATGTTCTCGATCGACGAATAGGCGAGCAGCCGCTTCATGTCCGTCTGCACCGCGGCGAAGATGACGCCAAACAGCGCCGTGGCGAGACCCAGCGCCAGCGCGACGACGCCCCACCACCAGAGTTGGCCGGTCAGCAGATCGAAGGTCACGCGCAGAAGGCCATAGATCGCCGTCTTGAGCATCACACCGCTCATCAGCGCCGACACCGGCGATGGCGCGGCCGGGTGCGCTTCGGGCAGCCAGATGTGCAGCGGGAGGAGTCCCGCCTTGGCGCCGAAGCCGAACAGCGCAAGGAAGAAGGCCGCGCTTGGCCATGCCCCTGTGAGATGCATCGTGCGCATCGTCGCGAATGTGTAGTCGCCGCTGCCGCCCTGCAACGTGCCGAAGCACAGCAGGATCGCGATGGCGCCGATGTGCGCGATCAACAGATAGAGAAATCCGGCGCGGCGGATCTCGGGAATCCGGTGCTCGGTGGTGACGAGGAAAAACGACGTCAACGCCATCGTCTCCCACGCCACCATGAACAGGTAGGCGTCGTCGGCGATCATCACCAGCGCCATGGCCGCGAGGAACGCGTGGTACTGGAAGCAGATGAGGCCCGGCGCCGTGCCTTCGCTGGACCGGAAATAGCCGGACGAATAAAGCGAGATTGCGGTGCCGGTGGCGCCCAGCAGCATCAGGAAGAACGCCGACAGCGAATCCAGGCGCAAGTGGAAGGGCAGGTCGGGCAGACCGAGCGGCAATATCGTCGCCTGCGGCGGCGCCGCCATGGCCATGACCGCTACGACGGCCAGGCCTAAGCCAACCGCTGAACCGGCGGGGAACAGGACCCGGGTGATGAAAACGAAATTGCGCGGGCGCACGAGACCGAGCGCGCCGATCGCCAGCCACGCGGTAATCGCGGCGATGACCAGATCGAGGGGCTGGCGGACTCACCGGCGGATGATGCGGCTTTCAGCGCCTGTGTTCATTCGACCCCAGCCGGGCCCGCAAGCTTTTGCGGCCTCAACACTCACTTGACGCGCATTCCCGGCGTGGCACCGCTGTCGGGAGCCAGCAGGATAGATGCCGGGTCCGTCTCCCGACGCCGCGAGCACCATGCCCTCCGACAGGCCGAACTTCATCTTGCGTGGCGCGAGGTTGGCGACCATCGGCGTCAGGCGGCCGATCAGTTGCGCCGGGTCGTAGGCGGACTTGATGCCCGCGAATACGGTGCGCAGGCGGCCCTCGCCCACGTCGAGCGTCAACTTGAGCAACTTGTCGGCGCCGGCGACGTGCTCGGCATTGACGATTCTCGCGATGCGCAGGTCGACCTTGGTGAAGTCGTCGATGGAGATCGTGCCGCCCGGCGATGCCTGTTGAGCTGCAGCGGCAATCGCGGCGGGAACCGGCGGCGCCGTCGATGCCTGCGCGGGGCCTTCGATCAGCGCGTCGATCTGCTTGGGGTCGATTCGGGACATGAGGTGCACATAGTTGTCGATGCGGTGCCCCTCGGGCAAAGGCCGCGTGATGTCGACCCACGCTTGCGGCGTGAGCTTGAGAAACGCCTCGGCCTGCGTGGCAAGCGCGGGCAACACCGGTTTCAGCAGCACCGTCAGGATGCGGAAATCCTCCAGGCATTCGGAACTCACGGCCACCGCGCTCTGTGCCTTGGCGGGGTCCTTGGCGAGCTCCCAGGGCTTGGCCGTGTCGAAATACTGATTGGTCTGGTCGGCGATGACCATGATCTCGCGCAACGCTTTGGCGAATTCCCGTCGTTCGTAGTGCGCGCCGACCAGGTCCGCCACCTCGCCGGGCGTCATGCCGTTGTGGCGCGCCGCGAACGGTTGCCCTTGCCTAAGTCGATTGTCGGCCCCGGCGACGAAACGCGCGGCCCGCGCAGCAATGTTGACGTACTTGCCGATCAGGTCACTGTTCACGCGCGCGATGAAATCGTCGGGGTTGAAGTCGATGTCCTCGACCTTCTCATTGAGCTTGGCCGCGATGTAATAGCGCAGCCATTCCGAATTGAGGCCAAGGTCGAGGTAGAAATCGGGGCTGATGCCGGTGCCGCGCGACTTGGACATCTTCTCGCCCAGCGCCGTCAGGAAACCGTGCACGAAGACGTTGGTCGGCGTCCGGTACGGCGCGCCTGCGAACTTGAGAATGGCCGGCCAGAACAGCGTGTGGAAGTAGATGATGTCCTTGCCGATGAAGTGATACTGGTCGACGTGCGGGGTCCTGCAGGAATTGTTTCCAGTCGATGCCGCAGCTTTCGCAGGTGCGCGTCGAGGCTCGCGAGGTAGCCGACCGGCGCGTCGAGCCAGACATAGAAGTACTTGCCGGGCTCGTCCGGAATCGGAATGCCGAAGTACGGTGCGTCACGCGAGATATCCCAGTCGCTCAGCTTGTCCGGCCCGCCTTCGGCGCCCAGCCATTCCTGGATCTTGTTCAGCACCTCCGGTTGCAGTGACTGGCCGGGCGCGGGGGCGCGAGTCCATGCGCGCAGGAATGCCACGACGGTCGGATCGGACAGACGGAAAAAAAGATGCTCCGAGGTGCGCAACTCGGGGCGCGCGCCGGTCAACGTCGAGTACGGCTCGATGAGGTCGGTGGGCGCGTTGAGCGTGCTGCAGTTCTCGCACGCGTCGCCGTACTGGTCCTTGGTCGCCGCACTTCGGGCACGTGCCCTTGATGTAGCGATCCGGCAGGAACATCGCCTTGACCGGGATCGTAGAACTGCTCGACCGGTTTGGAGTCGATGAGACCTTTCGCCTTCAGGCGGCGGTAGATGTCCTGGCACAGCTCGACGTTCTCCGGTGAGTCGGTCGAATGCCAGTGGTCGAAGCTCAGGTGAAAACCGTCGAGCGTCTTCGGCCGCGTGGCGGCGATGCGCGCGACGAGTTCGCTGCGGCTGTCACGCCCTCGCTTTCCGCGCGCAGCATGATCGGCGCGCCGTGCGCGTCGTCGGCGCAGACGAAATGCACCTCGTGTCCCCGCATCCGCTGGAAGCGCACCCAGATGTCGGCCTGGATGTATTCCATGATGTGGCCGATATGGAAGGGGCCGTTCGCGTACGGCAACGCCGTGGTGACGAACAGTTTTCGGTGTGTCGGAGTTGGACAACGCGGTGGCAGCAGCGGCGGACATCGGGAAAACCTTGCACAAGTGCAGGGGAATCGACCGATTCTAGCAAGAAGCACTCGCCGCCACATCGTGAGCACAGGGAAATCGGCTAGAATTTCATGGTTTTGTTGCTGCTTTTCTAACGTGGTTCTCTGGAGTAAGCGATGGCGCTCACCGAAGCCGACGTGCAGGCGTGTCTTGCCACCGTCGTCGATCCCAACACCGGCCGCGACTTCGTCGCAGGCAAGGCGGTGAAGAAAATCACCGTGACGGGGGCGGATGTCGCCATCGAACTGGCGCTCGGTTATCCGGCGCGCAGCCAGCACGAATCGCTGAAGCAGCTCGTGCAGCAGGCGGTCGGCGCGCTGCCCGGCGCCGGGCGCGTCGCGGTGAGCATCACGACCAAGGTCGCTGGCGCACGCCGTGCAGCGCGGCGTGAAGCTGGTTCCCGGCGTGAAGAACATCGTCGCGGTGGCGAGCGGCAAGGGCGGCGTGGGCAAGTCGACGACCGCGGTCAACCTGGCGTTGGCGCTTGCTGCGGAAGGCGCGTCCGTGGGCATCCTCGACGCGGACATCTACGGTCCGTCGCAGCCGATGATGCTCGGCATCGCCGGGCGTCCCGAATCCAACGACGGCAAGACGCTGGAACCGATGGAGGCGTACGGCCTGCAGGCGATGTCGATCGGCTTCCTGATCGACCCGGACACGCCGATGGTCTGGCGCGGGCCGATGGTGACGCAGGCGCTGGAACAACTGCTCAAGGACACCAACTGGCGCGAGCTGGACTTCCTCGTCGTCGACATGCCGCCCGGCACCGGCGACATCCAGCTCACGCTGTCGCAGAAGGTCCCGGTCACCGGCGCGGTCATCGTCACGACGCCGCAGGACATCGCGCTGCTGGACGCGAAGAAAGGTCTCAAGATGTTCGAGAAGGTCGGCGTGCCCATCGTGGGCATCGTCGAGAACATGAGCATCCACGTGTGCTCGAATTGCGGCCACGCCGAGCACATCTTCGGCGAAGGCGGCGCGCAGCGGATGTGCGCCGAGTACGACGTTCCGTTCCTGGGCGGGCTTCCGCT
Organism: uncultured beta proteobacterium; assembly: GCA_963816165.1. GTDB lineage: Bacteria > Pseudomonadota > Gammaproteobacteria > Burkholderiales > Casimicrobiaceae > VBCG01. Next base: position 83,352 of record CAWFJL010000002.1, read on the forward strand.
CGACATCCGCATCCGCGAGCAGGCCGACTCCGGGCGCCCGACGGTCGTGGCGGATCCCGACGGCAAGGTCGCGCAGATCTACAAGGAAATCGCGCGCAAGGTGGCGATCTCGGTCGCGCAGAAGGCGGCGGACTTCTCGGCCAAGTTCCCCAGCATCGTCATCCAGAACACCTGACCGCGGCATCCTCAGGGAGAGAAGAGTTGATCAAGTCCGACAAATGGATCCGCCGGATGGCGCAGGCGACGCGGCATGATCGAGCCGTTCGAGCCGGGTCAGGTGCGCGAGGTCGACGGCCACAAGATCGTGTCGTACGGCACGTCCAGCTATGGCTACGACATCCGCTGCTCGCGCGAATTCAAGATCTTCACCAACATCAACTCGACGATCGTCGACCCCAAGGCGTTCGACGCGGGTTCGTTCGTCGACTTCACCGGCGACGTATGCATCATCCCGCCCAATTCGTTTGCGCTCGCCCGCACGGTCGAGTATTTCCGGATCCCGCGCAACGTGCTGACGATCTGCCTGGGCAAGAGCACCTACGCGCGCTGCGGCATCATCGTCAACGTGACGCCGTTCGAACCGGAGTGGGAGGGCTACGTGACGCTCGAGTTCTCCAACACCACGCCGCTGCCGGCGAAGATCTACGCCAACGAGGGCGTGGCCCAGGTGATCTTCTTCGAGTCGGACGAGGTCTGCGAGACGTCGTACAAGGATCGCGGCGGCAAGTACCAGGGGCAGCAGGGCGTCACGCTCCCGAAGATTTAGGCCCGTTGGATCGTCAGCGGCATGGCTCGAGGTGTCTGGCGACGTTGGCGCGCTGACGTTCAACGGGCTGCGTGGCTGGATCGTCAGCGGCCGGGCCCGAGGCGCTGGCGACGTTGGACCGCTGACGTGCGTCGGGCCTGCGCGTCGTAGATTTGCGAAGCCGATGGGGAGAACGATGGTTTCGGATTCCAAACGCGCATCCATAACCATCATCGCCTTCTGCCAGGTGATGGCGATGGCGCTGTGGTTCTCGGCCTCCGCCATCGTGCCGTCGCTCACGGCCGAGTTTCACCTTTCCCCGTTTGCGCAGGCGGCGCTGACCAGCGGCGTGCAGGTTGGATTCGTCATCGGCTGCCTGGCCAGCGCCGCGTTCGGGCTGGCCGACCGCCTCGATCCCCGCCGCTTCTTTGCCGTCGCCACGGTGATCGGCGCCGCGGCAAACCTGCTGCTGCTGGCGGTCGATCCGGCGTCGATGGCGGCGCTTGCGCTGCGGGTCGTGACGGGCATCTGCATGGCGGGCATCTACCCGGTCGGCATGAAGCTCGCGGCGACGTGGGCAAAGGGCGACATGGGCCTGATGGTCGGTATCCTGGTCGGCGCACTCACGCTCGGATCGGCGGCACCGCATCTGTTCAATGCCTTCGGTGGAATGCAATGGCGCGTTCCGCTGGTTACCGCGTCGGCCAGCGCACTTGTGGCCGCAGCCTCTGATCGGCTTTGCCGGCATCGGCCCCAATCGTGCGCCAGCCCCGCGCTTCGATCCAAGCGCTGCGCTGACCGCGTGGCGCGATGTTCCGCTGCGCCTCGCCAACCTGGGTTATCTCGGCCACATGTGGGAGCTCTACGCGATGTGGGCGTGGATCGGCGTGTTCTTCAGCGCGAGCTTTGCCTTGACGTTGCCGCGCCGACGTGGCTCCGGTGGCCGCCAAGCTGGCCGCGTTCGCGACGATCGCCGTTGGCGCGATCGGCTCCGTGGGCGCCGGACTATTGGCCGACCGCCTTGGCCGGACGACGCTCACGATCGCGGCGATGGCGGTGAGCGGCACCTGCGCGGCGACGATCGGGTTTCTGTTCGGCGGCTCGCCCTGGCCCCTGGTCGCGCTGGCGCTGGTGTGGGGGATCAGCATCGTCGCGGACTCGGCGCAATTCTCCGCGTCCATCGCGGAACTGGCCGACCGCGGCGCGCGTCGGGACGATGCTGACGGTCCAGACAGCGCTCGGATTCACGCTCACGCTCGCGACCATTCACCTGATGCCCTACCTGGTCGACGCGCTGGGCTGGCGCTACGCGTTCATGCCATTGGCCATCGGCCCGGCGCTGGGCGTCTGGGCGATGGCACGCCTGCGCGCGAACCCGCGCTCGCTGGCCTTGGCCGGCGGCCGGCGCTAGGGCCCCGCCGGAATATTAGGTCTGGCATGCGAGACCGCGCGAGCGTAGGATATTTTCCCGCGCCAAGCATGAGGCTGCCTGCGGCGCCTGCGTGTCGTCCCACTTTGGATGGAGACAATCATGGGCTATCACCTTGAAGGTCGTCTGCTTGAGGTTTGCAATTGCCGCGTGCTGTGCCCGTGCTGGATCGGCGAGGACCCCGACTTCGGCACCTGCGACACGATTGTCGCGTGGCGCTTCGACAAGGGAACCATCGACGGCGTCGATGTCTCCGACCGGACCATTGCGCTGATCGCTCACGTGCCCGGCAACATCCTGCAGGGCAACTGGAGGGCGGCCGTCTACCTGGACGAGCGCGTGACGCCGGCGCAGGAGCAGGCGATCCTCAGCGTCTACACCGGCAAGCTCGGCGGGCCGGTGGGTGAACTGGTCAAGCTCGTCGGCGAAATCGTGTCGGTGGAAAAGGTACCGATCACGTTCACCGTGAAGGGCGGCCACGGCACTATCCAGCTGGGCAGCGCAGGCTATGCGGAGCTCGAGCCGTACAAGAACGCAACCGGCGCCACGACGACGCTGGCCGACACGGTGTTCTCCACGGTGCCGGGCGCCCCGGTGTTCGTCGGCAAGGCAACGGCGTATCGCTCGAAGAACGCCAAGCTCGGCATCGACCTCGACATCAAGGGTCACAACGCGCTGCAGAGCACCTTCGTTTTCGACGCGTAGCCTTCCATCGGGCGCGACCCGTGGACGCCGTTCCGGCAGGTCGCGGCCGACACCTGCGATGACGAGGACCGCAGAACATGCCGTGGCGCCGGGGACGCATCTGCGCGGCCCCGACCGGCGCACGACCTTCGCCTGGCTGATGTTCCTCCTGGCGGCGGCTTCATGGGCGGCATTGTGGGCGCTGCGCGCGAGTCCCTACAGCCGCTACGTCGAACACGGCGGCTGGGGCGAGGCTGGCGCGCTGGCGGCGCTCTGCTCGGCGATCCCGCAGGGTGACGTCGTGGTTCCGGCGGTGCTGCATGCGTCGGCGTGGGTGCTGATGATCGCCGCCATGATGTTGCCGACTACGTTTCCGGTGCTCCAGGTCTTCCGGCGCATCGTCGCCCGGCGTCCGGATGCCGGACGCCTCACCGCGCTGGTCGTCCTCGGGCTTCTTCGTCGCCTGGATGGGATTCGGCCTGCTCGCGCATGCGTGTCGGACGCGCTGCTGCTGGCGGTCGCGCGTCGCGAAGGTGCGCTCATCGCCTACGGCTGGGCGATCGGCGCCGCCGTGCTGGCTGGCGCCGGCCTGTTCCAGTTCAGCGCGCTCAAGTACCGCTGCCTGGAGCAGTGCCACACGCCTTTCGGCTTCGTCGTCGCCCGCTGGCACGGCCGGTCGCCATCGCGCGAAGCGTTCCGGCTCGGGCTTCGATCACGGGCTGTTCTGCGTCGGATGCTGCTGGGCACTGATGCTCGTCATGTTCGTCGTCGGCATGGGCAGCCTGGGATGGATGCTCGTGCTCGCCGCAGTCATGGCCGCGGAAAAGAACCTGCCCTGGGGTCGGCGCCTGCGCGCGCCCCTGGGATTGGGGCTGATCGGCTGGGCCGCCGCGATCGTGCTGACCAACGCCTGACCGGCGCCCGCCGCCGGCTTTCGCCGCCGGTTTGTTGCGTCCGTGCAATGCGACAGGCCCTGCCCGGGCCTCCTCGGCCCCAACTTCCCCATTCGCGCCCCTTAAGTGTCCTAATCAGGCGCACAATCCGGGCCTAGTCAGCACACGAAAGGGGCGCTTCCGGGGTATCGGGCGCCCCGCTTTCCTTTTCCGCCGCAGGTTGGGCACCAGGAGCCGCAGATGAAATTCCGCTTTCCCATCGTCATCATCGACGAGGATTACCGCTCCGAGAACACGTCGGGACTGGGCATCCGCGCGCTTGCCAAGGCGATCGAGGGCGAGGGCATGGAGGTGCTGGGCGTGACGAGCTACGGCGACCTGTCGCAGTTCGCGCAGCAGCAGTCGCGCGCGTCGGCGTTCATCCTGTCCATCGACGACGAGGAGTTCACGCCGGGGCCGGAACTCGACCCCGCGGTCGTCAACCTGCGCAACTTCATCACCGAGATCCGGTTCAAGAACGCCGAGATTCCGATCTACCTGTACGGCGAGACGCGCACGTCGCAGCATATCCCGAACGACGTCCTGCGCGAACTGCACGGCTTCATCCACATGTTCGAGGACACGCCGGAGTTCGTCGCGCGGCACATCATCCGCGAGACCAAGTCCTACCTCGATTCGCTGGCGCCGCCGTTCTTCCGCGCGCTGGTCGATTACGCGCAGGACGGCTCCTACTCGTGGCACTGCCCGGGACACTCGGGCGGCGTCGCGTTCCTGAAGAGTCCCGGTCGGCCAGATGTTCCACCAGTTCTTCGGCGAGAACATGCTGCGCGCCGACGTCTGCAATGCCGTCGACGAACTGGGCCAGCTGCTCGACCACACCGGCCCGGTGGCCGCGGCCGAGCGCAACGCGGCGCGCATCTTCAACGCCGACCACTGCTTCTTCGTCACCAACGGCACGTCGACGTCGAACAAGATGGTGTGGCACGCCAACGTCGCGCCCAACGACATCGTCGTCGTCGACCGCAACTGCCATGTGTCGATCCTGCACGCGATCACGATGACCGGTGCCATCCCGGTGTTCCTGCCGCCGACGCGCAATCACCTGGGCATCATCGGTCCGATCCCGCTGGAGGAGTTCCAGCCGGAGAACATCCAGAAGCGGATCGACGCCAATCCGTTCGCGCGCGCGGCCAAGAACAAGAAGCCGCGCATCCTGACGCTGACGCAAAGCACTTACGACGGCATCGCCTACAACGTCGAGATGCTGAAGCAGACGCTCGGCAACAGCATCGAGACGCTGCACTTCGACGAGGCATGGCTGCCGCACGCGGCGTTCCACGAGTTCTACCGCGACATGCACGCGATCGGCAAGGACCGCCCCCGCAGCAAGGAAGCGCTGATCTTCGCGACGCACTCGACGCACAAGCTGCTGGCGGGCATCTCGCAGGCATCGCAGATCATCGTGCAGGATTCGGACACGCAGAAGCTCGACCGGCATCGCTTCAACGAGGCGTACCTGATGCACACGTCGACGTCGCCGCAGTACGCGATCATCGCGTCGTGCGACGTGTCGGCGGCGATGATGGAACCACCGGGCGGCACGGCGCTGGTCGAGGAGTCGCTGATCGAGGCGCTCGATTTCCGGCGCGCGATGCGCAAGGTGGACGACGAGTGGGGCAAGGACTGGTGGTTCAAGGTCTGGGGTCCGGAGCGGCTGTCCGTCGAAGGCATCAAGCGCGACGACTGGTTCCTGCGCGCCAACGAGAAGTGGCACGGGTTCGGCAATCTTGCGGCGGGCTTCAACATCCTCGACCCGATCAAGGCGACGATCATCACGCCCGGCCTCGACGTGTCGGGCAAGTTCGCCAAGACCGGCATTCCCGCGTCGATCGTCACCAAGTTCCTGGCCGAGCACGGCGTGATCGTGGAGAAGACCGGGCTGTACTCGTTCTTCATCATGTTCACCATCGGCATCACCAAGGGCCGCTGGAACACGCTGGTGACCGCGCTGCAGCAGTTCAAGGACGACTACGACAAGAACCAGCCGCTGTGGAAGATCCTGCCGGAATTCGTGGCCAAGCAGCCGCAATACGAGCGCGTGGGACTGCGCGACCTCTGCCAGCAGATCCACGAGATGTACAAGGCCAACGACGTCGCGCGCGTGACCACTGAGATGTACCGCTCGGACATGCAGCCGGCGATGAAGCCGTCGGACGCCTACGCGTGCATGGCGCACCGCGAGCTGGACCGGGTGGAGATCGACGACCTCGAAGGGCGCGTGACCAGCGTCCTGCTCACGCCCTATCCGCCGGGCATCCCGCTGCTGATTCCCGGGCGAGCGGTTCAATCGCACGATCGTCGAATACCTGAAGTTCGCGCGCAATTTCAACGAGAAATTCCCGGGCTTCGACACCGACATCCACGGCCTGGTCGAGGAGACGTCCGGCGGGCAAGACGCGGTACTACATGGATTGCGTGCGCGCGAGCGCGGTGCCGGCGAACGGGCGATAGGTCGCCTACGCGACTTGCCTGGTCAGCGCGAGCGGTCGCGACGGCCAGCGCCCCTCGCGCGCGGAGGTCGCAAACGCCGGCCTGCGGGTTCCCGGCGCGTCGGCGCTCGTCAACACACGACTTCGCTTGCCGCGCCACCCGCGACGGCCGGCGCGACCTACGCGCACGGGGCGGCGCTGACCACTGCGACTGCCGGTGTCGCGGCGCGACCGCAGCGCGGGGCGGGTCGTCCGGTCACGGGCGAATGTGTCGCCGTCGGCGCGGTGCGTGCGGCGCGCGGCGGGTAGTCGTGGGTTGACTGCCCGCCGCGCGGCGAATCACGCACGCGACGACACGATTGGCGACACCTGAGCCCGGAGCGGATGGCCCGCCTCGCGCTGACGATCGGAGCGTACTACGCGGCGACTTTGGAATTCGCTTCGGCGACGATCGAGCTACCCGCAGCGGCGCGCCTGCGACGTCGCGGCCTCGCCGACGGCGGAAACGGCCAGCGACGCAAGCACGCAGGACGCCATGCGCACTTCCATCGAATCGTTGCGCGCGGGAATGACGATGGGAACGCGCGCGCCGAGCACGATGCCCGCGGCGAGGCCGCCATTGAACGCCATCAGCGTGCGCAGCACCATCAGCGCCGATTCCATCGACGGCGCGATCAGCACGTCGACGCGCCCGGCAACTTCCGGATGTCACGCCGTTGGCGCGCGCCGCATCGCCGGACAGCGCGCTGTCCGGCGTCAATGGGCCGTCGACGATGGCGCCGCGGAACATGCCCTGTGCCGCCATCGACTTCAGCGCGACGGCATCGGTCGTGGAGGGAAATGCAGGCGCCGGACCGTCCATGGCCGCCAGCAGCGCGACGTTGGGTGCCGCCAGGCCGAGCGAAATCGCCAGCTGGATCGTGTTCAGGACGATGTCCTTCTTGGCGGCCAGATTGGGCGAAACGTTGAGTTGCGCGTCGGCCAGCAGCAGGCCGCGCGGACATGCCCGGCAGGTCCAGGAAGAACGCATGGGAGAGGCGACGGTCGGTGCGCAGGCCCGAGTCGTGGGCGGCAACGGGGCTCAGCAGGTCCTCGTTGCTCAGGCTGCCCTTGATCAGCGCGGATACCCTGCCTTCCCGGGCCAGTTCGACGGCGCGAATGCCGGCCGCCCTGCGGATCATCCGGCGTATCGACGATCGCAAGGCGGGAGATATCGAGGCCGAATTTTCCGGCCAGGTCGCGGATGCGCGTTTCCGGGCCGACCAGCGTCGGGGCCAGGTAACCGGCGAACGCTCCGGACAGCGCCAGCTGCAGCGATTCGCGGTCGCACGGATAGACCACCGCCGCCGGCAGCGGGCGCCTGCATCCGGGTCTTTTCGACCAGCTTCTGGAAGTGCGGGCGAGCAGCCATGCGCTAGAGCGTGGCAAGGCCGTATGGCATTGTCAACCCACCCCCGACGGAAGGGCGCAACGGGCGCAGATTCGGTCGCCCACAGCGCAACATGGACAACCAGGAGCCCGGCCAGATGCGCGCTTCGACGTGCCTAGGCGCGGACCAGCCTTGCGCGGAGAATTTCCACGATCGTGTCGACGTGCGCCCGTTCGGCGATCAGCGGCGGCGCGACGATCGCCGAGTCTCCGGTCGTCTTGAGGTTCAGTCCGTGGTCGAACAGGTCCTTCTGGAACGCGTGGCCGCGCCTGCCGGCTGCGCCGTCGGACGTGCAATTCGATGGCGGCCAGCATGCCGTAGCCGCGGATGTCCGCGACGACCCGAACGTCCTTGAGCGAAAACATGGCATCGAGGAAGTACGGCGACAGCGCGCGGCCGCGCTCGAACAGGTCTTCGTCTCGGTAGATGTCGAGCGTCGCCAGCCCGGCAGCGCAGGCCGCGGGATGGCCGGAGTATGTGTAGCCGTGGAAGAACTCGATCGCGTCCTCGGGGGCGGCCGCGAAGATCGCGTCGTGGATGCGTTCGGAAACGGCAACCGCGCCCATCGGCTGCGCGGCGTTGGTCAGCGCCTTGGCCATCGTCATGACGTCGGGCGTGACACCGAAACTCTGTGCCGCGAACGCCTGACCGGTGCGGCCGAAGCCGGTGATCACCTCGTCGAACACCAGCAGGATGCCGTGCTGGTCGCAGATTTCCCGCAACCGCTTGAGATAGCCCTTGGGCGGCACGAGAACGCCGGTCGATCCCGCGATCGGCTCGACAAAGCACGCGGCGATGTTCTCCGCGCCGTAGAGATTGACGAAGCGCTGCAGGTCCTCCGCCAGGTCGGCGCCGTGCGCGCCTTCGCCGGGCGTGAAGCGGTTCTCGGGCAGGTGCGTGTGGCGCATGTGCGCGATGCCGGGCAGCGTGGGGCCGAAGCGGCGGCGGTTGTTGACCAGGCCCGACAGCGAAACGCCGCCGAAGTTGACGCCGTGATAGGCGCGCTCCCGCGACACGAACATCGTGCGGCCGCCCTGGCCGCGCGCCTGATGGTAGGCGAGCGCGACTTTCATCGCGGTGTCGATCGCTTCGGAGCCGGAGTTCACGAAGAAGATCCGGTTCAGATCGCCCGGCGTCAATTCGGCCACGCGCGTCGCAAGCTCGAACTGCTTCGGGTGGCCGCGCAGGAACGGCGCGCAGAAATCGAGTTCGCTGCAACTGCCTGCTCACGGCATCGGCGATCTCCTTGCGGCAGTGACCGGCCGCAACGCAGAAGAGGCCGGACGACGCGTCGATGATCTTCTCGCCGCGGTCGTTCCAGTAGTACATGCCTTCGGCGCGCACGACCATTTTCGGATCGTGCTTGAAGTCGCGGTTCGGCGTGAACGGCATCCAGTACTCGTCGAGCGAGATCCGACGCGCGAGTCGGCCTGGTCGTGCTCAGTGTTGTGCTCAGTGTCTGTGGATGGTGAGTTCGGCGTGACCCATGGAATTCTCCTTGCGCGCCGGCGACGGCAGCCCGGCGCGACGTCGTCCGGCAATGATAGACCTATGTCAAGAGTTTGCGCGGCGAGGTCTGGCGCCACGGCCGCTTTCCCGCGTAATCTTCGTCCCATCGTTTTTGGACTGGAGAGCCTGCCATGCGCGTCGGCGTGCCGAAGGAAATCAAGGTGCTGGAAAACCGCGTCGGCCTCACGCCGGCTTCCGTGCACGAACTCGTCACGCACGGCCACGACGTCGTCGTGGAAAGCAAGGCGGGGCAGGGCATCGGCTCGACGATGCCGCCTATCGCGAGGTCGGGCGCGACGATCGCCGCCAACGCCGACGAAGTCTTCGCCGTCGCGGACATGATCGTGAAGGTGAAGGAACCGCAGGCGCAGGAGCGCAAGCGCCTGCGCCCCGGGCAGATCCTTTTCACCTACCTGCACCTGGCGCCCGATCCCGAGCAGACCAAGGATCTCGTCGCGAGCGGCGCGATCTGCATCGCCTACGAGACCGTCACGGCCGATACGGCGGACTTCCGCTGCTGGCGCCGATGTCCGAAGTGGCGGGGCGCATGTCGGTCCAGGCCGGCGCGCATTTCCTCGAGAAGCCGAATGGCGGCCGCGGAATCCTGCTGGGCGGCGTGCCCGGCGTGGCGCCCGGCAAGGTCGTCATCCTGGGCGGCGGCGTCGTCGGCACGCACGCGGCGATGATTGCGCTGGGCATGGGCGCCGACGTCACGGTGCTCGACCGCAGCCCGGACGCGATGCGCGCGCTGTGGCGGCAATTCGGGTCGGCGCTCAAGACCGACTTCTCGACGCGCGACGGCGGTCGAGCACCATGTCACCGGCGCGGATCTCGTGGTCGGCGGCGTGCTGATTCCCGGCGCGTCGGCGCCCAAGCTGGTGTCGGCCGCGATGATCCGGAAGATGCAGCCGGGCTCCGTCGTCGTCGACGTGGCGATCGACCAGGGCGGCTGCTTCGAGACGTCGCGCGCGACGACGCACGCGGAGCCGACGTACGTCGTCGACGGCGTCGTGCACTACTGCGTGGCCAACATGCCGGGCGGCGTGCCGCGCACGTCGACGTTCGCGCTCAACAACGCCACGCTGCCGTTCACGCTGGCGCTGGCCGACAAGGGATGGCAGCGCGCGCTCGCCGAAGATGGGCATTTGCGCAACGGCCTCAACGTGGCGTTCGGCAAGGTCACCTGCGCGCCGGTCGCGGAAGCGCTGGGCTACAAATTCGTCCCGGCCGAAGCCGTGTTGCAGTGACGACAGGTCACGGTTCGCGCCGGTGACCCAAGCCGTATTCGACTACGTCATCGTCGGCGGAGGCACCGCCGGCTGCGTGCTGGCCAACCGGCTGACCGCGGACGGCAGCACGCGCGTGCTGATGCTCGAAGCGGGCCCGCGCGACAACTACCTGTGGATCCACATCCCGATCGGCTACGGCAAGACGATGTTCCACCCGGTCTACAACTGGGGGTTCTACACCGAGCCGGAACCGGAAATGAAGGGCCGCAAGATCTACTGGCCGCGCGGCCGCGGCCTGGGCGGATCGTCGTCGATCAACGGCCTCATCTACGTCCGCGGCCAGCCGCAGGACTACGACGCATGGGCGGCGGCGGGCAATCGCGGGTGGGGCTGGAACGACGTGCTGCCGTATTTCATCCGCAGCGAGGGCAACCAGCGCGGCGCGAGCGCGACGCACGGCGGCGACGGTCCGCTCGCGTGTTCCGACATCGGCGCGAAGCATGAATTGATCGAAGCGATCATCGCCGGCGCCGGCGAACTCGGCGTGCCGCGCACCGACGATTTCAACGGCGGCGTGCAGGAAGGCGCGGGCTACTACCAGCTGTTCACGAAGAACGGCCTGCGCTGCAGTTCGGCGGTGGGCTACCTGCGGCCGGCGCAAGGCGCGGCCGAACCTGGCGGTCGAGGTCGAGCGCGCAGGCCACGCGCGTCCTGTTCGACGGCGTCGCGCGCCGTCGGCGTCGAGTACCGGCAGGACGGCGAGACGAAGCGCGTGACCGCGCGCGCGCGAAGTGATACTCGCCGCCGGTTCGCTGCAAAGCCCGCAGCTGCTGCAGTTGTCGGGCATCGGCCCGGCAGCTCTGTTGCAGCAGTTCGGCATTCCCGTCGTCCACGACCTTGCCCGGCGTGGGCGAGAACCTGCAGGACCACCTGCAGTTGCGCCTCATCTTCAAGTGCACCAAGCCGATCACGACCAACGACGACCTCGCGCTCGACGTGGCGCTCCGCGAAGATCGGATTGCAATGGCTGCTGCGGCGCACCGGTCCGCTGGCGGTCGGCATCAACCAGGGCGGACTGTTCACGCGCGTGCTGCCGGAATCGACGCGGCCCGACATCCAGTTTCACTTCGCCACGCTGTCGGCGGACCTGGCCGGCGCCAAGCCGCATCCTTTTTCCGGATTCACGATGAGCGTGTGCCAGCTGCGGCCGACATCGCGCGGACACGTGCGGATCAAGTCCGCGGACCCGCTCGCGGCGCCGGCGATGCAGCCCAACTACCTCGCCACCGACGCGGACCGGCGCTGCGCGGTCGCGGGCGTCAAGTTCGCGCGCCGGCTCGCGGCCACCGCGGCGATGCGACCGTATGTCCTCGCCGAGTATCGGCCCGGTTCCGCGGCGACGAGCGACGCGGACCTGCTCGATTTCGCGCGCGAATTCGGCGCCACGATCTTCCATCCGTCGGGAACGTGCAGCGATGGGATCGGACCCGCAAGCCGTGGTCGACGACCGGTTGCGCGTTCACGGCGTGGCCGGCCTGCGCGTGGTCGATTGCTCGATCATGCCGACGCTGGTCTCGGGCAACACCAACGCGCCCGTCGTGATGATCGCCGAGAAGGCGAGCGACCTGATCCTCGCGGACCGGTGATCGCCGGCGCCTGGAAGTCCATCCTTGTGTTGAAAAGCTGCGCCTAATCAACGGCCTCCGCCGTTGGCCTGGGGCTGTCATCGATTGCACGGGATTTGTCATCCGCCTGTAACACGCAAACATGACAATCGCGGTCGATGCCATTCAACAGGGGCAAGACATGACCAGGACGACCACGATCAAGAGTTTCCTCGCTGCAGCGGCTTTGGCTTTCGGCGTGGGCGCGCACGCTGTCGACATCACCGGCGCCGGCGCCACGTTTCCCTATCCCATCTACGCCAAATGGGCGGAAGCGTACAAGCAAAAGACGGGCGTCGGCATGAACTACCAGTCGATCGGTTCGGGCGGCGGCATTGCCCAGATCAAGGCCAAGACCGTCGACTTCGGCGCGTCCGACATGCCGCTCAAGCCCGAAGACCTGCAGGCCGCGGGATTGACGCAGTTTCCGGCAATCATCGGCGGCGTCGTGCCGGTCGTGAACATCGACGGCATCGCGTCGGGTTCGCTCAAGTTTACCGGTCCGGTGCTCGCGGACATCTACTTGGGCAAGATCAAGAAGTGGAACGACAAGGCGATCGCCGACCTGAATCCCGGCATCAAGCTGCCCGATGATCCGATCACCGTCGTGCGCCGCTCCGATGGCTCGGGCACGTCGTTCATCTGGACCGACTACCTGTCCAAGGTGAGCCCGGAATGGAAGGAAAAGGTCGGCGCGAGCACGGCCGTCGCCTGGCCGGAAGGCGTGGGCGGCAAGGGCAACGAGGGCGTGTCGGCCTACGTGCAGCGGATCAAGGGCTCGATCGGCTACGTCGAGTACGCGTACGCGAAGAAGAACAAGATGAACGTCGGCTCCGTCCAGAACAAGGATGGCGTCTTCGTGAAGCCCGAAGACGACACGTTCCAGGCCGCTGCGGCCTACGCCGACTGGAAGGCGCCCGGGATGTACCAGATCCTGACCAACCAGCCGGGCAAGAACAGCTGGCCCATCACCGGCGCGTCGTTCATCCTGATGCACACCAAGCAGGACAAGCCGCAGAACGCCGCCGAAGTGCTGAAATTCTTCGAATGGGCGTACAAGAACGGCGGCAAGCTTGCCGAGGAACTCGACTACGTCCCGATGCCGGAGAGCGTTTCCAAGATCGTCGAGACCGCATGGAAGACTGAAATCAAGGATGCGTCCGGCAAGGCGGTCTGGAACTGACGTCCGAGCCCCTTCCGCGGCGCGGGAGGGGACCGTTCGCAAGCATCAACTCGGGCGAGTCGCGAACCCTCGTTCGCGACCCGTGTTGTCTCGGGGGAGGACTATCATGGCGGCCACGTCGGCAACCGCTGCATTTCCTGTTTCCATGACCGTCGCCACCCGAGACCCGGCCCCAGCGCCAGCCCAGTCCGCCGGCGCAGCGTCAGGCTGCGGCGCCAGTGGCAGGACTGGCTGTTCGAGCGCACGACGCTGTTCTTCGCGGTGTTCGTGCTGGCGACGCTGCTGTTCATCCTGCTGGCGTTGGGGTATTCCGCGATTCCCGCGTTCGACAAGTTCGGATTCGGGTTCTTCACGACCAACGTGTGGAACCCGGTCAAGAGCGAATTCGGCGCGCTCGCACCCATCTACGGGACGCTGGTCACGTCGCTGATCGCGCTCCTGATCGGCGTGCCCGTGAGTTTCGGCATTGCGTTGTTCCTGACCGAAATGTGCCCGGCGGCGCTCAAGCGTCCGCTCGGGACGGCGGTGGAGCTGCTCGCCGCCATTCCGTCGATCATCTACGGAATGTGGGGGCTCTTCGTGTTCGCCCCGATTTTCGGCGACTACATCCAGCCCGCGCTCACCAAGATTTTCGGCGACCTCTGGATCCTGGGACCGCTGTTCCAGGGCGCGCCGAACGGCATCGGCATGCTGTCGGCCGGAATCATCCTCTCCATCATGATCATTCCCTTCGTCGCGTCGGTGATGCGCGACGTATTCGAGATCGTGCCGCCGGTGCTCAAGGAGTCCGCGTACGGCATCGGCTGCACGACGTGGGAAGTGGTCTGGAACGTCGTGCTTCCGTACACCAAAGTTGGCGTGATCGGCGGCATCATGCTGGGCCTGGGTCGCGCGCTGGGCGAGACCATGGCGGTGACCTTCGTCATCGGCAATGCCTACCGGATCAACGCATCGCTGTTCGCTCCCGGCAATTCGATCGCCTCCGCCCTCGCCAACGAGTTCAACGAGGCGGCCGACCCGGTGCACCGCGCGTCGCTGATCGCGCTGGGCCTCGTCCTGTTCGTCCTCACGACCATCGTCCTCGCCTGCTCGCGCCTGCTCATCGCGCAGCTGGCGAAGGGCGAGGGGAAGAAGACATGAGCAACCTGTATCGCCGCAGGCTGTTCTTCAATCGCTTCAACCTCGTGATGTCGCTGGGAACGATGGGCTTCGGCATGTTCTTTCTGCTGTGGATCCTGGGCGTTCTGTTCTATCAGGGGTTCACCTCGCTGTCCCCGACGCTGTTCACGCAGATGACGCCGCCGCCGGGGTCCGCAGGCGGGCTCGCGAACGCCATCTACGGCAGCGTCATCATCGTGCTCGTGGCGACGTTCATCAGCACGCCGATCGGCATTCTCGCCGGCATCTACCTCGCGGAATTCGGCAGGGACAAGTGGGTGGCGAGCGCGACGCGCTTCATCAACGACATCCTGTTGTCCGCGCCCTCGATCGTGATCGGCCTGTTCGTCTACACGGTCTACGTGGCGCAGGTCAGTCACTTCTCGGGATGGGCGGGGTCGTTCGCGCTCGCGCTGATCGCCATTCCGGTCGTGGTGCGCACGACCGAGAACATGCTGCTTCTGGTGCCCAACAGCCTGCGCGAAGCGGCCGTGGCGCTGGGCGCCCCGATGTGGAAGGTGATCCTGATGGTCACGCTGAAGGCGGTGCGCGGCGGCGTCATCACGGGCGTGCTGCTGGCGGTCGCGCGCATGTCGGGCGAAACTGCGCCGCTTCTTTTCACCGCGCTCAACAATCAGTTCTGGAGCACGGACATGAACGCGCCGATGGCCAATCTGCCGGTGGTCATCTTCCAGTTCGCGCTCAGCCCCTACGATGACTGGAAGACGCTGGCATGGGCCGGCGCGCTGCTGATCACGCTGACCGTCCTCATCATCAATATTCTGGCCCGGTCCGTCTTCCGGCAGACTCAGGTTCGCTGAAGGATCAACGAGATGAACATGGAAGCTTCGCTGGTTGCCCGCCCCGAGGTGACCTCGTCAGCGCTGCCGCCTTCACCGGCCAAGATGACGATCAGCAGCCTCGATTTCTACTACGGCAAGTTCCATGCGCTGAAGAATGTCAATCTCGAGATCGCGGAGAACCGCGTCACCGCGTTCATCGGACCGTCCGGATGCGGCAAGTCGACGCTGCTGCGCACGCTGAACCGGATGTATTCGCTGTATCCCGGCCAGAAGGCGACTGGCGAAATCCGGTTTCACGGCCAGAACATCCTCGACGCCGGGTCGGACCTCAACATGCTTCGGGCCAAGGTCGGCATGGTGTTCCAGAAGCCCACGCCGTTCCCGATGTCGATCTACGACAATATCGCCTTCGGCGTCAGCCTGTACGAGAACCTGGGCCAGCGCGACATGGACGAGCGCGTCGAGTGGGCGCTGACCAAGGCGGCGATGTGGGTCGAGGCCAAGGACAAGCTGAAGCAGAGCGGCATGGCGCTGTCCGGCGGACAGCAGCAGCGCCTGTGCATTGCCCGCGCCGTCGCCGTCAAGCCGGACGTGCTGCTTCTGGATGAGCCCACGTCGGCGCTGGACCCCATCTCGACGGCCAAGATCGAGGAACTGATCACGGAACTCAAGGTGGATTACACGATCGCGATCGTGACGCACAATATGCAGCAGGCGGCGCGCGTGTCCGACTTCACGGCGTACATGTACCTGGGCGAACTCATCGAATTCGGCGAGACGGACCAGTTGTTCCTGAAGCCGAAGCGCAAGGAAACCGAGGACTACATCACCGGCCGCTTCGGCTGAAGCGCCGCGGCCAGGAGAGAAGACGATGGAACACACCAACAAGCAATTCGACGCCGAGATGGAGTCGATCCGGAGCGGCGTGCTCACGATGGGCGGTCTGGTCGAGACGCAGATGTCGCGCGCGATCGAGTCGCTGGAGCACGACAAGGAGAACGCCGCGCTCGACGTCATCGGCGCCAACGAGCAGCAGATCAACCAGATGCAGGTCGACATGGACCAGCTGTGCAGCCAGATCATCGCCAAGCGGCAGCCGACGGCAATCGACCTGCGCATGATCCTGACCGTCACCAAGATCGTCAACGACCTGGAGCGGATCGGCGACGAGACCAAGAAGATCGCTTACAAGGCGTCGGAGGCCACGGGCCATCATCGGCTGGCACGTGTCAGGTACTACGATGTCGCGCGGTCGGCCGAGCGCGCCAAGGAAATGCTGCAGCTCGCGCTCGATGCGTTCGCGCGGATGGACGTCAACGCCGCTGCGGACGTCATCGCGATCGACGAAGAGGTCGACGCCGCGTTTTCCAGCGTGATGCGGCAGCTGATCAGCTACATGATGGAAGACCCGCGGACGATCACGCCGGCGATGGAAATCGTGTTCATCGCGAAGTCCGTCGAACGCGTCGGCGACCACGCCAAGAACATCGCCGAGGCCGTGGTCCAACTGGTATGGGCAAGGACGTTCGCCATGCGACGGCGGAGCAGATTCGCGCCGAGGTCGCCGAGGAATGAGCGCGGCGGCCGAAGGCCAGGCCCGAAGGGCGCGTCGCCGCGCGATTGACGGAGGCCGACACGCAGGCGTTGCACTCGGCACGCCCATGTTCAAGGAGGCCGAACGAGTGATGCCTACCATCCTTGTCGTCGAGGACGAGCCGGCGATCATGGAGTTGCTCCAGGTCAATCTCGTCGACGCCGGCTACGACGTGCGCGCGGCGTCCGACGCCGAAACGGCGCAGACGCATGCTGAACGAGGCGCTGCCCGACCTGCTGCTGCTCGACTGGATGCTCCCCGGGCAGTCGGGTCTTGCGTTCGCCAAGCAGTTGCGCGCGGACGCGCGCACGAAGGAGCTGCCGGTGATCATGGTCACGGCGCGCACCGACGAGGCGGATCGCGTCGCCGGCCTCGAGGCCTGGGTCGACGACTACGTGACCAAGCCGTTCTCGACGCGCGAACTGAAGGCGCGGATCAAGTCGGTGCTGCGCCGTCGGGCGCCGGAAGCGGCGCAGGAGCCGCTGGCCGCCGGCTCGCTCGACCTCGACCCGGTCGACGCATCGCGTGTCGGTCGACGGGCAGCCGGTCCCGCATGGGGCCCACCGAGTTCCGGCTGCTGCGGTTCTTCCTGGCGCGGCCCGAACGCGTCCATTCCCGCACCCAGCTGCTCGACCAGGTATGGGGCGATCACGTCTACATCGAGGAGCGCACGGTGGACGTGCACATCCGCCGGCTGCGGCTGGCGCTCGAGCCGTTCGGGCAGGACCGGATGATCGAAACCGTGCGCGGCAGCGGCTATCGACTGGCGGTCCCGCGCTGAACGCGATGGCGTGCGCGATGACCGCGCGACTCTTCTCTCGACGCTGCTGGCGCCCGCGGCCGTCGCGGCGATCGCTGGCATCGTGTGGGCGATCGCCGGCGCCGCGGCGGCGCTGATCGTGCTGTTCGTCGGGTGGGGCGCGCTTCCTGTTCCACCACTTGCGCAACCTCGATCGGCTCACCCGATGGGCCGGCGGGTTCGCTGGATTCCCCGGTACCGGAGGGCACGGGATCCTGGCGGCCCGCGTTTTCCGCGATGTACCGGCGCGTGCGCATGCGCGTGGCGTACCAGCGCGACCTCGCGCGCACGATCGAGCGCTTCCAGAGCGCCGCGGAGGCCATCCCCGACGGGATGGTCGTCCTCGACACCGCCAATCGCATCAAGTGGGCCAATGTGCGCGCGTGCGCGCACTTGGGGCTGGACGACCGCGCACGACGTCGGCTCGCCGCTGATGAACATCGTGCGCCAGCCCGAGTTCGTCCGCTTCCTCGAAAGCGGCGATCTCACCGAGGCGATCGTCATCGAATCGCAGCGCGACGGCGGGCGTCACGCTCGCGATCCAGATCGTTCCGTTCGGCGTCGAGGAAAAGCTGCTGATCAGCCGCGACATCACGCGCCTGGAGGCGGTCGCGCGCATGCGCCGCGATTTCATCGCCAACGTCTCGCACGAATTGAAGACGCCGCTGACCGTCATCGCCGGATTCCTGGAAACGCTGCAGGAACTCGACCTGGACGAGAAGCAGCGCGGGCGCTTCGTCCAGCTGATGCAGGAGCAGGCGACCAGCATGCAGCGGCTGGTCGAGGACCTGCTGACGCTGTCGGCGCTGGAGAGCGAGCAGAATCCGCTGGTCGACGAGAAATTCGCCATCGTGCCGCTGATGCTCCAGCTTTCGTCGGACGCCAAGAGCCTTTCCCAGGGTCAGCATGCGGTCGCGCTCGACATCGGCGACGCGGCGACGGTAACGGGCGGCCGCGACGAACTCGCGAGCGCGTTCGGCAACCTCGTTTCGAATGCGATTCGCTACACGCCCGCCGGAGGCACGATTACGCTGTCGTGGCGCGTGGACGACAACGGCACGGGCGTGTTTGCCGTTTCCGACAGCGGCATCGGCATCGCGCCGGAACATCTGCCGCGTCTGACCGAACGTTTCTATCGCATCGACCGCAGCCGGTCGCGCGCTACCGGCGGCACCGGGCTCGGCCTGGCCATCGTCAAGCACGTGCTGCTGCGGCACCAGGCGACGCTGGAAATCGCCAGCGAACCCGGACACGGGAAGCACGTTCGCCGTCAGGCTGCCGGCCCGGCGGGTGCAGCGCGCGCCGCTTGCGCCGGACGTGCCCGCGCCGGTTACCAGTAGCGAAGCGCCGAGCGGAACAGCGTCTTGAGTTCGTCGCGCCCGACGTCCACGGGCGCGTTGCGGATCACGCGGTACTGCGGCTCGGCGCCATCCGCCAGCGCGTCCAGCTGATCTTCCCCGAAGCCCAGCGCCGAAAGGCCGTTGGGCATGCCGGTCATCTTCATCATGTCGATCACGCGTCCCGCCAGGACCTCGCCCGCGTCCTCCGGCCCGGCGCCGCGGGTGTCGGCGCCCAGGCACACGGCGCAATGCAGGTGCCGCTGCGGATGCTTCGGCGCCGTGTAGCGCCACACCGACGGATTGTTGAGCACGACGGCCATGCCGTGCGGCACGAGCGACTTCTCCTTCGGATAGCCCGGCACGTGCCAGTCCTTGGTCAGGCCCGACACCGCGTACGACAGTCCGTGCGGCAGGTGGCAGCCCGAGGCGTTGAACGCGATTCCGGCGAGCATCGCGGCGTACATCATTTCCGTGCGCGCCTCGATATCCGTCGCGTCCGCGACGGCGCGCGGCAGAAACTTGCCGACCAAGCCGAGCGCTTCGCCCGCGAGCAGGTCGGAAAACGGATTCGCGCCCTGCGACACCGGACGGTTGACGCCTTGCGCGGGATTGACGCGGCGCGGATAGGCGCGCGCGGTGATGGCTTCCAGCGCGTGGCTCATGCAGTCGAAGCCGGTGGCGGCGACCATTTTCGCGGGCAGCGTCTTCGTGACGTCCGGGTCGATCAGCGCGATCGTCGGGATGAGGCGCCGCGAAATGATCCCGGTCTTCGCGTTCATCGACTGCAGGTTGAAGATGGAGATGCCGGTGGTTTCGGAACCGGTTCCCGACGTCGTCGGGCAGGCAATGTGCGGCTTGACCGGGCCGGGGACCTTTTGGCCCGCGCCGATCGGCGCGTTCACGTAGGTCATGAAATCGGCAGGAAAGCAGGCGTACAGGTTGGCCGCCTTGCAGGTGTCCATGACCGAGCCGCCGCCGACGGAAACGTAGCCGTCGACACTGCGCCTCCGCGGCGAACCGGGCGGCGGCCTGGAAAGACGCATCGGTCGGCTCGATCGATATCTCGTCGAAGACGACCGCGTCGACGCCGGCCTCGGCGAGCGAGGCCATCACCGTCGCGAACGGCTCGCTCGCCCGGACGTACTTGTCGGTGAATACGGCCACCCGGCGCAGACCCAGTTCCTGCGCCTGCGGGCCGGCCTCGCGCAAGACGCCCGAGCCGAAGGTGAAAGTCGGCATGCCGACCGTAAATCCCCGGTCCGAACCCTCGACCAGGGCGAAATCGGCGTGGCAGCAATTCATGGGAAATCCTCGGTTTTGGACCGGCGACTGGCCGGCCCGGGTCACAAACCGCCCGGCAAGGCCGGGTGAAGCCACTCAACTCGTTGAATTACAGCAACTATTCATGCCCGCGCCGCACCACCGCGCCGTCGCGCCCAGGTTTGACCGGCGGGGTCGGAAGCTGCTACAATCGCGCGTTTCGGCGGTGGAAATCTTGGGAGGGGTTCCCGAGCGGTCAAAGGGAACAGACTGTAAATCTGTCGGCTCTGCCTTCGAAGGTTCGAATCCTTCCCCCTCCACCAATCCTGAACCGCGGGTGTAGCTCAATGGTAGAGCAGAAGCCTTCCAAGCTTATGACGAGGGTTCGATTCCCTTCACCCGCTCCAGGCTTGGGCTTTAGGCGAAGGATAAGGCAGTCGCAGGAAAACGAGGCGCTCGGCGCAAGGAATTGTAAGTCGACATTGCAGGACGGTGGATTGCAGCACGGCGGATTGCGAGACCGCGCCCATGTAGCTCAGTGGCAGAGCACTCCCTTGGTAAGGGAGAGGTCGAGCGTTCGATCCGCTCCATGGGCACCAATGGTCGGCGGACGAAAAGTGGAACCCTACTTTTCGCCGGCAATAGGATACCCACGAATCCCGGGCAAAGCCCGTTGATTCGTGGCGGAAAAGACAACGAAACAGCTGGAGATTTCGCGATGGCCAAGGGCAAATTCAATCGTACGAAGCCGCACGTGAACGTGGGGACGATTGGGCACGTTGATCACGGCAAGACGACGCTGACGGCGGCGCTGACGCTGGTGCTGTCGAAGCTGTTTGGCGGGGAGGCGAAGGCGTACGACCAGATCGACGCGGCGCCGGAGGAGAAGGCGCGCGGGATCACGATCAACACGGCGCACGTGGAGTACGAGACCAAGAACCGGCACTACGCGCACGTGGACTGCCCGGGGCACGCGGACTACATCAAGAACATGATCACGGGTGCGGCGCAGATGGATGGCGCGATCCTGGTGGTGAGCGCGGCCGACGGCCCGATGCCGCAGACGCGGGAGCACATCCTGCTGGCGCGGCAGGTGGGGGTGCCGTACATCGTCGTGTACATGAACAAGGCGGACATGGTCGACGACGCGGAGCTGCTGGAGCTGGTCGAGATGGAGATTCGCGAGCTGCTGTCCAAGTACCAGTTTCCGGGCGACAAGACGCCGATCGTGACCGGTTCGGCGAAGATGGCGCTGGACGGGGACAAGAGCGAGATGGGCGAGGGCTCGATCCTGAAGCTGGCGGAGGCGCTGGATAGTTATATTCCGGAGCCGAAGCGGCTGATCGACGGGCCGTTCCTGATGCCGGTGGAAGACGTGTTTTCGATCTCGGGCCGGGGCACGGTGGTGACCGGGCGGGTGGAGCGCGGGATCGTGAAGGTGGGCGAGAACCTGGAGATTGTCGGGTTGAAGCCGACCTTGCAGACGGTGTGCACGGGGGTGGAGATGTTCCGCAAGCTGCTGGACCAGGGGCAGGCGGGGGACAACGTGGGCGTGCTGCTGCGAGGCACCAAGCGGGAAGAGGTGGAGCGGGGGCAGGTGCTGGCCAAGCCGGGCAGCATCACGCCGCACACCAAGTTCACGTGCGAGGTTTACATCCTGAGCAAGGAAGAGGGTGGTCGGCATACGCCGTTCTTCCCGGGGTACCGGCCGCAGTTTTATTTCCGGACGACGGACGTGACCGGGAGCTGCGTGCTGCCGGAGGGCACGGAGATGGTGATGCCTGGGGACAACGTGTCGTTGACGGTGACGCTGATTGCGCCGATCGCGATGGAAGAGGGCTTGCGTTTCGCGATTCGCGAAGGCGGCCGCACCGTCGGCGCCGGCGTCGTCGCCAAGATCTGGAGTAAGCTCGGAATTGCGGGCTGACAAGTGACGAATCGACGAGTTACGACGAACTAGGCCAGTAGCTCAATTGGCAGAGCGGCGGTCTCCAAAACCGCAGGTTGGGGGTTCGATTCCCTCCTGGCCTGCCACTAAAGCGGTCGGCATCGCACAGGACGGCGGTAGTGGCAGCGAATGGGTGAACTGAGCTGGGATCGAGCTGACGCTCAACGAAATATTGACTACTGGCTACTGACGACTCAATGGACAAGGCAAAGATAGCGCTGGCGCTTGCGTGCGTGGTGGCGGGGGTGTGGGGTTACTACCACTTCTCCGAGACCGCGCAGGTGCTGCGCGTGCTGATGGTGATGGGCGGGTTGCTCGCCGCGGCCGGCGTGGCGTGGCTGTCCGCGCCCGGCAAGGAATTCTTCGCCTTCGCGCAGGAAGCCTGGCACGAGGCCGAACGCGTGTCGTGGCCGACGCGCAAGGAAACGATCCAGACCACCGGCATCGTGTTCGCGTTCGTGGTGGTCATGGCGCTGTTCCTGTTCGGCGTCGACACCATGCTCGCGTGGATCATCAAAATGTTGACGGGCAGGGCAGACGGATGAGCAAAAAATGGTTCGTCGTTCACGCCTACTCGGGTTTCGAGAAGAGCGTCCAGCGTGCGTTGATCGAGCGCATCAAGCGGTCGGAGATGGGCGACCTCTTCGGCCAGATCCTCGTGCCGGTGGAAGAAGTGGTCGAGATGAAGAACGGCGCCAAGGCGATTTCGGAGCGCAAGTTCTTCCCCGGCTACGTGCTGGTCGAGATGGACATGACCGACGACTCCTGGCATCTGGTCAAGAGCACGCCGAAGGTCACGGGATTCGTGGGCGGCACGGCCAACAAGCCGACGCCGATCACGCAGAAGGAAGTCGACGCGATCCTGCGCCAGGTGCAGGAAGGCGTCGAGAAGCCGCGTCCGAAGGTGCTGTTCGAGACGGGCGAGGCGGTGCGCGTGAAGGAAGGTCCGTTCACCGACTTCCACGGCAACGTCGAGGACGTGAACTACGAAAAGAGCAAGTTGCGCGTGTCGGTGACGATCTTCGGTCGGTCGACGCCCGTGGAGCTGGATTTTTCCCAAGTGGAAAAAGCGTAACGATCGAAGTTTCGAAGTTGTTTTTTACAACGGGGAGGACGCAGCACGCGTCCGCTTGAACCCACCAGGAGATAAGTCATGGCGAAGAAAATCGTCGGTTTCATCAAGCTGCAGGTGCCGGCCGGGAAAGCGAATCCCAGCCCGCCGATCGGCCCCGCGCTGGGCCAGCGCGGCCTCAACATCATGGAATTCTGCAAGGCGTTCAACGCCCAGACGCAGAAGGTGGAACCGGGTCTCCCGATCCCCGTGGTGATCACCGCGTACGCGGACAAGAGCTTCACGTTCATCATGAAGACGCCGCCGGCGACCGTCCTCATCAAGAAGGCGGCGAAGGTGGACAAGGGCAGCCCGAAGCCGCATTCCGACAAGGTCGGGCAAGCTGACGCGCGCGCAGGCCGAGGAAATCGCCAAGGCCAAGATGCCTGACCTGACCGCGGGCGGACTCGACGCCGCGGTGCGCACGATTGCCGGCAGCGCCCGCAGCATGGGCATCACCGTCGAAGGGGTGAAGTAATCATGGCCGAGCAAAAGACACCGCGCTTATCCAAGCGCATGAAGACGGTTCGCGGCAAAGTGGACCGTTCGAAGATGTATCCGGTCGACGAGGCGCTGAAGCTCGTCAAGGAAACCGCCGTCGCCAAGTTCGACGAATCGGTCGACGTCGCCGTCAACCTGGGCGTGGACGCGAAGAAGTCGGACCAGACGGTCCGCGGCTCCGTCGTTCTTCCGTCCGGCACCGGCAAGAAGGTGCGCGTCGCCGTGTTCGCGCAGGGCGACAAGGCCAAGGACGCGACCGCCGCAGGGGCGGACATCGTCGGCTTCGAGGACCTGGCGGCGAAGATCAAGGAAGGCTTCATGGACTTCGACGTCGTGATCGCCTCGCCTGACGCGATGCGCGTCGTCGGACAGCTGGGCCAGATCCTCGGTCCGCGCGGCCTGATGCCGAACCCGAAGGTCGGCACCGTTTCGGCCGACGTCGTGCAGGCGGTCAAGAACGCCAAGGCCGGCCAGGTCCAGTACCGTACCGACAAGGCCGGCATCATCCAGTGCACGATCGGCCGCGCATCGTTCACGCCGGAGCAGTTGAAGACCAACCTGGTCGCGCTGATCGACGCGCTGAACAAGGCCAAGCCGCAGGGCATGAAGGGCGTGTACCTGCGCAAGATCAGCCTGTCGTCGACGATGGGCGCGGGTGTGCGCGTCGACCAGGCGTCGTTGCAGACGCAGCCGACCGCATAAGGAATTTGAATACAAAGTCGGGGTGTGCCTGGCACTTCATGCACACCCCGGGTACACGAGAAGTTTTAAACATTTGAGGGAACGCGCCGGCAGCGATGCTGGCGCGGACCGTCAAAGACCGCTGGAGCTTTTGCTTAATCCGGGATTTCGATCCCGATCCAGCGCAGATGGTGCCCTCGGACAGGATTTCCTGGACGAACGGTCACCGCAGTAGCACTAGAAGAAAGAGGTGAACCTTGAGTCTTAATCTGCAGGAGAAGCAGGCGGTAGTCGCGGAGGTCGCGAAGCAGGTCGCCGGTGCGCAGGCCATTGTCATGGCCGAGAACCGTGGCTTGCCCGTTGCCGACATGACGAAGCTGCGCGCGCAGGCGCGGGCGTCCGGCGTGTATTTCCGGGTTGTGAAGAACACCCTGGTGCGCCGCGCGGTCGCGGATACGCCGTTCGCCACGCTGGCCGACAAGATGGTCGGTCCGCTGGCTTATGGCATCGGTCCCGATCCGGTCGCCGTGGCGAAGGTCCTGAACGACTTCGCCAAGGGCAACGACAAGTTCGTGATCACCGGCGGTGCGATGCCGGGCAAGATGATTTCCACCAAGGAGATCACCGCGCTCGCCTCGTTGCCGTCGCGCGAGGTTCTCATCGCCAAGCTGCTCGGCACCATGCAGGCGCCGGTCACGAAGCTCGTCCGCACCATGAATGAGGTGCCGTCGAAGTTCGTCCGGGCGCTCGCCGCGGTGCGGGATGCAAAGCAGGCAGCTTGAAATACCGGCCACGACTACCCATTTACAACTGTTACGTTCCAGGAGCACAACATGTCCGCAGTCCAAACTGAAATTCTCGACAAGATCTCGTCGATGACCGTTCTCGAGCTCTCCGAGCTCATCTCGGCAATGGAAACCAAGTTCGGCGTTTCCGCTGCCGCCGCCGTTGCCGTTGCCGGCCCCGCCGCGGGCGCTGCCCCGGCCGCCGCTGCCGAAGAGCAGACCGAATTCACGGTCATTCTGTCGGCGATCGGCGACAACAAGGTCAACGTCATCAAGGCCGTGCGCGAACTGACGGGCCTCGGCCTGAAGGAAGCGAAGGACCTGGTCGACGGCGCGCCGAAGCCGGTCAAGGAAGGCGTCAACAAGGCCGATGCCGAAGCTGCCAAGAAGAAGCTCGAAGAAGCCGGTGGTAAGGCTGATATTAAGTAAGTGTCAAATCACATGCGAATGCGAGGGCGTCCGCCCCGATTCGCATCTGAAGAATCAGGAAGCGTTGTGCCTGATGAGAAGCTGAATGGGGGTGAATCGCTGGCGGAGCCAGACGATTCACTCTAGTAAAGGCTGGAAGACCCGAGCGCTTGTTGTTGCCGGGTCGCTTTGACCGTCAGAGGTCGAAGCAAAGCGGGTCGAGTTGCCCGTTTTGCTTCGCTTTCTGAATCGACTGCAGAAAGCAGGTTTGGTCGGGCGTTTCCGCAAGGGAATGTCGTCCGCCAGCGGCTGGTAGTGGCCAGCCACCAGGCCAGGGGTGCAACGCCCCCGGACAGTCGAAGCAGCATCAGGTTGGCAACTGACAGGTTGGCAGCTCGCTTGACGATAGACCATGCGCCGCGCACCTCGCGCGGCGTACGAAGTGTCAACTAAGGCCCGCGCACCTTCGCGCGGGCCTGATCGAACTGGAGACGGGACGAACCACATGGCGACCACGCACGCTACGCCCTATACCTTTACCGAAAAGAAACGCATCCGCAAGAGCTTCGCCAAGCGCGCAAGCGTCCTGCAGGTGCCGTTCCTCCTTGAAACGCAGCTCGCGTCCTATCGCGCATTCCTGCAGGAATTCACGAAAGGCGACGAGCGCAAGAACGAAGGCCTGCAGGCCGCGTTCACGTCGATCTTCCCGATCTCGAGCCATTCGGGCAACGCCCGGCTCGAGTTCGTGAGCTTCTCGCTGCTGCCCCCGGCGTTCGACGTCGTCGAATGCCAGCAGCGCGGCCTCACGTTCTGTTCCGCGCTGCGCGCCAAGGTCCGCCTCATCATCATGGACAAGGAAGCGCCGAAGGACACCGTGAAGGAGGTGAAGGAGCAGGAGGTCTACATGGGCGAGATCCCGCTCATGACCGAAAACGGCTCGTTCATCATCAACGGCACGGAGCGCGTGATCGTCTCGCAGCTGCACCGCTCACCCGGCGTGTTCTTCGAACACGACCGCGGCAAGACGCACAGCTCCGGCAAGCTCCTGTTCTCGGCCCGCGTGATTCCCTACCGCGGCTCGTGGCTCGACTTCGAGTTCGACCCGAAGGACTTCCTGTTCTTCCGCGTCGACCGCCGCCGCAAGATGCCGGTGACCACGCTGCTCAAGGCCATCGGCCTGACCAACGAGGACATCCTGAAGCAGTTCTTCGTCTTCGACACGTTCCACCTGGGCGTCAAGGGCTCCGAGCTCGACTTCGTCCCGGAGCGGCTGAAGGGCGAAATGGCGCGCTTCGACATCACCGGCAAGGACGGCAAGGTCATCGCCGGCCGCGACAAGCGCATCACCGCGCGCCACGTGCGCGAACTGGTCGACAGCGGCATCAAGAAGATCGCCGTGCCCAACGAGTACATCCTCGGGCCGCACGCTGGCGACCAACGTCATCGACAAGAGCACCGGCGAACTGATCGCCAAGGCCAACGACGAGATCACCGAGGACCTGCTGGCCAAGCTGCTCGACGGCGGCGTTGCCGGCGATCCAGACGATCTACACCAACGACCTCGACATGGGGCCGTTCATCTCGCAGACGCTGCGCACCGACGACACGCCGGACCAGTACGCCGCCAAGGTCGCCATCTACCGGATGATGCGTCCCGGCGAGCCGCCGACCGAAGACGCCGTCGAATCGCTGTTCCACGGGCTGTTCTTCTCGGAAGAGCGCTACGACCTGTCGGCCGTCGGCCGCATGAAGTTCAACCGGCGCATCGGCCGGCCGGAACTGAAAGGCCCGTCGACGCTGACCAACGAAGACATCATCGCCGTCATCAAGATCCTCGTGGACCTGCGCAACGGCCGCGGCGAGATCGACGACATCGACCACCTCGGCAATCGCCGCGTGCGGTCGGTGGGCGAGCTCGCCGAAAACCAGTTCCGTTCGGGTCTGGTGCGCGTCGAGCGCGCGGTCAAGGAACGTCTCGGCCAGGCCGAGTCGGACAACCTGCTGCCGCACGACCTGATCAACGCCAAGCCGATCTCGGCGGCGATCAAGGAGTTCTTCGGCTCGTCGCAGCTGTCGCAGTTCATGGACCAGACCAACCCGCTGTCGGAGATCACGCACAAGCGTCGCGTGTCCGCATTGGGACCCGGCGGACTGACGCGCGAACGCGCGGGCTTCGAAGTGCGCGACGTGCATCCGACGCACTACGGCCGCGTGTGCCCGATCGAGACGCCCGAAGGCCCGAACATCGGCCTCATCAACTCGCTCGCGCTGTATGCCCGCACCAACGAATACGGCTTCCTCGAGACGCCGTATCGCCGCGTGGCCGACAGCAAGGTCACCGACCAGATCGACTTTCTGTCGGCGATCGAGGAAGGCCAGTTCGTCATCGCCCAGGCCAACGCCAAGGTCGACAAGAACGGCAAGCTGGCGGACGAGCTCGTGTCCTGCCGCAGCAAGAACGAGTTCATGCTGTCGACGGCCGACAAGGTCAACTACATGGACGTCGCGCCGTCGCAGATCGTGTCGGTGGCGGCATCGCTGATCCCGTTCCTCGAGCACGACGACGCCAACCGCGCATTGATGGGTTCCAACATGCAGCGGCAGGCCGTGCCGTGCCTGCGTCCGGAAAAGCCGCTCGTCGGCACCGGCGTGGAGCGCACCGCCGCGGTCGACTCCGGCACCGCCGTGATGGCGCGCCGGGGCGGCAAGGTCGACTACATCGATGCGTCGCGCATCGTCGTGCGCGTGCACGACAGCGAGACGGCGGCCGGTGAAGTCGGCGTGGACATCTACAACCTGACCAAGTACAAGCGGTCGAACCAGAACACCAACATCAACCAGCGGCCGCTGGTCATCGTGGGCGACGTCATTGCCAAGGGCGACGTCATCGCCGACGGCGCGTCCACCGACATGGGCGAACTGGCGCTCGGGCAGAACATGCTCGTCGCGTTCATGCCCTGGAACGGCTACAACTACGAAGACTCGATCCTGATCAGCGAGCGGGTGGTCGGCGACGACCGCTACACGTCGATCCACATCGAGGAACTCTCCGTCGTCGCGCGCGACACCAAGCTCGGACCCGAGGAAATCACGCGGGACATCTCCAGCCTGGGCGAAGGCCAGCTGGGTCGTCTCGACGACTCCGGCATCGTCTACATCGGCGCGGAAGTCGAAGCCGGCGACGTGCTGGTCGGCAAGGTCACGCCGAAGGGCGAGACGCAATTGACGCCGGAAGAGAAGCTGCTGCGCGCAATCTTCGGCGAGAAGGCGTCGGACGTGAAGGACACGTCACTGCGCGTTCCGTCCGGCATTTCGGGCACGGTGATCGACGTGCAGGTGTTCACGCGCGAAGGCATCGAGCGCGACAAGCGCGCCGCGCAGATCATCGACGACGAGCTGAAGGGCTACCGCAAGGACCTGAACGACCAGCTGCGTATCGTCGAGAACGACCAGTACGCGCGGATCGAGAAGCTGATCTCGGGCAAGGTCGTCAACGGCGGCCCGAAGAAGATCGCCAAGGGCGCCAAGGTCACCAAGGAATACCTGGAAAGCGTTCCGCGCCACGACTGGTTCGACATCCGTCTTTCCAACGAGGAATCGGCGCAGCAGCTCGAAGCGAGCAAGGAGTCGCTGGCCAAGCTGCGCGACCAGTTCGACGCGATGTTCGACTTGAAGAAGAAGAAGCTCACGCAGGGCGACGAACTCCCGCCGGGCGTGCAGAAGATGGTCAAGGTCTACGTGGCGGTCAAGCGTCGCCTGCAGCCGGGCGACAAGATGGCCGGACGCCACGGCAACAAGGGCGTGGTGTCGAAGATCGTTCCGGTCGAAGACATGCCGTACATGGCGGATGGCACGCCGGTCGACATCGTGCTGAACCCGCTGGGCGTGCCGTCGCGGATGAACGTCGGGCAGATTCTCGAAGTCCACCTGGGCTGGGCCGCCAAGGGACTCGGCCGCAAGATCGACGACATGCTGAAGGCGGAGGCGAAGGCGGCCGACGTGCGCAAGTTCCTGGAGAAGATCTACAACACGACCGGGCGCGCTGAAAGCCTGGACGCGTTCGACGATGCGGAAATCGTGCACCTCGCCGAGAACCTCACGGGTGGCGTGCCGTTCGCGACGCCGGTGTTCGACGGCGCGACGGAAGAGGAGATCAAGGGCATGCTCGACATGGCCGGACTCCCGCGTTCCGGCCAGGTGACGCTGCACGACGGACGCACCGGCGAGGCATTCGACCGCCAGGTCACCGTGGGCTTCATGCACGTGCTCAAGCTGCATCACCTGGTCGACGACAAGATGCATGCGCGTTCGACCGGACCGTACAGCCTCGTCACGCAGCAGCCGCTCGGCGGCAAGGCGCAGTTCGGTGGCCAGCGCTTCGGCGAAATGGAAGTCTGGGCGCTCGAAGCCTACGGCGCGGCATACACGCTGCAGGAGATGCTCACGGTCAAGTCCGACGACGTCAACGGCCGCACCAAGGTCTACGAGAACATCGTCAAGGGCGAGCACAAGATCGAGGCCGGCATGCCGGAATCGTTCAACGTGCTGGTGAAGGAAATCCGCTCGCTCGCCATCGATGTCGACATGGAAAGAGACTAAGACATGAAAGCATTGCTCGATCTTTTCAAGCAGGTCACGCAGGAAGAAGAATTCGATGCCATCCGCATCGGCCTCGCGTCGCCCGAAAAAATCCGCTCGTGGTCGTACGGCGAGGTCAAGAAGCCGGAAACGATCAACTACCGCACGTTCAAGCCGGAACGCGACGGCCTGTTCTGCGCCAAGATCTTCGGCCCGGTCAAGGACTACGAGTGCCTGTGCGGCAAGTACAAGCGCCTGAAGCACCGCGGCGTGATCTGCGAGAAGTGCGGCGTCGAAGTGACGCTGGCCAAGGTGCGCCGCGAGCGCATGGGCCACATCGAACTCGCCTCGCCGGTCGCGCACATCTGGTTCCTGAAGTCGCTGCCGTCGCGGATGGGCATGGTGCTCGACATGACGCTGCGCGACATCGAACGGGTGCTGTACTTCGAAGCATTCGTCGTGACCGACCCCGGCCTGACGCCGCTCAATCGCGCGCAGCTGCTGACCGAAGACGACTACCTGGCCAAGCTCGAGCAGTACGGTGACGACTTCGACGCCTACATGGGCGCCGAGGGCATCCGCGCGCTGCTCAAGTCGCTCGACGTGAACCACGAGATCGACAAGCTGCGCAAGGAACTCGAGACCACCGGCTCGGACACCAAGATCAAGAAGATCGCCAAGCGCCTGAAGGTGCTCGAGGCGTTCAACAAGTCGGGCATCAAGCCGGAATGGATGATCCTGGAAGTGCTGCCGGTGCTGCCGCCGGAACTGCGCCCGCTGGTCCCGCTGGACGGCGGTCGCTTCGCGACGTCCGACTTGAACGACCTGTATCGCCGCGTGATCAACCGCAACAACCGGCTGAAGCGGCTGCTCGAACTGAAGGCGCCGGACATCATCGTCCGCAACGAGAAGCGGATGCTGCAGGAAGCCGTCGACTCGCTGCTCGACAACGGCCGCCGCGGCAAGGCGATGACGGGCGCCAACAAGCGTCCGCTGAAGTCGCTCGCCGACATGATCAAGGGCAAGGGCGGACGCTTCCGCCAGAACCTGCTGGGCAAGCGCGTCGACTACTCGGGCCGTTCGGTCATCGTCGTCGGCCCGCAGTTGAAGCTGCACCAATGCGGCCTGCCCAAGCTGATGGCGCTGGAGCTATTCAAGCCGTTCATCTTCAACAAGCTCGAAACCATGGGCCTGGCGACGACGATCAAGGCCGCGAAGAAGATGGTCGAGGCGCAGGAACCGGTGGTCTGGGACATTCTCGAGGAAGTCATCCGCGAGCACCCGGTCATGCTGAATCGCGCGCCGACGCTGCATCGCCTGGGCATCCAGGCGTTCGAGCCGGTGCTGATCGAAGGCAAGGCCATCCAGCTGCATCCACTGGTCTGCACGGCGTTCAACGCCGACTTCGACGGCGACCAGATGGCCGTTCACGTGCCGCTGTCGCTGGAAGCGCAGATGGAAGCGCGCACGCTGATGCTCGCTTCCAACAACGTGCTGCTGCCGTCCAACGGCGAGCCTTGCATCGTGCCGTCGCAGGACATCGTGCTGGGCCTGTATTACGCCACGCGGGAAAAGATCAACGCGCCGGGCGAAGGCCAGATGTTCGCGGACTTGGCGGAAGTGTCGCGTGCCTACGAGTCGCGCCAGGCCGAACTGCATGCGCGGGTGAAGGTCCGCATCAAGGAAATCGAACTGAAGGCCGGTCCCGACGGGACGACCGAGAAGGTCGAGAAGATCACGCGCTACGAAACCACGGTCGGCCGGGCGCTGCTGTCGGAGATCCTGCCGCCGGGGCTGCCGTTCTCGTTCATCAACAAGCCGCTCAAGAAGAAGGAAATCTCGCGCATCATCAACGCGAGCTTCCGTCGCTGCGGGCTGCGCGAGACGGTCATCTTCGCCGACAAGCTGATGCAGGCCGGCTATTCGCTGGCCACGCGCGGAGGCATTTCCTTCGCCGCCGACGACATGCTGGTGCCGGTGGAGAAGGTCGCGATCATCAGCGAGGCCGAAGGCCAGGTGAAGGAGATCCAGGCGCAGTACACGTCCGGTCTCGTCACCGAGGGCGAGCGCTACAACAAGGTCGTCGACATCTGGGGCCGCGCCGGCGACGAAATCGCCAAGGCGATGATGGCGCAGCTCGGCACCATGGAAGTCAAGGACGCCGAAGGCAACATGGTGAAGCAGGACTCGTTCAACTCGATCTTCATGATGGCCGATTCCGGCGCGCGGGGTTCCGCGGCGCAGATTCGCCAGCTGGCCGGCATGCGCGGACTGATGGCGAAGCCGGACGGCTCGATCATCGAGACGCCGATCACGGCCAACTTCCGTGAAGGCCTGAACGTGCTGCAGTACTTCATCTCGACGCACGGTGCGCGGAAGGGTCTCGCCGATACGGCGCTGAAGACGGCCAACTCGGGCTACCTGACGCGCCGCCTGGTCGACGTGACGCAGGATCTTGTGGTGACGGAAGACGATTGCGGCACCAGCAATGGTGTGGCGATGAAGGCGCTGGTCGAAGGCGGCGAAGTGATCGAGCCGCTGCGCGAGCGCATCCTCGGCCGCTCGGTGGCCGCGGACGTCATCCATCCGGAGACGCAGGCCACGCTGTTCCACCCGGGCACGCTGCTGGGCGAGGACGAGGTCGACGAGATCGAAGCGCTGGGCATCGACGAGGTCAAGGTGCGCACGCCGCTCACCTGCGACACGCGTCATGGCCTGTGCGCGACGTGCTACGGCCGCGACCTGGGCCGTGGCCATCTGGTCAACGTCGGCGAAGCGGTCGGCGTGATCGCCGCGCAGTCGATCGGCGAGCCGGGCACGCAGTTGACGATGCGGACGTTCCACATCGGCGGCGCCGCGTCGCGTACTGCGGCGGTATCGCAGATCGAGTCGAAGTCTGCGGGCACCGTGAGGTTCTCGGCGCTGATGCGCTATGTCACCGGCGGCAAGGGCGACCTGATCGTCATCGCGCGTTCCGGCGAAGTGCTGATCCACGACGACAACGGCCGCGAGCGCGAGCGCCACAAGGTGCCGTACGGCGCCACGCTGCAGGTCAAGGATGGCGACACGGTCAAGGCGGGCAAGGTGCTGGCGATGTGGGACGCCACCGCGCGTCCGATCATCACCGAGTACGCCGGCCGCGTGAAGTTCGAGCACGTGGAGGAAGGCGTCACGGTCGCCAAGCAGGTGGACGACGTCACGGGTCTGTCGACGCTGGTCGTCATCGACCCCAAGCGCCGCGCCACGGCCACGGCCAAGGGCGTGCGTCCGCAGGTCAAGCTGCTGGACGAGAGCGGCGAGGAGATCAAGCTCGCCGGGTCGGAACTGCCGGTCAACATCACGTTCCAGCTGGGCTCCATCATCACGGTGAAGGACGGCCAGCAGGTCGCGGTGGGCGAAGTGCTCGCGCGCATCCCGCAGGAAACGTCGAAGACGCGCGACATCACGGGCGGCCTGCCGCGCGTGGCGGAGCTCTTCGAAGCGCGCTCGCCGAAGGACGCGGGCATGCTGGCGGAAGTCACGGGCACGGCGTCGTTCGGCAAGGACACCAAGGGCAAGCAGCGCCTGGTGATCACCGACATGGACGGCGTCGCGCACGAGTTCCTGATCACCAAGGACAAGCACGTCACGGTGCACGACGGGCAGGTGGTGAACAAGGGCGAGACGATCGTCGACGGTCCGGCGGATCCGCACGACATCCTGCGCTTGCTGGGAGTGGAAGCGCTCGCGCGCTACATCACCGACGAGGTGCAGGACGTGTACCGTCTGCAGGGCGTGAAGATCAACGACAAGCACATCGAGGTGATCGTGCGCCAGATGCTGCGTCGCGTGGTCATCACCGAGCCGGGCGACACGCGCTTCATCCGTGAAGAAGGCGTCGAGCGGTCGGAGTTGTTCGACGAGAACGACAAGGCGCTGAAGGACGGCAAGGAGCCGGCGCAGTACCACCATCTGCTGCTGGGCATCACCAAGGCGTCGCTGTCGACGGATTCGTTCATCTCCGCGGCGTCGTTCCAGGAGACCACGCGCGTCCTCACCGAGGCCGCGATCATGGGCAAGCGGGACGACCTGCGCGGGTTGAAGGAAAACGTCATCGTCGGACGCCTGATTCCGGCGGGCACGGGCCTGGCGTACCACACGGCGCGCAAGCGCCTGAAGATGCTGGGGCCGGAAGCGGCGGCGGCGGCCGAGGCGGCGTTCACGCCGGCGGACGAAGCCGCGCCGACGACCTCGGAGGCGGCTGCCGACGCGGCCTGACGCAGCATCCCTGCAGTACGTTGGACGACGGGCCGGCGATCATCGCCGGCCCGTTTTTTTGGTTCGCTTCGATTGCGCGCGCGAAGCGGGCCTTCGCCCCGGGCTCAGGTGCCACCAGACGTGTCGTCGGGTGCGTGTTTCGTCGCGCGCCGGGCAGTCAACCCACGACTACCCGGCGCGCGCCGCACGCACATCGCCGACGGTGGCCCATTCGCCCGCGGCGAAGGCCCCGCTCCGCGCTTCGGTCGCGCCTCGCGACGGGCATCGCAGGGGTCGAGGGCTACGCAGGCGCCCGTGGGTCGCGCCGGCCGTCGCGGGTGGCGCGGCAAGCGAAGTCTTGTGTTGACGAGCGCCGGCGCGCCGGGAACCCGCAGGCCGGCGTTTGCGACCCCCGGGCGCCTGCGCAGCCCTCGACCCCTGCGATGAGCGCCGCACCCCGGATCGGCCGTTCGATTGTGGTTTTGGCCCGGAAACGGCGTCGTCGGCCGCGGAATCGGCGCTCGCCGCCCGTTTTGCACCGCAGCAGGGTATTGACCCAAAAGGCGTTTGGCCCCTATAATCGCGGTCTTTTCTCCCCTTGGCAGCCCGGTAAACAAGACCGAGTCGCGGCCGAGCGGGTGGGCGTACCCGGTCGCAGCACGGAAACACATGAGGTCGACCGAGGCGCTAAAGAGTGGTCCGTGCGTCGTGCCGGTGGTTCAGAACCGGTGCCTAGCGTGGGCCACTTTGATTTGTTGCAGACCGAATTGTGCTTGGACCGGCGCGAACCGGATTTGAATTGCGGAGTTCGCGGTTTTGCCCGGTGGTTACACGTCGCAGTTTCGGGAAGCCGGCTGAATTACCTGGCCGAGCATTAAGCCCCGCGGTGCCTTGCCGGAAACGGTCGGGAAACCGCACGAAACGGAAAATTTAGATGCCAACGATCAATCAGCTCGTGCGTAAGGGCCGCAAGGCCCCCGTGTCGAAAAGCAAGGTGCCGGCGCTGCAGAACAGCCCGCAAAAGCGCGGCGTGTGCACGCGCGTGTACACGACGACCCCGAAGAAGCCGAATTCGGCGCTGCGCAAGGTCGCCAAGGTGCGCCTGACCAACGGCTTCGAGGTCATCAGCTACATCGGCGGCGAAGGCCACAACCTGCAGGAGCACTCGGTGGTGCTGATCCGCGGCGGCCGCGTCAAGGACTTGCCGGGCGTGCGCTACCACATGGTGCGCGGCGCGCTCGACACCGCCGGCGTCAAGGATCGCAAGCAGGCCCGCTCGAAGTACGGCGCGAAGCGCCCCAAGGCTGCATAAGACCAACTAGCAAGGAAACGAGTCATGCCACGTCGTCGCGAAGTACCCAAGCGCGAGATCCTGCCGGATCCGAAGTTCGCCAGCACCGAAGTCGCCAAGTTCATCAACGTGTTGATGGACAGCGGCAAGAAGTCGGTCGCCGAACGGATCATCTACGGCGCGTTCGAGTCGATCGCCAAGAAGGGCGGCAAGGATCCGCTGGAAGTCTTCACGCAGGCGCTGTCGAACTCGCGCCCGATGGTCGAAGTGAAGAGCCGCCGCGTGGGCGGCGCCAACTTCCAGGTTCCGGTCGAAGTCCGCCCGGTGCGGCGTACGGCGCTGGCCATGCGCTGGCTGCGCGAAGCGGCGCGCAAGCGCGGCGAGAAGTCGATGGGGCAGCGCCTCGCGGCGGAACTCATCGAAGCGTCCGAAGGGCGTGGCGGCGCGGTGAAGAAGCGCGAGGAAGTGCACCGCATGGCCGAGGCGAACAAGGCCTTCTCGCACTTTAGATTCTAAGACCTACAAAAAACAGTCTCAAGGCGGATCTCACGAGCAATGGGCAAGAAGCGTTTCATTGCTCGAATGTGAAAAGAATTTATGCCCCGAATTACCCCAATTGACCGGTATCGCAACATTGGCATCAGTGCGCACATAGACGCAGGCAAGACCACGACCACCGAACGCATCCTGTTCTACACGGGTGTGTCGCACAAGATCGGCGAAGTGCATGACGGCGCCACGGTCATGGACTGGATGGAGCAGGAGCGCGAGCGCGGCATCACGATCACGTCCGCGGCGACGACCTGCTTCTGGAAGGGGATGGACAAGAACTTCCCCGAGCACCGCATCAACATCATCGACACCCCCGGCCACGTCGACTTCACGATCGAAGTCGAGCGGTCGATGCGCGTGCTCGACGGCGCGTGCATGGTCTATTGCGCGGTCGGCGGCGTGCAGCCGCAGTCGGAAACCGTGTGGCGGCAGGCCAACAAGTACAAGGTGCCGCGGCTCGCGTTCGTCAACAAGATGGACCGCCAGGGCGCCAACTTCTTCAAGGTCTACGACCAGATGAAGTCGCGCCTCAAGGCCAACCCGGTGCCCATCCAGATTCCGATCGGCGCCGAGGAAAAGTTCGAAGGCGTCGTCGACCTGATCCGGATGCAGGCCATCTACTGGGACGAGAAGTCGCAGGGGATGAAGTACGACATGCGCCCGATCCCGGCCGAACTCGAGGCGACCGCCAAGGAATGGCGCGAGAAGATGCTCGAGAGCGCCGCCGAGGCGAACGAAGAGCTGATGAACAAGTACCTCGAGTCGGGCGACCTGACTCCCGAGGAGATCAAGCTCGGCCTGCGCACGCGCACGATCGCCAGCGAGATCGTGCCGATGATGTGCGGGTCGGCGTTCAAGAACAAGGGCGTCCAGGCCATGCTGGATGCCGTGATCGAGTACATGCCGGCGCCGACGGACATTCCGCCGGTGAAGGGCGAGCTCGAGAACGGCAAGATCGGCGAGCGCAAGCCGGCCGACGACGAGTCGTTCTCGGCGCTGGCGTTCAAGATCATGACCGACCCCTACGTCGGCCAGCTGATCTTCTTCCGCGTCTATTCGGGCGTCATCAATTCGGGCGACACGATCTACAACCCGATCAAGGGACGCAAGGAACGCATCGGCCGCATCCTGCAGATGCACGCCAACCAGCGCGAAGAGCTGAAGGAAGTGCGCGCGGGCGACATCGCCGCGGCGGTGGGCTTGAAGGAAGCGACGACGGGCGACACGCTGTGCGACCC
The DNA here is from genome assembly GCA_963816165.1 of uncultured beta proteobacterium. Taxonomy (GTDB): domain Bacteria; phylum Pseudomonadota; class Gammaproteobacteria; order Burkholderiales; family Casimicrobiaceae; genus VBCG01. Next base: position 120,889 of record CAWFJL010000002.1, read on the forward strand.
GGCGCACGTGATCATGCTCGAGAAGATGATCTTCCCGGAGCCGGTGATCCACGTCGCGGTCGAGCCGAAGACCAAGGCCGACCAGGAAAAGATGGGCATCGCGCTCAATCGCCTCGCGCAGGAAGACCCGTCGTTCCGCGTCCATACCGACGAGGAATCGGGCCAGACGATCATTTCGGGGATGGGCGAGCTCCACCTCGAGATCCTCGTCGACCGCATGAAGCGCGAATTCGGCGTGGAAGCCAACGTCGGCGCGCCGCAGGTGGCGTATCGCGAAGCCATCCGCAAGCTGGTCGCAGGTCGAAGGCAAGTTCATCAAGCAGTCCGGCGGTCGCGGCCAGTACGGCCACGTCTGGATCAAGATGGAGCCGAACGAAAAGGGCAAGGGCTACGAGTTCGTCGATGCGATCAAGGGCGGCACGGTGCCGCGCGAATTCATCCCGGCCGTGGCCAAGGGACTGATCGAAACGCTGCCCAATGGCGTGCTGGCCGGGTTCCCGGTCGTCGACGTCAAGGTCACGCTGTTCGACGGTTCGTACCACGACGTCGACTCGAACGAAAACGCGTTCAAGATGGCCGCGTCGATGGCGTTCAAGGACGGCATGCGCCAGGCGAACCCGGTGCTGCTCGAGCCGATGATGGCGGTCGAGGTCGAGACGCCCGAGGACTTCATGGGCAACGTCGTCGGCGACCTGTCGTCGCGGCGCGGCATGATCCAGGGCATGGACGACCTGCCCACGGGCAAGGTGATCAAGGCCGAAGTCCCGCTGGCCGAAATGTTCGGGTACTCGACGACACTGCGTTCGCTGTCGCAGGGCCGCGCGACGTACACGATGGAATTCAAGCACTACACCGAGGCGCCGAAGAACGTCGCCGAGGCAGTGATCAACAAGAAATCCTGATCGTTAAGGACTATCAATCATGGCAAAAGGCAAATTCAATCGTACGAAGCCGCACGTGAACGTGGGGACGATTGGGCACGTTGATCACGGCAAGACGACGCTGACGGCGGCGCTGACGCTGGTGCTGTCGAAGCTGTTTGGCGGGGAGGCGAAGGCGTACGACCAGATCGACGCGGCGCCGGAGGAGAAGGCGCGCGGGATCACGATCAACACGGCGCACGTGGAGTACGAGACCAAGAACCGGCACTACGCGCACGTGGACTGCCCGGGGCACGCGGACTACATCAAGAACATGATCACGGGTGCGGCGCAGATGGATGGCGCGATCCTGGTGGTGAGCGCGGCCGATGGCCCGATGCCGCAGACGCGGGAGCACATCCTGCTGGCGCGGCAGGTGGGGGTGCCGTACATCGTCGTGTACATGAACAAGGCGGACATGGTCGACGACGCGGAGCTGCTGGAGCTGGTCGAGATGGAGATTCGCGAGCTGCTGAGCAAGTACCAGTTTCCGGGCGACAAGACGCCGATCGTGACCGGGTCGGCGAAGATGGCGCTGGACGGGGACAAGAGCGAGATGGGCGAGGGCTCGATCCTGAAGCTGGCGGAGGCGCTGGATAGTTATATACCGGAGCCGAAGCGGCTGATCGACGGGCCGTTCCTGATGCCGGTGGAAGACGTGTTTTCGATCTCGGGCCGGGGCACGGTGGTGACCGGGCGGGTGGAGCGCGGGATCGTGAAGGTGGGGGAGAACCTGGAGATCGTCGGGTTGAAGCCGACCTTGCAGACGGTGTGCACGGGGGTGGAGATGTTCCGGAAGCTGCTGGACCAGGGGCAGGCGGGGGACAACGTGGGCGTGCTGCTGCGCGGCACCAAGCGGGAAGAGGTGGAGCGGGGGCAGGTGCTGGCCAAGCCGGGCAGCATTACGCCGCACACCAAGTTCACGTGCGAGGTTTATATCCTGAGCAAGGAAGAGGGTGGCCGGCATACGCCGTTCTTCCCGGGGTACCGGCCGCAGTTCTATTTCCGGACCACGGACGTGACCGGCAGCTGCGTGCTGCCGGAGGGCACGGAGATGGTGATGCCTGGGGACAACGTGTCGTTGACGGTGACGCTGATTGCGCCGATCGCGATGGAAGAGGGCTTGCGTTTCGCGATTCGCGAAGGCGGCCGCACCGTCGGCGCCGGCGTCGTCGCCAAGATTCTGGAGTAATAGATGAACAACCAACGCATCCGCATCCGCCTGAAGGCGTTCGACTACAAGTTGATCGACCAGTCGGCGCTGGAAATCGTCGAGACGGCGAAGCGCTCCGGCGCGGTCGTCAAGGGTCCGGTGCCGCTGCCGACGAAGATCGAGCGGTTCGACGTCCTGCGTTCGCCGCACGTCAACAAGACGTCGCGCGACCAGTTCGAAATTCGTACGCACCTGCGGCTGATGGACATCATCGACCCGACCGACAAGACGGTCGACCAGTTGATGAAGCTCGACCTGCCGGCGGGTGTCGATGTGGAAATCAAGCTTCAGTAATACCAGCAGCAAACTATGCCCGGCGGTGTCGCCGGGGAAACTGGCAACCCTCGGTCAATCGTAATCGAGGGTGTTGAAAGGAAGTCAAAATGAGCCTCGGACTAGTCGGGCGCAAAGTGGGCATGACCCGCGTCTTCACCGATGATGGCGCCGCCATCCCGGTGACGGTGCTGGACGTCGCCAACAACCGCGTCACGCAGATCAAGACTCCCGAGACCGACGGCTACGCAGCCGTGCAGGTCACCTACGGCAAGCGTCGCGCGTCGCGCGTGACCAAGGCCCAGGCGGGCCACCTCGCGAAGGCGGGCGTGGAAGCAGGTGTCGTCCTCAAGGAATTCCAGATTCCGGCGGATGACCTTTCCAAATTCAAGCCGGGCGATGTCGTCGGCGTGGACACGTTCGCCGTCGGCCAGCTGGTCGACGTGACGGGCACCACGAAGGGGCGTGGCTTTTCGGGCGTGATCAAGCGCCACCACTTCAGCTCCAACCGCGCGTCGCACGGCAATTCGCGCTCGCACAACACGCCGGGCTCGATCGGCATGGCGCAGGATCCGGGCCGCGTGTTTCCGGGCAAGCGCATGGCGGGCCAGCTCGGCAACGTCACGCGCACGACGCAGCTTCTGTCGGTCGTCCGCGTGGATGCCGAACGCGGCCTGCTGCTGGTCAAGGGCTGCGTGCCCGGCGCCGACGGCGGCCACATCGTCGTCCTTCCTTCGGTGAAGACGCCGATCAAGAAGGGGGCGTGACCATGGAACTCAAGACGATCGACGGCAACGGCAAGGCGGGCGCGAGCATCAACGCTTCCGACGACCTGTTCGGCCGGGAATACAACGAAGCGCTGGTGCACCAGGTCGTCGTCGCCTACCAGGCGAACGCTCGGCAGGGCACGCGCGCGCAGAAGGGCCGTGCCGACATCAACAAGTCGCACAAGAAGCCGTGGGCGCAAAAAGGCACGGGCCGCGCTCGTGCCGGCCAGGCCAACAGCCCGCTGTGGCGTGGCGGCGGCAAGATCTTCCCGTCCTCGCCCGACGAGAATTTCTCGCACAAGGTCAACCGCAAGATGTATCGCGCGGGACTTGCCTCGATCCTGTCGCAGCTGGTCCGCGAGGAGCGGCTGTCGGTGATCGAGGACCTGGCGCTCGACTCGCCCAAGACCAAGCAGTTCGCGCAAAGGATCAAGGCCTTCGGCCTGACGGGCAACGTGCTCGTCGTCACCGACAAGCTGGACGACAACACGTACCTGTCGTCGCGCAACCTGCACGACGTGCTGGTGCTCGAGACGCGCGAAGTCGATCCGGTCAGCCTCGTCCGCTTCAAGAACGTGCTGCTGACGAAGGGCGCCGTGACGCAATTCGAGGAGATGCTGGGATGAACGCCACCACCAGCGACAAGAAGAAATTCAACGCGGAGCGCCTGATGACGGTGCTGCTGGCCCCGGTCATTTCGGAAAAGGCCACGTTCATCGCGGACAAGCATTCGCAGGTGATCTTCCGCGTGGCCCCTGACGCGACCAAGCCCGAAGTGAAGGCGGCGGTCGAGTTGATGTGGAAGGTCGAGGTGGACACGGTCCAGATCTCGATCGTCAAGGGCAAGGAAAAGCGCTTCGGCAAGTACATCGGCCGGCGTCGTGGCTGGAAGAAGGCGTACGTCAGCCTGAAGCCGGGCCAGGAAATCAACTTCGCGACGGAGTCCTGACATGCCACTAGTCAAAGTCAAGCCGACGTCGCCGGGCCGCCGCGCCATGGTGAAGGTCGTCAATCCCGACCTGCACAAGGGTGCCCCGGTCGCTGCGCTGGTCGAGCACCAGAAGCGTGGTTCGGGCCGCAACAACAACGGCCACATCACGATGCGCCACAAGGGCGGCGGCCACAAGCATCACTACCGGATCGTCGACTTCAAGCGCAACAAGGACGGCATCCCGGCGAAGGTCGAGCGGCTCGAATACGACCCGAACCGCAGCGCCAACCTCGCGTTGCTGCTGTACACGGACGGCGAGCGCCGCTACATCATCGCGCCGCGCGGCGTTGCCGTCGGCACGCCGCTGATGTCGGGCATCGAAGCCGCCATCAAGCCGGGCAACTGCCTGCCGCTGCGCAACATCCCGGTCGGCACGACGGTGCATTGCATCGAGATGCAGCAGGGCAAGGGCGCGCAGATCGCGCGTTCGGCCGGCACCTCGGCGCAGCTGCTCGCGCGGGAAGGCATCTACGCGCAGTTGCGGCTTCGCTCCGGCGAAATCCGCAAGGTGCACGTCGACTGCCGCGCGGTCATCGGCGAAGTCGGCAACGAGGAGCACAGCCTGCGTTCGATCGGCAAGGCCGGCGCCAATCGCTGGCGCGGCATCCGCCCGACGGTGCGCGGCATCTGCATGAATCCGGTCGACCACCCGCATGGTGGCCGTTCCAACGGCGGCGGCCATCCGGTCTCGCCGTGGGGCACGCCGACCAAGGGCTACAAGACGCGCAGCAACAAGCGCACGGACGTGATGATCGTCCGCCGCCGCCACGCGACAAAGGTTAACTGAGGATAAGCAATGGCTCGCTCAATCAAGAAAGGCCCGTTCGTCGACGCCCACCTGCAGGCCAAGGTGGAAAAGGCGCGCGCGGTCAGCGACAAGAAGCCGATCAAGACCTGGTCGCGCCGGTCCACCATCACGCCGGATTTCGTCGGCCTGACGGTCGCCGTGCACAACGGCAAGGCGCACATCCCGGTCTACGTGTCGGAAAACATGGTTGGCCACAAGCTGGGCGAATTCGCGCTGACGCGCACCTTCAAGGGCCACTCGGCCGACAAGAAGGTGGCCGCCCCCGCGCCGCCCCGGAAGAAGTAAGGAGCACTGACGATGCAAACCACTGCCACGCTGCGCGGCGTTCGCCTGTCGGCCCAGAAGGGCCGGCTGGTCGCCGACCAGATCCGCGGGTTGTCGGTCGACCGCGCGTTGAGCGTTCTCGCGTTCAGCCCGAAGAAGGGCGCCAAGATCATCAAGAAGGTGCTGGAGTCCGCGATCGCGAACGCCGAGCACAACGACGGCGCCGACATCGACGAGCTCAAGGTCAAGACCATCTACATCGACAAGGCCGAGACGCTGAAGCGCACCAGCGCGCGCGCCAAGGGCCGCGGCAACATCATCGGCAAGCAGAGCTGCCACATCCACGTCGTCGTTGGCGACGGAAACTAAGGGATCAATAGGTCATGGGTCAGAAGATCAATCCGACCGGTTTCCGTCTTGCCGTCAACCGGAACTGGACGTCGAAGTGGTACTCGAACAGCAAGAACTACGCGGGCGACGCTGGCGCAGGACATCCGCATCCGCGAATACCTGGGCAAGAAGCTCTCGCACGCGTCGGTGTCGAAGATCACGATCGAGCGTCCGGCGAAGAACGCCCGCATCACGATTCACAGCGCGCGTCCCGGCGTCGTCATCGGCAAGAAGGGCGAGGACATCGAGACGCTGCGCGCCGACCTGAAGCGCATGATGGGCGGCGACGTCGGCCTCAACATCGAGGAAATCCGCAAGCCGGAAATCGACGCGCAGCTGATCGCCGACTCGATCGCGCAGCAGCTGGAAAAGCGGATCATGTTCCGCCGCGCGATGAAGCGCGCGATGCAGAACGCGATGCGCCTCGGCGCACAAGGGATCAAGGTCATGTCGTCGGGACGCCTGAACGGCGCGGAAATCGCCCGCCGCGAGTGGTACCGCGAAGGCCGCGTTCCGCTGCACACGCTGCGGGCCGACATCGACTACGGCTTTTCCGAGGCGCGCACGACGTACGGCGTGATCGGCATCAAGGTCTGGGTGTTCAGGGGCGAAGTGATGCCGCACAACGGAGAACCCGCGCAGGCGCCGGCACCGGCACCCGCGCCGGCGCGTCCGCGTCGCGCAGGACCAGGAGCGAAGAATGCTGCAACCAGCTAGAAGGAAGTACCGCAAGGAACAGAAGGGCCGCAACAAGGGCGTGGCGACCGTCGGCAACAAGGTCAGCTTCGGCGAGTACGGCCTGAAGGCGGTCGGCCGCGGCCGGCTGACGGCGCGCCAGATCGAGGCGGCGCGTCGTGCCATGACGCGCCACATCAAGCGCGGCGGCCGCATCTGGATCCGCATCTTCCCGGACAAGCCCATGTCGAAGAAGCCCGCCGAAGTGCGGATGGGCAACGGCAAGGGCAATCCGGAGTTCTACGTGGCCGAGATCGTTCCGGGCAAGGTGCTCTACGAGATGGACGGCGTCGAGGAATCGCTGGCCCGCGAGGCGTTCGCGCTGGCGTCGGCCAAGCTGCCGATCAAGACGACGTTCGTGCACCGGCTGATCGGCGGCTGAGGACATAGATCATGAAGAAGACCGAAACCAAGAAGTCGCTGACGGGCAAGTCCCCGGCGAGACCTGCAGAAGGAACTGGAAGCGCTGCTGCGCGAGCAGTTCGGCCTGCGCATGCAAGCGGCGACCCAGCAGCTGCAGGACACTTCCAAGCTCCAGACCGTCCGGCGCGGGATTGCCCGCGTGCGCACGCTGCATGGGTCAACAGAAGAGCCAACCGAAAGGCCAACAGGCATGAACGAGCAAGCCAACACTCCGGCGGCCGACGCGCAGCCGGCGAAGAAGGCGATCATCCAGACGCTGACGGGCCGCGTGGTCAGCGACAAGATGAACAAGACGGTCACCGTGCTGGTCGAGCGCCGCGTCAAGCATCAGCTCTACGGCAAGATCGTCATGAAGTCGGCGAAATACCACGCGCACGACGAGACCAACGAGTGCAAGGAAGGCGATCTTGTCGAGATCGCCGCCACGCGCAAGTTGTCCAAGACAAAGGCGTGGCGGGTGTCGAACATCCTGGAAAAGGCGCAGCCGGTCTGACCAGGCACGGGACGTGGTCCGTCCCCATGGGGATAGGATTAGTCCCAAAGGGGATGTGATTGGTCCCAAAGGGACGGGTACTTGTGCAATGCGCAAATTCCCGTCATAATTACTGTTTTCGCCTGCCGCGGACAACAGTTTTGGTCCCGCGGTGGTGTCTCCCCGTACGGGGTCCAAAACTGGCCGCCAGAACGTTGTCCGCAGCGTTTTGAAAGAGGGCCTTCGAGCTACCCGGGTCGTTGACCGGGACGGCGGCGAAGGACGGCGGTTCAAGTTGGAGAGTTTGCAATGATCCAGATGCAGTCGGTACTGGACGTCGCCGATAACACCGGCGCGCGCTCCGTGATGTGTATCAAGGTATTGGGCGGCAGCAAGCGCCGGTACGCGCACATCGGCGACGTGATCAAGGTGTCGGTGAAGGATGCCGCGCCGCGCGGTCGCGTCAAGAAGGGCGAGATCTACAACGCCGTGGTCGTGCGCACCCGCAAGGGCGTCCGCCGTCCGGACGGCGCGCTGATCCGCTTCGACAAGAACGCCGCGGTGCTGCTCAACGCCAAGCTCGAGCCGATCGGCACGCGCATCTTCGGACCGGTCACGCGCGAGCTGCGCAACGAGCGGTTCATGAAGATCGTGTCGCTCGCGCCGGAAGTACTTTAAGAATCCGCGCCGCAGGAGAACGGAAATGCGCAAGATCAAGAAGGGCGACAACGTCGTCGTCATCGCGGGCCGGGACAAGGGCAAGCGCGGCGACGTGGCGCAGATCGTCGATGACCGTCACGTGATCGTGAACGGCGTCAACACGGTGAAGAAGCACGCCAAGCCGAATCCGATGAAGAACCAGCCGGGCGGCATCGTCACCAAGGAAATGCCGATCGACGTCTCCAACGTCGCGATCTGGAATCCGGTCACGCAGAAGGCCGACCGCATCGGCATGCGTGTGCTCGAGGACGGCCGCAAGGTCCGCTTCTTCAAGGGCAACGGCGAGCAGCTCGTCTGAATCAGGGACCACAGGACACGAACATGGCACGCCTCAAAGACACCTATACCAAGGAAATCGCGCCCGCGCTGATGAAGCAGTTCGGGTACAAGTCGCCGATGCAAGTGCCGCGGATCACCAAGATCGTCCTCAACATGGGCGTCGGTGAGGCGATCGGCGACAAGAAGATCCTGGACAACGCCGTGGGCGACATGCAGAAGATCGCCGGGCAGAAGCCGGTCGTCACCAAGGCGCGCAAGGCCATCGCCGGATTCAAGATCCGCGAAGGCTACCCGATCGGCTGCATGGTCACGCTGCGCCAGAACCGGATGTACGAGTTCCTCGACCGCTTCGTCACGATCGCGCTGCCGCGCGTGCGCGACTTCCGCGGCATCTCGGGCCGTGCCTTCGACGGCCGGGGCAACTACAACATCGGCATCAAGGAACAGATCATCTTCCCGGAAATCGAGTACGACAAGATCGACGCCGTCCGGGGCATGAACATCTCGATCACGACGACCGCGAAGACGGACGCGGAAGCGCGCGCGCTGCTCACCGCGTTCAAGTTCCCGTTCAAGAACTGAAAGCCATCATGTCCAAACTGGCCCTGATCAATCGCAACGAGAAGCGCAAGAAGCTCGTCAAGAAGTTCGCCAAGAAGCACGCGGCGCTGCAGTCCATCGTGGACGACGCCAAGGCTTCCGACGAAGTTCGCTTCGCGGCGCGGCTCAAGATCCAGGCGTTGCCCCGCAACGCCAATCCGACCCGCGTGCGCAACCGCTGCGCGCTGACCGGGCGCCCGCGCGGCGTGTTCAGCAAGTTCGGCCTGGGCCGCAACAAGCTGCGCGAGTACGCCATGCGCGGCGAGATCCCCGGCATCGTCAAGGCCAGCTGGTAACGACACCGGCAACGGACAGCAAAACTCAAGGCTCACCCTTATGAACATGACAGATCCCATCGCCGACATGCTGACCCGCATCCGCAATGCGCAGATGACGGAAAAGGCAACGGTAGTGATGCCTTCGTCGAAGGTCAAGATCGCGATCGCCAAGGTCCTCAAGGACGAGGGCTACATCGACGGTTTCCACGTCGCCGGCGAGGAAGTGAAGCCGATGCTCGAAATCGCGCTGAAGTATCACGCCGGCCGCGCGGTCATCGAGAAGATCGAGCGCATCTCGACGCCGGGGCTGCGCGTCTACAAGAGCAAGGACGACATCCCGAAGGTGATGAACGGACTGGGCATCGCCATCGTGTCGACGTCCCGCGGCGTCATGACGGACCGCAAGGCCCGCGCCACCGGTGTCGGCGGCGAAGTGCTCTGCATCGTCGCTTAAGGAACCAAAAGACATGTCACGCATCGGCAACAATCCGGTCAAGCTGCCGCCCAAGGTCGAAGTGACCCTGGCCGCGGGCGAGATCACGGTCAAGGGTCCGCTGGGTTCGCTCACGCGCAAATTCGGTGAAACCGTTTCCATCGCCAAGGACGGCGAGCAGCTCGTGTTCAAGGCGCTCACGCCCGAGGCCGGCGCGATGCAGGGCACGTTGCGTGCGCTGGTCGCCAACATGGTCAAGGGCGTCACCGACGGCTACCAGCGCAAGCTCACCTTGGTCGGCGTCGGCTACCGCGCGCAGGCCGCAGGCGACAAGATCAACCTGTCGCTGGGCTTCTCGCATCCGGTCGTGCACACGATGCCCAAGGGCATCAAGGTCGAGACGCCGGCGCAGACGGAGATCATCGTCAAGGGCATCGACAAGCAGGCCGTCGGCCAGGTCGCCGCGGAAATCCGCGCCTACCGTCCGCCGGAGCCTTACAAGGGCAAGGGCGTGCGCTATGTCGACGAGCGCGTGATCATCAAAGAAACGAAGAAGAAGTAAGGACCCCTCATGGACAAGAAACAAGCTCGCAGCCGCCGCTCCCGCAAAACCCGGGTGCGCATCGCCGAGCAGCGCGCGACCCGCCTGGTGGTCAGCCGCTCGAATTGCCACATCTATGCGCAGATCATCGCGCCCGAAGGCAACAAGGTCCTGGCCAGCGCGTCGACGGTCGAAGCCGACGTGCGCAAGGACGGCAAGAGCGGCGGCAACAAGGCGGCCGCCGAGCTGGTGGGCAAGCGCATCGCCGAAAAGGCGAAGACGCTGGGCATCGAGGCGGTTGCGTTCGACCGTTCCGGATTCCGGTTCCATGGCCGCGTCAAGGCGCTGGCCGAAGCCGCCCGTGCGGGCGGTCTGAAGTTCTAAGCGTCAAGCACAGAGAAAACCATGGCCCAACAACGTTCGAATTCGAGAAATCAGCAGCAGGACGACCGCGGCGACGGCTTGAAGGAAAAGATGATCGGGATCAACCGCGTCACCAAGGTGGTGAAGGGCGGACGGATCCTGGGCTTCGCCGCGCTGACGGTGGTCGGCGACGGCGATGGCCGCGTGGGCATCGGCAAGGGCAAGGCGAAGGAAGTGCCGGTCGCCGTGCAGAAGGCGATGGAAGAAGCCCGCCGCAAGATGGTCAAGGTCAGCCTGAAGAAGGGCACGCTGCATCACGCCGTCGAAGGCCGCCATGGCGCGACCAAGGTGTTCATGCAGCCCGCCGCTGACGGTACCGGCGTGATCGCCGGCGGCCCGATGCGCGCGGTGTTCGAAGTGGTGGGCGTCACCAACGTGCTGGCCAAGTGCCACGGCTCGACCAACCCGTACAACCTGGTCCGCGCCACGCTCAATGCGCTGCAGAACTGCAGCGCGCCGTCGGAAATCGCGGCCAAGCGCGGCAAGACCGTCGAAGAAATCCTGGGAGCCTGATAAATGGCCGACAAGAAGAAAATCAAGCTGACGCTCGCCAAGGGAATCGCGCGCACGCGCCAGGATCATCGCGACACGGTGCGCGGCCTGGGGCTCAAGTGGACGAACCACTCGGTCGAGGTCATCGATACGCCGTGCAACCGCGGCATGATCAACAAGGTCAGCTACCTGCTCAAGGTCGTCGAGCAGTAACGGAATACTGAGCGGAAAGAAACGTCATGCGACTCAATACAATGAAGCCGGCCGACGGCAGCAAGAAGAATCGGCGCCGCGTCGGGCGTGGCATCGGCTCGGGCCTGGGCAAGACCGCCGGCCGCGGCCACAAGGGACAAAGCTCCCGTTCCGGCGGCTTCCACAAGGTCGGTTTCGAAGGCGGCCAGATGCCGCTGCAGCGGCGGCTGCCGAAGCGCGGCTTCGTCTCGCTCGCCAAGAACGATCACGCGGAAATCCGCCTGTCGGACCTGCAGAAGCTGCCGCTCGTCGACATCGACGTGCTGGCGCTGCGCGCCGCCGGGCTGGTCCCGGGCGTGGCCAAGACGGTCAAGGTCATCAAGACCGGCAAGATCGAGAAGGCCGTGACGCTGACCGGCATTCTCGCGACGGCCGGCGCCAAGGCGGCGATCGAAGCGGCCGGCGGTAGCGTAGCCGGTGTGCCTCCGCGCAAGGTGAAGGAAGTCGAGCAGAAGGCCTGGCAAAAAAAGGCGGCAGAGCAGAAAGCCGAACAAGGCCGAACCCAAGGCCGAGCCGAAGGGCGAGAAGAAGGCCGCGAAGGCGGAAAAGGCCGAAAAGGCCCAGCCGAAGACCGAACAGAAGTCCGACGGAAAGAAATAAGTGGCGCAAGGCAATCCAGCACAGAAGAGCGGTGACAGGTACGGGGACCTCAAGCGACGCTTGTGGTTCCTGCTGCTTGCGCTCGTGGTTTACCGGATCGGGACGCACATCCCGGTGCCGGGCATCAACGCGGGCGTGCTGGACGACCTGTTCAAGTCGCAGCAGGACGGCATCCTCGGACTCTTCAACGTCTTCTCGGGCGGCGCGCTGTCGCGATTCTCGATTTTCGCGCTGGGCATCATGCCGTACATCTCGGCGTCGATCATCATGCAGCTGTGCACGGTGGTGGTGCCCACGCTCGAGGCGTTGAAGAAGGAAGGCGAAGCCGGACGCCGCAAGATCACGCAGTACACACGCTATGCAACTCTGGGCCTCGCGTTCTTCCAGGCGCTGGCGATTTCGTCGGCGCTGGAGTCGCAGGCCGGCCTGGTTCTGGAGCCGGGTCCGACGTTCCGCCTGCTCTCGGCGCTGACGCTCGTCACCGGCACCATGTTCCTGATGTGGCTGGGCGAACAGATCACCGAACGCGGCCTGGGCAACGGCATTTCGCTGATCATCTTCGCGGGCATCGCCGCCGGCCTGCCCAATGCCATCGGCCTCACGCTGGAACAGGCGCGCACGGGCGCGTACTCGATCCCGCTGGTGCTGGGCATCGGCGTGCTGATCGTTGCGGTTACCGCTTTCGTGGTGTTCGTCGAGCGCGCGGTGCGCAAGATCCTCGTCAATTACGCCAAGCGCCAGGTGGGCAACAAGGTCTACCAGGGCCAAAGCTCGTTCCTGCCGCTCAAGCTGAACATGGCCGGCGTGATTCCGCCGATTTTCGCGTCGTCGATCATCCTGTTCCCGGCAACCATCGCGCAGTGGTTCGGCTCGGGCGACAGCACGGTCTGGCTGCGCGACGTTGCCGCCACGCTGGCGCCGGGACAGCCGGTGCATGAGCTCCTGTACGCCGCCGCCATCATCTTCTTCTGCTTCTTCTATACGGCGCTGCAGTACAACCCGAAGGAGACGGCCGAGAACCTGAAGAAGAGCGGCGCGTTCATCCCGGGCTACCGTCCGGGCGACCAGACGGCCAAGTACCTGGAGAAGATCACGCTGCGCCTGACCCTGCTCGGTTCGCTGTACCTGGTGGTCGTGTGCTTCATCCCGAATTTCCTGATCGCGTGGAAGAACGTGCCGTTCTACTTCGGCGGCACTTCGCTGCTGATCATCGTGGTCGTGACGATGGACTTCATGACGCAGGTGCAGGCGTACCTGATGTCGCAGCAATACGAGAGCCTGCTTCGCAAAGCCAATTTCAAGGGCGGGCTGCCGACGCGCTGATGTCGAAAGAAGAAACGATCCAGATGCAGGGGGAAGTCGTCGAGATGCTCCCCAACGCCACGTTCCGCGTCAAGCTGGAAAACGGGCATGTGGTCCTGGGGCATATCTCCGGGAAGATGCGAATGCATTACATCAAGATATTGCCGGGCGACAAGGTGACGGTGGAGGTTTCCCCGTATGACCTCTCCCGGGCGCGGATCACCTTCCGCGCGAAATAGGCAGGTGGCGAGCTAAAGGAACGAAAATGAAAGTATTGGCTTCAGTGAAGAAGATTTGCCGCAACTGCAAGATCATCCGGCGCAACGGCGTTGTGCGCGTGATCTGCACGGACCCGCGCCACAAGCAGCGCCAGGGTTGATCGGCGATCGGCTGTCTCGCGACTACAACACTAGACAGGTTCAAAGACATGGCCCGTATTGCAGGCGTCAACATTCCGAATCACCAGCACACCGTCATCGCGCTGACCGCGATCTACGGCATCGGTCCCGCGCGCGCCAAGGCGATCTGCAAGGCGACCGGCATCGCGCCGTCGGCCAAGATCAAGGACCTCTCGGACACCGAGATGGACCGCCTGCGCGAGCAGGTCGGCAAGTTCAGCGTCGAGGGCGACCTGCGCCGCGAAGTGACGATGAGCATCAAGCGGCTGATGGACCTGAACTGCTACCGCGGCTCGCGCCACCGCAAGGGCCTGCCGGTCCGCGGCCAGCGCACGCGCACGAATGCCCGCACGCGCAAGGGCCCGAAGAAGGGCCGCACCGTCGCGCTCGCCAAGGGCGTAACGAAGTAATCGCAAGTAACGTGCGGACGTAAACGAGGAACTATCGAAGATGGCACAGCAACCGTCGCAAAAGGCAACCGTCGCGCGCGCGCGCAAGAAGGTCAAGAAGAACGTGACCGAAGGCATCGCGCACATCCACGCGTCCTTCAACAACACGATCATCACGATCACCGACCGCCAGGGCAACGCGCTGTCGTGGGCGACGTCGGGCGGCGCCGGCTTCAAGGGCTCGCGCAAGTCGACGCCGTTCGCGGCTCAGGTCGCGGCCGAAGCCGCGGGACGCGCGGCGCAGGAGTGCGGCGTCAAGAATCTGGAAGTGCGGATCAAGGGCCCGGGGCCCGGCCGCGAATCGGCGGTGCGCGCGCTGAATGCGCTGGGCATGAAGATCTCCAGCATCACCGACGTGACGCCGGTGCCGCACAACGGCTGCCGTCCGCCGAAGCGCCGCAGAATTTGACAGGGGATTAAATTGGCTCGATATACAGGACCGAAATGCAAGCTGGCGCGCCGGGAAGGCACTGACCTTTTCCTGAAGAGCGCGCGGCGTTCGCTCGACTCCAAGTGCAAGCTGGAAGCCAAGCCCGGCCAGCACGGCGTGAAATCCGGCATGCGCATGTCGGACTACGGCAACCAGCTGCGCGAAAAGCAGAAGCTGCGCCGGATGTACGGCCTGATGGAGCGCCAGTTCCGCCGCTACTTCGCGGAAGCCAATCGCCGCAAGGGCTCGACCGGCACCAACCTGCTGCAGCTGCTCGAGTCGCGCCTCGACAACGTCGTCTACCGGATGGGCTTCGGCTCGACGCGGGCGGAAGCGCGCCAGCTGGTGACGCACTGCGCGATCATGGTCAACGGCAAGCATCTCAACGTCCCGTCGGCCATCCTCAAGGCGGGCGACGTCGTGACGGTGACGGAAAAGTCGAAGGCGCAGCTGCGCATCACGGATTCGCTGCAGCTGGCCGAGAAGGTCGGCTTCCCCTCGTGGGTCGAAGTCGACCCGAAGAAGATGGCGGGCACGTACAAGGGTGCGCCGGACCGTTCGGAATTCGGCCAGGACATCAACGAGAGCCTGGTCGTCGAGCTCTATTCGAAGATGAGCCGTCGGTCGCGGATGAATCTGCGACCGATGCTTTGTTTTTCTGGGTTCTAAATAACCCTAAAGGTACCGCATGCAGAGCAATATCCTGTTGAAGCCGCGCATCATCGACGTGCAATCGACGTCGCCGTTTCACGCCAAGGTCGTCATGGAACCGTTCGAGCGCGGGTATGGCCACACGCTGGGCAACGCGCTGCGCCGCGTGCTGCTGTCGTCGATGCCGGGCTATGCGCCGACCGAGGTGAAGATCTCGGGCGTGCTGCACGAGTACTCCGCGCTGGACGGCGTGCAGGAAGACGTCGTCGACGTCCTGCTCAACCTGAAGGGCGTGGTGCTGAAGCTGCACAATCGCGACCACGTCATGCTGAAGCTCCAGAAGTCGGGCGAAGGCGTGGTGACCGCCGCGGACATCGAACCGAATCACGACGTCGAGATCATCAATCCCGAGCATGTGATCGCCCACCTCACGGCCGGCGGCAAGCTCGAGATGGAAATCCGCGTCGAAAAGGGCCGCGGCTATCAGCCGGCGACCGCGCGCGTCAAGCCGGAAGGCGGCCGCACGATCGGCAGCATCCTGCTCGACGCGTCGTTCTCGCCGGTCCGCCGCGTGAGCTACGCCGTCGAGTCGGCGCGCGTCGAACAGCGTACCGACCTGGACAAGCTGGTGCTGGACATCGAGACCAACGGCGTCGTCGAGCCGGAACAGGCCGTGCGCTTTGCCGCGTCGGTGCTGGTCGAGCAGCTGTCGGTGTTCGCCGACCTGAAGGGCACGGACGTTCCGGCCACGGAGCGCAGCTCGCCGCAGGTCGACCCGATCCTGCTGCGCCCGGTCGACGACCTGGAGCTGACGGTGCGTTCGGCGAACTGCCTCAAGGCCGAGAACATCTATTACATCGGCGACCTCATCCAGCGCACGGAAACGGAACTGCTGAAGACGCCGAACCTGGGCCGCAAGTCGCTGAACGAGATCAAGGAAGTGCTCGCGTCGCGCGGGCTTTCGCTCGGCATGAAGCTCGAGAACTGGCCGCCGGCCGGCCTCGACCGACCGTAATATTCGAGAACAAGCAAAGAACAAGACCGAGCGCCGTGTGAACCGGCGCCACCTACCAAAGGGCAATAGTCATGCGACACAGACACGGGCTGCGCAAGCTCAACCGGACCAGCAGCCATCGCCTCGCGATGCTGCGCAACATGACCAATTCGCTGTTCCTGCACGAGGCGATCAAGACGACGCTGCCGAAGGCGAAGGAACTGCGCCGCGTCGCCGAGCCGCTGATCACGCTGGCCAAGACGCCGACGGTGGCCAATCGCCGCCTGGCGTTCGACCGCCTGCGCGATCGCGACATGGTGACCAAGCTGTTCAACGAGCTGGGCCCGCGTTACCAGGCGCGCCCGGGCGGCTACCTGCGCATCCTCAAGTACGGGTTCCGGCAGGGCGATGCCGCGCCGATGGCGTGGTCGAACTGATGGACCGGCCCAACGGCGAAGCCGCGCCGGAAGGCACCACCGTCGAGAAGTAGGACGTCCTCCACGGGCGTTGCACCGAAAGCCGGGCTAACGAGCCCGGCTTTTTTCTTTCCGCGGGCGCGAGTGCGTCGTGTAGGATCGCGACGTTATGGCGGATACGATCCTGGTCACTGGCGGCGCCGGCTACGTCGGCTCGCACGTCGTCGTGGAACTGGCGCGCGCCGGCCATGCGCCGGTCGTGCTCGACAATTTCAGCAACAGCACGCCGGCGGTCCTGCCGCGATTGCAGGCGCTTGCCGGCAGGCCGGTGCCCTGCGTGACCGCGGATGTCCGCGACATCGTGGCGCTGCGGTCGGCCTTCCACGACCATCCGATTTCCGCCGTCATCCACTGCGCGGGACTGAAGTCCGTGGGCGAGTCGCAAGCGCGGCCGCTGGCTTATTACGACGTCAACGTCGGCGGCGCGCTGGCCCTGGCCGAGGTCATGGGCGAGGCCGGCGTGGCCACGCTCGTGTTCAGTTCGTCGGCCAGCGTCTACGGGCAGCCGGACGAACTGCCGGTCGCCGAGGACGCGCCGCTGCGGCCGCAGAACGTCTACGGGCGCACCAAGCGCGTGGTCGAGGAATTCCTGCGCGACCTGGCGAAGGCCAATGCCAACTGGCGCATCGCGATCCTCCGCTATTTCAACCCTGCCGGCGCGCATTCGTCCGGCATGCTGGGCGAGGCCGCGCGCGGCCGCCCGAACAACCTGGTGCCGTTGTTGTGCCGCATCGCCGCCGGCGAGTTCACGGAGCTTTCGGTCTACGGCAACGACTGGCCCACGCCCGACGGCACGGGCATTCGCGACTACCTGCACGTGCAGGACCTCGCCGAAGGCCACGTGGTCGCGCTGCAATTCCTGGCGCGCACTTATGGCTCCACCACGTTCAACCTGGGCGCCGGTCGGGGCCATTCGGTAATGGAAGTGGTGGAGGCGTTCGAAAAGGCGTGCGGACGCAAGGTCGGCAAGACGTTCGCGCCGCGCCGCGCGGGCGACGTGGCCAGCTACTACGCGGATCCTGCGCGCGCACAAAAAGTGTTGGGCTGGAGCGCGACGCGCGACCTGCACGCCATCTGCGCCGACGCGTGGCGCTGGCAGAAGAACGGCGGACGGTACTGACCGCGATCCGAAATCCGCATCCGCCCGCGTACTTTTCCCTGGAATCAACCATGCGCAAACTTGGCGCTGCCGTCGCGACGGCCGTCTTCGTCACATTTGTCAGCGTTCCGGCGCTGGCCGCCGACGCGAACCCCAAAGGCCGGCTGCTCGCGCGCATGAGTTGGGTCGAGGCCAAGGCTGCGCTCACTGCGGATACCGTCGTCGTGATCCCCATCGGCGGCGAGTCGAAGGAACACGGTCCCCACCTGCCGCTCGACACCGACCACAGGCAAGCCGAGTACTTCAAGCAGCGCGTCCTGACCGCGGCCGACGTCGTGGTCGCCCCGACCGTCAACTACTCGTACTACCCCGCCTTCGTCGAGTATCCCGGCTCGACGAGCTTGAGCCTGCCGGTCGCGCGCGACATGCTGCTCGACGTCGTCCACGGCATCGCGAAGTTCGGGCCGCGTCGCTTCTACGTGATCAACATCGGCGTATCGACCAATGTGCCGCTGGCGCAGGCCGCGGCAGTTCTCGCGCTGGAGGGCATTTCGTTCCGGTATCTCGACTTGACCGGCCCCACGGTCAGGGCGCTCGAGAAACAGGTGGAGACGCAGAAGCAAGGTACCCACGCGGACGAAATCGAGACATCGACGATGCTCGCGCTCGACGCGTCCGCGGTCGACATGACGAAGGCGACGGTCGAATACATGACGGACCGCACTGGAAGGGGACCGTTCTCGCTGGACCCGAAAAGCGCGCGTTACAACCCGTCGGGCATCTACGGCGATGCGACAAGCGCGACGGTCGCCAAAGGCCGATTCCTGCTCGAGGGAATGACGCGGATCATGCTGGACGAGATCGAGGAATTGCGCCGGACGCCGCCGCTCAACCCGACGCCGATGTACGGCAATGCCGGCCCGCCTCCCGGAGCGAAGCCCGCCATGCCGGCGCCGACTGCGCAACCGTCGCCGGCCGGAGGCGCGAAGTAGCCGTCGCCGACCCTGGTGACGCTAGACCGTCACCGCGGCCTTGAGCGCCTCGACGCGGATCTCCTCGGTGAGCCGCGCCTTCAACTCGGAGAATTCCGGCTTCGTCTTGACCGTGTAGTGGCGCGGATGCGCAAGCGACACCGGCACGTCGGCCTTGATGCGGCCGGGGCGCGCGCTCATCACGACGACGCGGCTGGCCATGAAGATCGCCTCTTCGATGTCGTGCGTGACGAACAATACTGTCTTGCGGTCGGTCTCCCAGATCGACAGCAGCAACTCCTGCATCAGCGAACGCGTCTGGTTGTCCAGCGCGCCGAAGGGCTCGTCGAGCAGCACGATCTTCGGATCGTTGGCCAGCGCGCGCGCGATGGCCGTGCGCTGCTGCATGCCGCCCGACAGCATCTTGGGATAGTGATGTTCGAAGCCAGTTAGTCCCACGCGGTCGAGCCAGCGGTGCACGACGTGCTGCTGCTCTTCCGCGGGCATGCCCCGTTCGCGCAACCCGAAGCTGACATTTTCACGCACGGTGAGCCACGGAAACAGCGTGTAGCTCTGGAACACCATGCCGCGGTCAGCACCCGGTGCGGTGACCGGAGCGCCGTCCAGCAGCACGCGGCCGCTGGTTGGCGTATCGAGGCCGGCAACGATGCGCAACAGCGTCGACTTGCCGCAACCGGAGGGCCCCAGGATCGTGATGAAGTCATTGTCGGCGACGGTGAGGGAGGTCGGCTGCAGCGCCACCGTCGCGGCCCCGCCGCGCACGCCGGGGAACACACGCGAGACCTGGTCGATGACGAGCTTGCTCATTGTGGCAGCCAGGCGCGGCACGCCGCGTCGGCAAGGGCATTGGCGCGCGCCGCGAAGACCGGAATCTTGACGGACTCGCGCGACAGCGGACGATACGTGATCGCGGTCGGGACGCCGTCGATCATCACCTTCAGCACGACGTCGCGCGTGACGTCACCTTCGCGCACGCTCAACCCCGCGATGGCCTGGCCGTCGCGCGCGCCGGCCGCGTGGGCCGGTCCTTCGGGATCGACACCGCGCAGTATTTCGCTCCTTCAACGAGCGGCGCTCGAAGCCCAGCGCGAACGTGCGCTGGTCGGACACCGTCATCGTGAAGCAGGGCCCCAAGTCGCGTGCGTCGAACTCGAACGTCTCGCCTCGCTCGATGAAGCGCTGCACGTCCTTCGCCGGACCGGCGCCGAGCGACTTGCTCATTGCCGCAAGCAGGCGCGCGGTGGCGCGTGGCGAGTCGGCAGTGGCTTCGACCTTGGCGGGCAGCATCAGCTTGCGCATCAGGTCGTCCATGCCGGCCTTGCCCCCGGCACGCAACATGCGGTCCCAGCGCAGCGCCAGGAACTCGCCGCGACGATACGGCAGTTCGCCGGTGAGCGTGTCGCGGTAGAACTCCGTCTGGACCACGCGGTTGTCCGCATTGCGTACCGGCGACGTCAGGTAGCCGCGAATGCGCTCGTTCTGGACCGCCGCGTACTCGTCGAGTGCCGCAGGATCGGCGCGCAGACGCAGCCGGTGCGTGTAGAAGTCGGTGAAGCCCTCCGAGAACCAGTAGTGAAGCGGCTCCTCGTCCTCGCCGCCCATGCTGCCGAAGCGCCCCGGAATCCACGTGTGCAGGTACTCGTGGCCGATCAGCGTTTCGAGACTCTCGCCCGGAACCTTGGCGTCGTTGGCGGAGTGCATCGCGAAGGCGCGATAGACCGCGGTTCCGCCGTAGCTCCCTGTCGCCGCATGGTTGGGGACCAGCGAGACGGCGAAGAACGGATGGTCGAGGTCGCGCCAGAAACTGCGCTCGCGGGCGATGATTCTCGTCGTCACCTCCGAAATCGTCGAGGCGGCAAACGGCCAGTCCCCGTACGTGGCGGTGACGACGGGGCGGCCCGCGACCGAACTTTGGGCCGTGGCAAGTCGACCCCCCAGCCACAAGGTATCGCGCAATTGTTCGCCATTGAGGTGGAAGCGAAAGGTCGCTTCGGGGCCGCGCGCCGTTCCGAAGCTGGTGACGATGGGCGCATCCGGCGCGACGCCGGTGACGGTGACGCAACCGTGAAACGTGGGGTCGGCATCCGCGAATTTGGGCAGCACGAACACGCCCTGCCCGAAGAAGTGGAAGGCATCCGCGTACAGCTGCACGCGGTAGAAGTCCGCGTGATCGCGCCAGGGCTTGCCGCCGGTTGTCACGACGGGCGAGATGACCCGATACCGGACGACGATGCGCTCGCCGGCGCGATGTGTCACGGTGCGGGCCCCCGGCGTAGCGGTCGCGGCAAGCAGCTGCCCTGCTGCCGCGCGCAACTCCACGATGCCCGCGGCGTAGTCGTCGACGCCAGCCCACGATTCGGGCACCCTGAGTTCGGTGCGGGTACGCCGCCCTGCGTCGAATGCAAGCTCGACGTCGATCGCGCGTGGTTCAGCATCCAGCCGCGGCGTGAGGCGATACGCGACGTCGCATCGCGCGGGCGCGGCGAGTGCCGGCAGTGAAAACGCCAATGCGGACGCCAATGCCATCCACGCGGCCGCTCGCATGACCCGAAGTGAACGCCACGGCGCACGCCACATCCTGCGCCGCATCATGCGCTGGCCCACGGGAACAGTCGCTGGTTGGCGCGCTTGAAGGCGTAGTCGGACACCAGCCCGATCACGCCGATCACGATGATGCCGAAGATGATCTGTCCGGTGTTCAGCAGCGCCTGGCTGTCGGTGATCATGTGCCCGATGCCACTGGATGCGCCGATCAGCTCGGCGACGATGACGTAGGTCCACGCCCAGCCGAGAACCAGGCGCAGCGTTTCTGCGATCGCCGGCGCGGAATTCGGAAGCAGCACGCGGCGCACGATGCCGGACGCCTTGGCGCCGAGCGTGTACGCGGCCTCGACCAGGTCGCGCCGGGTCGAGCCCACGGTGACCGCCACCATCAGCACGATCTGGAAGAAGACGCCGATGAAGATCACCAGCAGCTTCTGCGTCTCGCCGATGCCGGCCCACAGGATCAGCAGCGGAATGAACGCCGACGCCGGAAGATAGCGCGCAAAGGAAACGAACGGCTCGAAGAACGCCTCGACCGGCTTGTACGCGCCCATGGCGATGCCCAGCGGAACCGCCAGCACCGCCGCGAGCACGAAGCCGCCGAGGACGCGCCACACCGTCATCCCGACGTCCCTGGCGAACCCGTGCACCGTGAAGAGATCGTAGCCTTCCCGCAGCATCGTCACCGGGTCGGCGAGGAACGTCTTCGACACGAAGCCGCCGAACGTGGCGACGCTCCAGACGGCGGTGAAGACGACGAAGAACGCGATGCCGTAGGCGACCTTGCGGGCCGGGCTGACGGGGACGAGCGGCGTCATGCGAAGGCGGCGCCTAAGCCCCCGTCTTCACTTGATGAACTGAGTATCGACGAGCGAATTCACGTCCGGGATCGACTTGATGATGCCCACTTCGAGCAGCAGGTCGGCGGACTCCTTGGAGAACGCCTGGATCGGCCCGTTGAAGAATTGCTGGTTGGCGGCCTTGTCCTGCCAGCGCAGGTATGCGGCGGATTTCGCGAACTGCTCGCCGCTCTGCTTCACATCCGCACCCATGATCTCGTAGCTCTTCGCCGGGTCTTTCTTGATCATGTCCAGCGCCTCGAAATAGCTGTCGACCATCGCCTTGACCGCCTTGGGGTTCTCCTTGATGAACTTGGGCGTGCAGCCGAAGGTATCCATGACCATCGGGTAGTCGAGCGTGGTCGCGATGATCTTGCCGGAATCCGGCTTGTCGCGCACCGACGAGAGATAGGGCTCGTAGGTCATCGCTGCATCGTTCTGCCCGGCAACAAAGGCCTGCGCCGCGGCCTGAGGGCTCATCGTCGCGACCGTGACGTCCTTGATCGACAGTCCATTCTTCTTGAGCATGTACGCCAGTCCGAAGTACGGCGACGTGCCGGGCGCGTCGACGCCGACGGTCTTGCCCTTGAGGTCGGCGATCTTCGTGATGCCGTTGCGCACGGCCAGGCCGTCCGCGCCGTAGGACTTGTCCAGCTGCACGACCTGCGTGATCGGCACGCCATTGGCGTTCCAGACGACATAAGTCTCGACGGTGGTTGCCGCGCATTGGACGTCGCCGGATGCGATCGCGAGATGCCGGTCCTTCTGCGGGATCTTCTTGATCGTGACGTCGACGCCGTTCTTCTTGAATATGCCGGCCTCCTTGGCGAGCGTGAGCGGCGCGAAGCCGGTCCAACCGGAGATGCCGATGGCGACTTTGGTTTCCTGGGCGCCCGCGGCGACGGCATAGGCCAGTGCGGCGGACGAAACGGCGACGGCGAAGGGGATGCGCATGAACTTGCTCCGGAATAGAGGGTGTGGACGATTGAATCTAGGGGGCAATGAGAACGCTGTCAACGGCTGCTTTCCGGCCCGAATGCCCCGGGCAAAAGGCGTGCGGCGCCGGGCGTCGTCTCCGCGGTGGCGCGGGCGCTCCTCGTCGTGAGACGTAGTATATTTTGTCTCCAGCTGCGCATGCCGTCCTGTGTCCGCCGCACCGTGGGGGCAGAGGCAAGCACGGCGCTCGCCGGACGTCCGAGGGAAATTCATTGATCAGTGTGATTGCCAGGTCCGCTATCTGTGTTCTGCTCGTCGCGCTGGCGTCGCTCGCCTACGCCCAGCAGGCAAAGAAAGTCCCGCGCGTAGGTTATCTGGCAGCCGTTTCGCCGTCCGCCGACGCACCCAGGCTGGAGTCTTTCCGGCAGACTCTGCGCGAACTGGGTTATATCGAGGGGCAGAACATCATCGTCGAATACCGCCACCAGGATCGCGATTTCGAGCGCCTTCCCGATATCGCAGCCGAGCTGGTCCGCCTCAACATGGATGTGCTGGTCGCGGTCACGACGAATGCCGCGTTGGCGGCCAAGAAGAGCGCGGGAAGCGTGCCCATCGTCTTCATGGGCGTCACCGATCCGATTGCGGCCGGACTGGTCGAGAGCCTGGCGCGTCCGGGCGGCAACAGCACCGGCATTACCAACATGGCCGCGGTGCTGACCGGCAAGCGGCTCGAGTTTCTCAAGGAAGTGCTGCCCAGGACATCCCGCGTCGCGGTGCTGTGGGACCCGCAGGCGCCCGGTTCCGTGCCGCAATGGAAAGGCAGCCAGGGGCCCGCCAAGGAACTGAACCTGCAGCTTTATTCGATGGAAGTGAGCAGCGTCGACAATTACGAGGCAGCGTTCAGGAAGGCGTTCGAAGCGCGCAACAGCGCGGTATGGGTAACGCTCAACCCGCTGGCCAACTCCAACCAGAAATTGATCGCGGAACTCGCCATCAAGAACCGGCTGCCGTCGATATGCGCGCGGGGCGATTACGCTGAAAACGGCTGCATGCTCTCCTACGGGCCAAGCTACGCCATCGAGGGCCGCGACGGCGCGCGCTTTGTCGACAAGATCATCAAGGGCGCCAGGCCGGCGGATCTCCCGGTGGAACAGCCGACCAAATTCGAGCTGGTGATTAACCTGAACACGGCGAAGCGGATCGGCGTGACGATTCCGCCGTCGGTGCTGAACCTTGCGGACAAGGTGATCCAGTGACCGCTTCGTTTCATTTCCCGTAGCGGGCGAAGGCGAGGCGCGAAATTCCGCCGTGTTCGTCTCGCTGACGAAACGGCCATCCATGATGAAGGCGTACTTGCGGGTAATTGTGCCGGTACCGGCTTCGCCCACCGCATAATCCGGTCCACTCGGCGATAAGGCGGCTGAGCGGGCGGAAGCGATCGGCGCCCGATTCCGCGGCCAGGACAGATGCGGAAGCCGCGAGCACGAGGAGGAGTCCCACGGCAAAGCCCGGTTTGGCGCGATGGGTCGATGGCTCTACAATCGCATGCGCGCCCGGCAGACCGGAACATGACGACCCACTGCGTCCTTTCTCCCAACGACTACCGCCGTATGCCGTGGAAGAACGGCCTCGGTCATACGCTGCAAATCGCCACCCATCCGGCGGATGCGGATCTCGCGTCGTTCGTGTGGCGTGTCAGCGTCGCCGAAGTCACGCAGGACGGTCCCTTTTCTGCGTTTGCCGGCGTCGATCGCACGCTGGTCCTGCTGACCGGCGCTGGGATGAAGCTGGAGGGCTACCGCGAGCCGATGGAGTTGCGCATGCCCTACGAGCCGCTCAATTTTTCCGGCGACGAGGCGCTGAACTGCAGCCTGGTGGCCGGACCGGTGCGCGATTTCAATCTCATGGTTCGGCGCGGCGCCGCAAGTGGCAATGTCATCGTCCGCCGCGAAGGAGGCGAACCCATCCCGCCTGCGGATACCTACGTCTGTTACGCGGCGCTTGGAGCGTCGGAGTGCCTGGTCGCCGGCCATCCGCCGATTTCGCTCGCCGAGGATCACGCGCTGCTGGTGACGCCGGAAACGGGCGCGGGCGTGCATGGCCTCAGCGTGAATCCGCTCGCCGCGGGATCGGTCGCGCTGATTGCCGCGATCCGGCTGCAATGAACGCCGGTCCCGTCGCATCAGCCGAGGATCGCGTGCTGACGCTCGCCGCGGACGCGGCGCTGCTGCCCGGAGGCTGGGCGCGCAATGTGGTGTTCGTCGTCGGTGACGACGGGCTCATCGCCAGCATCGCGCCGAATGCCGACACGGCCGGGTTGGAACATGCCGCAGGCCCGGTCGTTCCCGCGATGCCGAATCTGCACTCGCATGCTTTCCAGCGCGCGCTCGCCGGCCGCACTGGCACGGACGTCGCTATCGCATGACGACAGTTTCTGGACGTGGCGGCAGGCGATGTACGCGTTCCTGGACCGCGTCGACGCCGACGCGTTCGAGGCGATCGCCGCGCAGGCCTACGTGGAAATGGCGAAAGCCGGATACGCGTCGGTCGCCGAATTCCATTACGTGCATCACGATTCCGTAGGCAAGCCGTTTGCGGACCCCGCGGAACTCGCGTGGCGAGTCGTCGCTGCGGCGCGCGCGGCCGGAGTCGGTCTCACGCTGCTTCCGGTGTTCTATGCGCACGCGGGCTTCGGCGGCACGCCGACGACGGCGGGACAGCGCCGCTTCGCGCACACCACCTACACGTTCACGCATCTGTACGAGCGCTTGCAGCAGGGAATCTCCACGCACGGCTACGTGCTGGGCGTGGCGCCGCACAGCCTGCGCGCGGTAACGCCGGAGGAAATGGGGCACGTAGTCCGCCTTGCCGCGGCCGACGCCCCGGTGCACATCCACGCGGCGGAGCAGACGAAGGAAGTCGACGACTGCTTCGCGTGGAGCCGCCTGCGGCCGGTCGAGTGGCTGCTCACGCAGGCGAGCGTGGACGCGCGCTGGTGCATCGTGCACGCGACGCACATGACGGAAAAGGAGGTGGCGGCGCTGGCCGCGAGCGGCGCGGTGGCGGGGCTTGCGCCGACTACCGAGGCCGACCTGGGCGATGGCACGTTTCCGGGCCACGCCTATCTTGTGGCCGGCGGACGGTTCGGCGTCGGCAGCGATTCGAACACGATCGTCGACCCGTTCGCGGAGTTGCGGCAATTCGAGTGGTCGCAGCGGATGCGGATGCGCAGGCGCAATGTGCTGGGATCGCCCGGCGACGCAGTCGATCGGGACGACGCTCTGGGCGAGCGCCGCGCGCGGCGGCGCGCAGGCGGTGGGGCAGCCGGTCGGCGCGCTCGAAGCCGGTCTTCGCGCCGACCTGGTGGTGCTCAATCCTGCCGATCCGGCGCTGGCCGGACAGGTGGCGGACGACGTCCTCGACGCTGCCGATCTTCGGCCCGTCCCGCAATCCCGTGCGCGACGTCATGGCGGGCGGCAAGTGGATCGTCCGCGACGGACATCACGCGGCCGAGGAAGAGACCTTCGCCCGCTACCGCGCCGCGCTTGCGCGCATCGACCCCCGACGATGACGCCGGCAGCTTTCGACCTGCTGCTGGTGGACGCGCACGTGGCCACGATGCGCGCCGGCGGCGCGCCCTACGGCGCGATTCGCGACGGCGCGATCGGCGTGAACGGCGGCACCATCGCGTGGGTGGGCCGCGCGCAGCGATGTTCCGCGCGACGTCAAGGCACACCGGACATTGCGATGCGGCGGACGATGGCTGACGCCGGGACTCGTCGACTGTCACACGCATCTCGTCTACGCGGGAAATCGCGCCGGCGAATTCGAACAGCGGCAGCATGGCGCGACGCTACGCCGACATCTCCCGCCAGGGCGGCGGCATCAACGCGACAGTGCGCGCGACCCGCGCCGCGAGCGCCGCCGACCTCGCCGCGCAGAGCCGGCCGCGGCTCGCCGCACTTGCAGCGGAGGGCGTCACGACGATCGAGATCAAGTCCGGCTACGGTCTGGAGACGACGACCGAGTTGAAGCAGCTCGACGTCGCGCGCGTGCTGGGCCGGCAGCTCGGCGTCGATGTGCGCACGACGCTGCTCGCGGCGCATGCGCTGCCTCCCGAGTTCGCCGGACGCGGCGACGATTACATCGACTATGTGTGCCGCGAGATGATTCCCGCGGTCGCGCAGGCGGGCGCCGCCGATGCGGTGGATGCGTATTGCGAGACCATCGGCTTCACGCCCGCGCAGACGCAACGCGTGTTCGCGGCGGCGCGCGAGCATCGCCTGCCCGTCAAGCTGCACGCCGACCAGCTGTCGGACACGGGCGGTGCGGCGCTGGCCGCGGCCGCGGGCGCGCTCTCCGCGGACCATCTCGAATTCACCAATGCGGCGGGCGTGGCCGCGATGGCGCGCGCGGCGACGGTCGCCGTGCTGCTGCCGGGGGCGTTCTACGCGTTGCGCGAAACGCAGTTGCCGCCGATCGCCGCGTTCCGGGAACAGGGCGTTCGCGATGGCCGTGGCGACCGATTGCAACCCCGGCACGTCGCCCGCGACTTCGCTGCTGCTGATGCTGAACATGGCGTGCACGCTGTTCCGGATGACGCCGGAGGAGGCGCTGGCGGGCGCGACCGTGCACGCGGCGCGCGCGCTGGGCCTGACCGACCGCGGCACGCTCGACGCCGGGCAGCGCGCCGACATCGTCGCGTGGGACATTGCCGAGCCGGCCGAACTCGCCTATCGGATCGGCGGCAATCCCTGTGCGGGCGTGATCCGCGCGGGACAGGTCGCGCGCTGGGAGGCATGATGGATCTGTGGCAACTGCACCGCGGCGACAGTCCGCTGGTCATCGACGTTCCACATTCGGGCACGCACCTTCCCGATGCGCTCGCGTCGCGGCTGACCACGATTGCGCGGACCGTCCCCGATACCGATTGGCATGTCGACCGACTCTACCAGTTCGCGGCCGCGGAGGGCGCCACGCTGCTTTGCGCCACGCATTCGCGCTATGTGATCGATCTCAATCGCGATCCATCGGGCGCGGCGCTGTACGCCGGCGCCGACAATACCGAACTCTGCCCGACGCGGACGTTCGGCGGCGAGGCAATCTACCTGGACGGCGAAGCGCCGTCGCCGGCGGAAGTGGCGGACCGTTGCGACGACATCGTTCGCGCCGTATCACGCCGCGCTTGCGGCGGAGATCGCGCGCGTGCGCGAACGACATGGCTTCGCCGTGCTTCTCGACGGGCATTCGATTCGCACCGACGTGCCGCGATTCTTCGCCGGGCCGGCTGCCGGATCTCAACCTCGGCACGGCAAGCGGCGCGAGTTGCGCGCCTGCGCTGCAGGCGGCCGCGACACGGGTGCTCGCCGAGGCGGAGGGATTCACGCACGTCGTCAACGGGCGCTTCAAGGGCGGCTGGGTCACGCGCCACTACGGGCAACCGCAACAGGGCGTGCACGCATTGCAGCTGGAAATGGCGCAGGATTGCTATATGGACGAAGCGCCGCCTTACGCGTGGGACGCCGGCGCGGGCGAGCCGCCTGGGTGAGCGTGCTGCAGACGCCTGGTGCGCGAATTGATCGCGTTCCGGCCGCCGTCATGATTCGCATCTACACGGCGCTGCAGCGCTATGACGCGTTCCTCGTCGCCGACCGCCTGAACCAGGCCGGCATCAAGGCGCACGTGTTCAACCAGCACGCGTCGAGCATCGTCGGCGAAGTCGCACCGGATGTCGCGCAGCCGCAGGTCTGGATCGAACGCGAATGCGACGTCGAGCGCGCGCGCGTCGTGCTGCGCGACATCGAGACGGCGGGATCGGCGAAGGCCGAGGTCAGGTGTGCCGGATGCGGCGAGCTTTCGCCGGCGAACTTCGACCTGTGCTGGAACTGCGGGGCGGCCGTCTAGGACGGCCTACGGCTCCCTGGGTTCGTCGAGCAGTGCCTGCGCCCGGGCGCGCCCGGACTGCTCGCTCATGCTGGGAGCCGCTTCCGGTTGTTCGATGCCGACACCACCGCGCCTGCGCCGGCGCAGCACGACGAACCAGATCAGCGCTCCGCCCAGCAGGAATGCGAACGGCCCGAACCAGAGCAGCCACGTCGTCGGCTTGACCGGCGGCTTGTACAGAACGAAATCGCCGTAGCGCGCGACCAGGTATTGCTTGATCTCGGCGTCGCTCTTGCCCTGCTAGCGCGAGTTCGCGCACTTCGCGGCGAAGGTCCTCCGCCAGCGGCGCGGTGGAATCGGCCAGCGTCTGGTTCTGGCAGACGAGGCAGCGCAATTCTCTTCGGAGAGTGCCTTCAGGCGCGCTTCGAGCGGCGGCGTCCTTCGGCGCCTGCGCGCAGCTCGCGGTGAGCGGCCATGACGAACAGCGTTGCCGCGAATGCGACGGCAGATGCGCTTCATGATTTCTGCAGCTCGCGCACCAGCGGCAGGATCTTGTCCTTCAGGCTTTCCTGCGTGATCGGTCCGATCTGCTTGTAGCGGATCACGCCGTTCTTGTCGACGACGAACGTCTCCGGGACGCCGTAGACGCCCCAGTCGATGCCGACGCGGCCATCCGCGTCGACGACGGACACCTTGTACGGGTCGCCATTCTCCGCGAGCCATGCGCGGCCGAGGGCGTTCGTGTCCTTGTAGTTGAGTCCGATGACCGGAACGATGTTCGCCTTGGCCAGTGCGACGAGCAGCGGATGCTCGACGCGGCAGGACACGCACCACGATGCCCACACGTTGAGCAGCCAGACCTGACCCTTGAGGTCCGCGGGGCCGAGCTGCTTCGACGGATCGTTCAGCTGCGCGAGCCTGAACGCGGGCGCGGGCTTGTCGACGAGCGGCGAGGGCACTTCACGCGGGTCGCGCGAAGAGCCCGACATAGAGAAAGCCGACGAGGACGACGAAGAAGCCGAGCGGCAGCAGGAAGCGCATTGCTCTTCATTGGTCAGGCCGCCCGTGCCGCGCCGGACAGCGCGGTGAATTTCTGCTTGACGGTGAGGCGGTAGCGGCGGTCGCTCATCGCGATGAATCCGCCCAGCGCCATCAGGAACGCGCCGCCCCAGATCCAGTCGACGAACGGCTTGACGTAGACGCGCACGCCCCATGCGCCGGCCTCGCCCTTGTCGGTGATCGGTTCACCGAGCGAGACGTAGCGATCGCCCAGGAACCCGGGATCGATCGCGGCCTCGGTCATCGTCGAGCCGGACGGCGTTGTAGACGCGCTTCTCCGGCCGCATCGTCTGCACCAGCTTGCCGTCGCGGCGCACCTCGAACGTGCCGACCACGCCGCGATAGTTGGGACCGGTGACGGGCTCGACGCCGCGGAACGTGTATTCCTCGCCGCGCACGGTGACGCTTTGTCCGACATCGAGCGGCACGTTGACCTCGAATTCGTAGCCCTTGACCAGCGTCACGCCGACGATGAACACGGCCACGCCCAGATGCGCCAGCATCATGCCGTACCACGCCGCCGGGTTGGCGGCGAGGCGTTCCCACAGAGCCGTTCTGCGGCGCCTTGCGCAAGCGTTGCACGACGGACACGATCGTCGTCGCGACGATCCACAGCGACAGGAACAGGCCGCAGCGCCACCAGCGGCGACCACGCGCCCATCGTGAACGGCAGCAGCGCGGCGGTGACGACGGCAACGACGAACGCCCACTTGAGTCGCTTCGCGAGGTCGGGCAATTCCGCCTGGCGCCAGCTGGCAATGCGGACCGATGCCCATCAGGAACGCGGCCGGCGCCATCAGGATCGGAAACACCAGGTTGAAGTACGGCGGGCCGACCGACGCCTTGGGCAGGTTCAGCGCGTCGAGGAACATCGGATACATCGTGCCCAGGAATACCGCGCCCAGCGCCACCACGAGCAGGATGTTGTTCGCCAGCAGCGCGGATTCGCGCGAAACCATCGCGAAGCCCGCGCCGCCGCCGACGGCGCCGGCGCGCATCGCATACAGCGTGAGCGAGCCGCCGATCACGATCGCCAGGAACGCCAGGATGAACACGCCGCGCGCGGGGTCGGTGGCGAACGCGTGCACCGACGTCAGCACGCCGGAGCGCACGAGGAACGTGCCGAGCAGCGACAGCGAGAATGCCATGATCGCGAGCAGCACGGTCCAGCTCTTGAACGTGCCGCGCTTTTCGGTCACCGCGAGCGAGTGCAGCAGCGCGGTGCCGACCAGCCACGGCATGAACGATGCGTTCTCGACCGGGTCCCAGAACCACCATCCGCCCCAGCCCAATTCGTAATAGGCCCACCAGCTGCCGAGCGCGATGCCGATGGTCAGGAACGACCACGCCGCAGTCGTCCACGGCCGCGACCAGCGCGCCCACGTCGCGTCGAGCCGGCCGCCAGCAGCGCGGCGATCGCGAACGAGAAGGCGACCGAGAATCCGACGTAGCCCATGTAGAGCATCGGCGGATGGATCACCATGCCGGGATCCTGCAGCAGCGGATTCAGGTCGCTGCCTTCGGCGGCGGCGGGCACCAGGCGCAGGAACGGATTGGACGTGAACAGCAGGAAGGTCAGGAAGCCGATGGACACGAGGCCCATCACCGCGAGCACGCGCGCCAGCAGCGCATCCGGCAGGTTGCGCGAGCGCAGCGTCACCGCGGTGCGCCCAGCCGGTGAGCATCAGCACCCACAGCAGCAGCGAACCCTCGTGCGAACCCCAGGTCGCGGCGATCCGGTAGTGCAGCGGCAATTGCGGTGTTCGAATGCTCCGCGACGTTGATCACGGAAAAATCGCTGGTGGCGAAGCTCCACGCGAGGCACCCGAACGCGAGCGCGACCAGCACGAATTGCAAGCGCGCCGCGGGCTTGGCGAGTCCCATCAGGACGGCGTCGCGGCGCTGCGCGCCGATCAGGGGCACCACGCCCTGCACGAGCGCCACGAGGAGCGCGAGGATGAGCGCGAAACTGTCCGAGTTCGGGAATCATTTGGCGTTACTCAGTGTGGGTAGTCGACATGCCCTTGTCCTTGTGCGCCTTGTCGATGGCGTCGGCTGCTTCCGGCGGCATGTAATTTTCGTCGTGCTTGGCCAGCACTTCGGTGGCGTGAAACACGCCGTCCGGCCCGACGCTGCCCTGCGCCACGACGCCCTTGCCCTCCTTGAACAGGTCGGGAAGCAGTCCGCGGTAGACGACCGGCAGGCGCTGCGCCGTATCGGTCACGACGAACTTGACGTCGAGCGAGTTGGGGATGCGCACCAGCGTCCCCGACTCGACCAGGCCGCCGATGCGGAACGGCCGGCCCTGCGGCGCTTCCTTGGCGACGACCTGCGACGGCGTGAAGAAGAAGACGAGGTTGGATTGGAACGCATTCAGCACCAGCGCAACCGCGACGCCGAGCACGACGACGCCTGCGCCGATCCAGGCGAAACGGCGATGACGCGGCTTCATCGCGCGACCGCCTCGGAGTTGCGCTTCGCCGGCGTTCTTCGCCGCGCGCGCAGCGCGATCAGCTCGACGATGATGGCGAGCGCGGTCATGCCGTAGGCGCCACCAGACGTAGAACCCATAACCACCCATCGCGAAGAATTCGCTCAAGGCCACCCGTTCGCGGTCATGCACGCCTCGGCGGAAGTTGACCTGTCCATGCCGCGCCGCGTTCCCGCTCGAGGATGATGCAGCGCACGCGCATCAGCGCGACCGCGATGGAATAGAACCACACGGCAATCGCCATGACGAGCATGCCGAGTGAGCATGATCGCCGCCATCTTCGGGGCCGCGACCATGCTGACCGACGACCCCTGGTGCAGCGTGTTCCACCACTGCACGGAGAAATAGATGATCGGAATGTTGACCACGCCGACCAGCGTGAGCACCGCCGCATGCGCGGTCCGCGCGGCGGTCGTCGTCGATGGCGTTGCGCAGCGCGATCACGCCGAAATAGAGGAACAGCAGGATCAGCTCGGAGGTCATCCGCGCATCCCACGCCCAGTACGTTCCCCACGTCGGCCGGCCCCAGAGCGCGCCGGTCCACAACGCGATGAACGTCATCAGGGCGCCGGTCGGCGCCAGCGCCTGCGCCATCATGCCCGACAGGCGCGTGTTGAAGCCCAGCGACAGCGCGCTCCAGAACGCCATCACGACATAGATGAACATCGACATCCATGCGGTCGCGACGTGGATGAAGATGATGCGATAGGCCTCGCCCTGCTGGAAGTCGGTGGGCGCGAGACCGAAGCCGATCCACGAGTCCGACGATGGCGAGCAGCAGCGCGCTCCAGCCGAACCAGGGAATGAGTTTTCCGGCGAGCGGATAGAACGTCGAGGGCGACGAGTAGCGGAAGAAGTTCATCGGTCGAAGTTCATCAGTCCAGCGCGATCCGGACAGCAGCGGAGGCGGCGAGCGGCGCGCCGACGATCGCGACCAGCAAACCCGCGCCGAGCAGCGACAGGTTCGCGGTCACGCCAAGGCCGGCGTGCACCGCGTCCACGGTTCCGGCGCCGAAGATCAGCACCGGCACGCACAACGGCAGGACCAGCAGCGCAAGGAGGCTGCCGCCGCCGCGCAGACCCAAGCGTAAGCGCGGCGCCGATCGCGCCGAGCAGGGACAGGATCGGCGTGCCGATCAGCAGCGCCGCGGCCAAAGCGGTCATCGCCTCGCCGTCGATCCCGTATTGCAATCCCAGCACCGGGGCCAGGATGACGACGGGCAACCCGGTGGTCAGCCAGTGCGCGATCATTTTACCGGACACCAGCGCCGGCAACGGATAGGGCGACAGCGCCATCTGCTCGAGCGTTCCGTCGGCGTGATCGGAGGCGAACAGGCGCGGCAGCGAAAGCAGCGACGCGAGCAGCGCGGCGACCCAGAGCACGCCCGGCCCCATCAGCGCGAGCTGGTTCTTGTCCGGCGTCGACGCCAGCGGAAACAGCGAAACCACGATCACGTAGAAGAGCAGTTGCACGCCCAGTTCCGCGCGCGAACGCAGCGCCAGCTTCGAGATCGCGCGCCAGCGCCCAGCGCACGCCGGCCCACGCGCCGGAATCGGACGCGGGCGCGGGTGCGTGGAGCGTCGCCACGCTGGGTTCGGACATCATGACAGCGAGAGCGCACGGACATTGTTCGCCGGCAGCTCGAGCGGTTGATGCGTCGCCACCAGCGCGCAACCGCCGCGCTCGAGGTGCCCGGAAAGCAGGCGCTTCAGCAGCGCGATTCCCGCGCTGTCGAGCGCGGTCGCCGGCTCGTCGAGCAGCCACAGCGGCCGGCGGGAGAGCGACAGGCGCGCCAGGCCCAAGCGCCGGCGCTGCCCCTGGGAGAGCGCGCGCGCCGGAAGCCGTGCCTGGCGTTCCAGGGCGACGCTCGCGAGCGCGTCGCGCAGCTTGGATGCCGCACACGGTTTCGCCGGTCAGCGCGACCAGCGCCGCAAGATTTTCCTCCGCGGTGAGTTCGTCCTTCAATGCCGGCAGGTGACCCGCCATAGGCCACGTCGTCCCGCAGGCCCTGCGCAAACGGCGCGACGTCCACGCCGCGCCAGCGAACCGTGCCCGCGAACGGCGTGCCGAGTCCGGCCAGGATTCGCAGCAGCGTGGTCTTGCCCGTTCCGTTGGCGCCGGTGACGAACATGGCGCATCCGGACTCGACGCTGAAGGACAGCGACGAAAACAGGTGCGACGA
Organism: uncultured beta proteobacterium; assembly: GCA_963816165.1. GTDB lineage: Bacteria > Pseudomonadota > Gammaproteobacteria > Burkholderiales > Casimicrobiaceae > VBCG01. Next base: position 155,489 of record CAWFJL010000002.1, read on the forward strand.
GCCGCGTCTCGCGGCCAGGTCAATGGCTTCGAGCATGGGCGGGGCGGACGGTTGGGGCGGACATCGGCGGGGGCTGGCGGCCGCTGATCGGCGAGGCCGCGGGAGGCGTTGAAAACACGTGCCATTATAGCGGCGGTGCACCATGGCCCACCGGCCGCGGACCGCGATTGTTACGGGGAGCGTGCCACATCCTTGACCCCGGTCAAGAAATCCAGGGGCTGCAGCCCTGCGAACCCCCGGTCGCTCCCGCGCGGATCAAAATCCGCGCCTCGCGCAGGTGAACAGCACGGCCCGGCGGGGGGGCGGCGGGGCAGCGTACTGCTACCGCTCCATGCGTTCGCGTGCTTTTTTCAGCGCGTCGATGAAGCTGTTGAGGCCGGTCTTGTCCAGGCCCTCGGGTTCGGTCTCGAACTCCAGCAACAGCCGCTTGCCGTCCTTGCTGATGTGCAGCGTGACCGCGCCGCATCGGCCAAGTTCGACCTTCTTCTGGTAGCTGTCTTTCATGCGGCGTTCTCCCGTTTGCGAGCGCCCGGGAAGCGCTTTTCGCGGCGCCGGGCGTGAGCAGGGGTGCAGTTATACCGGATGTTCGACGGGCGCGGTGTCACAAATCCGTCACACGACAGGCCTCAGGGAACGACCTGGTCGATGACGATGCGCACGTTGGCCGCGCCAGGCGCGATGGGCGCCGACGCGCCGCGCAGGTCGCCGGGTTGCGGCATCGCGTTGCCGGCCTTGGAAATGCGCGCTTCGACCACCACCGACTTGGCCAGCGAAATGGTCTGCGCCGGCGTCATGGCCATCGCGTCGGTCAGCGCGAACGCCTTGGGCAAATCGCCGGCGGTCCCGCGCATGATGGCCAACGGCATGCGCGAGCCTTCCGCGTTGCGCGCGTAGATGAACAGCGTGTCGCCCGGCGCCATCTTTGCGGCGAGCTTGGGGTCGATCTCGACGCTGCCCGATACGCCGGCGCCTGCAGCGCCTGCCGACGCAGTCGCGCTCGCCGGCGGCGCGGCGTTGGCCGTCGCCGGTGCCGCTGCGAGGAGCCGCAGCACGCGGCGCAGCGGACGGGGCTGCCGTTGCCGTCGGCGCGCCTTTGCGCGAAGCCTGGAGTTCCGCGATCACCTGGTCGATCTGTTGCGATTCCTCGCTGTTCGGCGGAACCAGTCGTCTTGCAGCCGCTGATAGAGCTTGATCGCGCTGTCCGCGTCGCCGCGCTCGGCCGCGGCCGCGCCGGACATGGCGATCGCCTTCGGATTGTCGGGATCGACCTCCAGCGCGCGCTTCAGCAATTCCGCGGGACGGCCGGCGAGCTTCCTTCCCTGCTTCATCGCGATCGCCTCGGCCTGGTCCGCGAGCAGGCCCGCGTCTCTCCGGCATGCGCTTCGAAGCTTCCGCGAAGGCCGCCACCGCGTCGTCGTAGCGGCCCATCTTGAGATACGAGCGACCCAGCAGGACCCATCCCTTGGGATCGTCGGGATTCGCCTTCATCTTTTCGGCCAGCCGGTCGATCATCGCCACGACCTGCGGATCGGTGGCGTCGCCGGAGCCGTGCGGGGATGCGTCGGACATCGCCGGCGCGGCCGGCGCGTTCACCGCAGCCGGATTGCCCAGCAGCACGTACAGCACGCCCGCCAGGACGGGCACGACGGCGACGAGGACCAGCGCCGCGATCCAGCGCGACCGGTCGGATGATGTCGATGCCGGCGCGGGTTCCAGCGGCGAGTTCGCCGCCGAAGACGCGAGACCAGCTCGGCTTGCGCCGCGTCGCGATCGGCCGCGCTCAGCGTGCCCGCCGCGAAATCGGCATCCAGCTGCCGCTTGTGGTCGCGAAAGATGGCGGTGGCCGCGGCTTCGTCCTCGGGCGCCTCGCTCTTGCGCTGGCGGCGCATCAGCGGCCACACGAGGGCAACGAGAACGGCCGCCGCCAGGGCAAACGCGGACAACCAGAAGAGCGGCATGGTGCTCATGGGAGGACTTTGGGCGCGGGCGGAACGGCTTAGGCGCGCGGTGCGGGAAAGCCGGAATTATAGCCTCCGGCCTGCTTGCGGGACATTGCACTGCGTCAATCCCGGGCGCCGTGAACGGGGCAGGGCAATCGTCTATGATGGTCGGCCCCGCGTCCCAAGCGGCGCGCTCCTCCTAAGCGGCGGATCCATGTCGGACAAGAACATCCGTGAGGCTTCCCTCGAGTACCACCGGCAGTTTCCGCCGGGGAAGATCGCGCTGCAGGCGACCAAGCAGCTCACCAACCAGCACGACCTGGGCCTGGCCTACACGCCGGGCGTCGCAGCCGCGTGCGACGAGATCGTCCGCGATCCGCGCGAGGTCTCCAACCTGACCGCGCGCGGCAACCTGGTCGGCGTGGTCACCAACGGCACGGCGGTGCTCGGCTTGGGCCGATCGGCCCGCTCGCGGCGAAGCCGGTGATGGAAGGCAAGGCGGTGCTGTTCAAGAAGTTCGCGGGCATCGATTGCTTCGACATCGAGATCAACGAGCTCGACCCGGACAAGCTGGTCGACATGATCGTGGCGCTGGAGCCGACGTTCGGCGGCATCAACCTCGAGGACATCAAGGCGCCGGAGTGCTTCCACATCGAGAAGATGTGCCGCGAGCGGATGAAGATCCCGGTGTTCCACGACGACCAGCACGGCACGGCGATCATCGTCGGCGCGGCGATCCTGAACGGCCTGCGCGTCGTCGGCAAGGAACTGGGCAGCGTGAAGCTCGTGTGCTCGGGCGCGGGCGCGGCGGCGCTGGCGTGCCTCGACCTGCTCGTGGGTCTCGGCATCAAGCGCGAGAACATCTTCGTCGCCGACATCAAGGGCGTCGTGTACGCGGGTCGCAAGGAGGAGATGGACGATCACAAGGCCATCTACGCGCAACCGACGCAAGCGCGCACGCTGGCCGAGATCCTGCCCGGGGCCGACATCTTCCTGGGGCTTTCCGCCGCGCGCGTGCTGAAGCCCGAATGGCTGGCCAAGATGGCCGACAAGCCGCTGATCATGGCGCTGGCCAATCCGGAGCCGGAGATCATGCCGGACGTGGCCAAGGCCGCGCGGCCGGATGCCGTCATCGCCACCGGCCGGTCGGACTTCCCGAACCAGGTCAACAACGTCCTGTGCTTCCCGTTCATCTTCCGCGGCGCGCTCGACGTCGGCGCGACAACGATCAACGAGGCGATGAAGCTCGCATGCGTGCGCGCGATCGCCGACCTCGCGATGGCCGAGCAGTCGGACATCGTCGCCCATGCCTACAACATCGAGAACCTGCGCTTCGGTCCGGAATACCTGATCCCGAAGCCGTTCGACCCGCGCCTCATCGTCATGATCGCGCCGGCCGTGGCCAAGGCCGCGATGGACTCCGGCGTGGCGACGCGCCCGATCGCCGACTGGTCGCCTACAAGGAGCGCCTGACGCAGTTCGTTTACACGTCCGGCCTGCTGATGAAGCCGATCTTCGCGCGGCGCCAAGAAGGATCCGAAGCGGATCGTGTACGCGGAAGGCGAGGAGGAGCGCGTGCTGCGCGCCGTGCAGGTCGTCGTGGACGAGGGCCTGGCGCGGCCGATCCTGGTCGGCCGGCCGGCGGTGCTCGAGAAGCGCATCGAACGCTATGGACTGCGCATCGTTCCCGGCGTGGACTTCGACATCATCAACCCCGAGTTCGACGAGCGTTATCGCTCCTACTGGCAGGAATACTACCGGCTGACCGAGCGCCGCGGCGTGTCGCAGGCCTATGCGCAGATCGAGATGCGCCGCCGCCACACGCTGATCGGCGCGATGATGCTGCACATGGGCGACGCCGACGGCATGCTGTGCGGCACGTTCGGAACGCACGAAATTCACCGCCACTACATCGACCAGGTGATCGGCCTGCGCAAGGGCGTGCGCACCTACGCCGCGATGAACGCGCTGATGATGCCGGCGCGCACGATCTTCATCGCCGACACCTACGTCAATGCCGACCCGACGGCCGAGCAGCTGGCCGAGATCACGCTGCTCGCCGCCGAGGAAATGCGCCGCTTCGGCCTCGTGCCCAAGGTCGCGTTCCTGTCGCATTCGAGCTTCGGGTCGTCGAACAATCCCACGGCGAAGAAGATGCAGGCGGCGCTGGCGTTGGTCAAGCTGATGGACCCGGAGCTGGAATGCGAAGGCGAGATGCACGGCGACGCCGCGCTGCAGGAGGACGTGCGCCTCGCCGCGTTCCCCAATTCGCAACTCAAGGGCGAGGCCAACCTCCTCATCATGCCCACGCTCGATGCCGCGAACATCTCGTTCAACCTGCTCAAGGTGTCGGGAGGCTCCGGCGTGACGCTGGGCCCGATCCTGCTCGGCGTGGCCAAGCCGGTGCACATCCTGACCCAGTCGGCCACCGTGCGCCGCATCGTCAACATGACGGCGCTGACGGTCGTGGACTGCACGCAGCGGCAGAAGGGACTTGATCTAGTCCAACCTGATTCCGGACCGGCTCTCGGTCAGCGCGTCTCGCAATTGCGCGCATCAGTGGTTGCCTTTCTCCAGCGGGCGGCACCGTCTGCAGGTACGCCCACACGGCTTTCAGTTCCGTATCCGACATCTGCCCGTAGGCCTGCCACGGCATCATCTTGCTGATCGCCGTGCCGTCCTTGCGCTTGCCTTCGCGCAGCGCGCGGATGAAGTCGGCTTCGCTCCATGACTTGAGGCCGGTCTCGTGCGGCGTGATGTTCGCGACGACCGGCATGTCGGGATCGCCCGCCAGCGTGCCGCCGGACAGATGCGGCCCGTGGCATCCGCGGCAGACCTGCGCGATGTGCTGCCCCAGTTCCGCGCTGGGCGCCTGGACGGGCGGCTCGACGACGTGCGCCTTGTCGTGATCGATCGTGGAGGCGGTAAATGCCTTGGGATCGGTGGCGATCATGAAGGCGAACACCGGCCCCAGCTTCACCGGCCCCAGGTCGCGATTCACCGGCGGCACCGATCGGATGTAGGCGACGACGTCCGACAGTTCGTGGTCGGTCAGGTTGGACGAAGTCCGCCTGACGGCATCGACGACGAGCTTCCGTTGCGGCGCACGCCGTGGCGCACGGCGCGGTCCCAGTCGTTGGCGGTGAAGCCCTTGGTCACGCTGCCTTCGCCGGAGGTCAGGTTAGGCGCCACCCAGCGCCCGACGATCGCGATGTCGACGACGGCCGCGCCGCCGAAGTCGGCGCCGTGGCAGCCGTCGCACGACAACGCGACTCGTCGACCAGGTGCTTGCCGCGCTTGATCGCGCGCTCCAGCGCCACGGCCTTGAAGATCCACGCCTGCGAGCGGATCCGCCTCCGGGGCTCCCGCCAGGATCCGTTCCGCCCGGAGTGACTCCATGTCGGCGCCGCTGAGCGGGAACGGAATCGGAAATTCCGCCTTGTGCACGGTCCACTTCTGCTCGTAGCGGCTGGTGGCCACCTGGTTCGCCCAGAACCAGACGATCAGCGCGACGACCACGATCGCCGCCAATCCCCACGCCGTGTACTTCAGCGCCTTCTTCATCGTGCGTCCCCTCCGTCGTGGGCACTGGTACGTTCGTTGCTAGCGAATCTGCCCATGACCCATCACAACGCTGCTTGCAATCAAAAAACGGCTGTCCGGTCCAATGCCCTCGCTGCCACGGTCCGCCATGGTACTGGGACTTGGCGGCAGTACTGCTTGCGGCACCGCCAGCGCGGGCCGAGGTGACGCTCCGGATCAACAACAAGAGCGGCCAGCCGGTCTGCGTCATGTGGACCGGCATGACGTCGGCGACCGGCGTGACCACGTTGTCCGGCTTGACGAGCACCGGTGCCAATATCCTTCCCTCGGACGCCGGCCCCGCGCCGCCGCCGGGCTATTCACTGTCCGCGTTTACGCCGGTGACCGCCGGCAACCCGAACTACGTGCAGATCCCCAACTTCACGATGGGCGGCGGGCGGATGTGGTTCACCTACGGCAACAAATGCTGGACGGTCCAGAGCACGGGCTACACGCCGAGCCTCGCGGACTTCAACGACCCCAACTTCACGCTGCGCTACGACAAGATCGAAGCGTTCATCACGGGCAGCAAGGACGACAACCTCGACATCACGGCGGTCGACGGGTTCAGCATTCCCGTTCAGCGTCAAGGCCTATGCGTCCGCATCGCCGTCGACTACCACGCAGACGCTGCGCGGCAGTGCCGGCAACAGCGTGATCGCCGCCCTCGGCGCCATCGCCGCCAACGCCAGTGCGCCGGCGCCCACCGCGCCCGCGGGTGCCGCACCGATAAAGAAGATCACCGGCAACAGTCCCTATCTGGTCATCAATGCCAACTCGCAGGGAAAGACCACCGCGGCGCCGTATACCTTCTCTCCCTACGGCAGCAGCGGCGCCTTCGTGCGCATTATCGCCAACGACAACCAGATCGCCACGTTCGCGGGCGACCTCGTCTCGGCGGCCGCCAATTACGGGGTCCCGGACAACTTCAGCTGGGGCAACTACAACAACTACCTGAAGCGCATGGACGGCCGCGCCGCTTCTCATTACACGGGCACCACCACCATCTCCGGAAGTTTCGCGGGAGTCTTGCCGACCGGCGCCGTGACATACAGCAGCGCCGCGACGTCTCCGCAGACGTACAGCCTGACCGCGACGTTCGATGCGAAGGAGAAACGCACGGTCGGCTATGTGAAGCCCTTTGGCGGGACGGGGCCGTTGCCGCCCGGGACCGGACCGTACACCGTCGAGTTCACGGGTTTCGTGACGCTCAAGGGCACATCGACGATCGCGTCGGGCACCTATGCCGGAACCTATGTCGTCGAAATCAAGATTCCCTACGGCTCTCTGCCGGAGTACATGACGGTGCAGAGCGGGTTCACCAACTACCCCGCGTTCCTGCTGGACCCGAGCGGCGTGGTCGGCGCGAATGCCAACTACCTCTACAAGTACTACCTGAAGACCAGCGGCGACCCGGCCAACTACAGCCAGACCGATCCGTCCAACGGCGGCCCGCAGGACAACGTGCTGACCTGGATCGAGGGCGATCTGCTGGCAGGGATGAATGTCGGCACGGTCGGCAGCGAAAAGGTCCTGGCAAATCCGATCACGATCAACGGCAAGACGTACAAAGCCAACACGATGATCGGCACCTTCGATTCACAGGACTGGTGGAGCCTCGGCAGCACGCTGCGCACGACGAATTCGGTCTACGACTACTACTTCGGCTTCCTGCAGAAGGACCCGGACTTCTACAACCGCTACGCGGAAACCATCTATCCGTTCACCGATGCCTACGGCTTTGCCTACTCGGACCGTATCACCGGCGGACGCGCCGCGATCTCGTGGAACGCCCGGGTGGCGAACGCCGTCGACACGGTCGAGATCACCATCCTCCCCGATGCGCCAGCGCCCGTCAGTTCCGGCACCGTCAACGCCATCGAGTATTACAACGCGGCGCTCGAACATTACTTCTTCACGTGGCGCGCCGACGAGATCGCCGCGCTGGATGCGGCCACGGTGATCAAGGGGTGGGTGCGCACCGGCCGGTCGTTCAAGACCTATGCGACGGCGCAGCCCGGCACTTCACCCGTTTGCCGGTTCTATCTGCCGCCGTCGTCCGGCAACACGCACTTCTATGGGCGCGACACGGCCGAGTGCGACGCCACGGCCGCGCAGAATCCGGCCTTCGTCATCGAATATTCCGTGTTCATGTACATGTTCCTGCCGAACCAGGGTGCATGCCCGGCCAACACCACTCCGATCTACCGTGTGTATAGCAACGGCGCCAACATCAACCACCGCTACGTGGCCGACATGGCGACTCGCGACCAGATGGTGGCGCGCGGATGGCTGGCTGAAGGCGAGGGCGCCGATAGCGTGCTGATGTGCGCGCCGCAATAGCTCGCTACTGAATCACGGTGTCCGCGCGCAGCAAGAGTGACTGCGGAATCGTCACGCCGATTGCCTTCGCTGTCTTCATGTTGATGCCCAGCTCGAACCGTGTCGGCCGCTCGACCGGCATTTCGGCCGGCTTGGCACCCTTGAGGATGCGATCGACGTAGCCGGGAATTCGCTTTTCGACATCGCGAAAGTCTGCGCCGTAGGACAGGAGCAGACCGCGTTCCATCAGCGCCTTGAACGGCGATATCGACGGTATCCGCAGCCGGATCGCCAGCTCGCTGATTCTTTCCGTGTGCGCGGCGGGAATCGGGGACGGGAGCACGATCAGCGCGCCCGGGCGGGCGCGCGCTACGGCTGCAAGGGCAGGTTCCACATCGGCGGCGCTCGCCATGGATACCGGCGCCAGGTTCAGTTTCAGGCTCTTCGCCGCGGCGTTCATGTCGCGCAGAGTGAATGCGGATCCGGAATTGGTGGGACTCCAGATGACGCTGACTTCGGAGATCGCCGGGACCACATCCAGCAACAGTTGAAGCGACTTTGCCACGTGGTCCGACTGCGCCACCGTGACCCCCGTGACGTTGCCGCCAGGCCGGGAAAAACTGTCCACCAATAGTTCCTCGACCGGATAACTGGGGCCGATGAACACGATCGGGACCGACCGCGTCGCTTCCTTCAGGGCCTTGGTCCCTTCGGAGCCGCTGACGACGATGACGTCGAGATTGAGTCGCAGCAATTCCGCTACCGTGTTCTGCAGCTGTTCCTGACCTATCCAGGTCCGCCATTCGACGACGGCGGTGCGGCCTTCGACATAGCCCAGTTCCTGCAGTCCTTGGCGCAATGCCGAATTGCTGGCGCCCGTCTCCGGATACAGGACTCCGATTCGCGGCAGCCGTTTCGATGGCTGCGCCTCGACGGCGAAGGCGGCCAGCGCGATTCCTGCACCCGCCACGCGAAGAAAGTTGCGTCGATCGATCATGCTGTCGTTGCTTTTGTTGGAATTGTCTAGATCTGGAACGTCGCGCCCTCCAGCGCCGTCGTGACGCGACAGGCGGGTGTCACCTCGGCCAGCGCCTCTTTCATCATCCTGTCGATGTCGATGTCGGTGTGGCCGGGATCGTGATGAAAGGGCACGAAATGCTTCACGTCGGAGAGCGCGGCGAACGCCAGCGCATCCTTGAACGAACTGTGTCCCCAGCCGACATGATTGGCGTATTCCGCGGCGCTGTACTGGCTGTCGTGAATGAGCAGGTCGGCATTCGCGGCCAGCGAGCCTCCCGAGGTCCACGCCAAAGGCAGCGAGGGGAACGCCGCCGCGCCGAGCGCTGGCTCGTGGTCGGGCAGGTAGGTCAAGACGCTGCCTCGCTGATCGGCGATGCGGTATCCCACGGTCGGCCCCGGGTGGCAGACCAGCGCAGAGGTCATGCGAAATTCCCCGATCGATATTTCGCCGCACGGCACGTCGTGCAGCGAGATCATGCACGGCAATTCGCGCAGGCTCACCGGGAACAGCGGCGGGGAAAGGTAGCGCATCAATCGCTCGCGCAGGCTGATGTGGCTGCTCACCGGGCCCCAGATGCGGACCTCGAGATCGGGGCGAAACAGCGGCGCGAAAAACCCCAGTCCCTGGATGTGATCCATGTGCAGGTGGGTGAGCAGGATGTCCACGCGGCGCACCGATGCATCGATGGTCTTGCCCAGGCCGCGGATACCCGTGCCGGCGTCGAGCACCAGCACCGTCCCTTCGTCGCCGATCACGCCGACGCAGGAGGTGTTTCCGCCATAGCGCGCCGTGTCGGCGCCGGGCGTGGCCAGCGAGCCGCGCGTCCCCCACAGCGTCACGTTCATCTCAAACCGCCCAGAAGATGCTCATCGCGCCAAAGAGCAGGCCCTTCTCGCCGACGAGCGGAACGGCCGTGACGTGCAAATGGCGCCACTCGCCGCCCGTGACGCGCATCCACATCGTCCGCGAGACCGGCGTGATTTCGGAGAGCGCCCGTCCCATGGGCCGGTCCTTGGGCGGAATGGGATTGCGGTCTTCGTCGACGGCGGCGAAGCGCGTGGTCCACTCCGCGGCGGGCATTTCGCCTGTCTCGTCGAAGCGCTGGTTGAAGATCTGCTCCGCCGGTTCGTTGTAGTAGATGAGCGCGTTCTGCTCGTCGACCAGCAGGATGGGTGTGGCGATGCTGCTCGCGAGTTGTCTCGCCAGAATGATCTGTATGGATTTGGCGGTCATCCCCTGGCCCCCCGTGCGAAGGGAAGCAGCGTACACCCGCAGGGACCGGCCTGCCAGCGGCGGCGGCTGCGTCAGTCCCGCTGTCGCTGGCCAAAAGTTCAGAGCGTCACATGCCGCATGTATTCTGGGATTGGTTAGCAAAAATGCGAACTCACACCGACAGCCTCGGCCATCAGCCAGTGGGACCGGCCAGCGCTCGACCAAGGCCAACTGCGTGCGCTAAAGGGGGTACTACTTTGTGCTGGATTCGTGAGCGTAGATGATGCGCCAACCCTCCGCCTGTCTTACCCACAGTGCGGTAAAGGCCAATTGGCGCTCGCGCACCTGACCGTCAGGCACTTTTGCCTGTGCCGCAATGAGGTGCGTCGTCAGCCCGTGGTCCTTGCCGAACATCTCACAAGTCGGCTCGCCGATGTACGTCCACGTGAGTGTTTCGCGTGGATACACACCCTTTGCCTTGCCATCATCCCACCACTGACGCTGTCTTTCGCGTAGTGCATCCCACCCCTGAATGATTTCGCCATTGATGATGAAGACCAACGCCGGGTCCTTGGAATAGGCGGCCAAATGGCGATCCGTGTCGTGCGCATTGGCGGATGCTTCCATCTCGGCAAGCATCGGTGCAACCTGCTTTTGGAAGCTTTCGAGTTCCGATGTCATATTGACCCGCTCCACTTCAGCCATCAACCGGACTCGGCGAGGGTGTGCGCGGGATCCAGCGTGAACAACTCCTGCGGCCGGGCGATGCCCTTCATCGCATAGCGACCGACGCTGACCAGCCGGCGCCGTGCCTCGCCGGATGCTTCCGCGAAGGCCGTCGATACGATGACGGGCTGCTCGAGCGAAGCGCAGAACGACTCGATGCGCGCCGCCTCGTTGACCGCGGGACCGAGAACGGTGAAATCGAGCCGGCGCGGACTGCCCAGGTTGCCGTAGAGCAGTTCGCCCACGTGCAATGCGATGTGCGCGCTGGTGACCGGCATGCCGTGTGCCGCGCGGCGCGCGTTCAATGTCACGATCCGGCTCGTCAGGTTGGTCGCGGCGTCGAGCGCACGCGCGCATGCCTGCGCCATCTCCTGCTGCGGGAAGATGGCCAGGATGCCGTCGCCTATGAACTTCAGCACATGTCCGCCCTGCGCCTCGATTTCCTCGACCTGCGCTTCGGCGTAGTCGTTCAGCAGTTCGAGCACCGTGCCCGGGCTCGACGTATCCGAGATTCGCGTGAAGCCGACGAGATCGCTGAACCACACGACAGCGCGTATCGGGTCGGCTCGCCCGCGAACGATGTTGCCTGCGAGCACGCGTTCCGCCGCATCGCTTCCAAGGTACGTCTGGATCAACGTGCGCGCTGTGCGATTCATCGTCCGCAGCATGAAGACCAGCGTGAGCGGCGGCATGACTGCCCGCGAGCAGCTGGATCTGGGCGTCGCTGAAGCCTTCCGGAGCATCCGTGCTCCACGATGCCATGATGCCTTCACCTTCGCCCAGGCGCACGCTTTCCCCGATGCGCGAGGCAAACGCCACGTAGTCGAGCCGCCCCCTCATCCTGGAACCGGTCGAGCATCGGAAACTCGCCTCGGCGATAGGTCGCGTCCAATCGCCGCCGCAGCATCGGTTCGTGGCTTTCGAAGAGGTGGAAGAAGGGACTGCGCGTCCAATCCTGATTCTGCAACGGGTCGTCCGAGCGCGGGAATGCCTCCTCGAGCGCCACCTTGGTCGCGCTGCCAGCGCACGCCGCGGGCGTCGAACGTCGGGTCGAGCAGGTCGTGGGCGACCGAGGCTCGCAATATCGGAAGGCCTGCACGGTGCATCTGCTCGCATATGCCGGCGAGGATTTCGAGCTCGCTCGCGCCCGCCAGTGCGTGGACCATGATCCAGTCGCTGATCGCGACTCTGAGATCTTCTCCCTGCATGCTGAGACCTGGAACGTCGTGTCGGGGTGGGCAGCGTACACCCTCAGGGGCCCAGGCTGCCAGCGATGGCGGGGTTCATCATTCTCTGACTGGTTAGCAAAAGTGCTAACTCACACCGGCCGACCCTCCCATCAGCGGTTGCGACGAAACGGCGCCCAACAAAGGCCAGTTGCGCGCGTTCCTGCACGCGGATCGGGGTTCGCAATTTTGCTAACTGTGATCCGGCGACCAGGCGCCGCCCGGGCCGATTCAGCGTTTCCAGAACTCGCGCGAGGCGATCCGGGCCGAGGACTGCGCGATCGACATGGCCTATGCTAACGTTTCGCTCTCAGCAACCCAAGGAGATCGCCGTGCACAAGCTCTTCCTCATCTGCTGCTTGCTGGCCGCGGCCGCTGCCACCCAGGTCAATGCCGCAGATCTCAGGGGCCCGTCCGGAAATGCAGCGTTTGGAAAAGGGCAGTGCGCAACGGATCGAAACGGCAAGGAATTTTGCGCCAAGGAGGGAGGCGGCGCGATGACTGATGAGGTCGGCAACGTCAAGTGCGGCGCCGGACCCTGCGCGCGAGACGAACGCGGCCTGGTGAGGTGCGCCAAAAAGCCGGGCGGCGAGATCAGAATCGATCAGTACGGCAGAGTGCAATGCCCTGGCGGCGGTTGCCAACCAGCCACCACGCAGAATTGTCGGGCGCCGAGCTAACGGCCCGAGTTGGCCGGCCTACGCGATGCGCAGCTGCGGCGCCGCGACGCCGCCGCCGCGCATTTCCTGCAGATACCAGCGGATGAACGCGTCGACGTTGTATTCCTTGCGCGTGGACAGCGGCCCCGGCTCGTAGCCGATCGAGTCCACACCTTTCTGCTGCCACTTGCAGATGTCCCAGTCCTGCTCGTTGGTGAGATGCCAGAACGGCAGCATCTTCTCGAGGTCGTAGTCCTTGCCCTCGACGGCGTCCTCGTTCACCAGCCAGTAGCCGCGCACCTTGGTCATCCGCGGACCGGCGGGCAGCAGCCGCGCGGCCACGGCGTGATCGCAACTCGCGTGCACCCAGAAGTTGGGCATGCTGCGCATCCGCAACACGCCCACATCCTGCGTCGGCGTAGTCGCCCATCAGCGGCGCCACGCGCGTGCCGTCCATCGATTCCGTGTCGAAGCCTTCGGCCAGCATCGTGCGATCGGCGGCAAACCACAGGCCGCGGTCCGGGTCCGGGAACGTCGCCAGGCCGCCGTGCGTGATGCGTGATCTCGATGCCCTGCGCCGCCCACTTCGACTGCGTGCGCGCCACGGCCGCGGCCATCTGCTGCTTGACCGCGTCGGACGCGTATTCCTCCTCGTACACGTCGAAGTTGGCCTTGAAGTATTGCGGATGACAGCGCACGCAGTGGAAGCACTCGCGGTTGTTCTCCCACACCAGCTTCCAGTTCGACGGCACCTCGTAGTCGATGACCTTGGCGATCTTCGCGCGGTCGAAGCCCTGCGGCGTGGCCGCCGGTCCGAATTCGTCGCGCAGCGGGGCAAAGGCCGGCGGGTGATGGAACTGGCGCAGCGATACGTAGATCAAGCCCGCGACAACTTCCGACGTGCAGCGGCTTCAATCCCAGCTTCGACTTGTCCAGTTCCTCCTGCATGCCGTGGCAGGCGATCAGGTCGCCCTGCCGCGAATACGTCCAGCTGTGGTACGGGCAGATGATCGCGCGCACGTGGCCGCTTTCCTGGCGGCACAGCATGGTGCCGCGGTGGCGGCAGACGTTGTGGAACGCGCGGACTTCGCCGGCGTCGTCGCGCATCACCAGCACCGGCGTGTTGTCGACGCTCAGCGTGATGTAGTCGCCCGGCTTCGGGATCTCGATGGTGAAGCCGGCGAACAGCCAGCCGCCTTGCCAGATGCGCGCCACTTCCTCGGCGTACAGCGCGTCCGTGTTGTAGAACGCGCGCGGCATGCCGTGGCCGTCGCGGCGCGTGGCGAGGAGGGAGGTGAGATCGGCGTTCAGCGGTTTTCCCATGATTTCTAGGCCAGGATTTTGATGCGGTCGGGGTCGTACAGCGGCTTGGTGTGGCGCACGGCGGGGTAGCGCTCGCCCATCACCTCGACGCTGTACTCGGCGTGGACGGGCTCGTCGGCGGCGACGTACGCGCACAGGATGTTGCGGCCCACCGTGTAGCCGTAGCCCGCGCTGGTGATGCGGCCCAGCACGCGGTCTCCTGCCAGCACGATTTCGCCGCCGAACATGTTGACCTCCGCGGGCGCGGTGAACCACGTCAGCTTCTGCTTCGGCCCACGCGCCTTGATGTCGGCCAGCGCCGCGCGCGCCAGGAAGTCGCCCTTGTTGGCCGCCACGCAAAAGCCCAGTCCCGCCTCGTAGTTATTGTAATCCTGCGTGATGTCCGAGCCCCACACCAGGTAGTGCTTTTCCAGCCGCAGGCTGTTGATGGCGCGGTAGCCGGCGTTGGCGATGCCGTGCGGCTCGCCGGCCGCCCACAGCTTCTCGTACAGGTACAGCGCGTACTCGGCCGGCACGTGCAGCTCGTAGCCCAGCTCGCCCAGGTAGGTCACGCGCAGCGCCAGCGCCGGCGCTAGCGCCAAGTCCAGCTGCCGCGCGCTCATGTACGGGAAGCTCGCGTTGTCGAGCGGCGCGTCGGTCAGCGTCGCCAGCACGTCGCGCGACTTCGGCCCGCACAGGTTCAGCACCGCGCGCGCCGACGTGTGCTCGACGATCTCCACGCTGCCGTCGGCGGGCAGGTGGCGCTCGATGGTCGAGCGGTCGCGCACGCCCAAGGCACTGCCGGTGACGAAGTAGAAGCGGTCGTCGGCCAGCCGCGTGATGGTCACGTCGGCCTCGATGCCGCCGCGCTCGTTGCACAACTGCGTGTAGACGATCGTCCCGACCGGCCGGTCGAGGTTGTTGACCGCCAGCTTCTGCAGCAGCGCCAGCGCGCCGGGGCCGCGGATCTCGTACTTGGAGAACGACGTCATGTCGATCAGCGCGACGCGTTCGCGGATCGCCTTGTGCTCTTCGCCGATGGCCGCGAACGACGGCCCGCGCTCGAACGACAGCGTGTCGACGGCCGGTGTGCCCGCGGGCGCAAACCAGTTGGGACGCTCCCAGCCGAACTTGTTGCCGTAGACGCCGCCCATCTCCTTCAGCCGCGCGTGCAGCGGACTGCGCCGCGCGTCGCGGCCGACGTCCGACTCGTTGGTCGGCCACGCCACGTGGTAGTAGCGGCCGTAGCTTTCCACCGCGCGCTCGTACATGAACTGCTTGACCGAATGCGGCGCGCCGAAGCGGCGCACGTCGAACGGCCACAGGTCCATGCCCGGGTCGCCGTCGACGATCCAGTTGGCCATCACCATGCCCGCGCCGCCCGACCCCGCGATGCCGGACGTGAAGCCGCAGCACAGGTAGAAATTGTCGAGCTCGGGCGAGAGGCCGATGATCGGCTCGCCGTCCGCCGTGATCGGGATGGGGCCGTTGATCAATTGCCGGATGCCCACTTCGTTCAGCGCCGGGATGCGCATGCCCGCCGCTTCCGCCAGCGGTGCGAAGCGGTCGAAGTCCGGCTGCAGCAATTCGGGACCGAAGTCCTGCGCGATGCCGTTGGCGCCCCACGGCGGCGTGTTGTCCTCCCAGCCGCCGACCGCCAGCGCGCCCGGCTCGGGCTTCACGTAGAAGTTGTGGTCGGGGTCGCGCAACGAGGGCAGGCCGTCGGGAATCTTGGTCGTCTTCTCGGTGACGAAATACTGGTGCTCGACCGCGCACGCCGGCACGCGCGTGCCGACCATCGCGGCGATCTCGCGGCCCCACATGCCGGCCGCGTTGATCACGCATTCGGTCTCGATCTCGCCCTGGTCGGTGACAACCGTCGTGACGCGCCGGCCGCTTCTTGGTGAGCGCGGTCACGCGACAGTTCTGGATGATCTTCACACCACCCGCGCGCGCGCCCGCCGCGTACGCATTGGTGAGGCTGGTCGGGTCGACATAGCCGTCGCCCTCGATCCACGCCGCACCCACCACGCCGTCCATCGTCATCAGCGGGAAGAGCTTCTGCGCTTCCTGCGGCGACACCAGGTCGACGTGGAAGCCGAAGCCCTTGGCCATCGTCGCCGAGCGCTTCAACTCCTGCCAGCGCGCCTGCGAGGAGGCCAGGCGCAGGCTGCCCGAGCCGTGCCATCCGGTGGCCTGGCCGGTTTCCGCTTCGAGCTTGCCATACAGCTCGGCTGAGTACTTCATCAGGCGCGTCAGGTTGCTGCTGCTGCGCAGTTGCCCGACCAGGCCCGCCGCGTGCCACGTGGCGCCGTGCGTGAGCTGCAGCCGCTCGATCAGCGTGACGTCGCGCTCGCCGCGCTTGGCCAGGTGGTACGCGATGCTGCAGCCGATGACGCCGCCGCCGATGATGACGATGCGGCTGGTTGCCGGAACTGCCATGGGAGGACTTGAGGACCGATTGTTGGAATCCGCGCAAATCTAGCACAGGAGGGGCGGTTTCCCGGGCGGGCGAGGGCGGCGACCAAGCAAAATGCAGGGTAAAATGCCGTCCACCGGAGAGGTGGATGAGCGGTTTAAGTCACACGCCTGGAAAGCGTGCGAGGGTTAATAGCCCTCCGCGGGTTCGAATCCCGCCCTCTCCGCCAAGTCAAGTGTTGTACGGCCCGGATACATAGGTGACATGCCGTACCTAAGACATGGGTGACACCCGTGTGCCGAACGGGTTGTCCAAGGGTTGCAGGGTTTTCTGCTCCAAGTCGATTTGCTACTCGACGGTACGCCTTCGGACTCGATTGTGGTGCCGTTGAATTTTCGCGCGCTCGAAAGCCGCGTATTGCACGGGGTCTTCGCGTCCACGTCGGCGCGCGCGGTCGATCTTGCCCGGTGGGGGCACCAGCAGCCGGGGATGCCGTGGGAGCTGCCGTCGGCCGACTTGCGAAATGCGATCGAGCGTGATGGTGTTGCATGCGACGCTTTTGCCTGACTCATTGCACAAACGGTCGATCGTTCGAACTCGGTTGCACGGTATCAGCTGCGAGAGCCAATGTAGCTCGCTGCCCTCGATTCGAATTCAGAACGATGTTCCGGATACTTTGCCAGAATGAACTCCCGCTGACGGGTGGCCCGTTCGCGATTCGAACCAACGGGCAGCAGCATGGATGCAATGCAATAGTGGAGCAGCGCACGGCCGCCATCCTTTGCGGTGCCGCGGCCCTCCAAACACATTTCGGCAAGCATCAAGTGGGCAACTCCGTCCAACTTGTCGGCCGCCATTCCGAAAAATGTGAACGCAACCCCGTCACTCGCCTCGGCGACTTCCCTTTGATAATGCATTATTCCCAGATTAGTTGCTGCAAGATCATGACCTTGATTTGCCGCCTTCTGATACCACGAGGCCGCATCGCTGTTCGACTGATTGCCTCCTAGTCCTATTTGAAGCATCCGCGCGTAACTCATCTGCGCCTCGGCATATCCCTGCTTTGCCGCGAATTCGTACCAATGCCGCGCCACGACTTCGTCCTTTGGGACGCCTTCGCCGTACTCATGCATGTTGCCTAGGGCAAATTGGGCCAACGCGTTGCCGGCACTGGCGGCGCGTTCGTACCACGATCTTGCCGCGACCAGGTCGGGTTCGATCGAGCGAGCGTCACGACTGAGGTCATAGATGCGCCCTAGCAAGAACATTGCCTGAGCGTCGCCGGTTTCGGCCATTTCAAACAACTCTTTCAGCGCGCTCGGTTCCCCTTGGCTTGCAAGCGAGAACAACGCCTCGAGATCCTTCATCAATAGTCCCTCCCCTTGATTGCCGATCTTATGAATTGCATGGCTCATACCATGAGCCAGGAGGAATCCATTATGGAAAGGGATGCGCTGAACACCGTGCATCCCGTCCGCGATATCGATGGACATCTCTTGACAATGACAGTATAACTGTCATAATAGACTGTATGAAACATCCAGAGACCCCCGCCCGGACCTACTCGCTCGACGAGCTTTGCACGCTGGTCGAGCTGCCCAAGCGCACGGTCCGCTACTACATCCAGCTCGGCCTCGTGGACCGGCCGGTCGGCGAGACGCGGGCGGCTCACTACACGAGCCACCACCTGGAGCAGCTGCTGCCGATCCGCAAGTGGACGCAGGCGGGCGTGTCGCTGGAGCGGATCCGCGAGCTGCTCGACGGCGCGCCGCCGCCGGTGCCGCCGCGGCCGCGCGCCTCGGGCACGGTCGAGGTCTGGAGCCATCTGGTCGTCGCGGACGGCATCGAGATCACGCTCGAGCCGGGCCGGGCGGGACTCACGCCGGAGCAGGCGCGCGCATTCTTCAAGGGCGTGCTGGCGCTCTACCAGAACATCACCAAGAAGGATTGAACATGGATCACGAAGCCGCAGTACTGAAGTCGATCACCGGCGAAACGATGGCGCTGCAGGGCGTCACCGCCAAGGGCAACGCTCAACGGGCTGCTCTTCGAGCTCGCGGTCGAGCAGCGCTACCGCAATCCGGCCGACGACCAACATCGAGGCGGTCTACACGTTTCCGCTTGCCGTCCGGCGCGGTGCTGCTCGATTTCGAGGTGAAGCTCGACGAGAAGACGCTGACCGGCGTGGTGGTCGAGAAGCGCGCCGCCGAGGCGCAATACGAGGAAGCGATCGACAAGGGCGACACGGCGATCATGCTCGAGCGCGCCGGCGACGGCCTGTGCACGGTCAACCTCGGCAACCTGATGGCGGGCGAGGAGGCGACGATCCGCTACCGCTACGCGCAGCTGCTGCGCTTCGAGCACGGCAGCGTGCGCCTCACGGTGCCGACCGTCATCGCGCCGCGCTACGGCGATCCGTCGGACGCCGGGCTGCAGCCCCACCAGCAGCCGATCAACCGATCTGGGCGTCGCGTATCCGTTCGCGCTGTCGCTCGAGCTGCGCGGCGCCATCGCCAAGGGAAGAATCGCCTCGCCGTCGCACCGGATCGCCACCGCGTCGACCGCCGACGGCGTGACGGTGTCACTCGCCAAGGACGCGTGTCTGGATCGCGATTTCGTGCTGACGATCGACCAGCTCGCCGCGACGTCGTTCGCCACGCGTCGCCCGCGACGGCGACGGCTACGTGGCGCTCGCGAGCTTCTGCGCCGACGTGCCCCGCGACCAGGCCGAAGCGCCGCTGCGGCTGAAGGTCCTCGTCGACTGCTCCGGCTCGATGAACGGCGACAGCATCGAGGCCGCCAAGCGCGCGCTGCACCGGATCTTCGCGGGCCTGACGCCGGCCGACCGGTTCACGCTGTCCCGCTTCGGCAGCACGGTGTGCCACGAGGTCGCGGCATTGACGGCCGCGACGCCCGCGGCGATCCGCACCGCCGCGGAGCACCTGTCGGCGATGACGGCGGACCTGGGCGGCACCGAGATGGAAGCCGCGCTGCGGTCGGTCTTCGCGCTGGGCGGGACGGAGGCCGCGGCCGACGTGCTGCTCATCACCGACGGCGAGATCTGGAACGCGGATTCGCTGATGGCCGCGGCGCGCGCCGCCGGGCAGCGCGTGTTCGTGGTCGGCATCGGCGCGCGCCCGCCGAGGGCGTGCTGCGCCAGCTGGCCGACACCACGGGCGGCGCCTGCGAGTTCGTGGCGCCCAACGAGGATGCCGAGGCCGGCATCCTGCGCATGTTCGCGCGGCTGCGGAGTCCGCGCGTCGAGCGCGCCGACATGACGTGGCCCGGCGCGCCGGCGTGGGTCACGACCACGCCGCGCGGGCTCTTCGGCGGCGAGACGATTCACGTCTTCGCGGGGTTTGCCGCCGCGCCGACGGGCGACGTCACGATTCGCCTGGTGCCCGCCGGCGACGGCGAGCCGCTGACGGCGCGCGCAACGTTGCCCGCGGCAGTCGATGCGGGCGAGACGCTGCGCGCGGATGGCGGCCGCGAAGCGCATCGAATCCGCCGACGCCGAATCGCAGCTCGCGCTGGCGCTGCAATACAGTTGCTGACCGACGCCACCAACTTCATCGTCGTGCACGAGCGCGCGGAAGGCGAGAAGGCAGTCGACTTGCCGCAGCTGCAGCAGGTCGCGCAGATGCATGCGGCGGGGTGGGGCGGGGTGGGCAGTGTCAGTGGCGAAGCAGATCGATGAAAGTCAGTCGTTGCATGTCGAGCTTCGAGCCGCAACATCAGTCTCCTGCGCCTGCGGTCGGGCTTCGACTCTCGACGAATTCGCCGCCTATGGAAGCTCCGGCGTGCTCTGCAGACCTTTCGTCTTCGGCTCACGATCGGCACGATGCCGCTGCCGAGCTCGAACGTGTCGCGAAAGCCCTCGACGGGCAATACATGCGCCTCCGGCAGGGGAAGCTTCCCTGCAGCTTTGCCGATCTGCGGCAACTGGGCGTCGACGAAACCGATGCTCGACAGTCTTGCGGCGCTTGTCGCCGGCGATGTCACCGAGGAGATGGTCGTGCGCGCGTTCCTGGAAGCGCTCGAGCCCGTGGCCAAGCAGGCGGGCGCGTCGCGACAACTGCTGCGCGCGTTGCGCAACCAGTTCAAGACCGCGGAAGAATGTGCCGAGGTTCGTCGCAGCGTGAGGGCGATCGTGGCCGGCTTCTCAGCTTGCGCCGGTTGCGTCGCCGTGACGCAACGAGTACAAGGGTAAGAGGATGCATCCAGGTGGTCGTTCGTCGGAGGTGGACCATATTCCCCGATAGCGTTTCAATTTGATCCACAAATGGCACGGTCATTGCTGACGGACTTAATTCGGGGCAAGCATCAGGTGCAGATCTACTCTAGGCTGCCCAACGCATTGTGGATCGAATCATGCGAAGAGGCTCTTATCGACGCGTCGTAGGAGCAAGGCAGTGGCAATTGCATACTCATTTCGGCTCTGTTATGACAAATCGTCCTAGCTGGTGCGGAAATGGCTAATCAATCAGCCACCTTTACTGTCGACAGGTCCTTGTCTCGCGGTCTCGCGGATCGAATTATTGAAGAGTTCGAACGAAATGGTACGCCCATATTGACGGATGCCGGCGCGTCCTTCGCGATCGACCTAGACGTCGATGCACCGTTCGCCATATGACGGAGAGCCTCATCGCCATCGGCGAGAGGTGCTGCCTAACGCAGGTAGTTGGCGCCCACCCAAAGTGGCGTTGGTCTACGGTCACTGCATTTGTACCTAGGGTGTTTTCGTTTGACGACTTTCGGCACGACAAATAGGACGGTGGCATTTAGTCCGCTTAGAATGTTTTTCGAAGTGGACCGCGAGCTATATGTCTGCGGGCCGCAATC
>CAWFJL010000003.1:0-365723 GCA_963816165.1 uncultured beta proteobacterium
CGAGATTGAATCCGCGCAGAAAGTACTGGTTGGCCTTGCCCGCGCCGCTGTGCTGGGTCACCACCATGCCGGGCACGTATTCCAGCAAATTGCCCGGACGCAGCAGCGGCCGGTCGTCGATCAGCTGCGGCGTGATGACACCTTCGCTGGCGGCGTCGCTGCTGCCGACGCTGTTGTCGTAATGGCCGGTGACGTCGATCTTGGGGAGCGGCGTGACGCCATCAGCGAAAGCGACGAGGGGGAACACGGCGAACGCGGCAATCGCGAGAGGCCGGGCAACAGTGCGGGTCTGCCGTGACACCATCCGTGATCCTTGGTAGGACGATTAGCTCGGTTGTTCCTACTAGGTACGCAAACGCTTTCCCGCTGGATGCAATCCGACGCTCGAGACAATTGCCGGAGAAGCGGACGCACTCTCCCGACCGCGTGGTCAAGAGAACATGCAGTCGCGGGTCAGTTGTGTTGCAACGGTTCGCCGGCGAGCAACACCGGCAACGGCAGCGCTACCGGTCGCGTGGCGGCGACGGGACGACGCGCCGCAAGCATGCCGACGGCGAACGCCGTGAGCACCGCCGTGACGACGGCGCCGCTGACGAGAATTCCCGGCCGTCGATCCAGCCGTCGACCGGGCGCGAGCGTCAGCCGGGCCAGCGCGAGCAAGCCCGACCGCGATGCTGATCCCGCCGACCGTGAGCGCCATCAAGCGCGACGCGATCACGGCGGTCCGGTCGGCGCGGCGAATCATCCGGCTGATCCAGACGCCGTTGATCCCGTCGACGAGCAGCATGCCGAGCACGAACAGCCCGGCGACCAGCAACGCGTCGGCGATCACCACCGAAGCGCGTGGCCGCGAGCGCGAACAGCGCGGCCTGCGAAATGGTGTCGAACGACAGCGCGAACAGCGCGCCGACCGCCGCCACGGCCCAGGGTCGGCGCACGGTGAGGAAGCGCCCGAGCAGCCTCGCCTTGAACCCGGTCGGCGCGACGACGGCATCCGGACCCGCGACCAGTACTGCGCGCAGGTTCACGAACGCGAGGCCGAACAGGAACACGATCGACACCGTCGCGCCCGGTGACTTCCAGCCACGCGGGCGTCTGCCACCCGGCGGACAGCGTGCCTGCGGCCAGCGCGACCAGCATCACCACCGCGCCATGGCCCAACGAAAACAGGCTGCCGGCCGCGCGCGCCAAGCCGCGGGTTGGTGCGGGCGTTGCAGCGGGTCAGCCCGTCGATGGTCGCAAGGTGGTCGGCGTCGAAGCCATGCCGCGTGCCCAGCACGAAGGCGAGCAGGCAAAGCGCGGTCCACGTGGCGGGAAGTGGGTCCATGGCATCCTCGTGACAATCCGCACGGGCGGTGGGAACAATGTGCCATAACCTCCTACCGCACGGCAAGTGCACGCAACGCCGATACGTTTGATCTGGATCAGGAACGCGGCATGAGATGCAGGTGCCCGTGGTGGTGGTGGTACTTGCCTGCGCCCTCGTCGTCGTGCGCGTCGCCGGCCCGACGGTGATCATATTGAGCTGTCCGTGGCGCACGCCGCGCTCGGCCAGCATATGGTCGGCGAACGCGCGGACGCTGGCAGTCGGGCCCTTCAGCATCACGTTTTCCATGCAGTGATCGTGGTCGAGATGCACGTGCATGGTCGCGGTTACCAGGTCGTGATGCGCGTGCTGGGTCTCGGTGAGGCGCTCGGAGAGATTGCGCGCGTGGTGGTCGTAAACATACGAGAGACAGGCGACGCAGAAGGTCTTCGGGATCGCGGCCCTGCCGATGGCCCTCGATTTCCCGCCGCAGCAGGTCGCGCATCGCCTCCGGAGCGGCTGGTGTAGCCGCGGTCGCTGATCATCTGGTCGAACGCGCTCGCCAGCTGCCTCGTCGATCGACATCGTGATGCGTTCCATGTCGGGCCTCGCTCGTCGCCGGATGGCCGCAGCGCGGTCCCTCCGCAACGATACACCGGAACGTGCACGCGGGCAACGGATGGCGAGCTGCCCGAGTTCGACGCCGATGTTGAAGCCGGCCAGCGACAGCGCCAGCGAGCCGGTCGGCAATCCCAAGTCCGCCAGCGCGCCGGCGAAGCCGAAGCCGTGCAGCAGGCCGAAGGCGAACGCCGCCATCCAGCGTCCGCGCTGCACGACCGGAAACATGTTGTTGAGCGCGGCCAGCACGACCGACAGCGCGATGGCCGATTCGACCCAGCGCGACGGCAGCGACACGATGCCCAGCGCGGCGAGCGTCAGCGTGATCGAATGCGCCAGCGTGAATGCCGTGACGATTTTCGCGACATCCCAGAACGCCGTCGCGAAAGTCCGGCGCGGGCTGCCACCTGCCGTCGCGGCGCACGAGCACTGCGGGCAGCAGCAGCGACAGCAGGAACAGGATGTGATCGAAGCCCAGCCAGATGTGCCAGAGGCCCTCGTGCACGTAGGCGGCGAACTGCGCCAGCGGCCCGCCGGCGTCGCCGCCGACGACCTGCCGCGAGTGGTCGGCGCTGAAGACGACGCTGCGCGATTCGCCGTCCTCGACGAAGTTGAGCAGCCCGCGATGCTGAGGATCGACGATCGAACAGCAGTGAATACTCGATGGCGACCGTCGGTCCCGGATGGGCGCAGCTTCCGGCGAGCGCCAGCACGGCATAGGCGCCATCGGTGTGGGTGTCGACTGCATGTCGCCGGCCCGGAGCGCGCATCGTTCGCCGCCCGACGACAGCGGCGAGCCGCGCGAGCGCGAGCGCCGCGATCGCGGCCTTCTGCCCGCGCACTTCGCCCCAGGTGATCTCGCCGTCGCCGTTGGCATCGAGGCCGAGCGCCAGGTCGAGGTCGCGAAGCGCGATGTCCCATCGTCCGGTGACGCTGGCCCCGTCGCGTCGCAACGGTCAGGTAGGCGTCGCTGGCCTTGTGCGCGAACGCGGGAACGGCGAGCAGCGATGCCAGCAGCAGCAGGACCATTCGCTTCATGGCGCGTGCCGTCGGCCGAGCGAGCGCGACATCCTCGAAGCGCGAAGACGCCAGCCAGTCCGTCACGATCTTGCGCGCGGCGGCATCGCCACTGGCGCGCGCGGCGCGGCAAGGATTCGCAGGTCGGCAGGTTCGCGCTGCACGGCCCAGTTGGCCTTCGCGAGCGCAAGCGCAGCGGAAACGTCGTCTTCGATCGTCCAGCCGGAAGCGCGCCTCTTCGCGCAGGTGCAACGTATCGCCACGCGCCGTCGCTGCGGCAAAGCGGTCGGCAAGATCCTGCCGATGCGCGACGTAATTCATTGCGGCTGCTCCGGCAACGACTTCTCCGCCAGCGCCAGCCGCAGCAGCAGCGAATCGTTCTTCGTACCGTCCGGCAAGCAGCGGCACGACCTCAATCGCGCGCGTGCCTGGTCGAGCAGGAAGTCGGCATAGGCAGCATCCAGGTAGGCGTCGCGCGGATCGAGCGCGAGTGCTTCGCGAAAGTGCGCGTCGGCCGCGGCGGCGTCGCCGCGGCGGCGCGGCAATTTCCGCGGCGAGCGTCAGCGCCCAGGCGCGCGTACCTGCGGAGTCACCATCAGGACTCCGTCGCGTCCAGCGCCTGCCCGAGGAACCGGTACGCCACTGCGGCATCGCCGTTCAGGCTGGACGCGCTGGCGAGGCAGGCGGCGGTCACGAGGGCCGGCGGCGAGCCGCAGCGAGCTTCGCGCAATCGCGCTGCGCGTCGGCGTAGCGGCCCTGCACGGTCAACACCGTGGCGCGCGTCAGCAGCGCCTGGCCGTCGCCGGGACGCGCGGCCAGCAGCCTGATCGAGGTCCGCGAGGGCTCCGGAGAAGTCGTGCTGGCTCTGCTTGACCGTCGCGCGCAGCAACAACGCCGACAGCGGCGGATCGACGGCAGTCCACCACGGCGCCAAGCGCCGCCTGCGCCTGCCCGAGGAAGCGCGGATCGCCGGTTTCGCGGGCCGCTTCGATGCAATCGCCGCGCCACGCGCGCCGCGATGGTCGAGATTGTTCGGATCGGCCTGGAGCGCTGCACGCAGGCGCTTCAACTCGGCCAGGGACGGGTCCAAGCCTTCAGGGAAGCCGTTCCAGCACGGCGCCATCGTCGGCCGGCGTGTACGGCGCGGCGCAGCGCGCCGCCGGTCAGAAGCAGCGTCGCCAGCGAGCACGGTCGCGATCGTCATCCATTTCAACCCTGTCGCATCGCGATTCCCCTGCACATTGTCGACTGGCTCGACATCGGCCCCGAGGCATTGCGCCCCGGGGCACGACGGTTCACGCGCAGCTACCGTCATGCGTTACGGGATCGCGTTGACGTCGTTCGGCGATCCTTTCAGCGGCGCGCGCAGGTACGGGAAACTTCGCGTCGAAGAAAGCGGAGCTGATGTGCGCGCCGTCGGTGTAACGCAGCGAACCGGCCGGGGCGTCGGCCGGCGTGCAGCCACCGATGCTGAGCGTGCACAGCACACCCATCGCGACGCGCAGTTCGATGTCGACGACGTCGTCACCGGGGCGACGGCCGTTCGGGAAGCCGGCGTTGTCGCCGCCGATCACGCCGAATCGGCTCTGGATGTTCGCCGACGGTGTCGGCGGAATCGACGTGTTGAGGCGCAATTGCTCGGACACGACGACGTTGGGCGGCTGGTTGAGGCCCGGCACGCCGGTCAGGAACGCCGCCACCAGGTCCGTGCGCGGGAAGTTGGTCGGCGCCTTGACGCCGGCACCGCCGAACAGCACTTCGAGCAGCATCGGCAGCGTCGGGTTGGTGACGTAGTCGGCGAACTGGCCGTCGTCCTTGGGCTGGCTGCTGTTGAACTTGTTCTTGTCCTTCAGGCCGATGACCACTTCGTTGACCAGCGGCGCGCCCAGGCGGGACACCTGAACGAAGTTGCCGACTTGCGACGTGGGATCGAGACCGCTGCCCGGTGTCGTCGAGGAGCGAGCGAATGCCGGGCACGCTGGAGGTCGTCCAGCCGCCGATGATGTCGCCCTTGCCCTGGGTCAGGCAGGCGATCGGCAACTCGAGCGCCAGCGCGGTCACGTTGGAGTCGTGCAGCGAATCGACGGTCGCGAACTCGGCGCCCGCCAGCAATTCGACCGCCGGGTACTTGATGTTGACCAGGTCGAACGTCTCGCCGAGGTTCACGCGGAACGGGTCCTTGCGCTGGCCCGACGAACACGCGGCCGGTGCCGCTGCAGCCGGGAACCGCGATTTCGCAGATGTGCTTGTTGGCGTAGGCGACGTAGTTCGACGATGGTCTTGGTGCCGATGTAGTCGACCGGCTTGTCGAACGTCGTGCCGCCCTTGGTGACGTTGCGTCACGGCCGCGGGAGTCGTCGCGCCGCGGGCGCCGTAGTAGACGGACAAGCGTATACGTCTCGTGGACGTTGAGCGCGTCCGAGCCCGGCGTGGCGACATCGCCGGAGCCGTTTTGCGCCAGCGGGATGGACACCTTCTTGCCGCCGACGGTGAACTGGTTGTCGTCCAGCGTGTTCTGGAACCGGAACTGGAACGTGACGTTCTCGACCGCGCCGCCGTTGTTGGTCACATGGATTTCATAGATCGCGTTCGGGTCGAGCTTGAAGTAGTTGGGGCCGCCGTACGGGGCCTGCAGCGGCAGGTAGTCGGCGACGAGCGTGACGTAGCCTTCGCGACCGGGCTCGTAGCTGCGGAACATGTAGAAATCGGTACCGTCGAGTTGCGGCTGGGTGGCGATGAAGGGCGCCTCGCGGTGGCTGGACGGCCGGCAGGAGGCGGTGACGGCCAGCGCGGCGCCGACCAGCAGCGGCAGCAGCGCAAGGCGGAAGATCGGGCGAGTCGGAATTGCGGTGGACATGGGATACCTCCCGTTGCAATGGAAAAGAAATCGCGTGGCGGTCGAACGCCGCCGCGCCGGCGGACCGCTCCGATGGCCTCCAGCGCCTCGACTTGACCGGGTCGAGCGGCCATGGAGCCCATGTACGCGGCCCCCGGCCGGCTGGATGCACCGACGTTAAGACCGCGTTAAGGGCCGACCGGTAGAATCGGCGGCGTCGCCACGCCCTGGTTCAATTCCCCATGCGCATCCTCCTGGTCGAAGACGACCCGATGATCGGCAAGACGCTGCAGACCGCGCTGCAGCAGGAGAGCTACACGGTCGACTGGGTGCAGGACGGCCAGGCCGCCAAGGTCGCGCTGGACACGACCGACGGCGGGTATTCGCTGGTGTTGCTCGACCTGGGGCTGCCGAAGAAGACCGGGCTCGAGCTGCTGCGCGAGGTTCGCCGCGCGGGCAACCGCGTGCGCGTGCTGATCGTGACCGCGCGCGACGCCGTCGCCGACCGCGTCGCGGGCCTGGATGCCGGCGCGGACGACTATCTCGTCAAGCCATTTTCGCTGGATGAACTCGCTGCGCGGATGCGCGCGCTGCTGCGCCGCGATATCGCGCGCGAGGACAACGTGCTGCGCAACGCGGATCTCGCGCTCGATCCCGGTTCGCGCACCGTGACCCTTCGCGGCGCCGCCGTCGAAGTGTCGGCGCGCGAATTCGCGTTGCTCGCCGCGCTGCTGGAACGGCCGGGCACGGCGCTGTCGAAGGCGCAACTGGAGGAGCGGCTCTACGGCTGGGGCGAGGAAGTGGAAAGCAACACGGTGGAAGTGCACGTCCACAACCTGCGCAAGAAGCTCGGCGCGGAAACGATCCGGACCATCCGCGGCGTCGGCTATCTGGTTGCCAAGGCATGACGTCCATCCGCAGGACGCTGCTGGTGTGGCTGCTGCTCGGATTGGCCGCGGTCGCCGTGCTGGCGTCCGTGGCGACCTACTTCGACACCCGGCGCGAGATCGGCGAACTCTTCGACCTGCAGCTGAAGCAGCTTGCCTATTCGACCCGCATCGACGACCTGCTTCGCGGCCGGCAGCCGAGCGTTGCCGGACCCGGCGCGGATCGCACGGCGGGCGTGTCCGAGATCGTCACGCAGATCTGGGATCGCGACGGCGTGCTCGTCTACTACTCGCGTCCCGGCACCGGCCTGCCCGTGCCGGCGACGGAGGGGTACAGCAACGTCATCCGCGACGGCCACGCGTGGCGCGTCTACACGCACGTCGAAGGCCGGCATGCGCTGCAGGTCGCCCACGCGCTGGACGAGCGGCGCGAGATCGCCGCGCAATCGGCATTGCGCACGCTGCTGCCGCTGGCCGCGCTGATCCCGTTCCTGGGCGTGCTCATCTGGTACGCGGTCGGCCGCGGCCTGCGCCCGCTGGAGACGATGTCGCGCGCGCGTGGCCAAGCGCCAGCCCGACGCCATGGCGCCGCTCGCCGAAACCGGACTGCCCGAGGAGTTGCGGCCGCTGGCCGGCAGCCTCAACGCGCTGCTCGCGCGCCTGGACGACGCGCTGAACGCGCAGCGCCGCTTTACCGCGGACGCCGCGCATGAACTGCGCACCCCGCTCGCCGCGCTGAAGCTGCAGGTCGAACTCGTGGAACGCGCGCCCGACGACGCCGCGCGCGCCGCGGCGCTTGCCGAACTGGAGGAAGGTGTCGACCGCGCATCGCACCTGGTCGAGCAGCTGCTGGCGATGGCGCGACTGGAGCCCGAGGCGCTGGCGAAGAATTTCGGCGACTGCGATCTCGTGGCCATGGCCAAGGACGTCATCGTCGCGCGCGCCGCGCTCGCGGCCGACAGGAAGATCGACCTGGGACTGGCGCGTTCCGCTGCCGTGCGCGCGCGCGGCGACGCCGCGAGCCTGTCGATGCTGCTCGCCAACCTGCTCGACAACGCGTTGCGCTACACGCCCGAAGGCGGCCGCATCGACGTCGCCATCGACGACGACGCGGGACACGCCGTCTTGAGCGTGGCCGACACCGGCCCGGGCATCCCCGCAAGCGACCGGCGAACGCGTGTTCGACCGCTTTCATCGCGGCGCCCAGGCGGGAGCGGATCAAAACGGCAGCGGGCTCGGGCTCTCCATCGTCAAGCGCATTGCCGACGCCCATGGCGCAACCGTCACGCTCGACACCGGCGCCGAGGGCCGCGGACTGGTCGCGCGCGTCCGCTTTCCGGTCATGAGCGGCTCGTAGCCGCGCGTTAAGGATCGGTTAAGGCAACATCCCTACATTGCATCTTGCGGGCCGCATGTACGGCCCTTTCCCACCAAGGAGCGCACGATGCAACTCAAGAAAGTCACCTACGCATTGATCGCCGCCGGCGTCGGCGCCGGCGTGGCGACGGGCTACTCGCACTTCGACACCCGCGCGCTGGGCAGCGCACAGGCGGCCACCGCGCCCGCCGGCGTGATCGCGCCGGCCGTGGCGGCAACCGCCGCGGCGAATCTTCCCGACTTCTCGGCGCTCGTCGAGCGCGCCGGTCCGTCCGTCGTCAACATCAGCGTGGTGTCGAGCGGCAAGAAAGGCAGGCAGGCGATGCCGGACGGCGACGACGAAGACGACGACGAGGAGCAGGGCGGCATACCGCCGGAGTTCTTCAAGCGCTTCGGCATTCCCAACGGCCCGGGGGGCCCCGGCGGCCGCATGCAACCGCAGCCGCAGATGCGCGGCCTGGGCTCGGGCTTCATCGTGAGCCCGGACGGCTACATCGTCACCAACGCGCACGTGGTCGACGGCGCAAGCGAGGTCACCGTCAAGCTCACCGACCGCCGCGAGTTCACGGCCAAGGTCATCGGCAGCGACAAGCGCACCGACATCGCGCTGATCAAGATCGACGCGACGAACCTGCAGGCGCTCGACCTCAACGCCAATCCGGCGATCAAGCGCGGCGAATGGGTGATCGCGATCGGCTCGCCGTTCGGCTTCGAATCCAGCGTCTCCGCCGGCGTGATCAGCGGCGTGCACCGCGCGCTGCCGAACGGGCAGATGGTGCCGTTCATCCAGACCGACGTGGCGGTGAACCCGGGCAATTCCGGTGGACCGCTGCTCAATGCCGCGGGACAGGTCGTCGGCGTCAATTCGCAGATCTACAGCCGCTCGGGCGGGTACATGGGACTGTCGTTCGCCATTCCCGCCGACATCGCCGCCAAGGTCGCCGATCAGTTGAAGACGACGGGCAAGGTCGCGCACGGCCGTCTCGGCGTGGGCATCCAGGGCATCGACCAGACGCTCGCGCAAAGCTTCGGCCTCAAGGATTCCGGCGGCGCGCTGATCGGAAGCGTGGAAAAGAACAGCCCCGCCGAAAAGGCCGGATTCAAGCCGGGCGACGTGATCCGTTCGATCGACGGTGTCGCCGTGATCGATAGCACCGACGTCACCAGCCGGATCGGCAATGCCGCGCCGGGCACCAAGCTCAGCATCGGTGTGTGGCGCGACGGCAAGGCGGAGACGCTGTCCGCGACGGTCGGCGCGCTCGACGACGGCAAGATTGCCAAGGCCGACGTCGACGCCGACGAGCCCAAGGGCAAGCTCGGCGTGGCGGTACGACCGTTGTCGC
Organism: uncultured beta proteobacterium; assembly: GCA_963816165.1. Classification (GTDB taxonomy): domain Bacteria; phylum Pseudomonadota; class Gammaproteobacteria; order Burkholderiales; family Casimicrobiaceae; genus VBCG01. The sequence goes on from CAWFJL010000003.1 coordinate 9,385, forward strand.
CGGAGGAGCAGAAGGCGTCCGGCAAGGCGGGGCTCGTCGTCGAGAAGTCGGGCGGCGCGGCCGCGAAGGCCGGCGTGCAGCCGGGCGATCTGATCGTCGGCGTCGGCTCGACCAAGGTCACGACGGTGGACGAGTTGCGGAAGCAAGTCGACAAGGCGGGCAAGACCGCCGCCCTGCTGATCGAGCGCGAAGGCCGCCAGATCTACGTGCCGGTGAAGGTCTCGTAATTGTTCGCGTAACGGATCGCTGACCGACAGCAGGTTGCGATTCCGGGCCGCGGGGGTAACCTCGCGGCCCATTCTTTCGAACATCGACATTGCCTCACACCGCTTTCGGCCCGAAGAAGCGGCAGGGTTCGCCGTCGCCGTACCTACCTGGGCAAGTTGTCAGATTCCGGCCACCTCAAGTCCACCGCAACGATCGCCTCGCATCTCTGCCGACATGTCTCCCGGGTAGGATAAGGTGGGGCTACTTGGCCTTTGGCGGATCACAGGGATCACTTCCGGTGACCTGTCGATAAAGTTCGTGGGCCGCTTCTGTGCGCTCTTCAACCTCTTCGACGAGCTTGTCGTGCACATCCAGGACAGCCCCACATTTGCAGGTGACCTTGCCGTGCGAGGCATCCGCTACGCGGTAGCGATAGACCTCTTTGCATTGATCGCATTTGACCAGGGCCCAACCGTCGCCTTGGCCATCAACATGAAGGCGCACCGTCGCTGTCATTGGAAAGAGCTCCGGAAGTTTGGGCGGGCAGAACACCCATGAAGAACGGAGGCCCATACTACTACGAGCGATTGCGTCGCGCTTCGGGTAACTGATTCGATGGTGGCCCCTTTGGAGATCGCCGACCGGCTGCTCAGGTACGCCGCCCGGTCTTCGGCGCCCATGCGCCGGATGCGGCTAAACTCTTGGATAGGTCTAACGCGAGCGGGGCGGAACAATGAGCCGGCGCAGGAGTCGAGATCTCGGGACGAAGACGTACGACGCTCGCGCCAGTGAAAATCCACGCGCAGCTGTGACCGCGAGGCCCCCCAGCGAGACGCGAGGCACTGTCGCCGGGACCTCCTCCCGCAGCGAACAGGCGTTGCAGCGCGCGGCCCTCGCCGTATCCCGGGCGGGCGGCCCGCGGGTATACGAGGTGCTCATCGCCGAGCTCGCGGATATCCTCGAGGCGGATGTCGCCTTTGTCGCGGTGTTCGACGACGTCGGACGGACTCACATGCGATCGCTCGCCGCGTGGCTGGAGGGTCGTCCGCTGCGCAACTTCAGCTACGCGCTTGCCGGTACGCCCTGTGCGCAGGTCGTCGGCCGCGAATTTCGCTACGTAGCACAAGGCGTCTCTGCGGAATTCGACCCGGGCACGATATTCGCGGCCAAGGGCATGGATTGTTACGCGGCGTATCCGCTGTTCGATGGGTCGGGCGAATCGCTTGGCCTCCTGGTGACGATGACCCGGACCGCGATGCCCGACCCCGCGCTCGCGGAATCAATGTTGAAGATCTTCGCCATGCGCATGAGTGCGGAGATAGAGCACGGCCGCGCCGAAGAGGCGTTACGAAGGGCAGCGGTCGCTGTTTCAAGCGCGGAAGGCGCGGGAGTATTCCGCGAGCTGGTGCGCGTGCTTGCCGCAGTGCTGGGTGTTGAGATCGCGTACATCGCCTTACCCAAGCCAGACGATCAGGAAACGCTGAAGACCCTGGCGTTCTACAGGGATGGCCGCGTGATCGAGGACTTCGAGTACCGGATCGCGGGGACGCCATGCGAGCAGATCCTTCGGTCAGGCTACTCGGCCATGCCTGATCGACTCGGCGAACGCTTTCCCAACGACGGAGTGTTCGCGGCAATGGAAGCCGACAGCCATGCGGGGCTTCCCCTCACGGGCAGCAACGGTACGCTGCTGGGAATCATTGCAGTCGCCTCCCGCAAGCCGCTGCCCAATCTTGAGCTGGTCGAGTCGATGCTGAGGATCTTCGCTGCGCGCGTGCGTACCGAAATCGAGCGATCGCGCGCGGAAGCGGCGTTGCGGTCGAGCGAGGAACAATATCGGGCAATCTTCGACGCTTCCGCGGATGCGCTTGTTCTCTGGGATTCGACCCCGCGGCGAGTCGACGTCAACGCGGCATACGAGCGCATCCACGGATTCACGCGGGACGAAGTGCTGCGCAGCGACTACCGCGCCGGCATGCCGGCCGAGTATGCCGAGCGCCGCCGGGAGCTGGTTCAACGGACGCTTGCGGGAACGCCATGCGCAGTGGAGCTGGAGACGCTGCGCAAGGACGGCGAACGCATCGAGGTCGAGGTGCGGACCATTCCCGTCCAATATCGCGGAGAGCCGCACGTGCTCGCGATCATCCGCGACGTGACCGAGCGCAAGCGCATGGAAGCCACGGCTCGGGCGAGCGAAGAGCAGTACCGCGAGATCTTCAATGCCTCGATAGACGGAATGGCGCTTTGGGATGACAGCGGTCGCATCGCGGACGTCAATCCAGCCTTCGTGGAGATGCACGGCTTCGATCGCGCGGACATCGAGGGCGCGGACTGCGCGATGTTCATTCCCGCGGAAGGGCGCGAAGCTTGCATGGGGTTGGTGCGCACGGCGTTGGCGGGCGAGCGCGCGCAGGGCGAACACGTGACGCGGCACAAGAGCGGCCTGCTGCGCAACATGGAGATCCGGGCCATTCCGGTGCGGTATCACGGCCGTCCACATGCACTCACTCTCGTTCGCGATATCACCGAACGCAAGCTCACGGACGAGGCCTTGCGCGGAAGCGCGGCGCAGTATCGGGCGATGTTTGACGCCTGGGAGGATGCGCTGGTGCTGCGCGACGCGAATTTCCGCATCGTGGACGTCAACACGACCTATGAAAGATTCACCGGCCGCAGGCGCGAGGATGTCCTCGGCGTGGACCGCGTGCTCGCCAATCCGCCCGACATTGACGCGCGCGTCAAGGCGGTGCATGGCCGCGCCCTTGCGGGCGAGTCGATACAGCTGGAAACGCAACTGCTCAACGTGGATGGTACACAGCGGGACCTGGAACTGCGCGGCGTGCCCATCCGGCACCAGGGTGAGCCGCACGTGCTCTACATCGGGCGCGACATTACCGCCCGCAAGCGCGCCGATGCCGAACGAGGCGTTCTTGAGGCGCAGCTTCGCCAGTCGCAGAAAATGGAGGCGATCGGTCAGCTCACCGGCGGCATCGCGCACGACTTCAACAACATCCTGCAGGGCGTCATTGGCTATGTCGTGCTCGCCAAGGAACGCCAGGAGGCATTGGGCGACCCTCCTCTCGGGCGCTATCTCGACCGAGTGCATGCCGCTGCACAGCGCGCAGGCAATCTCATTCGGCAGATGCTGATGTTCAGTCGAGGCCAGCGGGGTGAACGGCTACCGCTCTCGCTGGCGCCGCTCGTGTACGAGGCGACGCAGATGCTGCGCTCGACGCTGCCGTCGACGATCGAGTTGCGCACCATGTCGGACGACGACGTGCCCGCGATCCTCGTCGATCCGATCCAGTTCGAGCAGGTGCTTCTCAATCTCAGCATCAATGCCCGTGACGCGATGCACAACGTAGGCGGCATTGACGTCTCGACGGGCGTCGCCGATGTGAGCGATAGGGTATGTGCGTCGTGCCGGCAGCGCGTGTCGGGAATTTTCGTTGAGCTGGCGGTTCGCGACTCGGGACCCGGAATTCCCGTCCACGTCATCGAGCGCATGTTTGAGCCGTTCTACACGACGAAGGATGTCGGCAAGGGCAGCGGCATGGGGCTCGCCATGGTCCACGGCATCGTGCACGACCACGGCGGCCACATCCTGGTCGATTCCGCATTGGGCGAGGGAACGACAATGCGCGTGATGTTCCCTCCCCTCGACGCCGACAGCGCGCCAGCGCGCGAGGAGAGCGGCAGTCAGCCCATGGTTGGCAGGAACGCCGATCTCAAGGGTCGGGTGCTGGTCGCCGAGGACGACGCGGCCGTGCGCGAACTGCTATTCGACCTGCTTAGCGGTTGGGGCCTCGACGTCACACTCGCCGCATCGGGCGTGGAAGCCTTGGCATTGTTCCAAGTGGATGCTCAGCGCTTCGACGCGGTGCTGACGGACCTAACGATGCCCGGGATGACCGGCGTCGGGCTTGCCCAGGCGGTGACGCAGCTTCGGCCGGGAATGCCGGTGCTCTTGTGCACCGGTTTCAGCGATGATCTTCGGGAGGAGGAAATCAAGGCCGCCGGTATCCATGCGGTGTTGCGCAAGCCGCTCGGGCCCGCCGACCTCCGTGCCAACTTGGACCGGCTGATCGCGACTAGCCGGGCGGCGCCGAGCGCAGCGTCCGGCACCGGAAGGGATTCGTCGGACCCGAATGCGTGACGCGCATGCAGCCCACATGGATAGCGAAAGGGGCAAGGTCCACAACCAGCCGGACTTCATGCCGCGGGACGGGCCGACCGATCGGGCAACACCGCCGCGCAGTGGCGCCGCAATTCTTCCGCGGCCGTCGCGCGCTCCGCTGCCGTGCATGATCGCCAGGTTGCGAGGCGCGCCCTCGCAAGGTCGAGCTCGGCTGAAATGTTCTGCGGCGTCGCGCCGAAGGATCGCGCCAGAATGAAATTGGTGGCACCGAGCCGCGCTTGTTCCGCGTAGACCAGGTCGGCCGGCACCGGCAGGCTTGCGTCGTCGGGACGCGCGATGCCGAAGAAGCCAAAACCTCGCCCGTGCCGATGCGCGGCTTCCGCGACAGTCTCGATCACGTCGGAACCGAGCACGCTGAAGCGCGATGGCAACCCCAGCGAGCGCGCGAGATCGTTGGCGCCGACATACAGTTCCGCGACGCCGTCGAGAGCGGCGAGTTCGTCGGCGATGGGCAGAGCGTCGGCATGTTCAACCATGATGATGATTTCGGCGCGGCCACGGACCATCGCGATGACCTGCCGGGCCGCATCGACACTGCGCACCATCGGCAGCATCACGCTGGTCACGCCCGCGTCGAAGCAGTCCTCGAGTTCCTGCGCCAGGCCGCGATGCAATGGATTCGACCGCACGTGCAGCCGGGCATTGCCGATCACCGTGCGCAACGCGGGAAGCGTCGAAGGATGGATGTCGGCAATGCGATTGTCGCCGTCCGTCTGCCGATCGCGTTTGCCGAGCGTCTCGAGATCCGGTCCGATGCGAGCCACCCCGGCGCGGGCTGCCGCGGCTGCCAGCGCCGGATCCTCCGTCCACACCGTGAACAGCATCGGACGGCCGGCCGCCGCAGCGTCAGAAGCCGGATGGTTAGAATCGATAGGGGATGGCGTCATTCGCGGCGGGCAGTCGCCACTCGTCCGGATTGCCGTGTTCGTAGAGCCGGTCGAAGAAGTTCAGAAATGCGCAATCCGAGACGCCGAGGTTCTGCACGCCGTGCCAGATCCCGGGCGGGACCGTGACCAGCGTGGGTCGCGCCCGGTCGAGGAAGAACTCGCTGACTTGCCCTTTGGTTGCCGAACGCTCGCGGTCATCGAAGAGGACCAGCTTCATGCAGCCCTGTACGACAAAAATGCGGTCGAGCTGCGCCTCGTGGCAGTGCCAGGCGCTCACCGCGCCGGGACGCAGGCTGACATAGATCGTCTGCGCAACCGGCGCCGCGCCGGCATGCCAGTCGCTGCGATACACTTCCGTGGTGAGACCATTGCGGGTGACGAGGTTGCGCACCTCGCGGATTTCCACGCCGTCGAGCAGCGTACGCAAATGCGCGCCGTCCGCGGTCACGGTCGGCTTGTCCTTGCGCGCTCCCTTCAACATTCCGTGGTCTCCCGCCGATGCGAATTGAACTCTACTCGATATCCTGGAACGAACGCAGGATGCTGCCGTTCTTCCTGGATTACTACGGATCCTGGGTAGACCGGCTGGTGATCTTCGACGACCAGTCCGACGACGGCACTGCGGAAAAACTCAAGCAGCATCCCAAAGTCGACGTGCGGCCGCTTCCACCGAAGGGCTCATCGTTCGTGCTGACGGCCCTCGATATCTGGCAGCACGCGTGGAAGGAGAGCCGCACTCGCGCCGATTGGGTCATTGTGACCAACATCGACGAGTTTATCTACCACCCCGGCGGCATGCGCGGTTATCTGGAGCGATGCACGGAGCAGGGCGTGACGATGATTCATCCGCGCGGCTTCGAGATGGTCGGCGAGCGATTCCCAGATGCCGGACAGAGCCTCGTCGAGACCGTGCGCAAGGGAGTGGCGATGTTCGGACAGGACAAGCGCCAGGTCTTCAACCCCGACGCGGTCACGGAAATGAACTACGGACCGGGGCGACACGAGTGCCGACCGATGGGCCGGGTGGTGGAGCCGTCGTCGGTCGAGGCGTCGCTGCTGCATTACAAGTATGTGGACACGCATGCCTACCTGCTGCGGCGCCAGCGGTCGCTTGCGCGGCGCATGCTGGATGGCGACAGGCGTTCCGGCTTCGGCATGCAGTATCACCTGACTCCGGAAAAGATCATCCGCTCGTTCGAATGGCTGAAGATGCACGCCTACGACGTCACGCGAGCGCATCAGATCCAGTAGCGCGGGGTGGCGAGCGGTTCAGTGCCGCAGCGCGTCGATGCCCTGCGCCACGCCGGACAGCGTCAGCGGAAACATCCGCGGTCCCAGCTTCTGCAGCACGATCTGCGTCGAGCGCGTGTATTCCCAGCCGCGCGAAGGTTCCGGATTCCACCAGATGACCTTGCGGAAATGCTCGAAGATCCGCGACAGCCACACGATGCCCGCCTCGTCGTTCATGTACTCGACACTGCCGCCGGTCTGCACCAGCTCGTAGGGACTCATCGCGGCATCACCGACGAAGATCACCTTCCAGTCGGGGCCGTAGGTCCGCAGCAGTTCCAGCGTGCCCATCCGCTCGTTGCGCCGGCGCGCGTTGTCATGCCAGACGTGGTCGTACACGCAGTTGTGGAAATAGAAATGTTCGAGGTGCCGGAATTCGCTCTTGGCGGCCGAGAACAGTTCCTCGCAGACCTGCACGTGCGGGTCCATCGAACCGCCGACGTCGAGGAACAGCAGGACCTTGACGCGATTGCGCCGCTCCGGCTGCATCTTGAGGTCGAGCCAGCCGGCATTGCGCGCCGTGCCGTCGATGGTGCCGTCGAGATCGAGTTCCTCGGGCACGCCCTCGCGCGCGAAGTCGGCGCAGCCGGCGCAGCGCCACCTTGATGTTGCGCGTGTTGAGCTCGACGTCGCCGTCGAGATTGCGAAACGTCCGCTCGTCCCACACCTTGACGGCGCTGCGCGCCCCGCCGCCGTCCTGCCCGATGCGCACGCCCTCGGGGTTGTAGCCGTAGGCGCCGAACGGACTGGTGCCGCCGGTGCCGATCCACTTCGATCCTCCCTGGTGCCGCGCGCGCTGTTCCTCGAGCCGCTTCTTCAGCGTCTCCATCAGCTTGTCCCAGCCGCCCAGCGATTCCACCAGCTTCTTGTCCTCGTCGGACAGGTAGCGCTGGAATTCCTTCTTCAGCCACTCCTCGGGTATCTCCGCGCGGATGTCGAAGATCGCGTTCACGTTCCTGAAGTACGTCGCGAACGCGAGGTCGAAGCGGTCGAAATGCTGCTCGTCCTTGACGAAACAGGCGCGCGACAGCATGTAGAAATCGTCGATCGAGCTGGAGACGACGCGCTTCTCCAACGCCTCGAGCAGCGTCAGGAGCTCCCGCGTGGAGACGGGCAGCTTGTTCGCCTTCAGGTGGAGAAAGAACCCGGTGAGCACGGCGCGAGGTCGGACTCGGCGTCAGTTAATCTTGTAGGCGACGAGTTCGAATGTGATGAGATCTCTCGTTCGCTGGCTTCCAGGCCGCATCTGGACGCGCTTGACTACGGCCTTCGCTTCCGGTGCGAACCAGACAGATTCGGAAGCACTGCCACGAAGCGGGCCGCTGCGATCGAATTCCAGGTGCAGCGCCTTGAACTTGCCGGCCGGGACCTCGACGTCCTCCCAACCGACCACCTTGCCTTTCCAAGTCGCGATCTGATCCTGAATGGTGACCTCGAACTGGATGGCGCGGCCCGGTTCGAGCGGCCATTGCAGCCACCTGTATTCCTGAGAGGCTACGATGAGATTGAGGTCCCGGGAGAAGTTGAGCACTTCAACCGAGGTCGCGCCGCCTTCCTTTTTCGTGTTCTCCACCTGATAGCCGGTTTCGGCGACCTCCTTCACCACGCGAACCTCATCGCGGCGGCCTGCACCCCCGAAACCGGAGGTCGTTATCCCCACGGTCCAGGTGTCGCCGACCTTCCAATCCGGTCGCGGAACGGGTTGCGCGAGGACAGAAAACGCGGTGATCGAGAAAATTGCCCCCAATGCCGCACGGTGGGTCCATCCGGATTTGAACATTGCGTGATCCTCCCCTTCGGCAGATTGCTGCTGCGGACGCCGCAACGCTAGGTGACGATGCGACGCTCCAACTGGAATTGCAGGTGCTGCTTCACGGCCGGCCATTCGCCGTCGATGATGCTGAACACGACGGTGTCGCGCCGTGCGCCATCGGGCATGAGCTGATGATTGCGCAGCACGCCGTCCTGCTTGGCGCCCAGCCGCGCGATCGCCGTGCGCGACGCATGGTTGAACCAGTGCGTGCGGAATTCGACGGCGATGCAATGCAGCGCCTCGAAAGCGTGGCCCAGCAGCATGAGCTTGCACTCGGTATTGAGGCCGGTCCGCTGCACGCGCTTGGCGTACCAAGTGTGGCCGATCTCCAGCCGACGATGCGTCGCGTCCACGTTGAAGTAACGGGTGCAGCCGACGACTTCGCCTGTCGCGTTCTCGCGCACCACGAAGGGCATCGCGCCCTGGTTTGCGCGCATGCCGAGCGCGGTCGCGACGTATTCCGCCATCTTGTCCGGCGGCGCGATGTGCGTGTACCACAGCCGCCAGAGCTCGCCGTCGGCTGCGGCCTTCGCCAGCGCCGCCTCGTGCCCGACCGCCAACGGCTCCAGCGTGGCGATCGCGCCCTTCAGCGTCACGGGCTCGATGAACGCCACGTCAGCGCCCCGCGCGGGCCATGAACACGACGCGTTCGAACAAATGGACGTCCTGCTCGTTCTTCAACAGCGCCCCATGCAGCGGCGGGATGAACGCCTTCTTGTCGGGACTGCGCAGCGCCTCGGGCGAGATGTCCTCGGCCAGCAGGATCTTCAGCCAGTCGAGCAGCTCCGACGTCGACGGTTTCTTCTTGAGGCCAGGTACTTCGCGCAGGTTGAAGAACACCTCCAGCGCCTCCTGCAGCAGCGCTTTCTTGAGCCCGGGGTAGTGCACGTCGACGATCCGCTCCATCGTGTCGCGGTCCGGGAACCGGATGTAGTGGAAGAAGCAGCGGCGCAGGAAGGCGTCGGGGAGCTCCTTCTCGTTGTTGGACGTGATGACGACGAGCGGACGATGCCGCGCCTGGATCGTCCGGTGCGTCTCGTAGACGTGGAATTCCATCCGGTCGAGTTCGTGCAGCAGGTCGTTCGGGAATTCGATGTCGGCCTTGTCGATTTCGTCGATCAGCACGATCGCCGGGCTCTCGGACTCTCGAAGGCCTGCCACAGCACGCCCGGCTTGATGTAGTTGGCGATGTCGGCGACTTTGGCGTCGCCCAGCTGCGAATCGCGCAGACGCGAAACGGCGTCGTATTCATACAGGCCCTGCTGCGCCTTGGTGGTGGACTTGATGTGCCACTGGAACAGTGGGCCGCCCGAGCGCGCGCGCCACCTCGTAGGCGAGCAGCGTCTTGCCGGTGCCGGGTTCGCCCTTGATCAGCAGCGGGCGCTCCAGCGCCAGCGCCGCGTTGACCGCGAGCATCAGGTCGGGGGTGGCGATGTAGCTGTCGGTGCCTTCGAAACGCATGCGATCTCCCGCGGGCTGGCCGTTCGTCCCGGCGACCCATGAATCCGATGTTAGCTCACCGTCTGCAACAGCCAAAGCGCCGCCATTCCGGTCCCCAGCGTCCACAGCGTGCTGCGCGTGTAGAAGGCCACGACGCCGGCAAGCACGGCCGCGCCGACCTTCGGGTTGAAGGCCATGGCGTTGCCGGCACGCCGCGTCGCCCATGACCATCGGCAGGACCAGCGCGGTGAGCATCGCCGCCGGCACGTACTTGAGCGCGCGCGCCAGCAACGGCGGCATGCTGCGCCGGGCGAACACCGCGATGAAGGACAGCCGCGACAGGTAGTTGAGCAACCCGACCGCGAAAATCACGACCCAGAGTTTCAGCGTCGCGTCCATCGCTCCCTCGCTAGGTCCGCGATCGTGCCGACGGCGATTCCGATCACGCCGGCGGCGATCAGGTTGAGCTTCATCGGCAGGCCGCCGAGCGCGACGACCGCATAGCCGGCAACGACGGCGGCGAGGATCGTCGGCGCGTCGCGCAGCAACGGCGCGACCAGCGCGATGAAGCACAGCGGCACCGCGAATTCCAGCGACCACGACGCCGGGATCAGGTTGCCCGCGAAGAATCCAACCATGTTGGTGATCTGCCAGCACAGGTACAGCGCCACGCCGCTGCCCAGGAAATGCTGCGCGCCGCCGTGGGGATCGTCCTTGGCGTCGAAACGCCGGATCGCCGCGGCGAACGCCTGGTCGGTCAGCAGGAAGGCCAGCGCCTGTTGCCAGCGTGCCGGCAGCGCCTTCAGGTAGGGCGCCATCGCCGCGCTGTACATGAGAAAGCGCAGACCCAGCACCGAACACGTGAGCACGATGATCGCGAACGGCGCCCCGCCGGCAAGCAACTGGCCGGCCAGTATCTGCGCCGCTCCGGAGAAGATGACGGCGCTCATGCCGAGCGCGGCAAGCCACGACGCGCCCGCGGCCGCCGCGCCGACACCGCAGACCAGACCGAACGGAATGAGGCCGAGGCACGCCGGCAGCATTTCGACGAAGCCGGCGCGGAAATCGGGGGAAGCGAGGAGTCGACGCATGAACGGCCCGGCACCCTGGCAATGGCGCGGGATTGGGTAGCCGAGTGGGAAAATGGCGACGCGCCATGGTAAACCACTTCGACTCCATGCCACTATCGTCGTCCCGTCTGGCAGAATCCGCTCACCGTTGCAACGCAAAAGGCAGGAACCCCATGGACATGCCCGTGAACAAGTTCAAGCGCGCGATCAACGAAGGCCGGACGCAGTTGGGCGCGTGGCTCGTGAGCGGCGCACCGTCGACGGCGGAGGCGCTGGGGTGCGCCGGCTTCGACTTCCTCGTCGTGGACATGGAGCACACGCCGGTCGACACGCCGGAGATGATCGAGATCCTGCGCACGATTGCCGGCACGCCGGCGCAAGCCATGGTGCGCCTGGTCTGGAACGATCCGGTGTGGCTGAAGCGCGTGCTCGACGGCGGCGCGCAAACGGTGCTGTTGCCGTTCGTGCAGACCGCGGAGGAAGCCCAGCGCGCGGTCGCGGCAACGCGCTATCCGCCCGACGGCATTCGCGGCGTCGCCGGCAACCATCGCGGCAGCCGCTTCGGCACCGTCCCCGATTACCTCAAGAACGCCGCGAGCGAACTGTGCGTGATGGTGCAGATCGAAACGGTGAAGGGCTTCGAACAACCTCGCCGCCATCGCCGCGGTGCCCGGCGTGGATTCGATCTTCATCGGACCCTCCGACCTCGCGGCGTCGATGGGGTTGCTGGGCGACGTCGGCAACCCGGCCGTGCAGGAAAAGCTCAAGGAAGCCGCGAAGCAGTTGCGGCAATTGCGCAAGCCCTGCGGCATCCTCGGCATGAATCCCGAGATGACCGCGCAATTCATCGGCTATGGCTACGACTGGGTCGCGATCGGTTCCGACATGGCGTTCATGGTCGGCCGCGCGCAGGAAGTGCTCGGCAAGGCGCGCGCCGTGCCTCCGGCGGCGGCCGGACGCGGTGCCGATTGAACATGCCGGCATCGCCATTCACCTGTGTCCTCGACGTCAAGGCCAGCCTCGGCGAGTGTCCGGTGTGGTCGGTCAAGGAGCAGGTGCTGTACTGGGTCGACATCAACGCGCCATCACTCAACCGCTTCGATCCGGCGACCGGACGCAATGCGGCAATGCCGATGCCCGAGTCGATCGGCTGCTTCGCGCTGCGCCGGTGCGGGCGGCTTCGTCATCGCGCTGCGCGGCGGAGTGTGGCTCGCCGACGCGGACGGCACGCTCGGTCGCAAGGTGGCGGACGCGCCCTACGATCCGGCCCACCACCGCTTCAACGACGGCCGCTGCGATGCGGCCGGGCGCTTTTTCGTCGGTTCGATGAACGAGAACGCGCGACGCGAATTCCGCGACGCTGATTCGCGTCGATCCCGACCTTGTCGCGCACTGAAGTCCTGCGCGACATCATGATCAGCAACGGCCTCGCGTGGAGCCCCGACGGCCGCACGATGTACCACGCCGACACGCCGGCGCACGTCGTCCGCGCGTACGACTACGACGCCGCTACCGGCACGCCGTCGCGTCCCCGCGTGTTCGCGCAGTGGACCGGCGAGACCGACCGGCCGGACGGCGCCGCCGTGGACAGCGCCGGCAATTACTGGAGCGCGTTCTATCGCGGCGGCAAAGTGGTGAAGCTGTCGCCGCAGGGCAGCATCCTTGCGCGAATACGCGACGCCGGCGATGTGTCCGACGATGTGCGCATTCGGCGGCGCGGACCTGCGCACGCTCTATGTCACCAGCGCGCGGCAGATGCGCGAAGCGGACGAGCTCGCCCGCCTGCCGCAATCCGGAGGCATCTTCGCGCTCGCCGTCGATACTCCGGGATTGCCCGAACCTCAATTCGCCGGCTGACGCCGCGCGCACCGACACCACGATGCTTCTCGACCCGACTGCCTACCTGCGCCTGGAAGCGCTGAAGAGCCTGGGCTCGACGTCGACCGGCGTTTCCTTCGCGACGTCCACCGGCGACCTCCTCGAAATCACGGCCTACGGCAACGGCACGTTCAGGCTGCGGCTCGGCCCCAATGCGCGTCCGGACTATGGACTGGTCGTCGGCCGCGCCAAGCCGTGCACCGTCGCGCAACCTGCGCCGGGCCGGTGGACGATCACGGCCGACGACGCGGTGCTCGAGATCACCGGCGCGCCGCTGCGATTCCGGTTGCTGTGGAAGGGCGCGCCGTTGCTCACGTCGATCACCGACGAGCACTTTCGCGGCTGGACGCGCCTGCCGTCGTTCGGGCGCGTGAAGCGCGGCGGACTCTGGACCGCGGCGGTGGCGCTTGCGTCGGGCGAACCCGTCTACGGACTCGGCGAAAAATTCGGCCCGCTGAACAAGCGCGGCCAGCTCATCCATTCGCAGGTGGAGGATGCGCTGGGCGTGAATACGGGTCTCTCGCACAAGAACACGCCGTTCGCATGGGGGCCCGGTACCGGCAGCGGCGCGTGGGGGACGTGGGTGCATACGCCGGGCATGGTGACGCACGGCGTGGGACACCCGGACTGGTCGCATCGCAGCTATGCCGTGGTCGTCGACGACGAAGCGCTCGACCTGTTCCTGTTCGCCGCCGACACGCCCGCGGGAGTGCTCGACGCGTACACCAACATCACCGGCAGGTCGCCGGCGGTCCCGCGCTGGAGCCTGGGGCTGTGGGTCTCGCGCCATTTCTACAAGACGCCGGGCGACGCCATCGCGGTCGCGGCCAAGTTGCGGCAGCGGCGCATCCCCTGCGACGTGCTCACGCTGGACGGTCGTGCCGCGTGGGACGTGCAGACGCGTTTCAACTTCCAGTGGGATCCGGAGCGCTTCCCCGACGCCGCGGCGTTGCTCGGCCAGATCCGCGCGCACAACCTCAAGGTCTGCGTATGGGAATACCCGTACGTTTCGATCCACGACAAGCTGTTCCAGCAACTCGCCCAGCGCGGCTACCTGTTGAAGACGTCCGACGGCGATCCCTACGTGTTCTTCTGGGACACGTCATCGCAACTGAGCACGACCGGCAATGCGCCGACGCCGCTTCCCGAAAGCGGGATCGTCGACTTCACGCACCCGGAAGCATTCGCATGGTGGCGCGACGCGCATCGGCAACTCTTCAAGGACGGCGTCGACGTCATGCTGTGCGACTACGGCGAACAGGTCCCGGACGATGCGATCGCGGCCAATGGCGACCGGGGCCGGCGCCTTCACAACGTCTACCCGCTGCTCTACAACAAGTGCGTGTTCGAAGCGACGCAGAAATTCCTGCCCGAGGGATCGCTGCCGATGGTCTGGAGCCGTTCCGGCTGGGCCGGCAGCCAGCGCTTTCCGCTGGGTTGGGGCGGACTGCCGCAAAGCGATTGGGAAGGACTCGCCGCAAGCCTGCGCGGCGGCCTGTCGTGGGGCATGAGCGGCAATCCGTACCACAGCTCGGACATCGGCGGCTTCTACGGCTCGACGCAGCCCTCCGCGGAGCTCTATGTGCGCTGGCTGCAGGCGACCGTCTTCTGTTCCCACATCCGGATGCACGGCCTGGGCGAGCGCGAGCCCTGGATCTACGGTCCCGAAACGGAAGCGATCTGCCGCAAATGGCTCGCGTTCAGGTACCGGCTCATCCCGTATCTCGAAACCGTGATCGCGCAAGCCACGCGCAATGGCTTGCCGGTCATGCGCGCGATGCCGCTCGCGTTCCCCGGCAACGCGCTGGTGCGGGATTTCGAGACGCAGTTCATGTGCGGCGACGCGCTGCTCGTCGCGCCGATCCTGCGCGATGGCGGCGACGTGGAAATCGCGCTGCCGCCGGGAAACTGGTACGACCTCAACACACGCCAGCGCTTTGCGGGAAGGCAGGTGATCCGGTATCGCGCCAAGCTGGACCAGTTCCCGGTGTTCGGACGCGAGGGCCGCGCGCTGCCCGCTCGGCCGCGCCGTGCAGCATACCGGCGAAATCGACGCCGCCAGGCCGCTGGAGATGCTGTGGGTGTTCGGCAAGCCCGACGCACGACATGACGCGATTTCGCGCAGGTGAAGATCGTCGATGGCGTCGTGCATGCGGACGCCGGCGTCAAGGTCGAATTCTTCGGCGACGCGGGGCAGGAAGCGCTGCCGTTGTGACATCGCCATGAACCGGCCCGCGCTGGCGATAACCTCCGGGGAGCCCGCGGGGATCGGCCCCGAACTGGTCGCACTGCTTGCGCAACGCCATGCGCGAAACGCCGTTTCCGGCGCGCCTCGTCATCCTCGGCGACCGCGCGTTGCTGGAGGCACGGGCCGCGCGCATCGGCGCCCGGCCGCGCTATGCGGAATTCGATGCGCTGGCGTACGCGCCCGCCGGCGGCGTGGTGGAGATCTGGCACCAGCCCCTCGCCGCGCCGGTCACCCCCGGACATCCGGATCCGACCAACGCCCGCAGCGTGGTCACGCTGCTGGAGCACGCGTGCGATGCCTGCGCGACCGGCGCTTTCGCGGCGCTCGTCACGGCGCCGGTGCAGAAGAGCGTCATCATGGACGCGGGCATTGCGTTTTCGGGCCACACCGAATTCTTCGCGGCCCGCACGCACACGCCGCGCGTGGTGATGCTGCTGGTCGGCGGCGCGAAGGACGCGCCGTTGCGGGTCGCGCTGGCCACGACGCACGTCGCGCTCAAGGACGTGCCCGCCGCGCTCACGCGCTCGGCGGTGGCCGAGACGCTGCTCATCGTCGGCCGCGAGCTGCAGTCGAAGTTCGGAATCGCCGCGCCGCGCATCGCGGTGTGCGGGCTGAATCCCCACGCCGGCGAAGGCGGACACCTCGGCCGCGAGGAAATCGACGTGATCGCCCCGGCCATCGCCGATGCGCGCGCCAACGGATTCGACGGCATCGCCGGCCCGCTGTCCGCCGACACGTTGTTCGTCCCCGACCACGTTCGCCACTACGACGCCGTGGTCGCGATGTATCACGACCAGGGCCTGCCCGTGCTGAAAGCGGCGAGCTTCGGGCAGGGCATCAACGTCACGCTCGGCCTGCCGTTTCCACGCACGTCCGTGGATCACGGCACGGCGCTCGATCTCGCGGGCGATCCCGCGCTCGCCGGGACGGCCGATCCGGGCAGCCTGATCGCGGCCGTGGACCTCGCCATCGAGCTTGCGAACCGCGCCGCGGGCGCCTAGCGATCTCTATGCGATGGCCACGTCGCCCGCAAGAGATTCGGCCAGAACTTCCTCGCCGACCCGCACTACACGGCGCGCATCGTCGACGCCGTCGATCCGCGGCCCGGGGAGAACGTGGTCGAGATCGGTCCGGGCCTGGCCGCGATCACCGGCGGGCTGATCGAGCGCGCGGGACACGTCACGGCCATCGAAATCGATCGCGATCTGGCGGCGCGCCTGCGCGAGCAATTCTCGCGCGGCGCAACTCACATTGCACGTGGCCGATGCGCTCGCATTCGATTTCGCGTCGCTGCCGGCGGACCTGCGCATCGTGGGCAACCTGCCGTACAACATCAGCTCCCCGCTGCTCTTTCATCTCGCGTCGTTCGACGAACGCCTGCGCGACCTGCATGTCATGCTGCAGCGGGAGGTCGTGGCGCGGATGACGGCCGAGCCGGGCACCGCCGACTACGGCAGGCTGACGGTCATGCTGCAGGTGAAGTTCGCGATCCGGCGCCTGTTCGTCGTGCCGCCGGGCGCGTTTCGCCCTGCGCCCAAGGTCGAATCGGCCATTGCGCGTCTGGTGCCGCTGGGCGCGGCCAAGCCGCAAATCACCGACCCGCCGTTGTTCGCGCGCGTCGTCGCCGCTGCCTTCGGGCAACGCCGCAAGACGCTGCGCAATGCGCTTTCCGCGCTGTGCGACGAGGCGGCGCTAAGGCGCATGGGGCTCGACCCCGGCTGCCGCGGCGAGACTTTGCCGGTCGGTGAATTCGTGCGCATCGCCAACGCGCTTGCCGGCGGCTCGCTGATCGGCGACGTTCATTCCCATTCCAGGTCCGGCCGCATCCGCGGGCGAACGATGCGCACGATCTTCTCCCGCGACGCGTCGCCGCGCACCAGAGTCACATCACGGCGCGGCACGCCGAAGGCCTCGGCCAGGAAGCTAAGCAATTGCGCGTTCGCCTTGCCGTCGACGGGCGGCGCCGCCAGCCGGAGCTTCAGCCTCATTTGCGTCCCTTCGCCATGCGTGCCCGCCACTTCGGTACGCTTGGCCCCCGGCTGCACGTGCAGCGCCAGCACGATGGCCGTCTCGCCGCCCGCAATTTCCTCGCGCCGCCACGCGACGCGCATGTCAGAGGAACAATCGCGTCAGCGCCGATTCGAGCCAGGGCACGATCGTCATCAGCGCAATCTGGGCAATGACGATGACGACCAGCGGGGAGAGGTCGAGCGTGCCTCCGATCGGCGGCAGGATCTTGCGCACCGGACGCAGGAACGGAAAGGTGAGCGCGTTGAGCGTTCCCGACAACGGTCCGTCGGGCGCGACCCACGACAGAATCGCCTGGGCGAACACGACGATGATGAACAGCCAGATCGCGGCCTTCAACAAGGCGATCAGCGTCGCGGCGAGCAGGAACGGCACCCCGGCGCCGGTCAGGCTGAATCCGCCGAATACGAGGTTGTACGACAGCAGCCACAGGAACTGGAAGACGAACAGCGCCAGCAGCGACGCCCAGTCGACACCCTTCCATCCCGGCACGATGCGGCGCAGCGGCTTGACGATCCAGTCGGTCAGCGCGATGACGGCCTGCCCGAGCGGGTTGCGGAACGGCGCCCGCAACAGCTGCATGGCGAAACGCAGCAGCAACGCGTAGGTGAAGAGCCCGAACACGACATCGAGCAGGTACCGGATCACTTGTTCGGTCATGATGGCCGCCGTGGAACGCTAGGTCTCGGATCCGAGCGCATCGCCCAACTCCTTCGCGCGCACCGCGGCGGCCTTCACCGCCGCGACGAAATGCGTTTTCACCGATTCCGTTTCGAGCATTCCGATGGCGCGCTCGGTGGTGCCGCCTTTGGACGTGACCTGCGCGCGCAGGATTCCCGGTTCCAGGTCCGAGCCGGACGCAAGCTTGATGGTTCCGGCAAATGTCGCATACGCCAGAGTGCGCGCCTCCTCCTTGGTGAAACCCAGCTCCTGCGCGGCCTGTTCCAGGCCCTCGAGAAAGTAGAACACGTAGGCAGGTCCGCTGCCGGACACGCCCGTAACGGCGTCGAGCAGCTCTTCGCGGACGACCCACAGCACCGCGCCGACGCCTTCGAGCACGCGTTGGGCGAGCTTGCGCCCGCGCGCGCCCGCATCCGGCAGCGCGAACGCGCCGCTGATGCCTTCACGGATCAACGCGGGCGTGTTGGGCATCGCGCGGACAAGACGCGGATAGCCGTTCATCCAGCGCGACATGTCGCTCAAACGCACGCCGGCCGCGATGGACATCACCACCGGCACGTCGGCGACATGCGCGGCGACCGACTGCGCGGCTTCGCGCATCTGCTGCGGCTTCACCGCCAGCACGACGATGTCCGCGCCGTCGATGGCGCCCGCCGATGCCTCGCCGAAGATCCCGATCCCCGGAAACCGTCCCACCAGCTTGTCCTGTTGCGAGGCAAGTGATTCGACGACGCGAAACTCGCGCGCGTCGGACCCGCCGCCGATCAGTCCGCCGATGATTGCGGTGGCCATGTTGCCGCCGCCCATGAAGGTGATGTTCATCGCCGGATTCCCGTTTTCACCCGCTCACCTCGCTCCAAAAATAGCCGTGCCCACGCGCACCTGCGTCGATCCTTCTGCGATCGCGGCTTCGAGATCCGCCGACATGCCCATCGACAGCGTGTCCAGCGGCAATCCTGCCTCGATGCAGCTCTCGAGGCATTCCCGCAGGCGGCGAAATTGCGCCCGCTGTTGCGCCGGATCCTCCGTGGGCGCCGGAATGCCCATGATTCCGCGCATGCGGATTCGCGGCAGGTCGGCGACAGCCAGCGCGAGCGCCAGTGCCTCGTCGGGGGCGACCCCGCTTTTCGACGCTTCTCCGCTGACGTTCACCTGCACGCATATGTCCAGAGGCCCGCGATCCGTCGGTCGCTGCGCCGACAGCCGCTGCGCGATCTTCAGGCGGTCCACGCTTTCCACCCAGTCGAAGGTTTCGGCCGCCAGGCGCGTCTTGTTGCCCTGCAGCGGCCCGATCAGGTGCCACACGACGTCAGGCAGGTCGGCAGTCGCCTGCCGCTTGGCCGCGCCTTCCTGAACATGGTTCTCGCCGAAGGATCGCTGACCCGCCGCATGGACGGCACGCACCGCATCGGCTGGAAACGTCTTCGAAACCGCCAGCAACCGCACCGATCCGGCGGCGCGTCCCGCGGCCTGAACAGCCCTTTCGATGCGCTCGGCAACGGCTTGCCACGCCTTCTCATAGTGGCTCATAATCGTTTGGACCCATCGTCGCAGGGCCGTGGCACGCGGTTTGCATGCCAGAACAGGTCAATGTCGCGGGAAAAGGGATTATAGATGGACATTACCGAACTCCTGGCCTTTGCCGTCAAGAACAAGGCGTCGGACCTCCATCTTTCGGCGGGCCTGCCGCCCATGATCCGCGTCCACGGCGACATCCGGCGCATCAACCTGCCGCCGATGGAGCACGAGGACGTGCACGCCATGGTGTACGACATCATGAGCGACGCGCAGCGCAAGATGTACGAGGAACACCTCGAGTGCGACTTTTCGTTCGCCGTGCCCAACCTCGCGCGGTTCCGCGTCAACGCGTTCGTCCAGCAACGCGGCGCGGCGGCGGCCTTCCGGACGATTCCGGCCAAGGTGCTGTCGCTCGAGGAACTCAACGCGCCGAAGGTCTTCGCCGAACTGACCGACCGGCCGCGCGGCCTCATCCTGTGCACCGGCCCGACGGGTTCCGGCAAGTCGACGACGCTGGCAGCGATGGTCAATCACGTCAACGAGAATGAATACGGCCACGTGCTGACGATCGAGGATCCGATCGAATTCCTGCACGAGTCGAAGAAGTGCCTGATCAACCAGCGCGAAGTCGGCCCCCATACGCTGTCGTTCGCCAACGCACTGCGCAGCGCGCTGCGCGAAGACCCCGACTACATCCTCGTCGGCGAAATGCGCGACCTCGAGACGATCCGGCTGGCGCTCACCGCCGCCGAGACCGGCCACCTCGTGTTCGGCACGCTGCACACCAGTTCGGCGGCCAAGACCATCGACCGGATCATCGACGTGTTTCCCGCGGCGGAAAAGGAAATGGTGCGCGCGATGCTGTCCGAGTCCCTCGTCTCCGTCGTTGCGCAGACGCTGCTCAAGACCAAGGACGGCCAGGGCCGGATTGCCGCGCATGAAATCATGATCGGCACCGCCGCCATCCGCAACCTGATCCGCGAGAACAAGATCGCGCAGATGTACTCGGCGATACAGACGTCGCAGTCGATCGGCATGCAGACGCTCGACCAGTGCCTGGTGGACCTCGTGCGGCGCAACCAGGTGAACGTCGCCGAGGCGCGCAACCGGGCCGTGAACAAGGAACTCTTCATGGGTGGCTGACCCAAGCCTCAATCGCCCGACTCGACCCCGACCTCACCTTTCTCGCCCGCCGAACCCTAGGGCAGGAGCCGCACCATGGAACGCGAACGCGCCACCAAATTCATCCACGAACTGCTTGATTTGCTGGTCAAGCAGAGGGGGTCGGACCTTTTCATCACCGCCAACTTTCCGCCGGCGATCAAGGTCGACGGCAAGATCACGCCGGTGTCGAAGACCCAGCTTTCCGCGCAGCACACGATCGAGTTGGTGCGCAGCGTGATGAACGACAAGCAGGCGGCGGAATTCGAAAGCACGAAGGAATGCAACTTCGCGATCAGCCCGCCGGGCATCGGCCGCTTCCGTGTCAATGCCTTCGTGCAGCAGGCCCGCGTGGGCATGGTGCTGCGCACGATCACGATGGAAATCCCCAAGTTCGAGGACCTGGGCCTGCCGCCGGTGCTCAAGGACATCATCATGTCCAAGCGCGGCATCATGATGTTCATCGGCGCCACCGGCGCCGGCAAGTCGACGTCGATGGCGTCGCTGCTCGGGTACCGCAACGAGAACAGCTACGGGCACATCATCACGATCGAGGACCCGATCGAATTCGTCCACGAGCACCGCAATTGCATCATGACCCAGCGCGAGGTGGGCGTGGACACCGACGCGTGGGAGACCGCGCTCAAGAATTCGCTGCGGCAGGCGCCCGACGTCATCCTGATCGGCGAAGTGCGCGAACGCAACACGATGGACTATGCGGTCGCCTTTGCCGAAACCGGCCACCTGTGCCTGACCACGCTGCACGCCAACAGCACCAACCAGGGTCTCGACCGGATCATCAACTTCTTCCCGGAAGAGCGGCGCGCGCAACTGCTGATGGACCTCTCGCTCAACATCCGTGCGTTCGTCGCGCAACGGCTGATCCCGCGCCGCGATGGCAAGGGCCGCGTGCCGGCGGTGGAAGTCATGCTGAATTCGCCGCTCATCTCCGACCTGATCTTCAAGGGCGACGTCTCAGGCATCAAGGAAATCATGAAGAAGTCGCGCGAGCTCGGCATGCAGACCTTCGACCAGTCGCTGTTCGAGCTGTACGAGGCGGGCCTCATCACCTACGAGGACGCGCTGCGCAACGCCGATTCGCTGAACGACCTGCGGCTCGAGATCAAGCTGCACGGCAAGGAGGCGAAGAATCGCAACGTGTTCGCCGGCATCGGCAATCTCGACGTCGTGCCGGAGACGACGAACAATCAAATATAGGCAAGCGCGGAAGTCGAGGGGCCGCGGCGCGAGCAGCCGGCGAGGGGCCCCATGCGGAGCAAGGGGATCGACGGCAATTGCGAGTCGACGCGCGAGGGCGACACGTCCAGTTCTCACCCTAACTCGACGGCAAAAAGAGCCCGAGGCCCGGCGCTTTTCGAGCAGACCGGCGGAAGCGCGCCGATCACAGGTCGCTTCGCTCCCCGCTCGGTTGCGCGCAGGTGAGGTAACAGCCAATCCGAGCCTGTCAGCGGGTTGACCGTCCAAACGGGTGCCGATGGCGGCTTGTGCTACGCTGTTCCTCCCCCATATTCGTCCTATCCGCTGCCCGAATTCGCCATGGCCGGCCTAGACGCAAAGACCCCGCTGCCCACCGAGATCAAGCTGCATCAGGCTTCGCGCGTGCTCGAACTCGTGTTTCCGCGCGGCATCGTGTTTCGCCTGCCGTGCGAATTCCTGCGCGTGAACTCGCCATCGGCCGAAGTGCGGGGACACGGCCCCGGCCAGGAGACGCTGCAGGTCGGCAAGCGCGACGTGACGATCACCGGTCTCGAGCCGGTCGGCCACTACGCGATACGGCCGACGTTCTCGGACGGACACGATTCCGGCATCTACTCGTGGGACTATCTGTACGACTTGGGCGTCCGCCAGGACGAGTTGTGGCAACGCTATCTGGCCAGGATCGAGGCGGCCGGCGCGAGCCGGGACCCGCAGGGCAAAGGTTGAGGCGATGAACGAACCGCGGATGCAATTCGGCTACGACGAGGTGTCGCCCGAGGAAAAGACCCGACGGGTCCGGGGCGTGTTCGACTCGGTGGCCACCAAGTACGACGTGATGAACGACGTCATGTCCGGGGGACTGCACCGGCTGTGGAAGCGCTTCGCCGTGCATCTGACCGGCGCGCGCACGGGTCAGCGCGTACTGGACCTGGCGGGAGGCACCGGCGACCTGGCAAGGCTGTTCGCGGCCCGCGTCGGTCCGACCGGAACCGTCGTGCACACCGATATCAATGGCGCGATGCTGGCCGAGGGCCGCGACAAGCTGCTCAATGCGGGGCTCGCGCTGCCCACGATCCAATGCAATGCCGAGGCGCTGCCGTTCGCGGCGCGCGGATTCGACGTCGTCTCCATCGCCTTCGGCCTGCGCAATGTCACGCGCAAGGAGGCAGCACTCGCCGAAATGCGGCGCGTGCTCGCTCCCGGCGGAGTCGCGGTCGTGCTGGAGTTCTCGCGCGTGAATGCCGCGCTGGCGCCCGCCTACGACTGGTACAGCTTCAATGTGCTGCCGAGGCTGGGCAAGTTGATCGCCAAGGACGACGCGAGTTATCGTTACCTGGCCGAATCCATCCGCGTCCACCCGGACCAGGAAACGCTGAAGCAGATGATGCGCGACGCCGGCTTCGACCGCGTCGAATTCCACAACCTGACCGCGGGCGTGGTCGCCGTGCACGTGGGCTGGGTGTACTAGCGCCCGCAGTGAAACCTGGAGACATAAAATGAAGCGATTCCTGATTCTCGCGCTCGCCGCGCTTGCCGCGACAGCCGTCGTGGCCACGGATACGGCCGAGGCCCGGCGCTTAGGCGGAGGACGCAGCCTCGGCGCACAGCGCCAGGCAACGCCGCCGCCTGCTGCGGCGCCTAACGTCGCGCCCACAAATCCGGCCGCGGCTGCGCCGGGGATTCCGCCCAAGGCGGCACCTGCTGCGTCGGGTGCGTCGCGCTGGCTGGGACCGCTCGCAGGACTCGCCGCCGGCATCGGCCTCGCCGCGCTGCTGTCGCATTTCGGGTTGTCGGAGGGATTCGCGAGCATCCTCATGCTCGCGCTGCTCGTTTTCGGCGGACTGTTCCTCATCCGGATGTTCCTCGGGCGCCGCGGGGCCCCGCGCGCGCCGATGCAATATGCCGGCGCAGCGGCCGGTGGTCCGGTGGCGCCGATGCCGCCCGCGATTGCGGAACGATCCAACGCGTTCGAACCCGCTTTCGGAAGCAACTCGGCGGCCACGGAAGCGGTTGCGGGCGGCAGATATCCGCCGGGTTTCGACGCTGCGCGTTTCGTGCAGCAGGCGACGCTGCAATTCCGCAAATTGCAGGCCGCCTACGATGCCGGTGACCGCAAGGCGCTGGCCGATGTGCTCACGCCCGAGATGTTTGCCGAAATCGACAAGGAAATCGCCGAGCGGGGCACGCATGTCGCGACGGACGTGACGGCGCTCGAAGCCAACGTGCTCGAGGTTGCCACGGAAGGCAACAGCCATTGGGCCAGCGTCCATTTCCAGGGCACGCTGCGCGAGGACGGCGCAGTGCTTCCGAAGCCGTTCGACGAAGTCTGGAACCTGGTCAAGCCAGTCGACGGCAAGACCGGATGGCTGCTGGCAGGGATCCGGCAACCGGCATGAAACTGCCCGATCCGGCGGCGGCGCCCGTGCGCATCGCCAACTCCGTCCTCGAGCAGGAGCTCTGGGCGCGCGAAAAGCTGGCACCCTTCGCCGGACGCGTGTTCACGCTGACGGTCGGCCCGGCGTCCACGCGCTTCCGGATCGCCGACGGTGGCACGCTGGAAACGGCCGAAGCTTCCGTCCCCGCGGATCTCTCGCTGGTGCTGCCGCCGCTGTCGGTGCCGACATTCCTGTCCAATCCGGCGCGCTGGAACGAATTCGTGCGCGAGGAAGGGGACGCCGAACTCGGTGGCGCGCTGAAGGAACTCGCCCGCACGCTGCCTTGGTTCGTCGAAGCCGCGCTGGCCAAGGCACTGGGCCCGCTGGTCGGTCAGCGCGTCGCCGATGCCGGACGCCGGCTGCTCGCGTTTCCGGAGTACGCCGCGCAACGCGTCACCGAAGGCGTGACGAGCTATGCACGCGACGAGGCCGGCCTGCTCGCGCGGAGCGCGCAAATGCGGCAGTTCACGGAAGGTGTCGGCGACGTCGCGGAGCGCAGCGACGCGCTGCAGCGTCGCTTCGACGCATTGTCCGCGCGCGCCGCTGCGCGCAAGCCGAAGCCGCTGCAAGGCTGAGGCGCCGGTCCCACGGCGGCGATCTGCCTAACCAATGCCGCGCGCGGCATTGGGTCTCAAGCAATGGGGTACAAGCAAAGGCCCACAAGCATTCATCGCGCGTCCCGTAGAATGCCGACATGATGCGCATTGCCCGCTTGGTCCGCATCCACATCGTCGCGATGCGGTTCGGCCTGGACGAATTCGTGCTCGGCCACCACCGCGTGCGTCCGCTGCGGCCGCTGGTCAACCGCGTGCTGTTCTGGCGCGACCTTTCGCAGCCACGCGCCGTCCGCCTGCGCGAGGCGCTGCAGGCGCTGGGGCCCCTGTTCGTCAAGTTCGGGCAGATGCTCTCGACGCGCCGCGACCTCCTTCCACCCGACATCGCGGACGAACTGGCCAAGCTGCAGGATCGCGTGCCGCCGTTTCCCGCGGAGCAAGTGCTGGCGACGCTGGCTCGCGCCTACGGCAAACCGGTCGACCAGGTCTTCAAGACTTTCGACCTGACGCCTGTGGCCAGCGCGTCGGTGGCGCAGGTGCATTTCGCGGAACTGCCCAACGGCAGGCCGGTGGCCGTGAAGGTCCTGCGCCCGGACATCCACAAGGTCATCGAGCACGACCTGGCGCTGATGCACACGGCCGCGGGCCTCGTGGAGACGCTGTGGGCCGACGGCAAGCGCTTGCGGCCGCGGGCGGTGGTCGGCGAATTCGAAAAGACCATTCGCGACGAGCTGGACTTGACGCGCGAGGCGGCGAACTGCTCGCAACTGCGCCGTAACTTCAAGCATTCGCCGTTGCTGCTGGTGCCGGAAATCGTGTGGGATTGGACGACGCAGGAAGTGCTGGTGATGGAACGCATGGCGGGCATCCCGATCGGACGGACCGAGGAACTGCGCAGCGCGGGCATCGACTTCCGGCGGCTGGCGCGCTCAGGCGTGGAAATATTCTTCACGCAGGTGTTCCGCGACGGCTTCTTCCACGCGGACATGCACCCCGGGAACATTTTCATCGCGACCGACGGATCGAACCACGGCAAGTACATCGCGCTCGACTTCGGCATCATGGGCACGCTCTCCGAGACCGACAAGAGCTACCTGGCGCAGAATTTCCTCGCGTTCTTCCGCCGCGATTACCACCGCGTCGCGACGGCGCACATCGAATCCGGCTGGGTGCCGCCCGACACGCGCGTGGACGAACTCGAGGCGGAGATCCGCGTCGTCCTGGAGCCGATCTTCGACCGCCCGCTGAGGGAAATCTCGCTCGGCAAGGTGCTGGTGTCGCTGTTCCGCGCGTCGCGCCGCTTCAACGTGCAGATCCAGCCGCAGCTGACATTGCTGCAGAAGACATTGCTGAACGTCGAAGGCCTCGGCCGGCAACTCTATCCCGACCTCGACCTGTGGGTGACGGCCAAGCCCTTCCTCGAGCGCTGGATGCAGGAGCAGATCGGATTGCCGGCGCTGCAGCGCCGCCTGATCGCGGAAGCGCCGTACATCGTGGCCGCGCTGCCGGAAATACCCCGCCTGCTGCACCAGCGCCTGCTGGCGCCCGCTGCTGCGTCGGATACCACCGTCGCCGAACTCGCCGCAGCGCAGAAGACCCGCAATCGCTGGCTCGGCGCCATCGCGGTGCTGCTCGTGATCGTGATATTCCTGCTGATCCGCCGGCAGGTCTGACCACTCGAAACTGCGATTACGCGCGTCGTCCTGGCGCGGAGCCGGACGAAGACGGCGCCACAGGCTTGTCGTCATTGCGCCGCTTGATCAACGCAAGCGGCGCGCGGCGAAGGAAGCCGCTTTCCTCTCCCAGCATGAACTTGACGAGATCCTCCAGCGCCGGTTCGTCGAGACGCTCCGGCGCAAACTCGAGAACGACCGACTCGAAACGGTCGACATTGCGCAGCGTCACGTCCACGACCTGGCGCGCATAGTCGGGCTGGAAGCGCACGGATGCCGAGACGATCGGCTGCACGTGGAACAGGCCGTAGCGAACGACCTTTGCCGCGTCCTGCTCGGTCTGGTACTGGAACTGCATCGGCGCCGCGCGCAGGCGCTCCTCGATGCCGGAGGCTGCCGCGGGGTTGACGCGCAGGATGAACGGTGCCGACCCGGCGAGCCGGTAGAACATCTCGATGTAGGAAAGAACGTCGACGCCGGCGAACGCACCGCGCCTGAACGCCATGAATCCGCGGTCGAAATGCGGCTGGGTTACTGTGAGGATTCCGTCCAGCGGAAACAGGTGCGCGACCTTCGGCCGGATCACTTCGAGGTGTCCCAGCGCCTCGTCCAGCCAGCGAAAGGCGCGCCAAAGGCTGCTGTCGATGGCCTGCACCGCCGCCTCGAACGGCTGCCGCGCGGCAGTGTCCTGCGCGCGCAGCGCGTCGGATTGCGTGCGCAGCTGCTGCAGCAGCGATGGCTTGGGCGGCTCGGGCATGGCGCGAAAATACCACGCCGCACCGCGCTCTACACGGCTGATACAATTCCGGCGCCGCCCCTCACGGTAACTTAAGACCGCTGCCCCCTTAGATGGCGCTGCTCGAAATCCAGGACGTCACGCGCCGCTTTGGCGACTTCACCGCCGTCGACGGTGTCAGCCTTGCCATCGAGGCCGGAGAATTCTTCACGCTGCTCGGCCCCTCCGGATGCGGCAAGACGACGCTGCTGCGGATGATTGCCGGGTTCGACCTGCCCGATGGCGGCCGCATCCTG
The DNA here is from genome assembly GCA_963816165.1 of uncultured beta proteobacterium. Taxonomy (GTDB): domain Bacteria; phylum Pseudomonadota; class Gammaproteobacteria; order Burkholderiales; family Casimicrobiaceae; genus VBCG01. The sequence continues at coordinate 36,716 of CAWFJL010000003.1, forward strand.
TTGAATGGCGAGGACCTGTCCGGCCGCCCGCCCGAGGCGCGGCCCGTGCGCACGGTGTTCCAGAGCTACGCGCTGTTCCCGCACATGACGGTCGAGGGCAACGTCGCGTTTCCGCTCAAGATGGCGAAGACCGCGGCGGCGGATATCGGTGGCAAGGTCGCCGAGGCGCTCGAGGACGTGCGCCTGACCGGGTTCGGCAGGCGCTTTCCGCACGAACTGTCGGGCGGCCAGAAGCAGCGCGTCGCCATTGCGCGCGCGCTGGTCACCCATCCGTCGGTGCTGCTGCTGGACGAGCCGCTGGCCGCGCTCGACGCCAAGCTGCGCGAGGAAATGCAGATCGAGCTCATCAACCTGCAGAAAGAGGTCGGCATCACGTTCGTCTACGTCACCCATGACCAGACGGAGGCGCTGGCGCTGTCGCACCGCATCGCGGTCATGAACGGTGGCCGCGTCGAACAGCTCGACGCGCCGTCGCGCATCTACAGCTTCCCCAGGACGCGTTTCGTCGCCGACTTCATCGGCACCTGCAACCTGCTCGTCGGACCGGTGGCCGCCAACGCGGCAGGCACGGTCGCGGTCGACGTGCGCGGGTTAGGCCAGGTCAAGGTCGCCGCGACGAGCACGATGGCGGCGGGCGACGAGGGCGCGATCGCGCTGCGCCCGGAAAAGATCAGCCTGCACAGTGGAGCGCCCGACGCCGCGGCGGACAACCACTTCCGCGGCACCGTGTCGGACTTCCTGTATCACGGCGACGTCACCGTCTACATCGTGACCACCGACGGCGGCGCGACGATCGAGGCGCTGTCGGCCAACTCGGCCGCGGGCCGCACCAAATTCCACGAGGTCGGCGACGCCGTCGAATTGAGCTGGCCGTCCGCGGCCGGACACTTCATTTCCGGATGAGCCCGATGCAGCGGCGCGGCGAAGCGGCGGGAAAATGGCTGGTCAGCGGGCCGCCGATCGTCTATCTGCTGTTGTTCTTCGCGGTTCCGGCGCTGATCATGGTGCTGGCATCGTTTCGCACGCCGGGCGAGTTCGGCGGCCTGGCTCCGCTGGTCGACGAAGCCGGCAAGTCCGATCTCAACGTCGACAGTTATGTCAGGTTCTTCACGGAGCCCGTTTACGCGCAGATCTTCGTCAAGTCGCTCGTCTACGCACTGCTGACGACGCTCATCTGCCTGGTGATCGCGTATCCGCTGGCCACGCTGATCGCCCGCAGCCCGAAGAAGCACCGCGACCTGCTGCTGCTGCTGGTGATCCTGCCGTTCTGGTCGAACTTCCTGATCCGCGTCTACGCGTGGATGATCGTGCTGGGACCGCAGGCCGCGCTCGCGCGCACCGTCAACGGCCTGCTGGCGTGGTTCGGCGCCGGACCCGTGTCGCTGCTGTTCAGTTCGTTCGCGGTGCTGGTGTGCCTCGTGTACGTGCATCTGCCGTTCATGGTGCTGCCGCTCTACGCCAACCTGGAGAAGCACGACCAGGCGCTGCTCGACGCCGCGCAGGACCTGGGCGCCAATACCTGGCAGCGCTTCTGGCGCATCACGTTTCCGCTGTCGCTGCCCGGTGTCTATGCCGGCGCGGCGCTGGTGTTCATCCCGGCGCTGGGCATATTCGCGATCCCCGACATCCTGGGCGGCCCGGACGACAGCCTGATCGGCAACGTGATCAAGCAGCAGTTCCTGGAGACGCGCGACTGGCCGTTCGGCAGCGTGCTCTCCATCGTGCTGACGCTGGCGGCGCTGGCGCTGGCCGGATTGGCCGCGTGGGTCGGCTCGCGCAGCACGCGACGGGAGGCGTCCGGTGCCTAGTTCTCAGAGGCGATCGGCGTGGCTGTGGGCGGCGGCGATCGCCGGCTACGCGTTCCTGTACCTGCCGCTGGTCATCGTCGTCGTCTATTCGTTCAACGATTCGCGGCTCAATGCGGAATGGGTCGGCTTCACGCTGGACTGGTACCGCAAACTGGCGCAAAACGGCGAGATGCAGGCCGCGGCGGCCAACTCTCTGATCATCGGCTTCGTGACGAGCCTCGTGTCCACGGTGCTGGGCACGATGGCCGGCGTGGCGATGCACAAGTACAAGCTGCGGCTGCTGCCCATCCTCGTGCTGACTCCGATCGCGATACCCGAGATCCTGATGGGCGTGTCGCTGCTCATATTCTTCGTGCTGCTCAATTTCACGCTGGGCCTCGTCTCTGTCACGCTGGCGCACATCGCGTTCTGCATCGGCTTCGTCGCCATCGTCGTCCGGTCCCGGCTGGCCGGGATGGACGAGAGCCTCACCGAGGCGGCGCGCGATTGCGGCGCCTCGCCGTGGCAGTCCTTCCGCTTCGTCACGCTGCCGCTGATCATGCCCGGCGTGATCGCAGGCGCGCTGATGGCCTTCACGCTGTCGATCGACGACTTCGTGATCACCTTCTTCACCGCCGGCGCCGGCACCGTGACGTTGCCGCTGCAGATCTACTCGATGATCAAGATCGCGGTCACGCCCGAAGTCAACGCCGTGTCAACGCTGCTGATGCTGCTGACGTTGTTCCTGATCGTCGTCGCCACCAAGCTTTCCCCAAGCCTGCTCCGCTCCAACGAGGAGTCATGAAGATGATGAAACGCGCACTCGTTGTCCTGTTCTGCCTGGCCGCGCTGCCGGCCTTCGCCAAGGACACGCTCAACCTCTACAACTGGAACAATTACATCGCGCCGGAAACCGTGAAGAGGTTCGAGGAGCAGTGCAAGTGCGAGGTCAAGCAGACCTACTACTCGGACAACGAGGAGCTGCTGGCCAAGCTGGCCGCAGGGGCGAAGGGCTACGACATCCTGGTGCCCACATCCAACGCCGTGCAGCCGCTGATCAAGGGCGGCCAGCTGCTGCCCATCGACAAGGCGAAGCTCACCAACCTCAAGAACATCAATCCCGTCTACATGAACACGCCGTTCGACCCGGACAACAAGTTCTCGGTGCCGTACGCGATGTCGACGACGATCCTGGGCTACAACGCCGAGAAGATGAAGGAGCTGGGTCTTCCCACCGACACATGGGCCGTGATCTTCGAGCCGAAGTACCTGGAGAAGATCAAGGGCCGCGTGACGGTCCTCGACAGTTCCAGCGAACTGTTCGCCGCGGCTCTCAAGTATCTGGGCTACTCCGCCAACGACACGGACGAAAAGCACTGGAAGGAGGCGTCCGACCTCATCAAGCGCGCCAAGCCGTACTGGGCAGCCTTCAACGCATCGTCGTACATCAAGGAATTGACCGTCGGCAACATCTGGCTGGTGCACGGGTACTCGAACGACATCTTCCAGGCCGGGCTCGATGCGCAGGCCGCGGGACGCAAGTTCAAGATCCTGCAAGGCATGCCGAAGGAAGGCGCGGTGCTGGCGGTCGACAACATGGTGATCCACAAGGACGCGCCGCGGCCGGACCTCGCGTTGCAGTTCATGAACTTCATGCTCGAGGGGAAGAATTCGGCGGAGCTGACCAACCTCATCGGCTCGGGCAATCCCAACACCGATGCGCTGAAGTACATCAACCCCGCGCTCCTCAGGAACGAGGCGATTTTCCCGAATGCCGCGGTGCAGGCCAAGCTCGAGCAGCTGAAGGATCTCACGGCGGCGCAGCGCCGGCTGCGCGGCAAGATGTGGACCGAGATCAAGGCGTCGCGCTGACTGCCGCGGGACGTTGCCGGCCGGGTTGGACCGGCACGGCGCCCAACCCACCGACTCGTTCTATGATGTCGGGATGACGCAACCCGTCATCTACCGAATCGAGCGCCTGGCTCCTCGCCTGGCAAAGGACTACCTGCGTTTCTTCGACCATGAGTCGGGACCGGCGTTCGCCGACAACCCGGAGTGGGCGACGTGCTATTGCCACTACTATCAGGTCCCGGTCGCGGTATCCTGGCCCGCATTCGACGGCCCCGCCAACCGCGACGCCATGGACGCGCGCATCGCCACCGGCGAAATGGAAGGTTTCCTCGCCTATGCCGGCGACGAAGTCGTCGGTTGGGTCAACGCGCAGCCGTATCACAAGCTGCAGCACGCGTGCGCGCGCCTGCGCATCGCCGCACCTGCACTTCCTGTGGCACCGCACGACGCGGCCGCGATCGTCTGCTTCGTCACGGCGCCGAGCTGGCGCCGCCGCGGCGTCGCGCGCGCGCTGCTCGCCGGCGCGATCGAGGATTTCACCGCACGCGGCATTCGCGTGATCGACGCGTTTCCGTGGATCGTCGGGCCGGAGGACACGGCCGCGACCGACCACTACCATGGCTCGCCGGCATTGTTTGCCGAAGCCGGATTCGTCGAGATCGCCAGGCACGAGAAGGTAACCGTCGTGCGCAGGTCGCTGCCCTAGCGGCGACATGAACGCCCAGCGCCCGCGCACGTTTCTTCCGCATATTTTCGGCATCCTGTATGGCGTCGCGATCGCGTACGCGAGCCTGCAGCCGTTCGCGCCATGGATACCGCCGGCGCCGGGAACGCCGTTCTGGCCGCTCGCTCCGTGGCCGCCCAAGTGGACGCGCTTCGACGTCATCGCCAATGCGCTGGCGTATGTGCCCTTCGGCATGTTCGCCGCGTTGATTCCGCGTCGCGCTTCGCCGCTGGTGCGCACGGGCGTCGCGCTCGCCGCGGGGGTGACGCTTTCATTCAGCATGGAGACGCTGCAGATGTTCCTCCCGTCGCGCGCCGCCAATCTCGTCGACCTGCTCGCCAATGCTGGCGGCGCCGTCGTCGGCGGTCTGCTTGGCGGGATGCTGGTGCGCGCGGAGCGCCTGCGCCGGCTGCTGTCCGGCGCGCGCGCGCGCGCGTTCATCGAAGGACGCCTGGGCGATACCGGCATCGCGCTGCTGGCCCTGTGGCTGACGGCGCAGATCAATCCGGGCATCCCGCTGTTCGCGGTCAATTTCGATCCCGGGCTTGCGACCGCCGTCGTCGCGCCGTCGCCCGACATCGCGGCGACGATGCTGGAGGCCGCGCAATCGGCGTTCCAGCTCGCCGGCGTCGGGCTGTTCCTCGCGCTGCTGCTGCGCGAACGGCGTCATGTCGGCGGCGCAGTGCTGCTGCTGATCGGGCTCGCTTTCATGCTGAAGGGACTGGCCGCGTGGATGCTGCTCAAGCCTGCCGCATGGGAAGCCTGGCTGAAGCCGGGCGTGGCGATCGGCATCGCCGCCGGTTCGCTCGCGCTGCTGCTGGCGGCGTTCCTGCCGCGTCCGGCCCAGGTGGCCGCGTGCGCGGTTGCGCTGTTGTCGTCGCTGCTCCTGCCTCTCGCCGCGACCGACGCGACGGCAATGACCGCGCCGTTGACGCTGTTCAACTGGCGCTACGGCCACCTGCTCAACTTCAACGGCCTGACGCATTCGGTATTGCTGGTCTGGCCGATTGCTGCGGCAGCCTGGCTGTTCGCGCTCGCCGGCAAGCCGGCGTGGGGGCGACCGGATTGACCGGCGCAAGAGATCGTCCCACGCGCTCCGTTATACTTGGCGGCTTGCCGTTTCCCTGAACGATGCGCGGCGCGGATCTGCCGCGCGGAGCGTTCGCCGCGCCTTCGGTCCCGACATGAGCTACTACGCCAAACACGTCTTCTTCTGCTGCAACAAGCGCGAGGCGCCGGAGAAATGCTGCGCCGACAGCGGCGCGATGGACATGCAGCAGTACGCGAAGGGCCGCATCAAGGCGCTCGGCCTGAACGGTCCGGGACACGTGCGCATCAACAAGGCGGGATGCCTCGACCGGTGCGAGGAAGGCCCGGTGCTGGTCGTCTATCCGGATGCCGTCTGGTACACCTATGTCGACCGTGACGACATCGACGAGATCATCGACCGCCACGTGGTGGGCGGCGAAGTCGTCGAGCGACTGAAGATTTGACGCCGCGCACAACCGAGCGATTGACAGTCGACGGCCCGGCGGGGGCTCTGGAGGTCGTCTGCAACGTGCCGGACGCGCCGCTCTCCGGCATTGCGCTCATCGCCCATCCGCATCCGCTGCAGGGCGGCACGCTCGACAACAAAGTCGTGCAGACGCTGGCAAAGACGTTTTTCGCGCTGGGCTACGCCGCGGTGCGTTTCAATTTTCGCGGCGTCGGCGGCTCGGCCGGCGCGTTCGACGATGGTATCGGCGAAACCGACGATGCCTTGATCGTTCTGGCACAGGCCAAGGCGAAGTTCGGCGACGCGCTGCCAGTGGTCCTCGCCGGATTCTCGTTCGGGTCGTTCGTACAGACGCAGGTCGTCAAGGCCATGGACGCGCAACGCCTCGTGCTGATCGGGCCCGCCGTGCGCCGCTTTGCCGTGGAGGAAGTCCCCGCAGACACGATCGTCGTGCACGGCGAAACCGACGATGTCGTGCCGCTCGCCGATGTTCTTGCCTGGGCGCGACCGCAGGAGCTGCCCGTGATCGTGTTTCCCGGCTGCGGTCATTTCTTTCACGGCCGGCTGCCGCAGTTGCAGCGCGTGATCACCGGCATGTGGCAGCGCCCATGAACGCGTCGATCGCCGCCCCCGTTCTCGACGACGGCGCCGTGCTGCCTGCGGGCCTGTCGCCGGAGGTCGTCCTGAAGGTCGCGCTGCTGCGCAAGAAATACGGCGCGACCGAGGTCGTGCGGGGCTTGAGCTTCGACATCCGGCGCGGCGAGTGCTTCGGCCTGCTGGGTCCCAACGGCGCCGGCAAGACCACGACGCTGCGCTGCTGCCTGGGACTCATCGATCCCGACGGCGGCACGATCGAGATGGTCGGCGTCCCGGTACCGAGAGCCGCGCGTGAGGCGCGCGTGCGCGTCGGCGTCGTGCCGCAAATGGATAACCTGGACCCGGATTTCACCGTTCGCGAGAACCTGCTGATCTACGGCAGCTATTTCGGCCTCCCGCGCACCGTCCTGGAGAAGCGCATTCCCAAACTGCTGGACTTCGCGGGACTGGGGAATAAGCGCGACGCGGGCATTCGCACGCTTTCCGGCGGAATGAAGCGCCGCCTGACGCTTGCGCGCGCGCTGGTCAACGATCCCGAACTGCTGATCCTGGACGAGCCGACCACCGGACTCGACCCGCAGGCGCGTCACCTGATCTGGGACGGCCTGCGGCAGTTGCTGGCTGCCGGCAAGACCATCCTGCTGACGACCCACTTCATGGACGAGGCCGAGCGGCTGGCGACGCGGCTGGCGGTCATCGACCATGGCATGCTGATCGCCACCGGTGCGCCGCGCGACCTGCTGAAGAAACACGTCGAGCCGGAAGTCGTGGAAGTCTTCGGCGACGAGGTCCGGACGTGGGCGGACATGCACGGCCGCAAGCTGGCGCAACGCGTCGAGGTCGCCGGCGAAACCGCGTTCTGCTATGCGGCGGATCCGCAGCCGCTGCTCTCGGACCTGGCGACGCGCGCCGGCGTGCGATACCTGCACCGGCCCGCGAATCTTGAGGACCTGTTCATCAAGCTCACCGGCCGGGAATTGCGGGACTAAGTCGATGACGACGAGCCACGCGGCGACGAAGACGTGGGCGGTTCCGGCGCTGTCGGCACGCTTCGTCCCGGTATGGCGGCGCAACCTGCTGGTGTGGAAGAAACTCGCCGTTGCGAGCATCCTGGGCAACATCGCCGATCCGCTGCTGTACATGCTGGCGCTGGGATACGGAATAGGATCGCTGGTCGGCGAGGTCGGCGGCATGAGCTACGTCGCGTTCATCGGCACCGGCATGGTGTGTCAGAGCGCGATGTTCACCGCGAGCTTCGAAGGCATGTATTCGGCGTTCTCGCGCATGCACATGCAGCGCACGTGGGACGGCATCATCAATGCGCCCGTATCGCTCGACGACGTGATGCTGGCGGAATGGCTGTGGACGGGGACGAAGGCGGTGATGTCGACGACGGCGATCCTGGCGGTGATCATGATCCTGGGCTACGGCCACACGTGGCTCGCGATCTGGATCCTGCCGCTGGGCTTCGTGGTCGGACTGACCTTCGGCGCGGCGGGGCTGGTGATGAACGCGCTGGCGCCCAACTACGACTTCTTCACCTATTTCTTCACGCTGGTGCTGACGCCGATGCTGCTGTTCTCCGGCGTCTACTTCCCCGTCGAGCAGATGCCCGCGTGGCTCGCGACGATCGCGGGCTTCCTGCCGCTCAAGCACGCGATCGACATCGCGCGGCCGCTGATGCTGGGCCGCGTTCCCGACGCCATCCTGTTGCACGTCGCTGTGCTGCTGGCCTACGCGGCGGTCGCCTACTACGTCGCGCTCGCGCTCACGCGGCGGCGATTGCTGAAGTAGGCTTCAGGATGGCCGAGCACTTCTTCGCCCCCTGCCCACGCGGACTGGAAGGCGTGCTCGCCACCGAGCTCGCCGGGCTGGGCGGCACCGCGATAGCGCCAACCGACGGCGGCGTCGGCTTCGAGGGCGATTGGAGCCTCGTGTACCGCGCCAATCTCGAATCGCGCATCGCCAGCCGCATCCTGTGGCGCGTCGCCGGCGGAGGCTACCGCGACGAGTCCGACGTCTACGCGCTCGTTCACGCGGTCGACTGGAAGCGCCTGTTCCTCCCCACGCGCACGCTGCGTGTCGACGTCGCCGCCACGCGTTCGCCGCTGCAAAGCCTCGAGTTCGCCACGCTGCGCGTCAAGGACGCGGTGTGCGACCGGCTGCGCGCCGACCTCAACGTTCGGCCTTCGATCGACAAGCGCGCGCCGGACGTGCGGGTCCACGCCTACCTGACCGATCGCGACGCGACGATCTACGTCGACACGTCCGGCGAGCCGCTGTTCAAGCGCGGCTACCGGCGCGACGCCGAGGAAGCGCCGCTGCGCGAAAACCTGGCGGCCGGACTGCTCGCGCTTGCCGCGTGGACGCCGGACACGGCATTGCTCGACCCGATGTGCGGCAGCGGCACGATCGTCGCCGAAGCGGCGCTGATGGCGGCGGACCGCGCACCCGGATTGATGCGCACCTTCGGCTTCCAGAAGCTGCTCATGTTCGACGGTCCGGCGTGGCAGCGCATCAAGCAGACGGCACGCGACCGCATTCGCGCCGCGCCCGCGGCACCCACGATCTTTGCAAGCGACTTGGCGCCTGGCGCCGTCGGCAAGACGCAAAGCAACCTGAACGGCGCGCAGGTCGGCGATTTCGTTGACGTCGAGTGTGCCGACCTCCTCGCCCGCGCCGCGCCGGCGGGCTCGGGCATTCTGCTCGCCAATCCGCCCTATGGCGTGCGCCTCGCGGACCAGGAGAAGATGGCGGCGTTCTATCCGTTGCTGGGCGACGCGCTGAAGCAACGCTTCGCCGGCTGGACAGCATTCTTCTTCACGGGCGATCTCCGGCTGCCCAAGCTGATCCACTTCAAGGTCGCGCGCAAGACGCCGCTCTTCAACGGCGCAATCGAATGCCGGCTGTTCGAATTTCCGCTGGTCGCCGGTCGGCACGTGCCCCGCGGGCAGTGTTAAGATCGACTCTGCTATCCGTTTGCAACCGCGCGTTTCCCCGAGCCGACCATGCCGATGCTTCCGTCCCGCCACTACGTTTCCGATCACACGCGCTTCATGCGCGAACTGATCGACAACAAGCCGGACCTGCCGGGGAAGCAGCGCGAGGGCCGCGCCCTCTGGTGGGACAAGACGCCGGAAGCGCTCAAGCAAACGCGGCAGATGGACGAGGGCCGCGTGCCGATGACGCCCTACGTCTACCAGACCGAATAGCGGCGCGGTTCGCGCTGACGGCGCGATGGTGGACCGGATCGAACCCCGCAAGCGGCGACGCCGGAGTACCTTCCGCCTCGTGTTCATCTTCCTCGCGGTCGTCGCGGCGCTGGCGGGGCTCGAGCTGTACGCGCTGTGGTCGAGCAATCGCGCGCATTCGCCCCCGCGGGTCAGCTCAGGAATTCCAGCGCCACCATCAGCAGCATCGCCCACGCAAGCAGGACCAGCAGCGGATCGACTCGATCGAGCAGGCCGCCGCCCCGCGCCATCCGCCCGTGTTGGCGCCATTCGCGACGACGCTGGAACGGCTGCTCGATCAGCTTGAACGAGACGTAGCTCACGAGCAGCACCAGCGGCAGCGCGCCGACCAGCAGCAGCGGAAGACCAAGCGGAATCGCGGCGAGCGCATCGAGCCTGGCGCGGTAGGTGATGAACAACTCCAGGACCGGAACGTGGAACAGGTAGATGCTGTAGCTGATCAGCCCCAGTCCCACGCTCACCCGGTTGCCGAACATCGCCACGCCCGGATGCCGCTCGCCGGTCATCCCGAGCAGCATCAGCATCACGCCGGAGGCGATCCACAGCGGCCGGACGAACCCCTTCAGCGAGTAGTAGTGATTGCCGGTCGGCAGATCGAAGAAGACGAGCGGCGTGCACAACAGCACCAGCAGTCCGGCGTAGAACGCGACGGGCGCCAGGCGACCCTTGAGCGGCGTGCACGCGGCGAAACGACCCGCGCACATGCCCAGCACGAACGCATCGAGCCGGATCGGCAGCTGCGCATGCATCGTGCCGTCGCCGGTGACCATGACGTAGGCCTTCGCCGCGAACACGAGGGATAGTCCAACGATGGCCAACGCCCAGGGGCCGGAGCGCACGAGCAGCACGAACAACAGCGGAAAGAACAGGTAGAACTGCCACTCGAACGGCAGCGTCCAGAACACGCCGTTCAGCGTCGAGACATAGGCGTCGACGGCGTTGTGAAACATGCCCAGGTGCAACAGAAGTTCCAGCCGCCCCGGCAGGCGCAGGTAGAGATGCGTCGCCGCCAACGCAATCAGCAGCGTGAGGCAGCCGTAGTAGGCCGGGTATACGCGCAGGATCCGCTTGCGCAGGAAGGTCCCGCAGAACGCGAAGAACGGCCGGAGCCGGCGCACTTCGTCGTCCTTGCCCTTGCGCTCAAGGCGAATCCACTCCTGCCGCGTCAGCAGAAATCCGGACAAAACGAAGAAGATGTCGAGACCGAGCCATCCGAAGGCAAACCACGGCGTGACGTCGGCGTGCAGCCCGCCCAACGGAATCACCACCGGTTTGGCCCCGCTGGCCAGCCACGCGTGATAGACGAACACCCACAGCGCGGCGAGCGCGCGGACACCGGTCAGTGCATCGAGATGCGCGAGCGTCGGCCGCGCGGGCGCCATCAGCGGCGAATCCGGGCTTCGGTAACGGCGTTGGCCCGCGGATACAGCGCAATGCGGTCGATGCGCGCCTGCTCGGTCCCCGGACGGAACTTGAGCACGATCCTGAACGACTCGGCAATGACGGCACGCGCGCGCCAGTCAGCCGGCCAGGCCAGCGGAACGGCAAGACCCGGCGCCGCGCGAACGAGTGACCCGGCGGCGGTCGCCGGAACGATTTCCTGCCACGGCGACGTCGGTTCGATGCGCGCATGCACCTCGATGGTCGCAAGCGATCCGGGCTCGCGCAGGCCGAGGTACAGCGTCTGCAGCGACTCCGAGCGAAGAACCTGGTCGGGTGGCGAAAGGAGCTGGGCTTCCGCGTCGTCGAAGCGCAGCGTGAGGAACCCTCTGCCCGCTGACCAGACGCCCTTCGCCAGCGTCCAGCCGTCGTCGGACGCGTGCCGCGCCGAGCCGAATGTCCACAGCCGCGCACCTCGCGGCAGATCGGCATGCGACACGAGGAAGTCCTTCATCGCGTCCTCCGCCAGCGTGTTTCGCCACGACGTATACGCCACGTAATCCGGCTGGTCCGCGAAGAGGCCGTTGGAACCGTTCCAGGCCATCGGCGACACCATGCGCGCGTCGTAGTTGAAGAGGTCGCGAAACGAGCGGTACCCCTGGTCGTAGGTCGGAAGGATCTTGGGCAGCTTCAGGTTGGTGTTGTTGAACTCGACCACGCCCCACTGCGGATCCATGCGCGCGAACTGCGCGAAGAGGCTGTGCTGGCCCTCCATCGGCGTCTTGTTCTCCGCCGTGTCGCCGTAGATCACCGCGCCCAGGTGGCCGTAGCGCGGGATCGACCCTTCGAGCGAGACGCCGGACGTATCGGTGTTCTTGCCGCGGCTCGTGATCTTGATCGCGATCGGCTTGTTGCCGGGATCCGGCGAGATGAATCCCTGCGCCGAGAAGATACGGTCCTTCGGTATGCCGGCCTCGTGCACCCACTTCGACAGTTCGTCGTAGTGGAGCCCGACCACGTGCTGCCGGAACACCTGCCATTCCTCGTACCAGTGGTCGTCCCAGATGTTGACGTCGCCAGGTTGCATCGGGCGATACAGCGAGCCGGGGAACTTGCGCGGCGGCTCGACCTCGTCCCACGAACTCCAGTTCCGGCGCGCCAGGCGGTTCACCTCATCCAGCGTCAGCGGCTGCGCGCGCCGGTACGACGACAGGTCCGGCACGCCCGGCGATGTCTTCCCGGCATAAGGGCCGCTGCCGCGCAGCCACTCGCGGAACTGGCGGATCATGCCGGGATTGAAATCGAAGTACTCCACCTGCATGAAGAACGGATTCATGTACGTGTCGGAATCCAGGACGACGCCGATGAAAAGCTCCGGGTGCTCGCGCGCGAATTCCTTGATGATCCGCGCCGCTGCCTGCAGATTGCGCTTCTTGTACGCGCGCACCGCGGTCGCGTGGACGTTGTAGGTGAGCGTGCGCGCAAGCTCCGGCGAGTCGGTGGAGCCGGCAAGGCCCTTGAGGTAATCGTCGGGAAACGTCTGGTCGTCCTGGCTCCACTGCACGTTGTAATCGTCTTCCTCCAGGTGGTCGTTCAAGTCCCACTCCGGCGTGTTGCAGCTCGCGTCGCCCCAGATGCCGCCGTTCAGGATGAATTCGACGGGCACCTTGTGCTCGATCGCAAAGCGGATGATGCCGCGCAGGTTGTCCTCGGCGACGAGGCGGTCGCGGCACTTGTGCTTCAGGTCGAAATCCGGATCGAACACCCAATCGTGGGCGGCGCCGCGGGTGTTGCGCATGTACAGCAGCGGCACCGCGATGCCCACGCGCTGCGTGCGCGACAGATACGGCGCATACGCGGTGTCGGTCTCGTCGGCGCCGCCCATCGACGCGCCCGAAGTCATCATCAGGAAGTTGAACTGCCTGCCGGCGAGGTCCGGATTTGCGTCGAGCAACCCGCTCCACAGTTGCATCGCTGCGGGCGGCAGCAGGCTCCTGCGCGCCAGCACCGTGGACACGCCGGCGCGGTTGGTAGCGACCACGGTCAGTTCGTGCCGCTGGGGCGAGAGGTGCGCAAAGTCGCCCTCGAACGCGAATCCCGCGCGCGCTGAATCGGGGAATCCGGGCTTGGCCTCCGCGACGTCCGGCCGCGCGATGCCGATGGTCGCCGCATGCGGCACGCCATCGACGTGCACGGCGACGCCGCCGATCCCCGCGGGATCGAGCGCCCAGCCGGTGATCGCGATGCGCGTTCCGACGACGGCCTCGGCCTCCGGCTTGTCGAGAAAGCCGATCGTCGTCGGCGCGGACGGCGCCGCGGGCGCCGCGGCTGGCGCGCCCGCCGGCGCCGTGGTGACAATCGCCACCGCGCCTTCGGACACGGGGGCACGGCCGTGCCGGTAGAACGCATAGCCCGCCGACGCAGAGCGCAACCGCCAACGTGCGCGATAACGGCAAACGCGGGCGTCGTCCGGCCGTTGCCGCGAGCGTGATGGAATTTCAAGGGATGCAAGCCCGGTTCGCGCGAAGGCGGCAAGGGAACCTTGCGCGTCGCGCGCTTACTTGTCGTCGGTCTTGTATTCGACGTAGGCCCTGTCGCGCAATTGCCGTACGAATTCCGAGAACTCCTCGTCGGACTTGCGCTGCCGGATGGCGTTGCGCGCGACGTCGCGCCTGCGGTCCGCCGTGATGTCCTGCGTGCGGCGGCCGTCGACGACGATGATGTGCCAGCCGAACGTGGTGCGGATCGGCGTCGGATAGCTGACCGATGGCGAGCTTGTTCATCGTCTGCTCGAATTCGGGCACGGTGTCGCCGGGGTTGACCCAGCCCAGGTCGCCGCCCTTGGACGAGGTCGCGTCCTCCGAATTGAGCTTGGCCTGGTCCTCGAACTTCGCGCCCGTCTCGATGCGGTCGCGAATCCGGTCGATCTTGGCGCGCGCCTCGTTGTCCGACGTGATTTCATTGACGCGTATCAGGATGTGCTTCGCATGCGTCTGCTCGACGACGGTGGGCGCGTTGCGGCTGCGCGAGTCGACGAGCTTGATCACGTGGAAGCCGCCGGGGCTGCGCAGGACCGGCGACACGTCGCCGTTGCTTCATGTCCTTGGCCGCCTCGACGAACACGACGGGAAGCCGCGCCGGCGTGCGCCATCCCAGGTCGCCGCCTTTGATGCCGTCCGGCGCGTCCGAGAACGTCGCCGCGACTTCCTTGAAGTCCTTGCCGGCCTTGATCTGCGCCAGCGCGTCTTCCGCGCGTTTCTTGCGCGCGTTGATCTGGTCGGGCGACGCCTGCTCCGGCACGCTCACCAGGATGTGGGAGACCTGGTACTCCATTTCGCCGCCGGCCTGCGCGGCGACGGTCGCCAGGTAGGCGTCCAGTTCGGCGTCCGACACGGACACGCGGCTGTCGACCTCGCGCTCGCGAATGCGCTGGATGGTGACTTCGCGGCGGATGTCCTCGCGGTATTTCGCGTACGGAATCTTCTCCCGCTCCAGCACCTTGCGGAATTCCTCCGGCGAGAGCTTGTTTTCCTGCGCGATCCGAAGGATCGTGCGCTCGACCGTCTGGTCGTCGACGCGAATGCCGGATTCCTTCGCGTACTGAAGCATCGCGCGCTCGGTGATCAGGCGCTCCAGCACCTGTTTTTCCAGCACGTCGGGCGGAAGCGGCTGCACCTTGGCGTCGCGCATCTGCGCCATCACGAGGCGCTTCTGCTCGTTGACGTCGAACTGCGTGACCGCCTCGTTGTTGACCACGGCGACCACGCGATCCAGCGGCACGGATGCGACGGGAGCGCGCGCCGCGGGGGCCGGTTCCGGGACGCGGCGCGGGCGGACGCGTCTGCGTCGACGGCGGACCGATGCCGGGCGACGTCACCTGCGCGAGCGCGACACCTGCGGCCGACACATGCGCCAGCGCGGCCATTGCCATGATTGATGCGAAGACGACGGGCCATCGGGATTCGTCCTCAATAATCGGGGAGCGGACTGAACGAGGGATCGCGCGACGAGTTGACGGCTCGTTGGTGCGCAGGTAACCGGGCACCGTCCGGCGCAGCAGATCAAGTGGACTGGTGCCGACTCGTGCCAGGCCGTTCAACTCGAGCTGGACGAAAATCGAACGGGTCGTCTGCTCGGAAGTCGTGGTCAGTTGCTGGCCCACAACCCGAACGACCCAGCACCCTGCCATTGTACTCCAGCCCCAGGACCGCCTCCAGCGTCTTGTGGTCGGGAATATTGTAGTTCCACGCACCGACGACGCTCCAGTTGTCGGAGATCGGCCACTGGCCGGACAGGTACGTCTGGTTCAGCTCCGATTGACCTCCGGTCTGGTCGACGAGTTCCTTCGAATAGCGGTAGACGAGCGACAGCGCCTTGCCCCCGCCGGGCGTATAGCGGACGCCGGCGTTGAAGCGGTCGAATTCGCTGGTGCCGAAGTTGTACTGCATGAGGCCGTTCAGCGCCCAGGTGTCGGACAGACGGCCTTCGACGCCCAGCAGGAAGTCCGAGGATCCGGCCTTCTGCGGCGGCTGGCCCAGCGTGACCTGCTGGTCGTAGAAATAGAAGAGTTGCCCGATGCCGACGCGCAGCCGCTCGGCGCCGGTCTCCGGATCGAGCAGCCGCGACGTCACGGCGAGCGCGAGCTGGTTCGCGTCGCCGACGCGGTCGTAGCCGATGAACCGGTTCTCGATGAAAAGCTGCGCGAAGTTGAAGTCGTCCTGCACCGTGTCGAACACGGGCAGCTGGCTTTGCTGCCGGAACGGAATGTACGTGTACATCGCGCGCGGCTCGAGCGTCTGCACGAACGGACGTGCCGAAGACGGTCCAGTCGCGCTCGAAGATACAGCCCCGCATCGACGCTGGTAATCGGGCACCACGGCGTTCGGCCGCAGCGACGGCACGCTCGCCGTGGTCTGGTTGAGATCGTATTGCCAGAGCTGGACGGCGGCGTGGGCATTGATGAACCAGTAGCTGCCCTGCCGGATCCAGCGCACGGACGGATACAGGACGGCGCGATCGCCGGTGGGGACGAGCGACGATTGCGCGAAGTGCGTGTACTGCGCGCTGCCGCTCCACGTGAGGCCGGCCCAGTCGGTCTCGCTCCATCGTCGCCTTGACCTGCGGCAGCATGTTGTACGGCGGCGTCACGGGCGCCGCGGGATCCTGCAGCGTCTGGAACGACTGCACGACCACCGACGCGCCGAACGGCCCGTAGTTGGCGTTGAGCCCGGCCTCCTGCGGCAGCGTCTTCTGCGACGTCACCGCGATGCGGTCGGAGAAGTCGGCGAAGTAAGTCGAGTCCGACACGCGGTTGTAGTTGAAATAGCCGTTGAGCCACGGCTCGAACTGCTGGTTGTGCTTCCACGAGAACGCCCAGCGCGACGTGTCGGCGACGCGGTCGTAGGGCAGGATTTCCGCGATGATCTGGCCCACGGACGGCTCGAACAGGTAGCGGCCCTCGCCGCCGAGCATCAAGCCCGCGCTTGGTCATCAGCCGCGGCGTGAACGTCGCGTCGTAGTTGGGCGCGAGGTTGAAGTAGTAGGGCGTGGCGAGTTCGAAGCCGCGGATCTGCGACGAGCCGGCGATCGGCGTCAGGAATCCCGACTTGCGTTCGTTGGTCAGCGGAAACTCGAGCCACGGCGCCGCGAGCACCGGCGTGTCGAGAAAGAACACGCGGGCGCTGTGCGCGGTGCCGACCGAGCGCAGGCGGTCGACCTCGATTTCGTCGCCGATCAGATACCAGTCGTGATTCGGCGCGACGCACGTCGTGTAGCTGGCGGCGCTGGCCTCGAAATTGTCCGGACCCAGAAACCGGATTTCGGCGGCCTCGCCATGGGCGCCGGTTTCGCCGATGTGAATAGCGCGGCGACTTGAAGTAGCCGGTCTCGGTGTCGCGCTGGAATTTCATCTCGGGACCCGAGATCGTGTCGATGCCGCGGCGCAGCGTGACGTTGCCCTTGCCCTAGATCTCGTCCTCGATCAAGTCGTATTGCAGCCAGTCGGCGAGCACCGTTTCGCGCCGCGAGCGCAATTCGACCTTGCCCGAGGCCTCCACGCTCTCGTTCGCCTCGCCGTCGATCCGGTCGGCGCGCAGGAAGATCGCGCCGCGATCGGATCGTCGTCCTTCGCTCGCGGCATCGCCGGGACGCGCGTGCGACGGCGCCGCGATCTTCACGCCCGGCAGCGGCGTCAGCTCGCGGGACCCGTCGCGGCCGCGGGCGCGCCGGACGCCGGCGACGTGCCGACGTGCGCGCTTCACCGGACTCTCGATTTCGCGCGCGAGCTTCAACTGCGGGTCCGGCAGGTCGCCTGTCCGCCGCGGCTCGCCGCCGTCGCGAACGTCGCGCCGATCGACGCGACCAGCAGGGACAGCGAAAAGGAGCGGGATTTCATGAAGGCAGCGCACAACCAGTTTGCTAAAATGAAGCATTCTAGCCCGACACTTGGTGCGAGCCCGATGTGTCAGTGTCCGTAGGAACGCTGGCGCGCCGGATTTCGCCCTGGCTTAGCCGGCCGTTCGCAGCTCAAGTCCACTTCATTCGATGAACCTCTCCCGACGCCGACCCGCGCTTCCCCTCCTCGCCGAGTGGCTGGCGAAAGTGCTGCATTCGCAGGCGTTCACGCTGGCACCGGCGTCCGAGGACGCGAGCTTTCGCCGCTACTTCCGCGTGACGCTTGGAGGCGCCGCACGCGCTGGCGCCCGGTGCGCACGACGCTGATCGCGATGGACGCGCCGCCGCCGCGCGAAGACTGCCGGCCATTCGTGCACGTCGCAGCGACTGATGCACGAGGCGGGAGTGAACGCGCCGAAGGTCGTGGCGCAGGACATCGAGCGCGGTTTCCTTCTGTTGACCGACCTGGGGCCGACCACCTACCTGCGCGCGCTCGACGCCGACAACGCGAATGAACTGTTTCGCGACGCGACCGACACGTTGCTGCGGTGGCAGCTCGCGACGCGCCCGGGCGTGCTGCCGCCCTATGACGAAGCGCTGCTGCGACGCGAACTGGAATTGTTCCCGGAGTGGTACGTCGGCCGCCACCTGGGGCAGGAACTGACGCACGACGAACGCGTCGCGCTCGACGGCATCTTCCGGACCATCATCGCATCCAATCTCGCGCAGCCCGTCGTCTTTGTCCATCGCGACTACATGCCGCGCAACCTGATGGTGTCGGCGCCGAATCCGGGCGTGCTGGATTTCCAGGACGCCGTGTCCGGTCCGATCACGTACGACGTCGCGTCGCTGTTTCGCGATGCGTTCGTGAGCTGGCCGGACGAACGCGTCCTCGACTGGACCATCCGCTATTGGGAAAAGGCGCGGCGTGCCGGCCTGCCGGTCACGGCCGATTTCGCGGAGTTCCATCGCGATTGCGAATGGATGGGCCTGCAGCGCCACCTGAAGGTGCTCGGCATCTTTGCGCGCATCCGCCATCGCGACGGCAAGCCAGGCTATGTCGAGGACACGCCGCGCTTCCTTGCCTATGTCCGGCCCGTCGCGGAGCGCTATCGCGAGTTGCGCGCCGCTGGCGCGGCTGCTCGACCGCCTCGCGCAGCGCGTGCCCGCGGTCGGCTACACGTTCTGATGTACGGCGCGATGATCCTCGCCGCGGGGCGCGGGCGACCGCATGCGGCCGCTGTCGGACACCACGCCGAAGACGCTGCTGCCGGCGGGCGGCCGGCCGCTCATCGTCTGGCAGATCGAAGCGCTCGCACGCGCGGGTTTTCGCGACATCGTGATCAATGCCGCGTGGCTCGCGCCGCAACTGGTCGCAGCGCTGGGTGACGGCGATGCGTTCGGCGTGCGCATCCGGTGGTCCCTCGAACCCGAGCCGCTGGAAACCGCCGGCGGCATCGCGACCGCGCTGCCGCTCCTTCCGCCCGGGCCCGCACTGATCGTCTCCGGCGATGTCTGGACGCAGTTCGACTATGCGACGCTCGCGGCGCGCGCCGACACCATGGCGCGCGATCCCGAGCCGCCGCGCGTCCATCTCGTGATGGTGCCCAATCCCGACTTCCATCCGGACGGCGACTTCGTGCTCAACGGCGGTCGCATCGCGCTCGATGGCGGGAGCAAGTTGACGTTCGGCAACATCGGGCTCTACGACACGGCGCTGTTCGGCGAACTTCCCCGCGGCGTCAAACTCAAGCTGTGCCCGCTGTTTCGCGACTGGATCGCGCGCGGATGGGTTTCCGGCGAGCGCTTCGACGGCCCGTGGGCCAATGTGGGGACGCCCGCCGACCTGGAAGCGCTCGACCGGCGGCTGTCGGACCCGCGCCGCTGACGCCGCGGTTCCCGCACTAGGAGACGTTGATGGATGCAATCGCCAACCCGCTGCTCGACTTCCAGAGTCTGCCGCGCTTCGACGCGATTCGCGCGGCGCACGTCACGCCTGCCGTCGATGCGTTGATTGCGCAAGCACGCGCAGCGGTCGAGCGCGTGGCAACGGACCCCCGTCGCCGCAACGTGGGAATCCGTAGTGGAACCCGTCACGGAGGCGTTCGACCACCTGGACCGCGCGTGGGGAACCGTCGCTTATCTCAACGCCGTGGTGAATACGCCGGAACTGCGCGACGCCTACAACGCCAACCAGCCGAAGCTCGTGGATTTCTACACCGACATGGCGCAGGACCTGCGCCTGTATGCCCGATATCGCGCACTGCGCGAGGCGGCCGTCCTTCGCCATGCTCGACGCCTCGCAACGCAGGCTGATCGACAACGAATTGCGCGATTTCAAGCTGGGCGGCGCCGAGTTGTCCGATGTGGCCAAGACGCGGCTCAAGGCGCTGAACGAGGAAATGGCGGACCTGTCGACCCGGTTCGAGGAGAACGTGCTGGACGCGACCAATGCCTGGTCGCTGCTCGTCACGCGCGAAGAGGAGCTGGCCGGCATTCCGGCCGACGTCGTGGCCGCGGCACGCGAGGCCGCCGAGGCCGTGGGCGAGCCCGGCTGGAAACTCACATTGCGCATGCCGTGCTATCTGCCGGTGATGCAATACGCACAGAACCGCGCGCTGCGGCGGCGATTGCACGAGGGCTACGTCACGCTGGGATCCGAACTCGGCGCGAACCCCGAGTGGGACAACGGTCCTGTCATCGAGCGCATCCTCGTGCTGCGCCGCGAAGAGGCGCGGCTTCTCGGGTATGCCAACTACGCCGAGGTTTCGCTGGTGCCGAAGATGGCGCAGACGGCCGCCGAAGTCGCGACGTTCCTGCGCGATCTGGGCTCCCGGGCCCGGCCGTTCGCGCAACGCGACTACGCCGAACTCGCGGCCTTTGCGCGCAGCGATCTCGGTCTACCCGATCTGGCTGCCTGGGATCTGGCCTTCGCATCGGAGAAACTCAAGGCGAGCCGGTTCGCCTTTCCGAACAGGATGTGCGCCAGTATTTCCCCGAAGACCAGGTGCTCGCGGGCCTCTTCCGCGTCACCGAGACGATCTACGGCGTGCACATACGCGAATCCAGCGCGCCGAAGTGGCATCCGTCGGTGCGGTTCTTCGAAATCACCGACGGCCGCGGCGCGCTGGTCGGCCAGTTCTACCTCGACCTTCATGCGCGCGAGAACAAGCAGGACGGCGCATGGATGGACGACGCCATCAACCGCCGCCGCAGCGGGACCTCGGTGCAGCACCCGGTCGCCTATATGACCTGCAACCTGTCGCCACCGGTCGGTGGCCGGCCCGCGACGTTCACGCACGACGAAGTCATCACACTCTTCCACGAGTTCGGTCACGGTCTGCACCTTCTGCTGACGCGCGTGGACACCGCCGGCGTTTCGGGGATCCAGGGCGTGGAATGGGACGCCGTCGAGCTGCCGTCCCAGTTCATGGAAAACTTCTGCTGGGAGTGGGAGGTGCTTTCGCACATGACCCGCCACGTCGAGACGGGACTGCCGCTGCCCCGCGCCTTGTTCGACAAGATGCTCGCTGCGAAGAATTTCCAGAGCGGCATGGCAACGGTCCGCCAGCTCGAAGCCGGGCTTTTCGACATGCTGCTGCACGCCGAATTCGACCCGGTCGCGCGCACGCCCTGGCCATCGCCGCAGGCGCTGCTCGAGGCGGTGCACCGGGAGGTCGCGGTGGTGCCCCGAGCCGCCCACGACCGCCTGTTGCTCAGTTTCAGCCACATCTTCGCCGGCGGCTACGCGGCCGGCTATTACAGCTACAAGTGGGCCGAAGTCCTTGCGGCTGACGCCTACAGCCTGTTCGAGGAGCTGGGCGTGCTGTCCCCGGCCGCCGGCGCCCGATTCCGGGACGAAGTCCTCGCGCGTGGCGGCAGCCGGCCGGCCATGGAGTCGTTCGTCGCCTTCCGGGGCCGCCCGCCCCAACTCGACGCCCTTCTGCGGCATAATGGGATGACGGTGTCATCGTGAAGGAGGCGCCATGGCTACGCACTCCTGCCGGATGCGTGGGCGGGCTTGCCGCCATCGCCCTGGCGGGCGTCGCGTTCGCGCAGGCCCAGGTCTATCGCTACGCGGACGCCGATGGGCGCGTCTTGTACTCGGATCAAGGTGCCCCCGCGGCCGTCAAAACCTGCAGGTCAAGAAGCTCGGTACCAATTTCATCTCCACCTGCGCGCCGGGATACACGGCCAGATCGCGGACGAACGCTATCCGGTGACGCTCTACACGTTCCCGTGCGGCGCGCTGCCGGAACGCGGAGTCACTGCTCAACCGCGCGGGGTCCCGTTCACGATCATCGATTCGGCGTACCGGATGGAGGCGACGCGCCTGCCGGCCGTGGCCAGCGAAGGCGTCGCGCCCGTGCTGCAGGTCGGCGACAAGCAGGTCGCCAAGGGCTTTAACGAAGACCGGTGGCAGTCGCTGTTGGACGAGGCCGGCTATCCCAAGACGCCGCCGCCGCGCAAAGCAGCGCCAGTCGGCCGCGTCAGCGAGCGCGCGCAACCCGTGCGTCCGACCAACGAGGCCGCAAAGGCAGACACACCCAAGCCCGCGTCCAAGCAGGTGCCGGGTGCTGGGCTATCCGGTCAACTGACAAAGGCCCGCCCGGAACGCCCGATGATCGTCGCCACCTGGAACGTCAATTCGCTCAACGTCCGCCTGCCCCGGCTGCTGGAATGGCTGGCCGCGCGACGCAGCCGGACGTCGTGTGCCTGCAGGAAACGAAGCTCGAGGACCACAAGTTTCCCGTCGACGAGTCGCGCGCGCGCCGGCTACACCGCGCATTTCGCCGGGCAGAGGACCTACAACGGCGTCGGCCTCCTGGCGCGCGATGGACTCACCGGCGACCGACATCGCGCCGGCTGCCCGGCCTCGACGACGACGCAGAAGCGCGTGATCGCCGCGACCATCGCCGGCATGCGCGTCATCGATGTCTACGTGCCGCAACGGCCAGTCGGTCGACTCCGACAAGTATCGCTACAAGCTCGACTGGTGCGCGGCCGCGGCCGCCTTGCTGCGCGACGAACTGTCGCGCCACGCGAATCTCGCGGTGCTCGGCGACTTCAACGTCGCGCCGGACGACCGCGACGTGCACGATCCGGCGCTGTGGGCGGGGCAGGTGCTGTGCACCGGACCCGAGCGCGCCGCGTTCCGCGCATTCGCTCGCGGCTGGGCCTTAAGGACAGCTTTCGCCTGTTCGAGCAGCCGGACAAGACATTCAGCTGGTGGGACTACCGGCAGCTCGCGTTTCCCAAGAATCACGGCCTGCGCATCGACCACATCCTGCTGTCGGCGCCGCTCGCCGCGCGGTGCACGGCATGCCGCATCGACCGCAACGAGCGCAAGGGCGAAAAGCCCTCGGACCACGCGCCGGTGATGGTGGAGCTGCGCGATGCTGAGTGCGCGGCGGCCAAGCCGCCCGATGGTCTTCGCTTCGCCGATCTTCCTGTTCCTGTTCCTGCCGCTGACGCTGGCGGCGTACTTCGCGTTCCGCGCATCGTGGCGCAACGGCGTGCTGCTGGTCGCGAGCCTCGCGTTCTACGCCTGGGGCGAGGCGCGCTACCTGCCGCTCATCGTCGGCTCGGTCGCGTCAACTGGGCGTGGGCCTCGCGATCGGCGGCAGCGCCGACCGCGGCCGCCGCAAGCGCTGGCTCGCCGTCGCCGTCACCGGGAATCTGGCGACGCTGGCGTGTTCAAGTACGCGAATTTCGCGGTGCGCCAACGTCAACGCGATCGCGCCGGTGCTTGCGCGGTTGTCGCCGCTCGCGGTGTGCCGCCGATCGCGCTGCCGCTCGGCATCTCGTTCTTCACGTTCCACGCGATCTCGTACGTCGTCGACGTGTACAGGCGCAACGCCGACGCCGAGCGCAGCGTGCCCGCGACTTCGCGCTCTACATCCTGCTGTTCCCGCAGCTGATCGCCGGGCCCGATCATCCGCTATCGCGACATCGCCGCACAGCTTCGCGTCGCGCGACCAGCGCATCGCGGACTTCGCGTACGGCGTCCGCCGCTTCATCCTCGGGCTCGGCAAGAAGGTGCTGATCGCCAACACGCTCGGCCGTACCGGCCGACCAGATCTTCGCGCTCCCGGCCGGCGAGCTCGACGGCGCCGCTCGCCTGGCTCGGCGTCGTCTGCTACACGCTGCAGATCTACTTCGACTTCTCCGGCTACTCCGACATGGCGATCGGGCTCGCGCGCATGTTCGGCTTCCGCATTCCTCGAGAACTTCAACTACCCGTACATCGCGCGCAGTCGATCCGCGAGTTCTGGCGGCGCTGGCACATCTCGCTGTCGACCTGGTTCCGCGACTACCTCTACATTCCGCTCGGCGGCAACCGCGCGGCGAGCGCGCGCGCCTACGCCAATCTCGTCATCGTGTTCCTGCTGTGCGGCCTGTGGCACGGCGCGAGCTGGACGTTCGTGCTCTGGGGCGTCTGGCACGGCGCTGTTCCTGTTGCTCGAGCGCGCCGGCCTCGACCGGGTGCTGCGGCGCGCCGGGCCCGTTGCGCGCACGTGTACACGCTACGCGCTGCTGGTCGTGATGGGCGGCTGGGTGCTGTTCCGCTGCGACACGCTCGCCCACGCGGTCGGCTACTTCCGCGGCGCTCGCGGGATCGGCCACGCGGCACCGCTCCGGCGCGCCATCCGGTCGCGCAGTATCTCGATCCGCTGGTGGCGACTCACGCTGGCCATCGGCATCGTCGGTTCGCAACGCCGCTCGCCCGGCGTGTCGGCGCATGGCGCGACGCGCGTGCGGCGCACCGGGCGCCGCGGCTGCCGGCGTGCTCGCCGCCGACGTCGCGTGGCTGGCCGTCGTCGGCGTCGTGGCCAGCGCGTTGCTGGCCGCCGGCACCTACAATCCGTTCATTTACTTTCGCTTCTGATGCCGGCGCATGCCGCCGCCGCGATCCACTGTCGCTGCCGCCGGTGCCGCCGCCGGCGCCGGCGGCGCATCCGTGGCGCGATCGCATCGTCGCGCGCTGTTCGCGCTGGCGCTCGACGCTTCCGCTCGCGGCGCTCGCGATCACATGGTCGCGGACGATGACGCTGTTCGAGAAGCGGCCGACGGCGCCATGGCCGGCGTGCCGACCTGGCGACGCGCGTTTCCCCCGGCGTTCGAGAGCGCGTTCGCCGACCGTTTCGGCGGCCGGGACCTGCTGATCGCGCTGCACCACGCCACGCTGCTGGAATTCTTCGGCGTGTCGCCGGTGGCCAACGGTGATGCTCGGGCGCGACGGCTGGCTGTTACTGTCTCGGCGAGGATGGCCACTCGCTCGATCGCGACTATCGCGGGGTCGCGCCCTTTCCGCCGAGGCGGACGTCGATGCCACGTCGCGGGAATTGAACCGCCGCCGCGATTGGCTGGCCGCGCGCGGCATCGCCTACGTCGTCACGATCGTGCCGGAGAAATTCACGATCTATCCGGAGTATCTGCCGCGTGGGTCGGCCCGCCGACGCGACCGACGCCGTACGATCGCCTGTCGCGGCGCTGGCGGATCCGGACGTCGCGTTGCTCGACCTGCGCCCGGCGCTGCGCGATGCGAAGAGCGCGCGACCGCGTCTACTACAAGACCGATTCGCACTGGAACTACCTCGGCGCGATGGTCGGCTACGAGCGATCATGCGCGAGGTGCAGCGCGCGTTGCCCGCCGGCGCGCTTGCCGGCGATCGCGCGCCGCCGCGGCCCGTGTACGTCCCCGGCAACGACTTCTACAGCGGCGATCTCGTCGGCATGCTGGGCCTGCCGGGGCGCATCCGCGAGGACGACATCGCGCCGCTCGGCAAGAGTCCTGGCGGACACGACGAGCCGCTGCGCGAAGCGCGGTGACGAGCCGTCACCGCCCGGCAGTCGAAATCTACGTTGCACCGCCCTGGGCTGCCGCGCGCGGTTGTCTATCGCGACTCGATGGCGATTCCGCTGATCCCGATGCTGGCGGAGAATTTCTCGCGCGTCGTCTTCGTAGCCGGTCCGTTCGATCCGGCGCTGATCGAACGCGAGAAGCCGGATGTCGTGATCGAGGAGATGGTCGAGCGCGCCGTTCACGCACCCGGCGCGCTGCCGATGAAGCTTCCGCCGAGGTGAACGGCGCGAAATGGCGGTGACGATCAGGCGCGTCCGTCGCCGTCGCGCTCGCCCTTGCGCAATTCCGCTTCGAGGCCCAGTTCCTGGATCTTGCGCGTCAGCGTGTTGCGGCCCCAGCCCAGCCACGCCGCCGCTTCCATGCGATGGCCGCCGGTATGCGTCAGCGCGCGCCGGATAAGCGTCTTCTCGAATTCCTGTTCGAGACGGTCGCCCACATTGCGCTCGCCACGAGCCAGCGCCTGCGCCAGTTCGCGATCGAGCGACTGCTGCCAGCCGGTGTCGCCGGCGACGCCGAGTCCTTCGGCGTTTCGCGCACTTCGGGCGGCAAGTCGGCGACGTCGATGCGCTGCCCCGGCGCCATCACGGTCAGCCAGTGGCAGATGTTCTCGAGCTGGCGCACGTTGCCCGGGAATGAAAATCCGCCAGCGCTTTGAGACCCTCCGGCGTGAACGCCTTCGGTTCGACCGCCAGCTCGCGTGCGCTCTTGAGCAGGAAATGGCGCGCCAACGGTGCGATGTCGTCCGGCCGCTCGCGCAGCGGCGGCAGCCGCAGGCGTACGACATTGAGGCGGTGCATCAGGTCCTCGCGGAACAATCCCTGCCGTACCCGCTCCTCCAGGTTCTGGTGCGTGGCCGCAATGATCCGCACGTTCGAGCGCAGCGGTGCGTGACCGCCGACACGATAGTATTCGCCGTCGGCCAGCACGCGCAGCAGCCGCACTTGCAAGTCGGGCGGCATGTCGCCGATCTCGTCCAAGAACAGCGTGCCGCCGTCGGCCTGCTCGAAGCGCCCGCGACGCAGCGCTTGCGCCCCGGTAAACGATCCGCGTTCATGGCCGAAGAGCTCGGACTCGAGCAAGTCCTTCGGTATTGCGGCCGTGTTGATGGCGACGAACGGTCCGGCTTCGCGCGGGCTGTGCCGATGCAATGCGCGGGCGACGAGTTCCTTGCCGGTACCCGACTCGCCGGTGATGAGCACCGTGGCGTTCGATTGCGACAGGCGTCCGATGGCGCGAAACACTTCCTGCATCGCCGGCGCCTGGCCCAGGATCTCGGGGGCCTCCGATGCCGACGCCGGGCGCCAGCAGCGTCACCGGCGTTTCGTTCGTGGCGCGGCGGATCAGCGCCAGCGCGTGCTCGATGTCGAACGGCTTGGGCAGGTATTCGAACGCGCCGCCCTGGAACGCCGCGACCGCGCTGTCCAGGTCGGAGTACGCGGTCATGATGATGATCGGGATTTGCGGATAGCCGTTCCTTGACCTTGTTGAGCAGCACCAGGCCCGACTCGCCGGGCATGCGGATGTCGGAGACGAGCACCTGCGGCTGGCTCACGCCCAACGCCTGCAGCACCTCGTAGGCGGTGGCGAAGGTCTTGAATGGAATTCCCTCGCGCGCGAGCGCCTTTTCCAGGACCCAGCGAATCGACCGGTCGTCGTCGACGATCCAGACGTCCTTCATGCCTTCACCGCGCGGAGCATCGTAGTCATAGGCGTACATCAGGTGACCATTTCCTTGTCATCGGGGCGCGTCAGCCGGCGTCCCGCATCAATTCCAGCGGCAGCAGGATCGTGAAGACCGTGCGTGCCGGCGTGCTTTCCCATTCGATCGTGCCGTTGTGCTGGGTGACGAACGTCTGGGCAATCGTGAGCCCGAGACCGGTGCCGCCCTCGCGGCCGGACACCAGCGGATAGAAAATGCGATCGCGGATGTCCGGCGGAATGCCGGGTCCGTTGTCCTCGACCGACAGCGCGAGCGCCAGCCGATAGCGCTTCTTCGCTAGCGTCACGCCGCGCGCGACCCGCGTCGACAGGCGGATCTCCGGGTTGGTCGTGGCGCCGGACAGCGCCTGCGCCGCGTTGCGCGCGATATTGAGGATGGCTTGCGTCAGCTGCTCGGCGTCCGCGTCGAATTCCGGCAGGCTGATGTCGAAGTCCGAAATCACGTTGATCGCAGGAAACTCCGCCTGCACCACGCTGCGCACACGCACCAGGATCTCGTGGATGTTGGTGCGCCTATAGGCGGGTAGCCGATGCGGCGTCAGCAGCCGATTGACCAGTGATTGCAGGCGGTCGGCCTCGCCGATGATGACCTGCGTGTACTCGATGAGGTGCGGGCGGTCGAGTTCGCCCTCGAGCAACTGAGCCGCACCGCGAATGCCCCCGAGCGGATTCTTGATCTCGTGCGCGAGGCTGCGGATCAAGTCGCGGTTGGCCTGCTGCTGCTCCTGCAGCCGCTCCTCGCGCGCGATCTTCAGTTGCTGGTCGATGTGGCGGAATTCGAGCAGTAGCGCGCCGTCACTCGTATCGACGGGGGACACCGTGCAATTCAGGTGCAATTTCGGCTTCCCGTTGGCACCGAGCTCCAGCTCCTGCTCGGTATAGGAGGCGCCACGCAGTACGGCTCTTCCGATCGCTGCCAGCAGCGCGGGACAGTCGCCGAACAGCTCCCGCGGCGTGTGCCCCACCAGCTTCGGCCGCGAAAGTTCGAACAGGTTCTCGGCGGCCGGGTTTGCATAGCTGACGCGCCCGTCGCTGCGCATCACCAGTACCGCCGCCGCCAGCAACTCCAATCCGGGATACGCCGGCATCGACGCAGCGGGAGACGACGGGAAGAAGCGCAGTTTCACGGCAACACGGCACGCGAACGCAGCGAACGTTCACGGTGCAGTCGCAATGGATTAGCAAATTCCGCGCCGAGGAGACGACCCCCACGCTCACTGCGTTCGCTGCCCCCAATGGGGAGCTATTCGCGCCTCGGGCGGCCCTTCGGCGCTCACGGTCCGACCCACGGATGGTGGTCCGCAATGCGCGACGTACGCGCTATTTGCTGTTGCCGAGTTCCTTCTTGAGCGCTTCGATGTTGCGCTCGTGCAATTGCACCGCCTGCCGATAGCGGGCGATGCGCTCGCGATATTTCTCGGCGTTCGCCTGCTCCTCGGGCAGCGGGACCGGCGCACCGTTGGCGTACGCGACGCGGGCTTCGCCGAGCAATTGCTCTTCGGTGGCAAGCTCCTCGGAGAGCACCTTCCGGCGCACGTCGTCGCGCCCTTTCTGTGTCGCTGGATCGACACGCTGGAATCCGGACGGCGTCGGCGTCGCGGCGGCGGCTTTGGTTCCCGAGGGGGCAGCAGGGACATGCGTTTCGGCGGCGCCGGGCACGTTGAAGAACGCCTCGCCTCCCGAAGGCGTCGAGCATTTGTAGAAGCCGCTGGTGATCGCGACGGGCTTGTTGACGCAGCCTGACTCCTTGGCCTTCTCTGCCAACGTGACCGCGAGCGCACCGTGGCCCGCTCCCCCAAGCAGGGCGAAAGCGATGATCCGGCACCCGATTCGGCGCCGGAAATGGCACCACCTCGGCGCGTACGTGCACCAATTTCCGACATGACGATCATTTTTCCGCATAGCGGCCGAGTGTACCTATCGCGAACGAGAAGCAAAAGGGGCGGGATTGCTGCCCGCCCCTCGCGCTCCCTATAACGTTCGCGCCACACTTGGCGCTGACGTCGAGCGTTGACCTACAGGCTGTAATACATGTCGTATTCGACCGGATGGGTCGTCATCCGGAACCGCGTGACCTCCTCCATCTTGAGCGCGATGTAGGCGTCGAGCATGTCGTTGGTGAACACGCCGCCGCGGGTCAGGAAGTCGCGATCCTGTCCAGGTGGTCGAGCGCCTCGTCGAGCGACGCGCACAGGATGCGGAACCTTCGCCGCTTCCTCGGGCGTCGAGGTCGTAGAGGTTCTTGTCCATCGGATCGCCCGGGTGAATCTTGTTCTGGATGCCGTCGAGGCCGGCCATCATCATCGCCGAGAAGGCCAGATACGGATTCGCGGTCGGATCCGGGAAGCGCACTTCGATGCGGCGGCCCTTCGGGTTCGACACATACGGAATGCGGATCGCGGCCGAACGGTTGCGCGCGGAATAGGCGAGATTGATCGGCGCTTCGAAGCCCGGAACCAGGCGCTTGTACGAGTTGGTGCCGGGATTGGTGATCGCGTTGAGCGCCTTCGCGTGCTTGATGACGCCGCCGATGTAATAGAGCGCGAGTTCGGACAGTCCGGCGTAGCCGTCGCCGGCGAACATGTTCTTGCCGTCCTTCCAGATCGACTGGTGCACGTGCATGCCGGAACCGTTGTCGCCGACGATGGGCTTGGGCATGAACGTCGCCGTCTTGCCGTAGGCGTGCGCGATGTTGTGCACGCAGTACTTCAGGATCTGCAGCCAGTCGGCGCGCTTCACCAGCGTGCTCGAACTTGGTGCCGATTTCGCACTGGCCGGCGTTGGCCACTTCGTGGTGATGCACTTCGACCTCGACGCCCATCTGCTCCATGCGCCAGGCACATCGCGGAGCGGATGTCCTGCAGCTGGTCGACCGGCGGCACCGGGAAATAGCCGCCCTTGACGGTCGGACGGTGGCCCATGTTGCCGCCGTCGAACTTGTCGGCGGACGACCATGCGGCTTCGCTCGAGAAGATCTTGCAGTAGCAGCCCGACATGTCGACCGACCACTCGACGGAGTCGAAAATGAAGAATTCGGGTTCCGGGCCGAAGTACGCGGTGTCGCCCAGGCCGGTGGACTTGAGATAGGCCTCGGCGCGCTTGGCGAGCGAGCGCGGGTCGCGCTCATAGCCTTTGCCGTCGGACGGCTCGACCACGTCGCAGGTAATGAGCAGCGTCGTCTCGTCCATGAACGGATCGATGTTGGCGGTGCCCGGGTCCGGCATCAGCAGCATGTCGGAGGCCTGGATGCCCTTCCAGCCGGCGATCGACGAGCCGTCGAACGCGTGGCCCGATTCGAACTTGTCGTCGCTGAACTGCTTGGCCGGCACCGATACGTGCTGTTCCTTGCCGCGGGTATCCGTGAAGCGGAGGTCGACGAACTTGACCTCCTTGTCTTTGATCATTTTCAGCACGTCGGCAGGTGTTGCCATGCAAATCTCCTGAAGCGTTTGACGAAAAGGGGTTGCTGCATGGTCAATCGAGCGGGGACAATTAGCGAGAACCATGCCATCCGTCGCCGCACTGCAACCTGCGGTTTTCAGACGGATTCCCCCTTCGGGGAGGCAGGAAACGACGCATTTTGCACCAAGACGAAGCGCTCTGCCAGCCTCTTTGTACGCTAATGGTGCGAGTCGCCTGCGTCGCACGCAGACGCGCTCCCCGCGGTGCAACATCACGGCCACGGTGGCGATCAGGGATAGAACGGGTACAGCAGGTAGCCTTCCTGCGTGGTTGCGCTGGCGTCGATGAACACCTTGACCAGGAATTCCCTGTTCGGGGGCATTCCCGCGCCGATGTCGGTCGTGCCGCCGGCGTATTCGGTCGGCGCCAGCACGCGCCGCGCCACGGTCGGAATCTTGCCGGTACCTTCCTGCGTGCCTGTGAGAGACAACTCGAGGTGAGGAAAGCCGATGGGGTAGCGGGCGCGGTTGCGCAGCGTCGCGGTCAGGATCAGCAGGCCCTGATGCGCCGGGTCGCGCTGCAGGTCGGATGCATCGATGGTCAGCGCGTCGACATCGTTGAGCGGACGAATCACGCAGCCCGCCACCGAGCAGGCGCGCGAAAGCAGCGGTTTGGTGCCCGGCCAGTTCGCGGCGATCGCATCGCGAAAATAGAACAACCGCTGCAGCACCAGCGTCAGCACCAGGATGCGGGATCAGCACCGCATACAGCCGAGCGTCGGGCGCTGCGGCTTCTTCTTGTCCCACGCGAAGCGGTTCTCATAGTCGACTTCCGGCTCGTCGGGTCGGGCCGGCAACTCTTCCGGCGGGAGCGGCGGCGGCGGTGGCGGATCGAGCGCCCGGGCGCTGCGCAGCGTCACCGTCGGCGGCCCGAGCGCCAGTTCGTCGTATTCAGGTTCGCCACCGGCCGGCGGCGCCAGCGAGATCAGGTGCTCGCGACCATTGAATACGGTCCGGCAGTGACCGCAGCGAACCTGGCCTTCGCGCAGCGCGAGCTGCGGTTCCGTCACGCGAAAAATCGTCTTGCACCCCGGACAGCGCGTGTAGAGTTCATCGGCCATGATCTGCGCCGGGTCGGCTGCCCGACGGCGCCTGGTTCCGGACCCGCATTCCCCCAATCGATCGCACTCACTCCGATTCATCGCGACTGCTCCGATTCACGCATGCGGCCGGGCCCGCCTGCGCGACCCGTTCCCCGGCAAGCAATGCCCATCCGTCGCGGACTTTCCAGGTGCCGATATTAAACCAGCGCGAATACGCCGCGGCGACCGCGTCAGCCTGCGGCTCGAGAATGCCCGAAAGCGCAAGGCGGCCGCCGGGCTGCACGCGTTGCGCGAGCGCGGGCGCGAGCAGCGTCAGCGGATTGGCGAGGATGTTCGCGACGACCATGTCGAACGTGCCCGGCGGGAAGCGCGTCGGGCAGCACGAACGTCGCCGCGACGCCGTTCGCGCGTGCGTTGTCCTCGCTCGCCCGCATGGCCTGTGGATCGACGTCGGTGCCGACCACGCGACCGGCGCCGAGCAGCGCGCCGGCGATCGCCAGGATGCCGGAACCGCAACCATAGTCGAGCAGCGACTCGCCGCGCCGCAGATGCTGTTGCATCCATTCGAGGCACAGGCAGGTGGTCGGATGCGAGCCGGTGCCGAACGCCAGGCCCGGATCGAGGCGCACGTTGAGGGTGTCCGGATCCGGCGGCTCCGCCCAGGACGGCACGATCCAGAAGTCGTCGGCGATCCGGACGGGGCCGAATTGCGCCTGTGTCGCGCGCACCCAATCCTGCTCGGCGATGACGTAGGATTCGTGCGGCGGGAATCGCACGGCGAGACACCGGCGGCGACGCGCAGCGCGGCTAGCGCAGTCGGTGTCAGGTGCGAACAGCGCCGCCAGTCGCGAAATCGGCCAGAGGTGTTCTCCCGGCTCGCCCGGCTCGCCATACTGGGGCGTTTCTTCCGGCGTGCCCGCGGCGGGATCGGAAATGTCGACCGATAGCGCGCCCGCGGCGAGCAGTGCGTCCGACCACGCGTCGGCTTCCGCGGCAGGCGCGTCGAAGCGCACTCCGATGTAGTTCACAGTCGACCGTCGGCCTCGCGCGCCTCCTTTGCGGTGGCGCTTGTTCGACTTTCGAGCGTCGGCCCGCCGGCCGTGATTCGCAATTGCTCGGATCCCCGCACGCGGGGCCCCTCCTCGCTGCTCACACGGCCCCGCTCACGTCGCGACTTTTCTCTTCGCCATCCGCTCTTCCAGGAAGTGGATCGACGTGCCGCCGCGCAGGAACTTGTCGTCGAGCAGCAATTCCTGGTGCAGCGGGATGTTGGTCTTGATGCCCTCGACGACCATTTCGGACAGCGCGATGCGCATCCGCGCCATCGCCTGTTCGCGCGTGTCGCCGTACGCGATCACCTTGCCGACCATCGAATCGTAGTTGGGCGGCACGAAGTAGTTCTGGTAGACGTGCGAGTCGACGCGGATGCCGGGACCGCCCGGCGCGTGATACGACGTGATGCGGCCCGGCGACGGCACGAAGGTATACGGATCCTCGGCATTGATCCGGCACTCGATGGCGTGCCCCTTCTTCACGACGTCGCGCTGGCGGAACGCGAGCTTGCGGCCCGCCGCGATGAAGATCTGCTGCTGCACGATGTCGATGCCGGTGATGAGTTCGGTCACCGGGTGCTCGACCTGGACGCGCGTGTTCATCTCGATGAAGAAGAACTCGTCGTTCTCGTACAGGAATTCGAACGTGCCGGCGCCGCGATAACCGATGCGGCGGCAGGCATCCGCGCAGCGCTCGCCGATGCGGGTGAGCGCGCGCTGGTTGATTCCCGGCGCGGGCGCCTCCTCGATGATCTTCTGGTGCCGCCGCTGCATCGAACAGTCGCGCTCGAACAGGTACACGGCGTTCTTGTGCTCGTCGGCCAGCACCTGGATCTCGATGTGGCGCGGGTTGGTGAGGAACTTCTCCATGTAGACGGTCGCGTTGCCGAAGGCCGACTGCGCTTCGTTGCGCGTCAATGCCACGGCCGGCAGCAACGCCGCCTCGGTATGCACGACGCGCATGCCGCGCCCGCCGCCGCCGCCGGCCGCCTTGATGATCACCGGATAGCCCGGTGGCGCGCGCCATGCGCACGATTTCCTTGGGATCCTCGGGCAACGCGCCTTCCGAACCCGGCACGCACGGCACGCCTGCCTTCAGCATCGCGGCTTTGGCGCTGACCTTGTCGCCCATCAGGCGGATCGTGTCCGCGCGCGGCCCGATGAACACGAAACCCGACTTCTCGACCTTGTCGGCGAAATCGGCGTTCTCGGACAGGAAGCCGTACCCCGGATGGATGGCCTGCGCGTCCGTCACCTCCGCCGCGGCGATGATCGCCGGCACATGCAGGTAGCTCTGGGCGGACGGCGCCGGTCCGATGCACACCGACTCGTCGGACAGCCGCACGTATTTCGCGTCGCGGTCCGCCTCCGAATAGACGACCACGGTCTTGATGCCCAGCTCGCGGCACGCCCGCTGTATGCGCAGCGCGATCTCGCCGCGGTTGGCGATCAGGATCTTGTCGAAGAGCTTGTCGGAGGCTTTTTTCGCCACGGTCTTGGTGAGGGCCATTCAGCGACCGATCGAACACGCGGCGCGCGTTCGGGCGCGGCGCGAAGCCGTTGCGACGCGGCCCGTGCGGCGGCAGCGTCCGTCGGCCATCCTCGCCGCCAGGCGATTCACTCGATGAGAAACAGCGGTTGGCCGAATTCGACTGGCTGGCCGTTCTCGGTCAGGATGGCCTTGATCACGCCGGCCTTGTCCGACTCGATCTCGTTCATCAGCTTCATCGCCTCGATGATGCACAGCGTGGCGCCCTCCGCCACGACATCGCCTATTTCAACGAATGGTTTCGATCCGGGAGTCGCGGATCGGTAGAACGTGCCGACCATCGGGCTTTTCACCTGATGCCCTTCGGGTTCCGGCGGGGCGGCGCTCCGCCGCCGGCGCCGCTGCGGCGGGCGGCGCGGCGACCGGAGCCGCACGCCGCGTGGTGATGCGACGTATGCAGCGTGAGGGGCTGCCCGTTCGCGGGCGCGGCGGTGGCGCGGGTGATGCGCACGCGCTCCTCGCCTTCCTGGATTTCGAGTTCCGCTATCCCGGAACTCTCGACCAGCTCGATCAGGGTTTTCAACTTGCGCAGATCCATCGCGCGCGACCTTTGGATTTTGAGTGGGCGGAGTTTGCCGGAGTTAGCTGCTAGTTGTCCAGCGTTGACCGAGAAAGACGATCGAACGATTGCCCCGGCGCATCCATGAACTCGTTCGGCGAACGACTTCCGCGGCTCGCCCGTCACGCCGTTCACCACTCAGCATGAGTGTTGGCAATTTTAACGATTTTTATGAGAATTACGGATTTTCACAGCAATTTACCGATGATGATGTCCAGTTTCTCGGGCTTCAATGGACCGAGTTGGGTGTGAACCAACTCGGCCTTGGCGATCGATGACCAGCGAGAAGGGCAGCGCCATGAGCCGGTTGCCGAGGGATTTCGAAAGCTCCAGGGCGCCATAGCCGCCCACCAGCGACGGGTAGTTGAGACCCAGTTCGCTCGAGAATTTGCGTATCTTGTCGGGCTGGTCGATGGCGATGCCGACGAACTGCAGCCCCTTGTCGCCCAAGCTTCGCCTGCGTCTTGACGAACTCGGGCATCTCTTCCCTGCACGGCTCGCACCAGGTCGCCCAGAAATTCACGATCAGCACCTTTCCGCGCCATTGGTCCAGGCGTTGGTCTCGGCCGTCGATGTCCGGCAGCGTCAATCCCAGCAACGGAGTGGCCGTCGACTCGTCAGGCGTGTCGCGACCGAAATAGAAGCCGCCGGCAAGCGCCGCCAGCGCAACCACCGCGACTGCGGTCCATCGGACGAATGCAGTTGACTTGATCATCGAGACAGTTGTGGTGTGTGCACTCACACCTATCGGTGAGGTCGCGGTCTGCAGGGTCGGCGAGCGATACGCTACTGGAACCAGCGCTTCTTCGGCGGGATCGCGTCGACCTGCGCACCCGGTCCCGCACCGGCCGCAGGTAGCGCCAGTGTGAGCTTTTGCCGGGTCGGCGGATAGCAGACGCCGACATCGGCGCAGCCCTGGGAGTCGGCCGTCAGGACCACGGATTGACCGGCCGCGGCTCCTCGCCAGCGGCAATTTCACGACGACCGTCCCCCGGTAGGTTTCAACCTTGCCGAAGAACTGATCGGTCTTGATCTTGCCGGCCGGCAATTCCGGGGCGCCCAGCACCGCGCCGTCCGGCGCGACCGCGAAGCTGAATTTGTCGCGATAAAGGTAATAGCCGTCGGCGATGACGAACCGCGCCTCCAGCGTGCGGCTGTCCAGCGCGCGTGCGGAATAGCGGAACGCCTGCTCCGGCAGGCAGGAGTTCGGCGTCCGCGGCGAGCGCGCGTGGCGGTCGCCAGCCAAAGCACGGCAGCGACGCAGGGCGAACGGCATAGGGATTCTACGCAGCGGTTTCGGCATCGAGCCAGGCGAAATAGGGGCGCAATCCATCGCTCAAAGGGACAGCCACGATGTCCGGAAGTTCGTACGGGTGGCTGGCCAGGATGGCAGCCTCGACACGCGGATACAACGCGGACCGGGTCTTGATCGCCACCGGAATTTCCTGCGCAGTTTCGATTTGCCCCTGCCAGTGATACATTGATTGCACGGGCGCGCCGACGTTGACGCAGGCGGCCAGTCTTCCCGTCACCAGCGCCCGCGCCAGTTCCATGGCGGCGGCGTGGTCGGGAAGATGCGTCAGCACCAGAATTGGCAAGCGAGCGGCGGTCGCGGCCATGGAGGATCCATGCGTTTCATCGTTCTGACGATTGTACTGGCATTCCCGCTGGCAGACCTTTACCTCACGGCGCGCGTCGCGCGCTGGAGCGGCATTCCGCTCTGGGTCTGGCTGGGAGGTTCGCTGGTCGCCGGCGCGCTGCTCCTCAACAACGAGCGCAACGAATTCCGCATGAAGACGGTCGCGGCGCTGCATGGCGAGCAGCCCGTGCTGCGCGGCCTGCTCGACAGCGGGCGCCGGGTGCTCGCCGGATTGCTGCTGATGCTGCCCGGCATCGCCAGCGACGTCGTCGCGCTGGTGCTGCTGGCGCTTCCGCTCAACGTGGGCCGGTCGCACGAGCCGCTCGCCGCCGGCGCGGCGCGCTGGGCGCGCCACACCGACTTCAACGCCATCGACGCGGATTACCGTCGCATCGATTGACGCGCGGCCGCGATAACGCAATCGCCGCGCCGCCGACGTTCATTTCAGCCTGTCCATGATCGTCGGCTGCGCCTTGCCGGCGCGACGGTAGGCCATCAGCATCAGCAGGACTCCCGGCGCCGACCATCGGCAGCGACAGCCACTGCCCCATGGTCAGGCCGCCGGCCAGGAACCCGAGGAAGTTGTCCGGTTCGCGCGCGTATTCGGCGATGAAACGGAAGCTGCCGTAGCCGATCAGGAACAATCCGGACACCGCGCCCATCGGCCGCGGCCGCCCCGCATACCACCAAAGCAACGCGAACAGCAGCAGGCCCTCCAGCCCGAACTGATAGAGCTGCGACGGGTGGCGCGGCACCGCGTCGACCTGCGGAAACACCATGGCCCATGGCACGTTGGTCGCGCGGCCGACCAGTTCGCCGTTGATGAAATTGCCCAGGCGACCCGCGGCCAGGCCGAGCGGCACCAGCGGCGCCACGAAGTCGGTGACATCCAGCCAGCGCTTGTCGCGTGCGCGCGCGAAGAACCACAGCGCGACCAGCACGCCTAGGAACCCGCCGTGGAAGCTCATTCCGCCCGCCCAGACCTGGACGATTTCGAGCGGATGCGCGAGGTAGTACATCGGCTTGTAGAACAGCACGTAACCCAGGCGCCCGCCCAGGATCACGCCGAACACGCCGTAGAACAGCATGTCGTCGACGTCGCGCGGATGCCAGCCGGTCAGCAGGTTGCGGCGCGCGCGCAACTTTCCCGAGCCAGACGAAGAGCACGAACGCGAGCAGGTACATGAGGCCGTACCAGCGCACGGCGATGGGCCCCAACTGCAGCGCAACGGGGTCGAAATTGGGATGAACCAGCATTA
Source organism: uncultured beta proteobacterium (assembly GCA_963816165.1). Lineage (GTDB taxonomy): Bacteria > Pseudomonadota > Gammaproteobacteria > Burkholderiales > Casimicrobiaceae > VBCG01. Next base: position 74,342 of record CAWFJL010000003.1, read on the forward strand.
GGCGGAGGGTCGCGGAGGTGGGTGTCGAGGAGTGGGGTGCTTCGCGGCGCTGCGCTAGAATGGGCGATTATACAAAGTGCGCTGCAGTCCGCGTTCCGTCCGAGGATAACCGAATGTCGTTCAATCGCCGCTCCAGACTGATCACGCAGGGCGTTGCCCGGTCGCCCAACCGCGCCATGCTGCGCGCCGTGGGTTTCCGCGACGGCGACTTCGACAAACCGATCGTCGGCGTGGCCAACGGCCACAGCACGATGAATCCGTGCAACGCCGGCATCCAGCCGCTCGTCGACCGCGCGATGGCGGCGCTCAAGGACGCCGGCGCGATGCCGCAGGTGTTCGGCGTGCCGACGGTGACCGACGGCATCGGCATGGGCACCGAGGGCATGAAGTACTCGCTCGTCTCGCGCGAGGTGATCGCCGACGCGATCGAGACGTCGGTCAATGGCCAATGCATGGACGGCGTCCTCGTCGTCGGCGGCTGCGACAAGAACATGCCCGGCGGCGTCATCGCCATGGCGCGAATGAACGTGCCCGGCATCTACGTGTACGCGGGAACGATCAAGCCGGGAACATGGAAGGGCCAGACGCTGACCATCGTGTCGCCATTCGAAGCGGTCGGCGCTTTCACCGCCGGCACGATGTCGCAGGAAGACTACGACGGCATCGAAAGGAACGCCTGCCCGAGCGTGGGTGCGTGCGGCGGCATGTATACGGCGAACACGATGTCGTCGGCCTTCGAGGCGCTCGGCGTAAGCCTGCTGGGTTCGTCGCAGATGGCCTCGCCCGATCCGGAGAAGGCCGACTCGGCGGCGCAGTCCGCGAAAGTGCTGGTCGAGGCGGTCAAGAACGACCTGAAGCCGCGCGACATCATCACGCGCAAGTCCATCGAGAACGCGATCTCGCTGGTGATGGCCACCGGCGGGTCGACCAACGCCGTGCTGCATTTCCTGGCCATCGCCTCGGCCGCGGAAGTCGCCTGGACGATCGACGACTTCGAGCGCATTCGCAAGCGCGTTCCGGTGCTGTGCGATCTGAAGCCGTCCGGAAAATATGTGGCCGTCGATTTCCATCGCGCCGGCGGCGTGCCGCAGGTGCTGAAGATGCTGCTGAAGGCCGGCCTGCTGCACGGCGACTGCATGACGATCACCGGCCGGACGATGGCGGAGGAACTCGCCGGCAGTTCCCGATGCGCCGCGCGCCGACCAGGACGTGATCCGTCCCATGGACGCGCCGATGTACGCGCAGGGCCACCTCGCAATCCTGCGCGGCAATCTTTCGCCGGAAGGATGCGTCGCCAAGATCACCGGCCTCAAGAATCCGTCGATCACCGGGCCGGCGCGCGTGTTCGATTCCGAGACCGAGGTGATGGCCGCGATCATGGCCAAGAAGATCGTGCCGGGCGATGTCATCGTCATCCGCTACGAAGGACCCAAGGGCGGCCCCGGCATGCAGGAGATGCTGGCGCCCGACATCGGCGCTGATCGGGCAGGGACTCGGCGAATCGGTGGGTCTCATCACCGATGGCCGCTTTTCCGGTGGCACATGGGGCATGGTCGTCGGGCACGTCGCGCCCGAGGCCTACATGGGCGGCACGATCGCGCTGGTGCACGAAGGCGATTCGATCACCATCGACGCGCACCGGCTGCTGCTGCAGCTGAACGTGAGCGACGAGGAAATCGCGCGCCGCCGCGCGCAATGGCAGCCGCCCCAAGCCGCGCTACACGCGCGGTCTGCTGGCGAAATACATGCGGCTCGTCTCGACGGCGAGCAAGGGCGCGATTACCGATGGCGGTGACGTCGTGAGCGGCGCGGCGGAATCGTCGGGACCCATCGTGTTCGCCAACAGCTGCAACATAGGGAGAATGATCATGGATCGCCGCACATTCATGCTCGCCGCGGCTGCGGCAACGCTTCCGGGTTGCGTCATCGTGGGCGGCACCGCCGGTCCGCCGGCGCCCGCGCCGGTCTACCGCGTCGGCGACCGCTGGATCTACAGCGCGCGGGACGGCTTCCGTGCGCCGGTGATCTGGGACGAGACGCATGAAGTGATCGCGATCGATGCGCAAGGGCATCACGGTTCGTGTCACGCAGAAGGGCCCGACGGTCGACAACACGCGCACCGAGCAGTGGCTGTCTCCGGGCATCGTCTCCGTGGGCGCATTGTTCGACAACGAGACGCGCCGATTCGAGCCGGTGCCGCTGACGCGCTTCCAGTTCCCGCTCACGGGCGGCGAACGCTGGAACCAGCGACTCGACAATTTCAACGAGTCGACCGCAGCAGAGGGGACAGATCACCCGCCTGGTCCAGGTCGGCGGCTGGGTAAAGGTCCAGGTTCCGGCCGGAGAGTTCGACGCCATCCTGATGCGAGTCATCATGCGCCTCGACGACGAGACGTTCTGGCGCTGCGCGACCGAATGCAACTACGAAATCTGGTGGTCGCCCAAGGTCGGCGGCGTGGTTCGCGAATCGAAGATCGCGGAATACCTGGAGAGGAGCGATCGCGATGAACGCGGTTCGGCACCGCAGCCAGAACGCGCTGCTCGAACTCACGTCGTTCCGCGCGGGTGCGGCCGACCCCGCGGTCTTCAGACGGGACGGCCGCGCGCGCGACGCAGCGCGGCCGTGCGCGGCTTCTTCTGCGCACTGCGCAGCGCCGCACCCATCGCGGGCGCAGCCATTCGCGCATGGCGTCCGGTCCTTCGACGGCCTCGTCCGGCGCGCGGTAATAACTCATCGCGTGGGCCTTGCCCTCCTTGCGTCGTGTAGCAGAAGGGATCGAGCGCGCGCTTCGACGTAGGCGCGCGCGCGTGTCGTCGTCGGTCTTGAGGTAGAGCACGTCCTCGACGACGATGCCCACGATCAGCCCGTCGACGATAGAGTCCGTGGCCGCCGAACATCGCCCGCGCGCTCGCACGCCCGGCCGGACGCATCAGTTCCAGAACGTGCGCAATGAAATCGGGCGTGTTGGCCATGCGCGCCGATTCTACGCCCGGCGCGTCTCCTAGATTCCCAGGCGCTGCCAGATGGTCGACGTGAGGGCGGCGGAATTGAGCGTGTAGAAGTGCAGGCCGGGAGCGCCGTCCTCGATCAGGCCGGCGCACAGTTCCGTGACGACGTCGAGCCCGAATGAACGCACCGACGCGTGATCGTCGCCGAAGCCCTCGAGCTTGCGCCGGATCCAGCGCGGGATTTCCGCGCCGCAATTGTCCGAGAAGCGCGCCAGACCGCTGGCGCTCAGGATGGGCATGATGCCCGGAACGATCGGCACGGTGATGCCGCGCGCCGCGCATGCGTCCACGAAGTGCCAGTACGCGTCCGCATTGAAGAAGTACTGCGTGATCGCGGAATCGGCGCCCGCCTTGACCTTGCGCTCGAAATTCGCGAGATCGTCGTCGCAGCTTCGCGCCTGCGGGTGATATTCCGGATAGGCCGCGACATCGATGTGGAACCAGTCGCCGGTCTCCTCGCGTATGAAGGCGACGAGCTCGCTCGCATAGCGAAAATCGCCGGTATCGCCCGAGCCCGATGGCTGGTCTCCGCGCAGCGCGACGAGATGCCGGATGCCATGGCTCCGGTAGTGCGCAAGCACATCGCGCAACGACGCGCGCGACCCGCCTACGCACGAAATGTGCGGCGCGGCGTGCGAGTCCTTCGTCGCGGATTTCCAGCACCGTGGCCAGCGTGCCCTCGCGCGTCGACCCGCCGGCGCCGAAGGTCACCGAGAAGAACGCCGGCTTCAGCTGCGCGAGTTGCGCGCGCGACCACGCGCAGCTTGGCCGCGCCCTCCTCGGTTCGCGGCGGGTAGAACTCGGCGCTGTACAGCTTGGGATCGTCGGCCACGGCTCTGACGTCCCGCGTCAGTTCTTCTTCGACAGCAGCAGCGCGGACAACGCCCACGAGATGATGCTGTAGATGATCGCGCCGAACACGCCGGCCCAGAATCCGTCGACGTGGAATCCGGGGACGAACGAGCCCACCGCCCAGAACAGCAGGCCGTTGATGACGAAGAGGAAGAGTCCGAGCGTCAGTATCGTCACCGGCAGCGTCAGCAGCACGAACAGCGGCCGGATCAGCGTGTTGATCAAGCCCAGCACCACCGCCACGATCAACGCGGTCACGAACGAGTCGACGGTGATGGACGGCATGATGTATTTCAGCGCCAGCAGCGCCAGCGCGTTGATGAGCCAGGTCAGTAGCAGTCGCATCGGAAACTCCCAGCGTTAGGAATCGCAAACGGCGAAGCGCGGTCCTGCGCGCACCCGCCGGAATTTCACGCGACCGAAATCCACGGTTTCAGGCAGCGCGAAATGAGCGTCGCGTTCTCCAGCGACGCTCCATTTCGCTGCGCAACGGCGACTCAGTAGCGATAACTGTCGGGCTTGTAGGGCCCGCGGATATGCACGCCGATATACCGCGCCTGCTTGTCGGACAGCGGCGTGAGCATCGCGTTGAGCTTGGACAACTGCAACCGCGCCACTTTCTCGTCGAGATGCTTCGGCAGCACGTAGACACCGACCGGATACTGGCCGCCTTTGGTCTGCGCGTCGGTCCACAGTTCGATCTGCGCCATCACCTGGTTCGCGAACGACGAGCTCATCACGTAGGACGGGTGCCCCGTACCGCAACCGAGGTTCACCAGGCGCCCCTCGGCGAGCAGGATGATCCGCTTGCCATCCGGGAAGATGATGTGGTCGACCTGCGGCTTGATGTTCTCCCACCGGTATTGCTTCAGCGAAGCCACCTCGATCTCGTTGTCGAAGTGTCCGATGTTGCACACGATCGCCTGGTTCTTCATGCGCTTCATGTGCTCGTGCGTGATCACGTCGATGTTGCCGGTCGCGGTGACGAAGATGTCCGCCTTGTCCGCCGCATAATCCATCGTCACGACGCGGTAGCCCTCCATCGCCGCCTGCAGCGCGCAGATCGGATCGATCTCGGCCACCCACACCTGCGCCGACAGCGCGCGCAATGCCTGCGCGGAGCCCTTGCCGACGTCGCCATAGCCCGCCACCAGCGCGACCTTGCCGGCGACCATCACGTCGGTCGCCCGCTTGATCCCGTCGACCAGCGATTCGCGACAGCCGTACAGGTTGTCGAACTTCGACTTGGTCACCGAGTCGTTGACGTTGATCGCCGGGAATCCCAGCCGGCCTTCCTTGTGCATCGTGTACAGGCGCTTGACGCCGGTCGTCGTTTCCTCGGTCACGCCGTGGATGCCGGCCCTGATCCGCGAGTAGAACGTCGCGTCGGCGTCGAGGCGCTTTGCGATCGCCGCGAACAGCGCGGTCTCCTCTTCGTTGCCCGGATGCGAGATCAGCGAGCGGTCGGTCTCGGCCTGCGTGCCGAGATGGACTAGGAGCGTCGCGTCGCCGCCGTCGTCGAGGATCATGTTCGGCGTACCGATCGAGCCGTCCGGCATCCGCCATTCGAAGATGCGGTGCGTGTACTCCCAGTATTCGTCGAGCGTCTCGCCCTTGTGCGCGTACACCGGCGTGCCGCAGGCGGCGATCGCGGCGGCGGCATGGTCCTGCGTGGAATAGATGTTGCACGACGCCCAGCGCACGTCCGCGCCGAGCGCCTGCAGCGTCTCGATCAGCACGGCGGTCTGGATCGTCATGTGCAGCGAGCCGGCAATGCGCGCGCCGCGCAGCGGCTGCTCGGGGGCGAATTCCTCGCGGATCGCCATGAGGCCGGGCATCTCGGTCTCGGCGATGGCGATTTCCTTGCGCCCCCAGTCGGCCAGCGACATGTCCGCGACGTGGAAGTCCGTCGAGGTTTCTGGTATCGGTACCTGCGTTCATGCATCACTCCTTGTCGGGCGGCCTGGCGGCATGCGGGAAGGAGGCACGAATCGCACTCGTCATCCCGCGGGCAGACAAGCCGCGGATCAACGAGCGCAGTTGCAATGGATGGTGAACCCCGAGCCTGGCAGCGCGACGGATCGGTGAAGGTCCGCGACGACTGTTGCAACGCTCCTCGGGGAGCGGCAGGCATTCTACCAAAAACTAGCGCGGGTTGGTCTGGACAGGGGGCACGGGATCGAGCGTCGCCAGCAGCGCATTGGCGAGGCTCGATTCGCGGCGGTAGAAGCCTTCGGTATGGAACGTCTCGGGAAGCTTGAAGTGCTCGTAGTCGAGGTGGTGGGCGAACTCGTGCACGAGCGTGCGCAGGAACGACTTGAACGCGACCACCTGCTTTCGCTGCGCGGTCCGCATCCAGGCCGTGATGCGCGCCGGCGTGATTTCCTCGTCGGGTTCGTAGAGCCCGTGGAGTTCACCGTCGTCGTCGGAAGGCCGCTTGGCGAGCACCCGGACGCGGACCGGCGGAACCTGGTAACCGGCGACCAGCGCATCGACGAGCGCCTGGCAGGCGCGCTGGACGGCCGCGCGGTCTTCGCTGAGCAATCCCGCCCGGATGGCCGCAACGGGCGCGGTGACGGCCAAGCCTGCCGGCAGTTCGAGCGTGGGGATCTCGTCGCTTTCGCGATACACGCGCTGGCGCGCGGGCGAGAGCTTGCTGTAATAGGCGAACGCCATGGCGGCCATGATGCCGCGAACGGCGCGCCACGTGTTACGGGATCTGAAAATACAAAGGCCGCCCTAGGCTTGGGCGGCCCGGATGCGACAACTCGGGAGATCAGTTCTTCTTGATCTTTTCCAGCATCTTGAAGATTCCCTTGGGCGCGCCGACGAACATGCGCTTGAAGGTCTTCGGCAGGCAACGACGCTCAAGCGTGTTGCGGCGGGTACGGGAACGTTCGGCCATGGCTTTTCCTAGGATTTTCGGTGCGGGGCGCGGCGCCGGATGCGCTGCATTCGGCAGGTCGCCAAAAGTCGATATTATACAGCAACTTGGATTTTTACTCCAACTCCGCTTTCCGGGTGCCGGAACCGGACTAGAACCAGTTCTCCCAGCCGGCGGACTTGACGGTCACGTCGTAGCGAACTGTCCTCGTGGGGACTGCGCCCTTTTCCCACACTGGCAGGTAGGCGAATTCAAGCGTCTGGCTGCCTTGGGCCTGGGCGCGGAAGCGAAAGGTCGTCGTGCCCCCGACCCCAAGCATGCCGGGCGGGATGGGCTCCGGCGTGTAGTCCGGCCCGCCGATCAGCCAGACCTTGTCGCCCGGATTGCCGGCCAGCACCCAGCCGAAGCCGCCGGCCGGGTCCACGGAAAGGTTCACCACCAGCGGCGCCCCCTGCCTGACCGCGACATTGCCGCCGTCCAGCGGGGCCACCACGCCCTCGCGATTCAGCGTCGCGCACGACGCCAGCACCAGCAACGCGCCGGCTGCGCACGCGCCACGAACCAGGATTTCAAATCGACGATCGATCATGGCTGGACCCTTTCGGTCAGGACTGCATTACAGGCCGGCCGCTGCCCGCAGGACCTCGGCGCGGTCTGTATTTTCCCAGGTAAATTCGGGCTCGTCGCGGCCGAAATGGCCGTACGCCGCCGTCTTGCGATAGATCGGCCGCAGCAAGTCCAGCATGCGCACGATTCCCTTGGGCCGCAGATCGAAGTGCTCGGCGACAAGCGCAGCGATCTTTTCGTCGGAAATCTTCCCGGTGCCCTCGGTGTAGATGGTCACATTGATCGGCTTGGCCACGCCGATCGCGTACGACACCTGCACCTGGCATTGCGACGCAATCCCCGCGGCGACGATGTTCTTCGCCACGTAGCGTGCCGCGTAGGCCGCCGACCGGTCGACTTTCGACGGATCCTTGCCGGAGAACGCGCCGCCGCCGTGCGGCGCGGCTCCGCCGTAGGTGTCGACGATGATCTTGCGGCCCGTGAGCCCGGCGTCGCCGTGCGGACCGCCAATCTCGAATCGGCCGGTCGGATTCACGAGGAAGCGCGCGCCCTTCAGCATGTCCGCGGGAAACACCGGCTTGATGATCTCCTCGATCACCGCCTCCGCGAGCTTGTCCTGCTTGTCGTTCATCGACGGGTGGTGCTGCGTGGAGAGCACGACCGTGTCGACCGCGACGGGCTTGCCGTTCGCGTAACGGACCGTGACCTGCGACTTGGCGTCGGGGCGCAGGAAGGAGAGGCGACCGTCGCGGCGAACCTCGCTTTGCCGCTGCACCAGGCGGTGCGCGTAATAGATCGGGAACGGCATCAGCGACGGCGTTTCGTCGCACGCATAGCCGAACATGAGGCCCTGGTCGCCGGCACCCTGGTTGAGGTAGTCGTCCGATGCGCGATCCACGCCCTGCGCGATGTCCGGCGACTGGCGGCCATAGCAGACCATGACCGCGCAGCCGTCGGCGTCGAAGCGCAGCTCCGGGTCGTTGTAGCCGATGGCGCGGACCGTTTCGCGCGCGACGCGTGCGTAATCGACGTTGGCTTTGGTGGTGATCTCGCCCGACATGACGACGAGTCCCGTCGACACCAGTGTCTCGGCCGCGACGCGACCGGTCGGGTCTTGCTCTAGAATTGCGTCGAGCACCGCGTCGGAAATCTGGTCCGCGACCTTGTCCGGATGGCCCTCCGACACCGATTCCGACGTGAACAGAAACTCACTCATCCCAACTCCCAGTTGCGCCCATCGGCATGTGCGGCGGCGTTGCGCAGGTTGCGCGTTGGAATCGCGTGCGCCGCTTCGCAAAAGCTTGAATTCTAGCAGTTTCCTTCGGGCGCACGGCCCGCAGCAACGGGGTGAGTCCAAGCGCTGCCGGGCCATGCGATGAGTGGGCGGATCGCGGCGCCAACCACCGCTGCGGTGGCCGACGCGGCGCGGCGCCTGCTTGCCGGCGAACTCGTCGCGTTTCCGACGGAAACAGTCTACGGCTTGGGCGCGGACGCGCGAAATCGCGAAGCCGTGCACCGGATCTTCGCCGCCAAGGGCCGGCCGTCCGATCATCCGGTGATCGTGCATCTGCAGCATGTGTCGCAGGTCGATCGCTGGGCCCGCGCGTTTCCCGACGGCGCGCGCCGTCTCGCAGCTGCTTTCTGGCCAGGACCGCTGACGCTGATCCTGCCGCGCGCCGATCACGTCGACGACGCCATCACGGGCGGCCAGGACAGCGTGGGCCTGCGCATGCCCGCTCATCCGGTCGCGAAGGCATTGCTCGCCGCGTTCGCCGGGCTCGGAGGCCAGGGAATCGCGGCGCCGTCGGCCAACCGGTTCGGCCATGTATCTCCCACCACGGCGCAGCATGTCGCGGACGACCTGGGCGACGCGGTGGCGATGATTCTCGACGGAGGTCCCTGTGCCGTCGGCATCGAAAGCACGATCGTTGCGTTCACCGACCGCGAGCCATTGCTGCTGCGCCCGGGCGGCATCGGCATCGACGCGCTGGCCCGCGTGCTGGGCCGCGCGCCGAAGGCACCCGGCGCAGACGCACCGCGGGCCTCGGGAACACTGGCGTCGCACTACGCGCCGCACGCGCCTGCGCGCCTCGTCGCGCGCAGCGAACTACTGTCGGAAGTTGCCCGCAGCTCCGCGAGCGGCGAGTGCGTTGCCGTCCTCGCGCGCACGCTTCCGTGTCCCGCCGAATTCGTCGGTGAGTGGGTGCTTTCTTCCGCCGCAGCGCAAGGTTACGCGCACGACCTGTACGCAAACCTGCGAGCGCTCGACCTGCCCGGCATCACGGCGATCCTGATCGAAGCCGTACCGGACGATCCGGACTGGTTCGCCGTACGCGACCGGCTGACGCGCGCGACGAACTAGCGTCGCTAGACGTCCGGCACGCCCGCGAATGGCGGCAGTGGAAACGTCGCCTGCGTGCGTGATCGAGCAAAGCGCATTATTCTGCGGTTTGCCTCTTTGCCGGAGAGACGCGATGCTCCACGCCGTCCGAACCATCGGCTTGCTGGTCCTCGCATTGGTCGCGCTTTCGGCGCGCGGGCAAAGCGACGCCGAACGGACGTTTCGCAAGTGGGCGGACGAGCATGTGCAGGTCCTGCAAAAGGATCGCAATGCCGGAGAGCGAATCAAGGCCGCGGAATATCTGGGCGGCTTCGAATATCCGGACGTCATCAGGGCGCTGGACGCGGCGCTGGCCGACCCCGATTCGCGGGTGCGGGCCGCCGCCGCCGGCGCGCTCTGGAAATCGGGCAAGGCTTCGGAACCCGCCCGCGCGCATCTGCTGCAGGCGCTCGACGATCCCTCGCCGGCCGTCGTGATCCGCGCGGCGGGAGCGCTGCAGACGCTCGGCATGTCGAACGCCGAACTCGCCGCCGCGCGCCGACGCGTGTTCGAGACGCCGGACATCCCCAACAACGACCGCTACATGGCGGCGCGCGGACTGATCGGCTATGCGCCGCCCGTGATGCTCCTCTACCCGATCCTCGAGTTCCTGGAGCGTGCCGCCGCGCCGCGACCCTCGTCGGCGCAGAGTATCGCCGAGCGCGAGAGCTTCGAGAGCGCCGTGAGCGCGCTCGAGCGCCTGGCGAAGACCGGCGATCGCGCGTTGATCGTGCCGATGGTCGAGACAGCACGCGCGGCGCGCAACAGCCAAGCCGTGTTGCTGAAGGCGCTCGGCCTGTTCGACCCGAAGCCGGATGGCTGGAACGAGATGCTGGTGGGCTATCTCGCATCGCGCGATCCCAAGGTCCGCGAAGCGTCGTTGAGTCTGCTCAGCAAGGAGCTTCGCGAGAAGGACGTGCTGGTCTGGGCGCCGCGCGCCGCCGACCTGTTGAGCGATCCGGACAGTGGGGTGCGCAGCGAAGCGCTGTGGAGCTTGAGCCGTGCCGGCGGGCTGGCATCCGCGCAAATCGACGCCGTGGTCGTGGTGCTCCGCGATCCGGACCCCGCGACACGCAGACGCGCCGTGGCCGCGATCGGCGAAATCGGCGACACCAGGCAGGCCGTCACCGCCGCGGCGAAGACGCGCGTGGCCGAACGGACGCGCGGGGCCGTCGCAGCGCTCGCCGTGGCGGACCCCGATGCCGACGTTCGCGCAGAAGCGAAGGCGACGCTCGCGAAGCTGGGGGGCGAAGCGCCGGCCACCGCGGCCGTTGCGGCAGACCCGGCCGCATCGGCGCGTGGCGCGAGCACGGCCGCCGAGACCAGCGCCGTCGCGCTGCTGCGCGAGCGGAAGGTCACGATGGAATCCGGCTCGTATTTCCAGGCACTGGCCGGGACGGACGTTCCCGTCGTTCGCGCCTTCCTCGACGCAGGCATGTCGGCGTCCGCGCCGGTCGCCGGCAGCGGGCCGCCGCTAGTGGTCATGCTGCAAGCCGGCGATGCGTGCGCGCCCACCGTGCGCCCGACCAAAGCCGACACCAAGGCGTTGATCAAGCTGCTTCTGGAGCGCGGTGCCGACGCCAACCGCGGCGACGGCAACGGCTTCACGCCGCTGATGGCCGCGTCGATGAAAGGCTGCGACCGCGAGGTGATGAAGCTCTTGATCGGCGCGGGCGCGAAAGTGGGAGCGACCAACCCGATGGGCATCTCCGCATTCGACATGGGTCTGTACTTCGGCCACGACGGCCTCGAGGAATTGATCGCGGCAGGGTATCGGCTGCCGCCGGAAAAGGCGAAGGCCTACGAAAAGGCCTTCGCGGACAAGCCCGCGGTGCTGGCGCTGGTGAGGAAGGCGACGCGCAAGTGACGCAGGGACGCTGCATGACCAACACAAGGAGCCGCGAATGAAAACAATCCGTGTTGTGCGCACGGCGCTGACGGGCCTGGCTGGGCTGATTGCCGTGGCCGTTGCATGCAATGTGGCCGCCGCCGGTGGGACCGCCAAGGGAACGCTTACGTACAAGTCCAAGTCCGGCGTGATCACGATGACGCCGAAATTCGCGTACCTGGTCAAGGGACCGGACGCGGTCGAGCCGGGAAGGATCATCCGCCATCTGATCTTTTCGCCAACCGATCTGGGCGCGAAGATCGAGGCATGCACGACGATGAGCTGCACGGACTCGGGACTGGGCAGCGGATTGACCGTCGATCTCGACGTGGGTCCGCGGCTCAATTATTGGGTCGTCCTCAACGACCAGCGCGTGCAGTTTTCGGGAACCGAACAGCCGGCCGCGCTGTTCCTGACCACGAACACGCCGGAGCGTCTGGCCGGCAAGCTCGTCTTCGACGGCGCGGCGATGGGCGGTCCGCAGGTCGACATCGAATTCGACGTGCCCCTCATGAAGGTACTGAACAAGGCGCGGTAACGGATCCGTCGCTAATCCGGCAGCGCGATTGGAACCACCGTGTCCGCCGCGGCGAAGCGGACCGTCCCCCGCTACTCCAGCGCGTACATGTTGCCGTCGGTGCTGCCGAAGTAAACCGTTCCGCCGACGACGAGCGGCGTTGAAAAAATCGATCCCACGCCGAATTGCCGGACCGTCGCGACGATCGGCACCTCGCGCCAACTCGACCAGAAGAGCAGCGGGCCGTTGAATTGGCGGTCCGCGGTCAACACCCAGCCGTCGTTGCGCTTTGACGCTTCGACGTAGTACTCCCAGAGCAGATTTCCGGTGTCGAGGTCGCGCGCTTCCAGCGTTCCGTTGAGGACGCCGACGAAGACCGTGTTTCCGGCCACCGAAGGCGACGAAAAGACATAGGCCTTGCCCTGTTGCCGGGCGATCTCCTTGCCGGTGACCGCATCGACAACCAGGTACAGGCTCGAGTCCGACGTGCCGAAAATCACCTTGCCTTGCGTCACCGCCGGCGAGCCGATCACCCAGCTGCCCTTGTTGTTGTAGCGCCACCTCTCCTTGCCGGTGATCGCATCGATCGCATACAGGTTCGAGTCCCGGCAACCTGTATAGACAACGCCGTTCACGACCGCCGGCGACGATTGGAACCCCACCTGGTTGTGAATCACCGGATCCTCGCCGCCATGGAAACGCCACTTCTCCTTGCCCGACGCGGCGTCGATTGCGTAGAAGTAGCTGTCCCAGCTGCCGACGAACACGGTGCCGTCCGCGTAGGCGGGCGAAGCGTGCACGACATCGCCGGTCGCGAATTTCCACTTCACTTCGCCGGTCATGGCATCCGCGGCGTAGACATTGCCGTCGCCGCTCCCGAAGTAGACGCTGCCTCCGCCAAGGACCGGGCTGGACAGGTAGACGTCGAAAGGATCGGCGATGGTCTGGTTCTTCGGCTGCAGGCCGTGCAGACCCTTGGCTTCGAATCTCCGCTCGCCTCCGGTGGCGATCCTCCAGCGCATGGCGCCGGTGCGGGCATCGAGCGCATAAAACTTGCCGTCGTAGCTGCCCACGTATACCAACCCATCGCCGACCGCAGGCGTCGCCGCAACCGGTCCGCCGGTACTGCGCTTCCAGAGTTGATGCCCATCCGCCGCATCGACGGCGTAGACGTTCCCGTCGTCGCCACCGAAATAGATCGCGCCGTTCGCATAGACCGGCGACGAGACGATCCGGTCGCCCGTCGGAAACTTCCATTTGACGCGATGAAACTGCCGCGGCCCTTCGCCGGGATAGGTTCCTGCATGCGCGGCGTCGCCGCGAAACGTCGATTGCGCGTCCACCACGCCGGCCACCAGAACGGCGGCCATGACGAAAGCAACACACATGCGCTTCATGACGGCCTCCCGCCGGAGCGGCGCAACACCAGCGGCAACTCGCCGAATCCCAGTTCGACGACACCGCGCAACTCGCCGCTTGCGTTGTCGTAGCGTCCTTCGAACGCGACGTGATTCGCCAGCGACTCGATACGCAGGAAGTTGCCGTCCTCGGTGACGAGATCCACGGGGATGTCGGTCGTCTGCTTGCCGACGATGACGAATCGCGCCGTGGCTGCGCCGCCGGCGTGATTTTCGAGCGTGATCGTGACGTGGCGCGGATAACCTCCCAGTTCGAATTCGCCGATCCATTGGTCCGCAAGGTCGCGCCCGACGGCCGTGCTCCGCGGCGCGGCTTCGACCTGCGCCGGCGCCGTTCTCCTGAGCTCGAGTTTCGCCACGTTGCCGGCCTGGCGCATTTCGCCGGCCATGGCCCCGGCTGCGGTCAGATGCGCCGTGAAGGCCGTCGGTCCATGGACCGGACTGCGGAACCTGTCGCCGAGGTCGAAGGCAATGCCGGCGTCATTGACGACCAGGTTCGACACCGGCGCGCCCTTGATGCCGAGGCCCTGCATGATGATCGACCCGGTCCAGGTGCCGCTTCCGTCGCGCGCCAGGTCGATCACGACTTGAATCTCGCTGCCGGGGATCGCGACCGGGCCCTCCCAGCGCCCTTCCGGCGCAGTTCCCGTGCCGCACGCTAGCACCGGGACGCACAACAACAATGCGATGATCGTTCGGCGCATGGGGCCTCCTCAAGATCCGTTTCCTGCGTGAGATGGTAGGAGAACGCAGGACGGAGCCCTCGCCCAGGCGACGGACCGCGCCCGGCGGCGACGAAATACATAGGTGCGCGACGCTGCGGAATCGCGCGTGGCGGGCGAGCGACGCGCCCTGAGGCACAATGCCGCGGTGGACGCCCTGCTCACGCTGCCGCAGGCCGCGACGTTCCTCGCCGCCGCCATCCTCATCACGCTCGCGCCCGGACCCGACAACCTGATGGTGTTGAGCATCGGCATGGCGCGCGGGGCTAAGTCCGGCGTGGCCTTCGGCCTGGGCTGCGCGCTGGGATGCCTCAATCACACGTTGCTCGCCGCCCTCGGCATCAGCGCATTGATCGCGGCGTCGCCTCCCGCATTCACCGCGCTGAAGATCGCCGGCGGCCTCTATCTGGTCTGGCTCGGCATCCAGGCGATCCGCAACGCACGGGCGCTCGCCCCATCGCCGGCCGGCGAGTCTCCCGCGGAGACGCCGCGGAAGCTTTTCGCCAAGGGGCTCGTAGCGAACGCGATCAACCCCAAGGTCATCCTCTACTTCCTCGCGTTCCTTCCGCAATTCGTAGACAGCCAGCGCGGCCACGTGCCCTGGCAGATTGCGCAGCTCGGCATGCTCTTCACCCTCGTGGCTATCATCGTCTTCGGCGCCATCGGCTGGTTCGCCGGCAGCATCGGCGAGCGCATCGCCCGTCACCCTGCCATCGGCGCGTGGCTCGATCGCGTGGCGGGCGGAATTTTCCTGGCGCTGGGGTTGCGGCTGCTGGTCGTTCATTAGCAGGCGCTTCCTCGTCTGCCGCCGCGCGCCGCGGCCGCACGTCGCTAAGGCGTCGTACGCGTCTAGCAGTCGCCCGCGAACACGCGATCGAGGAATGGCACGACGATGCCGACAAGCGGCTCCGTCGCGGTATCGAAGTAATGATCGGTTCCCGGCACTACAACCAGGCGCGAGCAGCGGTCGCGGGGAAGACGCGGCGTACGCAGCCTTGCGCTGGCCAGCACTTCAGGAAAATCGCTGCCGGCAACGACATCGAGCACGGGCTCGCGAGGCGCCCGCGCGAAGTCGACGAGCATCCCGATTGGAACCCAGGCTGCGATCGCCGTCGCGTCCGGACCCGCAAGCCATGCGTCGACCATGCCGGCGCCCAGGCTATGCGAAACGACCGCCACCTTGGCGATCCCGCGCTCGCGCAGCGCGCGCACTGCCGCGGCGATCCGTTGCCCCGCGACCGGATAAAGTGCGCGGTACTGCTCGCGCGTCGCATCCTTGTCCAGCACGGGCATCTGCACCGACATCGTCGCGATGCCGTGGTCGGCAAGCCGCGTGCGCAGCGCCCCGTTCAGCCCCCAATCCGGATGCACGCCCAGTCCGTGCACGATGACGACGCGCGCCGCGTGCGGACGGCGACATCCGCATAAAGCGCCAGCACCCTGGCACGCTGCGGCGTGGCCAGCCACACCACTTCGCCCACGACCACCTGCGGCGCCACTTCTTCCGCCCAGCGAAGCTCCCGCGCGTCGTCGGGGACCTGTGCCCAGGCGTGCGCGCACACCACGGTGCCTGCGACGACCAGCGCGCAACGCAGTCCCGCCCGGATACGGCAATCGATCATGCGAGCGGTCCGTATTCAGAGATTGAGTTACATGCTTTCCGCCATGAGCGCCGGAAAGGAAAGACAAGACTGCCACGATGGCCTTCTTCCATGACAGTACATGCCACCCCACACCGGGTCAACATAGTTGGCTCTCAACTTCGCCGACGACGCTGCGTCGTCGAGATCGCGCGCCAGCGGGCCGCTGCGCTACACTCCAGCGCTTCGAGTGCGCCATTCCAAATTCCGCCACGTGCCACGCATCGTCGTCGCGCCGGACTCCTTCAAGGGCTCGCTTTCCGCACCCGACGTTTGCGCGGCTCTCGGTCGAGGCATCGCACGCGCTTGGCCCGATGCGGAAATCATTGCGCGCCCGATGGCCGATGGCGGCGAAGGGACGCTCGACGCGATCCTGACCGCAGTCGGCGACTCGGGCCGGCGTCGACATTGCCGGGTTCGCGGCGCAGGCGGCGCGCCAATCGACGCGGACTACGGACTGCTCACCCGCGACCGGGAAGCCATCGCGGTAGTCGAAGTTGCCCAGGTCGTAGGCATCACCGATCCCGCCGGCATGGATGCGAGCGTGGCTGCCCGCACGACGCGCGGCGTCGGCGAACTGATGGTCGCGCTGCTGGACCAGGGCGTGCGCCGCTTCATGATCGGACTGGGCGGAAGCAGCACGAACGACGGCGGCGCGGGCGTGCTCGCGGCGCTCGGACTGTCGCTTCGCGATGCAACCGGGCGGGAGATCGCTCCCGGGCCCGAAGGGCTCGCGACATTGGCGCACGCCGACGCTACGGCACTCGATCCGCGCATTTCCGCGTGCGCGATCACCATCATGTCGGACGTCAACAATCCGCTCACGGGAACGAGCGGCGCGACCGCGATCTTCGGACCACAGAAGGGCGTGTCGGCGTCGCACGTGCGCGCCGTCGACGAAGCGATCGCGCGTTTCGCCGAGCGTGCCGAGGCTGCGGTCGGACGAAAGGCAGCCGCATCCCCCGGCGCAGGTGCCGCCGGCGGATTGGGCTTCGCGCTGCAGCTGTTGGGCGGCACGTTCCAGTCCGGCGCCGAAGTCGTGGCCGAACTCACTGGTCTGGACCAGGCACTCGCGGGCGCCGATTGGGCGATCACCGGCGAAGGGCGCAGCGACGCGCAGACGCTGCTGCGCAAGGCGCCGTTTGTCGTGGCCGAGCACGCTCGCGCCCATGGCGTTCCGGTCACGCTGATTTCCGGCGCCATCGATTCGACCGCATTGCGCGAACTTGGCAGGCACTTCGCCGGCTGCTTCGCGCTGCCGAACGGTCCGATGTCGCTGGAGGAATGCATCGCGAATGCCGGCGCGCTGCTCGCGGACCGCGCCGAGCAGGTCGCGCGCGTGTTCGTTGCGACCCGGCCGCGTTAGCGCAGTTCCGCCACGCGCGCCCGCAATTCCGGGTCGGTCATGCCGGCGTGGATCCGCGCCACGCCGCCCAGCGCCGCCAGGTGCCGCACCGGTTGACCCATCAATGCGTCGTCCTCGATGAGCGCGGCAAGCGCATCCGCGGGAAGGCGCGTCACGCGGGCGATCGCATCGGGCGCCATGGCCTCGATTCGCGCACCGGCAAGCGCATCCAGCGTCGCGGCCTGCAGCGCGTTGACGAAGAACGCGGCGCTGTGGCCGCAGCCTGCGAGCAGTCCCAATACCGCGCTGCCCTCCCGGCGCAGGACGGCAAGCCGCGCCGCATGCGCGGCCAGGTATTCGGAGACGCCGATCACCTCCGCGATGCGCGTCGCCGCGTGACCCGGCGAGTCTTCGATGACGACCAGCGGCGATCGAGGCGGCAGTCCACCGGCGATCGCCTGGGCCGTGGCCACCGCGACTGCCGGATCGAATGCACAGGGGCGCCAGCGGCCGCAGCACATGAATGTCGCTGTCGCGCAGGCGCCAGAGCCATCCCGTCGCATCGACCGGCGCCGCGTGGGCCAGCGCTGGCATCGCTGGCGATGCCTGTACCGCAGCAGCGGGCGACAGCCCCGCGCGGCCGAGCCGAGTCGCCAGCTTCGCATCCCACGCGTCCAGCGCCGCTCGATCGAATCGCGCGGCGTGCCGCGCCACGGCACGAATCGCCGTGCGCACCGCGTCGACCTCATCGTCGATCAATGCGCCGATGCCCGCCGCCACGCGCGCTGGTGCGCCGAACAACGCCGTCACCGCACCGGAATCGCCTGCGTCGAGTTCCGCCTTGCCGTGCGCGGTTTCGATCACGCCCGGACCGGACAGGCCGAAGCGCGCGTGCGGCACGAAGCGCAGGTGTTCGCACGCCGCCGCCAGCACCGACGCGCCGCCGAATGCGGCACCCGTGACGATCGCGAGCGTCGCGATGCCGGCGCGCCGCACGTCGAACAGCGCGCGCAGCGCCCGCGCCAGCGCCCATTCCGCCGCGTTGGCCTCGTGCAGGCGCACGCCGCCGGAATCGACGAGCAGAATCACGACATCCGGGCGTTCATCGAGGGCGCGCTCGAAAAAATGCTGCAGCAATGCGCCGTGATTCGCGCCGATGCTGCCGCCCAGGAACCGCGCGTCCTGCGCCACCGCCAGTACGCGCGTCGCGCCTGCCGCGAAGCGGGCGCCCACGACGCCGTCGGACTCGCCCGCAGCGATGCCCCATCGCGCCAGATGCGGACTCGCGCCGGCAGCGGGCAGCACCACCAGCGTCCCGGCGTCCGCGAGCGCCGCCAGTCGTGCCAATGGTTCGAGTTTCGAGATCTGCGACACGCGTGTCGGAAGGCGGCCGCAACCTGACCCTCCGCTCTGTGGAATAATCGACCGGACCAGAATAACATCGCCGCGCATGCGAACCCTGAGCGGATGCGCTTGAAGCCCGCGCATACTTGCGCGATTCCATACCCACGCAGCGAACGCCATTCAAGTGAACGCCAACCTGTACGCGCTGTTCGAAAGCCACTTCCCCGACGGCGCGGAACAACCGCTGCTGGTCATCCCGAACGGCCCGGTCATCCATTACGACGACATCGAGGCGACGTCGGCGCGGATTGCACACGCATTGGTCGCCGCCGGTTGCCGCAAGGGCGACCGTGTCGCGGTCCAGACCGACAAGCACTGGCAGGTGCTGGCGCTCTACCTCGCCTGCCTGCGCGCCGGACTGGTCTACCTGCCGCTCAACACCGGGTATCAGCGCAGCGAGCTCGACTACTTCTTTGCGGACGCGGAGCCGCGCGTGATCGTGTGCAGTCCCGAGCAACCTGGGCCTGGTGGCGACGCTCGCGCGCGGCGCCACCGTCCTGACGCTCGATGGCCACGGCGGCGAGCTGATGGACCGCGCCGCTTCGTTTCCGGCGACGTTCGCCACTGTCGAATCGGCACCCGACGATCTGGCGGCGATCCTGTACACGTCCGGCACGACCGGGCGCTCGAAGGGCGCGATGCTGACTCATCGCAATCTCGCGTCCAACGCGCTGGCATTGGTCGCGGCCTGGGGCTTCACCCGCGGCGACGTGCTGCTGCACGCGCTGCCGATCTATCACGTGCACGGCCTGTTCGTGGCGATCCACTGCGTGCTGCTTTCCGGCTCGCACATGCTGTGGCTGCCGAAATTCGACGCGCAGGGAGGTCACGAGCCTGCTGCCGCGGGCAACCGTGATGATGGGCGTGCCGACGTTCTACTCGCGCCTGGTTGCCGAGCCCACGTTCACGCGCGAGAGTTGCCGCACGATCCGGCTGTTCGTGTCGGGCTCGGCGCCGCTGCTGCCGGAGACTTTCGACGCGTTCAGCGAGCGCACGGGGCAAACGATCCTCGAACGCTACGGCATGACCGAGACCGGCATGAACACGTCGAATCCGCTGGCGGGCGCGCGCGTTGCCGGCACGGTGGGCAAGCCGTTGCCCGGAGTCGAGGTGCGCGTCGTCGGCGACGACGGCGCCGCACTCGCGCCCGGGCACATCGGTGCGGTGCGAGGTGCGCGGGCCGAACGTGTTCGCCGCCTATTGGCGCATGCCGGACAAGACGCGCGAGGAATTCACTGCGGACGGCTTCTTCAAGACCGGTGACATGGGCGAATGGGTGTCCGACGGTCCCGGCAAGGGCTACCTGCGGCTCGTCGGTCGCGCGAAGGACCTCATCATCACCGGCGGCCTCAATGTCTATCCGAAGGAAATCGAGGAGCGCATCGACGAAATGGACGGCGTGGTCGAGACCGCCATCATCGGCGTCCCCGATCCCGACTTCGGAGAGAGCGTCACGGCGGTCATCGTCGCGCGATCCGGGCACGCGCTGACCGAAGCCAGGATCATCGCCGCGCTGAAGGCCGACATTGCGTCGTTCAAGGTGCCCAAGCGCGTGCACTTCGTGGACGACCTGCCGCGCAATGCGATGGGCAAGGTGCAGAAGAACGTGCTTCGCCAAAGATTCGGAACGAAGCCGACATCCTGACCAGCGCGAGCTTCGCTCCCTCGCGCGCCGGCGTGAGCCCGCACCCGGTTGGAGCGCTCGCTCGAAACCGCACCGAGCGACGCTCAACCGGCCACGGCCCCACGGTTGCCTTACTGCATTCCGCCCGATCGGGACGTCGAGTCGTATCCGAACGTCGTTCCCGCGTCGCCGCCCGCCGTGACGCGCACCGCGCAATACTTGAATTCCGGAATCTTGCCGAACGGGTCGAGCACCGGATTGGTCAGCAGGTTCGCCGCCGCTTCGTAATAGCAGAACGGGATGAACACCGCGCCGCGCGGCGTGCCCGCATCGGCGCGCGCCGCCAGCGCGATGCTGCCGCGGCGCGACGCGACCGTGATCGTGCCGCTCGGCGAGACCTTCATTTGCGCCATGTCGAGCGGATTCAGCGACGCCACCGGCACCGGCTCGATCTCGTCCAGCACTTCGGCGCGCCGCGTCATGCTGCCGGTGTGCCAATGCTCGAGCTGGCGTCCGGTGATCAGCACGAACGGATAGTCCGCATCCGGCGGTTCCGCGCCGGGGATGATCTTGGCGGGCACGAAGCGCGCGCGGCCGGTCGGGGTCGGAAAGTTGTCGGTGAACACGACGCGCTGGCCCGCGTCGCCTTCCTTCTCGCACGGATAGGTCACCGAATGCGTCGGCTTCGAGCCGGTCCCACGTGATGCCGGCGATCGACGGCATCGCCTGGCGCATTTCCGCGAACACGTCGCGCGGATGCGTGTAGTTCCACGTCGAGGCCCAACTTCACGCGCCATGTCGACGATGATGCGCAGGTCGTGCCGCGCCTCACCCGGCGGCGTGCAGCGCCTGCCGCCCGAGCTGCACGGAGCGGTCGGTGTTGGTGAAGGTCCCCGTCTTTTCCGGAAACGCCGACGCCGGGAGGATCACATCGGCGAGATAGCCGGTCTCGGTCAGGAAGATGTCCTGCACGACCAGCATCTCGAGTTCGGACAACGCCTGGCGCGCATGTGCGACATCCGGATCGGACATCGCCGGGTTCTCGCCCATGATGTACATGCCGCGGATCTTCCCGGCGTGCACCGCGTCCATGATCTCGACGACGGTGAGACCCGGCTTCGGATCCAGCGTCTGGCCCCACAGCGTCTCGAATTTCGTCCTGGCGGCAACGTTGTCGACGCGCTGGTAGTCGGGAAGCATCATCGGGATCAGGCCGACGTCGGACGCGCCCTGCACGTTGTTCTGGCCGCGCAGCGGATGCAGGCCCGTGCCGGGACGGCCCACCTGGCCGGTCATCATCGTCAGCGCGATCAGGCAGCGCGCGTTGTCGGTGCCGTGGACGTGCTGCGAGATGCCCATGCCCCACAGGATCATCGAGCCCTTCGACGTTGCGAACAGCCGCGCCACTTCGCGGATCGTCGCCGCCGGGATACCGCAGACCGGCGCCATCGCCTCGGGACTGTACGCAGCGACGTTGGCTTTCAGTTCCTCGTAGCCCAGCGTGCGATCGGCGATGAAGCTCTGCGCGACCAGGCCCTCCTCGACGATCGCGTGCATCATCGCGTTGAGCATCGCGACGTCGGTATCCGGCTTGAACTGCAGGTAATGCTCGGCGTGCCGGGCAAGTTCCGAGCGGCGCGGGTCGGCGAGGATCAGCTTCGTGCCGTTCTTGACCGCGTTCTTGATCCACGTGGCCGCCACGGGATGGTTGACGACCGGATTGGCGCCGATCAGCAGCACGACATCGGCCTGCAACACGTCCATCACCGGATTCGACACGGCGCCGGATCCGATGCCCTCGAGCAGCGCCGCGACGCTCGACGCATGGCACAGCCGCGTGCAGTGGTCGACGTTGTTGGTGCCGAAGCCGGTGCGCACCAGCTTCTGGAACAGGTAGGCCTCCTCGTTGCTGCCCTTGGCCGACCCGAAGCCCGCCAGCGCGCCTGGCCCGTGTTCGTCGCGGATCCTGCGCAACGTTCCGCCCGCCAGCGCGAGCGCCTCCTCCCAGCTCGCTTCGCGGAACGCTTCCAGCGGATTCGCCGGATCCATCGCGCCCTTCGGATCCTTCGCCACGCCAGGCTTGCGTATCAGCGGACGCGTGAGACGCTGCGGATGGTGCACGTAGTCGAACCCGAAGCGGCCCTTCACGCACAGCCGGTCGTGATTGGCCGGACCGTCGCGCCCTTCGACGCGCACGATCTCGTTGTCCTTGACGTGATAGGTGAGCTGGCAGCCCACGCCGCAATACGGGCACAACGACGACACCGTGCGGTCGGTCGGTGCGAGATACGCCTCCTTCGCCGGAGCGAGCGCGCCTGTCGGGACACGCCTGGACGCATTCGCCGCACGCGACGCACGTCGACTGGCCCATCGGGTCGTCCAGGTCGAAGACGATCTTCGCGTGCGCGCCGCGCAGCGCGAAGCCGATGACGTCGTTGACCTGTTCCTCGCGGCACGCGCGCACGCAGCGCGTGCACTGGATGCACGCGTCGAGGTTCACCGCCATCGCCGGGTGCGAAATATCGGGCGCCGGTTGCGACCGCGGCCGCGAACCGCGGACGTCCGACGCCCAGCGTCTTCTTCCAGTGCTCGAGTTCGGAGTCGGTCCGGTAGAGTCTCTCCGGAACGTCGGCCGCGAGCAGTTCGACGATCATCTTCTGCGCATGCACGGCGCGCGGCGCTGTCGCTCGCGACCTCCATGCCGGGCGTCGGTACGCGGCAGCAGGAAGGCGCCAGCACGCGCTCGCCCTTGATCTCCACCATGCACGCGCGGCAATTGCCGTCCGGCCGCATGCCGGGCTTGTGGCACAGGTGCGGAATGTCGACGCCGTCGCGCAGCGCGGCCTCGATGATCGTCTCGCCGGCATCGCCGGGATCGACTTGCCGTTCAGCTGGAACGAGATCGTGGCGCGCATTCATGAAGACCCCCACGCTCACTCGTTCGCTGCCCCAGGCGGCGCAATTCGCGCCTCGGGACGGCGTCGGCGCTCATCGCAGTTCCTCCGGAAAATACTTGATCACGCACGCGATCGGATTGGGCGCGGCCTGCCCGAGTCCGCAAATCGAGGCGTCGGCCATCGCGCGCGACAATTCATCGAGCAGTGCCGTGTCCCACCGCGGCTGCGCGAGCAGCCCGACGGCCTTCTCGGTGCCGACGCGGCAAGGCGTGCACTGGCCGCACGACTCGTCGGCGAAGAAGCGCATCAGGTTGAGCGCCGCGTCGCGCGCGCGGTCGTGCTGCGACAGGATGATGACGGCCGCCGAGCCGATGAAGCATCCGTGCGGCTGCAGCGTGTCGAAGTCGAGCGGGACGTCGCCGAGCGACGCCGGCAGGATGCCGCCGGACGCGCCTCCCGGAAGGTACGCGTAGAAGTCGTGTCCGGGCAGCATGCCGCCCGCGTATTCGTCGATCAGTTCGCGCACGGTGATGCCCGCCGGCGCGACGTGCACGCCCGGCTTGGCGACGCGGCCGGACACCGAGAACGAGCGCAAGCCCTTGCGGTCGTGGCGGCCGTGCGCGGCGAACGCTTCCCCGCCCTTTTCCAGGATGTCGCGGATCCAGAACAGCGTTTCCATGTTGTGTTCGAGCGTCGGCCGCCCGAACAGGCCCACCTGCGCGACATAGGGAGGCCGCAGCCGCGGCATGCCGCGCTTGCCTTCCAGCGATTCGATCATCGCCGACTCTTCGCCGCAGATATAGGCGCCGGCGCCACGGCGCAGGTGAATGCGCGGCAGCGGACACGGCGGGTCGGCCTCGAGCGCCGCGATTTCGCGCGCGAGGATCTCGCGGCACGCCGCGTACTCGTCGCGCAGGTAGATGTAGACGTCGGCGATTTCCACGGCCCACGCCGCGACCAGCATGCCTTCAAGGAAGCGGTGCGGGTCGCGCTCCAGGAAATACCGGTCCTTGAAGGTTCCCGGCTCGCCTTCGTCGATGTTGACGGCGAGAAGGCGCGGCGCGGGTTCGGCGCGGACGATGCGCCACTTGCGGCCCGTTGGAAAGCCGGCGCCGCCCAAGCCGCGCAAGCCCGAATGCTCCAGCGCGGCGATGACCTCTTCGAGCGAACGCTTGCCGTCCGTGCAATCGAGCAGCGTCCGGTATCCGCCCTTGCGCGCGATACGCGGCGTAATCGACGTAGCGAGGAACTTCCGCTTCGATCGCCTTGGCGGCGACCGCGGCAACGACGTCTTTCACCGTGGCATGGTCGACCGGATTGCGGCCGACCACCGCGACGGGCGCATGTTCGCAGCGGCCGACGCAAGGCGCGCCGAGGACGCGGACGTCCGGTCCGCACATCCGCTCGAGCGCGGCGCGCAAATCGTCGGCGCCGGCCATCTGGCACGACAGCGTCTCGCAGACGCGGATTGTCAGCGGGGGCGGCGGCGTCTCGCCTTCCTTCACGACGTCGAAGTGGTGGTAGAAGGTCGCCACTTCGTAGACCTCCGTCATCGCGAGCTTCATCTCCTGAGCCAGCGCGACGACGTGCGCGGCGGAGATGAAGCCGTAGCGGTCCTGGATCCGGTGCAGGAACTCGATCAGCAGGTCGCGCCGCCGCGGCGCATCGCCCAGCAGCGCCTGCACGTCGGCCAACGCCTGCGGGTCGAGCGTGCGGCCCTTCATCTGGCCGCGCGCGCCGCGCCGCTTGCCCAGCGCGGAAATGTCGACGGTCGCGCTCTGCGTCATCGTCATTTGCTTGGCTTGAGGCTGCGCGGCGGACGCTAGTCAAGGAAATCGCAATGCTTCTCCACATGCGCGGCGAGGTCGAGCGAGTGCTGGCGCACGAGGCGCTCGGCGAGTTCGGTGTCGCGCTTTTCCAGCGCCTCGATGATGCGCATGTGGTCGACGATCGAGCGCGCCGCGCGATCGCTTTGCGAAATGGTCATGCGCCGGATCGCGCGGACGTGGATGAACAGGTTCTCGATCGTCTGGCCCATGAGATGCGAGCCGGAGAGGCGGATGATCGCCTGGTGAAACGCGATGTTCGCTTCCGAGTATTCCTGGATATGTTCCGCCGGCGTCTGGTTGCGGAATTCGTCGAACATGCCGCGCAGCTTGCCGATGTCCTCGTCCGAGGCGTTCAGCGTCGCAAGCCGCGCGGCCATGCTCTCCAGCGCGGCCCACATCTCGATCATCTCGAGGATCTGCTTCTTGGTCTTGCGGATGATGAACACACCGCGGCGCGGCACCGTGCGCAGGAATCCCTCCTGCTCCAGCAGCGTCATCGCCTCGCGGATCGGCGTCCGGCTGACGCCGAGCGCCTGGCTCAGTTGGCGCTCGTCGAGGCGGATTTCCTCCTCGATGCGCGTAGATGTCGGCATCGGTGATTGCCTGCTTCAGCGCGGCGTAGGCCTGGTCCCGGAAACTGGCCGCCACGTTGAGCGGGCGCAGATTGAGCGGGAGCGTTGCGGGAGTTTCGATCGTCGCTGACATCGGTCCGCCGTTTCGTATCTTGTATACCATACACCATAAATCACCGGCTCAAAACGGGTCGCGGCGTTCCGGCCGTCGATCAGCTCATTGTGCAGTGCGGCACAAATAATTCAAGCAGTTATCGCCGATGACGACCGTCTTGACTTCGTCTGATATACCACATACGTTACGCCAAATATTCGCAGTTTGATGGAGGGGATTCATATGGAATCGACCGCGGGCACCGCAACCAAGCCGGCATCGACCAAGGCAGAGGGCACGCTGACGACGGCCAGCGCCGGCGACGATCAGCGTCCCGGCGGAAGAAATCGACGGCTTCCAGCTCGTCATCGAGGCCCTCAAGCTGAACGGCATCGACACGATCTTCGGGCTGCCAGGCATCCCGATCACCGACCTCACGCGCCGCATGCAGAAGTCGGGGCTGCGCGTCATCTCGTTCCGGCACGAGCAGAACGCGGGTTACGCGGCCTCGATTGCCGGTTTCCTCACGCAGAAGCCCGGCATCTGCCTGACCGTGTCCGCGCCCGGCTTCCTCAACGGCGTCACCGCGCTCACGCATGCGACGGTCAACTGCTTTCCGATGATCCTGATCAGCGGCTCCTCGGAGCGCGAAATCGTCGACCTGCAGCAGGGCGACTACGAGGAAATGGACCAGCTCGCGATCGCCAAGCCGCTGTGCAAGGCGGCGTTTCGCGTGCTGCACGCCGAGGACATCGGCGTCGGCGTCGCGCGCGCGATACGTGCCGCCGTGTCGGGACGTCCCGGTGGCGTGTACCTCGACCTGCCGGCGAAGCTCTTTCCGCAGGCGATGGACGCGGTCGCCGGCAAGAACTCGCTCATCAAGGTCGTGGATGCCGCGCCCCGCCAGATTCCCGCGCCGGAGGCCGTCAAGCGCGCCGTCGATCTGCTGAAGAGCGCGAAGAAGCCGCTCATCATTCTCGGCAAGGGTGCGGCGTACGCGCAGGCCGATGCCGACATTCGCGCGCTGGTCGAGAAGACCGGCATTCCCTATCTGCCGATGTCGATGGCCAAGGGCCTGCTGCCGGACACGCACGCGCAGTGCGCGTCGGCCGCGCGCTCGTACGTGCTGCCCGAGGCCGACGTCGTGATGCTGATCGGCGCGCGCTTGAACTGGCTGCTGTCGCAGGGCAAGGGCAAGACGTGGGGCGGCGCCACCTCGAAATCGTGGGGCGGCCAGAAATTCGTGCAGATCGACATCTCGCCGCAGGAAGCGGACAGCAACGTGCGCATCGACGCGCCGGTGGTCGGCGACATCGGCTCGTGCGTGTCGGCGATGCTCGCGCGAAATCGGCTCGAGCTTGGCCAAGCCGCCCGCCGAGTGGACGAGCGCCGTCACCGAGCGCAAGGACAAGAACGTCGCGAAGATGGCCGAGACGCTCGCGAAGAATCCGTCGCCGATGAGCTTCCAGAGCGCGCTCAACGTGGTGCGCGACATCGTCAAGGCCAACCCCGACGCCGTGCTCGTGAACGAAGGCGCGAACGCGCTCGACTTCACCCGCAGCATCGTGGACATGTACAAGCCGCGCAAGCGGATCGACGTGGGCACGTGGGGAATCATGGGCGTCGGCATGGGCTACTCCGTGGCCGCCGCCGTCGTGACCGGCCAGCAGGTGATCGCGGTGGAAGGCGACAGCGCGTTCGGCTTCTCCGGCATGGAGACCGAGACGATCTGCCGCTACAACCTGCCGGTGTGCATCGTCATCATGAACAACAACGGCGTGTACCGCGGCGACGAGAAGAATCCGACGGGCGGCCCGGATCCGTCGCCGCTGGTGTTCGTGAAGGACGCCCGCTACGACAAGATGATGGAGGCGTGGGGCGGCGTCGGCGCGCACGTGAAGACGCCGGACGAGCTGCGCAAGGCGATGGAAGAGGCGATCCGCCGCAAGCGGCCCACGCTGATCAACGCGGTCATCGACGAGGGCGGCGGCACGGAAAGCGGCCGCATCACCAGCCTCAATCCTTCTGCCGAAGAAGAAGGCGTGAGCGTTGCCGCGTTGGACCGTCGTCGGTGGACCGGCGCGCGAAAGTCGACGGTCGGCGCGACGACGTTCAACGCGGCCGGCAAGTCCTGCGTCTGCGTCGATCGACGGAACTGACTGAATCTGGATAGGGGAATGGAATGAGCAAGGCACTGGACGGCGTGCGCATCCTGGACTTCACGCACGTGCAGTCGGGTCCGACGTGCACGCAGCTTCTCGCATGGCTCGGCGCCGACGTGATCAAGGTCGAGCGCGCTGGCGAAGGCGACATCACGCGCGGGCAGCTGCGCGACATTCCCGGCGTGGACAGCCTCTACTTCACGATGCTGAACCACAACAAGCGCTCGATCACCGTCGATGCCAAGAATCCCAAGGGCAAGGAAGTGCTGGAAGCGCTGGTGAAGAAATGCGACGTGCTGGTGGAGAACTTCGCGCCGGGCGCTCTCGACCGCATGGGCTTCACGTGGGAACGCATCCAGCAGCTCAACCCGAAGATGATCGTCGCGTCGGTCAAGGGCTTCGGCCCCGGTCCGTACGAGGACTGCAAGGTCTACGAGAACGTCGCGCAGTGCGCCGGCGGCGCGGCGTCGACGACCGGCTTCGACGACGGCCCGCCGCTCGTGACCGGCGCGCAGATCGGCGACAGCGGCACCGGACTGCACCTGGCGCTCGGCATCGTCGCCGCGCTCTACCAGCGCAAGACCACCGGACGCGGGCAGAAGGTGCTGGCCGCGATGCAGGACGGCGTGCTCAACCTGTGCCGCGTCAAGCTGCGCGACCAGCAGCGGCTCGACCGCACGCAAGGTGATGGAGGAGTACCCGCAGTACCCGAACGGCAAGTTCCTGGAAGCGGTGCCGCGCGCCGGCAATGCGTCGGGCGGCGGCCAGCCGGGCTGGATCTTGAAGTGCAAGGGCTGGGAGACCGATCCCAACGCGTACATCTACTTCATCACGCAGGCGCCGGTCTGGAAGGACATCTGCGAGGTGATCGGGCGCCCTGAATGGCTGACCGATCCGCGCTACGCGACGCCCAAGGGCGCGGCTGCCGCACCTGATGGAGATCTTCGGCGAGATCGAGAAGTGGACGATGACCAAGACCAAGTTCGAGGCGATGGACATCCTGAACAAGCACGACATCCCGTGCGGTCCGATCCTGTCGATGAAGGAAATCGCCGACGAGCCAAGCTTGCGCGCGACCGGGACGGTCGTCGAGGTCGACCATCCGAAGCGCGGCAAGTACCTTTCGGTGGGCAATCCGATCAAGATGTCGGACAGCGCGACCGAGGTCACGCGCTCGCCGCTGCTGGGCGAACACACGGACGAGGTCCTGGCGGAGCTGGGCTACGGCAAGGACGACGTCGCCGCGCTGCGCGCCGCCAACGTCATCTGAACGCAACCGAATCGGGACGCAGCACTCGAGCGTCCATTTGCAATCGATAACGAAGGAACGACGATGGCGCACAACAAGGCGGCGGTGCAGCAGATTCTGGACAAGGCGAAGGCCGACGGACGCACGTCGCTGACGGCGCCCGAAGGCAAGGGGGTGTGCGACGCGTACGGCATCACGGTGCCGAAGGAAGGCGTCGCCACCACGGCCGCTGAAGCGGCGAAGCTCGCCGCCGGCATGGGCTTCCCGGTCGTGCTGAAGATCGTGTCGCCGGAAATCCTGCACAAGACGGAAGCGGGCGGCGTGCTCGTCGGCGTCAAGAACGCGGCCGACGTGGAGGCGGGCTTCGCGACGATCATGGCCAACGCGAAGAAGTACGACGCGAAGGCCAACCTGCAGGGCGTGCAGGTGCAGCAGATGGTCATGGGCGGCCAGGAAGTGATCATCGGCGCCGTGACGGATCAGTCGTTCGGCAAGCTGGTGGCGTTCGGATTGGGCGGCATCCTCGTCGAAGTGCTGAAGGACATCACGTTCCGGTTGGCACCCGCCACGAAGGCCGACGCGCTGTCGATGCTCGACGGCATCGGCGCGGCGTCGATCCTGAAGGGCGTGCGCGGCAGCGATCCGGTGAACCGCGACGCGCTCGCCGGGCTCATCGAGAACGTGTCGCAGCTCGTGTCCGACTTCCCGCAGATCGCGGAAATGGACCTGAACCCGGTGTTCGCGTCGAAGAGCGGGCGCCATCGCCGCCGACGTGCGCATCGTGCTCGACTTCACGCCGCCGGTGGAGCGCTATCGCCCGAGCCAGGCCGAGATCGTCGCGCAGATGAACAAGGTGATGAAGCCGGACGCGGTGGCCGTGATCGGCGCGTCCGACGAGACCGGCAAGATCGGCAACTCGGTGATGAAGAACCTGATCAACGGCGGCTACAAGGGCAAGATCTACCCGATCAACCCGTCCGCCGACAAGATCATGGGGCTGCAGGCGTACAAGAGCGTCAAGGACGTGCCCGGCAACATCGACATCGCCGTGTTCGCGATCCCCGCCAAGTTCGTGCCCGGCGCATTGATCGAAGTCGGCGAGAAGAAGATCGCCGGCGCCATCCTGATCCCGTCCGGCTTTGCCGAGACCGGCAACATGGCGGGCCAGGTCGAGTTGGTCGAGATCGCGCGCAAGTACGGCGTGCGGCTGATGGGGCCGAACATCTACGGCTTCTACTACACGCCGAAGAACCTGTGCGCGACGTTCTGCACCGCGTACGACGTCAAGGGCAAGGCCGCGCTGTCGTCGCAGTCGGGCGGCATCGGCATGGCGATCATCGGCTTCTCGCGCTCGGCCAAGATGGGCGTGTCGGCGATCGTGGGCCTGGGCAACAAGTCGGACATCGACGAGGACGACCTGCTGACGTTCTTCGAGCAGGACGACAACACCGAGATCATCGCGCAGCACTGCGAGGACCTGAAGGACGGCCGCTCGTTCGCCGAAGTGGCGAAGCGCGTGTCGAAGAAGAAGCCGGTCGTGATGCTGAAGGCGGGCCGCACCAGCATGGGCGCGCGCGCGGCCAGTTCGCACACCGGCGCGCTGGCCGGCAACGACAAGATCTACGAGGACGTGCTCAGGCAATCGGGCGTGATCCGCGCGCGAGTCGTTGCGCGACCTGCTCGAGTTCGCGCGCGGCATTCCCAAGCTGCCGACGCCGAAGGGCGAGAACGTCGTCATCATCACCGGCGCGGGCGGTTCCGGCGTGCTGCTGTCCGACGCGTGCGTCGACAACGGGCTGTCGCTGATGGCGATGCCGCCCGACCTCGACGCGGCGTTCCGCAAGTTCATCCCGCCGTTCGGCGCGGCCGGCAATCCGGTGGACATCACCGGCGGCGAGCCGCCGAAGACCTACCAGAACACCGTGCGGCTGGGGCTCGAGGACCCGCGCATCCACGCGCTGATCCTGGGCTACTGGCACACGATCGTGACGCCGCCGATGGTGTTCGCGAAGATCATGGTCGAGGTGGTCGAGGAGATGCGCGCCAAGGGCATCCACAAGCCGGTGGTCGCATCGCTGGCGGGCGACGTCGAGGTCGAGGAAGCCGCGGAGTACCTGTACGACCACGGCATTCCGGCCTACGCGTATTCAACCGAAATTCCAGTCGCGGTTCTCGGCGCCAAGTATCAGTGGGCGCGTGGAGCAGGACTGCTCTGACGATGTTGCATCACGCAA
The DNA here is from genome assembly GCA_963816165.1 of uncultured beta proteobacterium. Taxonomy (GTDB): domain Bacteria; phylum Pseudomonadota; class Gammaproteobacteria; order Burkholderiales; family Casimicrobiaceae; genus VBCG01. The sequence continues at coordinate 105,629 of CAWFJL010000003.1, forward strand.
GCATGATCATTGCGCAGGAAGTGGCGGTGCCGGACGTCGATTGCGTCCGTTGCAGTTTCGGATAATCATTTGAGAACGGGCGCCAGGACACCGCGGCAAGCGGGCAGGCATTCCCGAATGTTGCATTCACTGGAGGAGTATCGAATGTCCCATCATTCAGCGTCGAAGCTGCCGCGCGTGCTAGGTGTCGCGCTGGCTGCCCTGTTTGCATTCAACGCCCAGTCCGCGCTCGCGGCGTGGGAGCCCACCAAGCCGGTCGAACTGGTCGTGCCCGCGGGCACCGGCGGCGGCGCCGACCAGATGGCGCGCCTGCTGCAAGGCGTCATCACCAAGAACAACCTGATGAAGCAGCCGCTGATCGTCGTCAACAAGGCGGGCGGCGCCGGCGCCGAAGGCTTCCTCGCGGTCAAGGACGCCAAGGGCGATCCGAACAAGCTGATCATCACGCTCTCCAACCTGTTCACCACGCCGATGGCCACGGGCGTGCCGTTCAACTGGAAGGACCTGACGCCGGTGGCGATGCTGGCGCTCGACCAGTTCGTCCTGTGGGTCAATGCCGACACGCCGTACAAGACGACGAAGGACTACATCGCGGCGGTCAAGGCGGGCAATCCGACCAAGATCATGGGCGGGACGGGGTCCAAGCAGGAGGACCAGATCATCACCGTCGCGATCGAGAAGGCCGCCGGCGTCAAGTTCACCTATGTCCCGTTCAAGGGCGGTGGCGACGTTGCCGTGCAGCTCGTCGGCAAGCACATCGACTCGAGCGTCAACAATCCGATCGAAGCCGTGGCGCAATGGCGGGCCGGGCAGCTGCGTCCGCTGTGCGTGTTCGACGACACGCGGATGCCGTACAAGACCAAGGTCACCGACACGATGTCGTGGAACGATATTCCGAGCTGCAAGGAAGCCGGCCTGGCGACCGACTACGTGATGCTGCGCGGCATCTTCATGCCCGGCGGCGTGACGCAGGAGCAGGTCGATTACTACGTCGATCTGTTCAAGAAGGTGCGCGAAACGCCGGAGTGGAAGAAGTTCATGGAGGACGGCGCCTTCAACCAGACGTTCATGACCGGGGCCGAGTACGCGAAGTGGGTCGGGCAGACCGAAAACACCCACCGCGAACTGATGAAGGAAGCCGGGTTCCTCGCCAAGCCCTAGCGACTTCGACCCAAAGACCGCGCGGCAACCCCGCGCGGTCTTGCCATCGGCACCGCGAGACTCGCCGCAACGCCTCCCGCGAAACCCACGCCCGGACTTCCACGATGACCGAAACACCGTTACCCGATCCCGACGAGCGCGTCGGCGTCTCGCTGCGCATGATGGACATCACGGTCGCGCTGTTGCTGCTGCTGGTCGGCGCGGTGGTGGTCTACGACAGCTACCGTCTTGGCGCGAAATGGGGCAGCGACGGCCCGGAATCGGGATACTTTCCGTTCCGCGTCGGCCTGCTGATCTGCATCGCCAGCCTGGCCACGCTGGTGCAGGCGGTGCGCGCGCGCAACCTCACGTACGTGATGTTCGTCAGCCTGGCGCGCCTGAAGCTCGTCCTGACCGTGCTGATCCCCGCGCTCGTCTACGTCTTCTGCGTGCAGTACGTCGGCCTGTACCTCGCGTCCGCCGTCTACATCGCGGTGTTCATGGCCTGGCTCGGCAAGTATTCGTGGCTGAAGAGCATCGCTCGTCGGCGTGCTGGTGAACGTGAGCTTCTTCCTCATGTTCGAGGTCTGGTTCAAGGTGCCGCTGTGGAAGGGCTCCCTCGATCCATTGCATTTCCTGGGCTACTGACGCGTGACCGCCGCGCGCCGCCACGCGGTGCCGCACTAGGGGAGTTCCGTTGGTCGAAATCAACGCACTGTTCCAGGGCTTCGCCGTCGTCCTGTCGCCGTTCAACATGCTGCTGATGACGATCGGCATCGTGCTCGGCGTGATCATCGGCGTGCTGCCCGGCCTGGGCGGCGCCAACGGCGTGGCGATCCTGCTGCCGCTGACCTTCGCCATGCCGCCGACGTCGGCGATCATCATGCTGTCGTGCATCTACTGGGGCGCGCTGTTCGGCGGCGCCATCACGTCGATCCTGTTCAACATCCCGGGGGAACCGTGGTCGGTGGCGACGACCTTCGACGGCTACCCGATGGCGCAGCAGGGCCGCGCGGGAGAGGCGCTGACCGCCGCCTTCACGTCGTCGTTCGTCGGCGCGTTCGTCGCCGTCGTGATGATCACGTTCCTGGCGCCGCTGGTCGCGAAATTCGCGCTGCAGTTCGGCCCGCCGGAATTCTTCGCCGTCTACCTGCTCACGTTCTGCAGCTTCATCGGCATGGGCAAGGGTTCGCCGTGGAAGACGCTGGCGGCGATGATGCTGGGCTTCGCGCTCGCGGCCGTCGGCATGGACACCGTCACCGGACAGTTGCGCCTCATCTTCGGCTTCACCGAACTCATGCGCGGCTTCGACTTCCTGATCGCGGTCATCGGGCTGTTCGGCATCGGCGAAATCCTGCTGTCGATGGAAGAGGGCCTGTCGTTCACCGGCAAGACGGCCAAGATCAATCCCAAAGTCGTGTTCGAGACGTGGGCCCGCCTGCCCAAGTACTGGGCCACGTCGGTGCGCAGCAGCTTGATCGGCATCTGGATGGGCATCACGCCAGGCGGCGCCACGCCGGCGTCGTTCATGAGCTACGGCGTGGCCAAGCGCATGTCGCGCGACGGCGAGAAGTTCGGCACCGGCCAGATCGAAGGCGTGATCGCGCCGGAAACCGCGGCGCACGCCGCCGGGACGTCGGCGCTGCTGCCGATGCTGGCGCTGGGCATTCCGGGCTCGCCCACGGCAGCGGTCCTGCTGGGCGGCCTGCTGATCTGGGGCCTGCAGCCGGGGCCGCTGCTGTTCGTGGAGCAGAAGGACTTCGTCTGGGGGCTGATCGCGAGCATGTACCTCGGCAACATCTTCGGGCTCGTCATCGTGCTCACGTGCGTGCCGCTGTTCGCCGCGATCCTGCGCATCCCGTTCTCGATCATCGCCCCCGTCATCCTGGTGATCTGCGCGATCGGCGCCTACACGGTGCACGGCGCCATGCTCGACATCTGGTTCATGATGCTGTTCGGCGTCATCGGCTACCTGTTCAAGAAGCTGAACTATCCGCTGGCGCCGATGGTGCTGGCGCTGGTGCTGGGCGACCGCGCCGAGGATTCGTTCCGGCAATCGATGCTGATCGCGCAGGGCGACGTGCGCATCTTCTTCTCGAACGGGCTGGTGGGGGGCATCACCGGACTCGCGCTGGTGCTGCTGTTCTGGCCGCTGTTGTCGCGCGTCATCGCCCGCTTCCGCGGAACGAATGGACGCGCGGCCGCGCAAACACCGGACTGACCCGTCGTGACGGCGCCGGCACAGTCGGCGTTGGATGCGGGCGCCTCCGCCGCGGCGGAGGCATTCGGTCCGTGGAATCCCGGGATCGAATCGCAGCTGCCGCGGGAGCTCCTCGCGCTGTCCACGCTGTTCCGCCCCGAGAATGTGCGGACCAGCCTCGCCGACGCCCTTGAGCTGAACGACCTCACCGGGCTCGATGTCTTCGATCTGGTTGCCTTCCGGCCCGAGCGCCTCGCGCTGCACGAACTGCTGGTCCGCGTGACGGCGGACCTCTCGGTCCCCAGCGGCTCTCGCGTGGAGGACCTCGGCATCAATTTCCGCGAGATGGTCAATACGCTGCTCGCGAATCACGCGGCCGCGAGGATGCCCGAAGTGATCGCGACGTACGACCGGTTGCGCGGCCAACTTGCATCCATCAATCGCGTCGGAACTCGCGACGCGAATCCCCGAACCCGCGAGCGATCCCTTCGGGCAGGATTCGAATCAAGGCGGCTGGCTTCGGCGCATGCTGCGTCCGGCACATCGCGATTCCCGGGCGGAAGCCGCGCCGACAAGCCCGGCCGATCCCCGGAACGCGATCGCCGCGTGGCGAGCGGTGACGCCGGCCGCGTCCGGCGAAGACCGGATGCGCGTCGCCGCGTGCCGCGCGCTGGCCAGGGTCGTCGGTTCGCTCGTGGGCCGGCACGGCGACATGTGGGGACCGCGGGAACTGATCGTGTCGGTGGCCACCGATCTTGCCTGCAACGACTACTGCGGCGAGGAAATCGGGCGGCTGATCGACGGCTGGTTCGCGGAGGCGGCGCGCGGCGAAGGGTTCCGCTGGCTGCCCGCGCAGGAGCGGCCGGTGATCATGAACACCAAGGGCGCTTCCGCGGCGGGCAAGAGCACGATGCGCCCGGAGCAGAAGATGCTCGCCGAAAGAATCGGCGTCGCGTGGGCCGATTTCGCGCTGATCAGTCCCGACATCTGGCGCAAGCAGCTGCTCGACTATGCGTCGCTGGGCGCAGCGTACAAATACGGCGGCGCATGCACGAGCGAGGAACTGCAGATCATCGACCAGAAGCTCGACCGCTACATGGCGCGCAAGGCGGAACGGCACGCGACGACGCACCTGTTGATCGACCGCTTCCGCTTCGACAGTTTCGCGCCGGAGTCGGCCGAGGCGGGAAGCAACCTGCTGACCCGGTTCGGGCATACGGTCTACCTTTTCTTCATGATCACGCCCCCCGAGGCCCTCGTCGAACGGGCGTGGAAACGCGGCCTCGAGGTCGGACGCTACAAGGCGGTGGACGACCTGCTGGCGCACAACATCGAGGCCTACACGGGCATGCCGCAGCTCTTCTTCACGTGGGCGCTGTCCGCGGACAAGGAAGTCCACTGCGAATTCCTGGACAACACCGTGCCCATCGGCACGCGGCCGCGCACGATCGCCTTCGGCTGGAACGGCGAATTGAATGTGCTGGACGTCAACGCCATGCTGAACATGCAGGGGTTCCGCAAGGTCAATATCAACGCGACCGGAGTCCGTCGGAGCTCTATCTCGATCCGCGAGGCGCTCGCACCCGAGCGCAACACGGAATTCCTGATCGAGTGCGCGCGCCGGCTATCGGTGCTGAACTTCGCCGAGCAGGCAACGGGCCGCGATCTACCTGCGCATGGTCGCGGGCGCGCCGGTCTGGGCCGATGCCGAAGCGCTCCGCGCCGCAATGGACGATCACGGCACCCGAACCGGTCTGCTGGCCGTGGCGCCGAGTCTGACGTCCGCGGCGCTTCCCGCGCCGGAGCAGCCCGTATATCCTGACGTCCTACATGGGCGCCGAACGGATTCACACGCTCGGGCGTTGGGGAACGGCGGCGTGATGCCGAGGCGTGGCGCCGGACCTGCGTCAGCCGGTCGCGACCTTCCAGACCATGAACGCGGCAACGGCGAAGAGCATGCAGCCGAACGCGTATTTCAGCTTCTTTACCGGCCAGCGATGCGCCAGTCTTGCGCCGACGGGCGCGAACAGCATGCTCGCCACGGCGATGCATAACAGCGCGGGGAGGTACACGTAGCCCAGGCTGTAGCGGCGGCAATCCCGTTTGCCGCATTCCGGTGACGATGAACCCCACGGTGCCCGATGCCGCGATCGGCAGCCCGAGCGCCGCGGAGGTCGCGACGGCGTTGTGGATCCTGACGTTGCAGCGCTCGAGATACGGTACGGTGACGAATGCGCCGCCGGCGCCGATCATGCCGGAGAGGATGCCGATTCCCGTGCCGGCGCCGATCAGGCCCAGCGTTCCCGGCAATTCGCGCGTGGCCTTGGGCACCTTTCCCCAGATCATCTGCACGCCGGAAATCGCGGCGAACACGGCGAAGATCGACGCCAGCATGATTCCCGACATGCCGCTCACGATCAGCGGGCCGATCAGCGAACCCAGCAGGATTCCCGGAACGAGCCCGCGAACGACGGGCCACAGCACCGCGCCGTGCCGGTTGTGCGCGTGCATGTTGGAAAGCGACGTGAAGACGATCGTGGCCATGGCCGTGGCGACGGCGATGTGCACCATGTGGTCGCGCGGAAAATGTTCGTGCGTGAACAGGATCGTGAGGATCGGCACCATGATCATCGTGCCGCCGATGCCCAGCAGCCCCGCCAGGAAGCCGATGACGCACCCCAGTGCCACGAAAGCGGCGATCAGCGAAGCATCCATCTTTGCCTAGGACTTCTTTGCCGCGAGCTTGCACACCCGCTTCCAGTCGGCGGGCTCCACCGGCGTGATGGAAAGCCGGTTGCCCCGCTGCAGCGTGACGAGATTGGCCAGCGCGGGCTCGGCGCGCAGTTCCGCTAGGGAGATCAGCCGCGTCTTCTCGACCAGCTTCACGTCGACGTTGAACCAGCGCGGCGCCTCGCGCGTGGCCTTCGGATCGAAATACGGGCTCTTGCGGTCGAACTGCGTCGCGTCCGGATACGCCAGCGCCGAAACTTCGACGATGCCGGCGATGCCCGGTTCCGGACAGCTCGAGTGATAGAAGAACGCCCGGTCGCCGACGCGCATCCCGTCGCGCATGTAGTTGCGCGCCTGGTAGTTGCGCACGCCGAACCACGCCGTCGTCTGCTTCGGCAGCTTGGCGAGATCGTCGATGGACATCTCGTCCGGTTCGGATTTCATCAGCCAGTAGCGCATGGGTTATCCGCAGAGTCCGTACGACCTTAAAAGGTCTATTTTAGTTGATTGGCGGCGGCGAGCCGACGCGGAACGTGTCATCGCCCAACGGGACGTTAACCCGAAGCGAAGTCACCCGGGTAGTCTGCAGAATGGCGCCGGTCTGGATATCGATCTGCAGCCCGGAGAAAGACCGCTGCACCCCATCCAGCGGCCGATATTCGTCGAAGCGGTTCTCCAACTGTTTCTTGGCAGGGTCGACATCCGGGTGTAACGCCCTTTCGTCGCGCTGGCGAGCAATCAGCAGGCTGGCGGCGTCGATGTAGAGGTAAGTAACGAATTTATCGCTGAAGGTCAGCTTGAGGACGTGGAAGAGCTGTCCGTCGAGCGTTTCGTCGCCAATCAGTTCCAGGCGGTGGCCGTGTCGCGCCATCTCGTGCAGTCCACAGGAGCTTGCCCGGGATCTGCGTGCCGTGCCAGAGGGCTGCGGCGCCCGACGCGGCACTGGGACGCGCCTGCCCGTCGTCGTTCATCTGCCACGCACCCTTGCCGTCGTAGGCTTCGGTGTACACGCGCTTGCCGCCGGCAGCGGCGATGCGCCCAACCCGCTACTAGACGTCGATGCGCATGCGCCCGGAACGGTCCGCTACGTAGACGCCGAAACCTGAAACGTGGGCTCGGCGATGTCGATCCGATACTCGACGCTTTGCGTAGCCTCGATCGCCGGGGACGCCGCCCACTGCGGAGCGGTAGGCGGGTGCGATCAATTCACGACAAGCCATCGCCGGGGGATGCCGGCCAGTTGCTACGCCGGAGGTTGGCCGCTCGTAGCCAGCCATCTGAGGCACGCTCCAGCGGCAACGCGGCTAGGCAGTGTTCCGATGAATTTTAAAATTTCGGGGAGCTGTATGCAATTCTTAAAAGATGGCTTTACGGATTCTTGAATGTTCGGTCGCGCACTCTTCGTGATCTCTGACAATTCAGCGCACTCTATTGTCATCAGATTGCGTGCAAATGGGACACAATTGATTACTTGGAACGTTGATCGATTGTCGAATGAGTGATCTGCCATTGGCGCACAGCGATACTCGTGCATGACTGATCATGCGCTTCTCCGATTCCGATCTGTTCCGTCGCGCGCGCCCAAATCAGCGCGTGCGGCATACGTAAAGAAGTGATGTCGGTCCTCGACGGGCAGTGAGCTCGCGCCGACCAGCTTGAGATAGGACTCGTGCAACAGCGAAGTCGTGTCCAGCAGTGTCATCGACTGATGCTGACGCAGCTTGGTGCGCGCCAGCCGTCTCAGTTCTTCGTAGAGCAGGCTGAACGCGGCGCCCGCGGCCACCTGGTCACCCAGGCGGGCGGAGGCCAGCAGCTGCGTGAGCTGGTGGCCTGCACTGTCCCCGGCGGGATGGACGTCGTCGACCATGAAGCGATGAGCTTGGCGTGCTCCGTGACGGGAGTCAGCTTCCCAGAGGTCCTGCTGGAGGCGGTCACTCTACCGCGTATGAAGTGGGCTGGCCACCCCGGAGGTCGCTAACTCTTTCAAAGCAGGGCTGCCGAATATTCGCGTCCATAGCGTGTCCGGTTTCCGCGGCGCTTTGCGTACGTCCCAGTGAAGGCAACCAGTTCTGTAGCCTTCCACCGCCGCCACGGAAGGGGACTGACATGCAAACGACGAGACGCGAAAGGCTGATGCGAATGAATTCCGACGAATCGGCCCACGGGGTCGCCACGGTCGTCAAGTGCGGAGCGTGCATCGGCTTCCTGGCACTGCTCTCGGTAATCGGCTTCAGCACCGGCATCAACGACGTCGTTACCCCGGACGCAACGTCCGCTGGACGTGAGAGAACGTCCGCGGAGCCCATCGGTCGCGCCGAGGCCCATCGCAAGCAAGTGTTCGACGAACGGCGCACGCGGCTGGAAGGCGTCGTTCAGGCGCAAGCCGCAATGAAGCCGGATCGTCGCGGAGTCTTGGGGGTGACTGCTCCGTAGGTGCTGGGTCGCGACCGACACGATTTCCGCTCTGCCATCGCAACCGAGGCCGTGGAAACGCATCGCCAACCGTCATTCAAGGAGATCGACATGAACGCAAAAATGAACGCAATTGGCGCGATGCTTGTCGCCGGCGCAGTTGTCCTCGCCTCTTCGGCACAGGCCCAGAATTGTTCCGGTGGATCCGATGGCGGCATGGATGCCACGGGCAATCAGTGCAGCCATTCCACGCCGGTTGCCGCAAATGCTGCCACGCCCAAGATGAACCCGGCAGCCAGGACGACCGCTACGCCGCGCAAGATTGCGGCGGCGAACCACGAGGGCGCTGCCGGTCGCGAGCGGTCGGTCGTGGCGGCAAATCGCGCCGCTAAGCCCGCGAAGAGTCCGGAGGACGCGTCCGTCGCGCCACGCGCGGTGAAGGTCACAGCTACCTCCGGAGCGAACTGATCATGCACCGATTTTTCGGGCTGATTCTTGCTGCCGGGTGGGTGACCGTTGCACAAGCGAGCGACGCTGCGCTGGATAGCCTGCGCGAACGGGGGCTGCTGGAATATGACAACGGGCACTACGCCGCAGCCGTGGCTCATTTTCAAATTGCAGCGGAGGCTGGCGATTCGCGTAGTGCGGAGATCCTTGCGCTGATGTATCGCTTTGGCGCGCAACTGTATGGCGACCAAGTGCCCGCCGATGCCACCAAATCCGCGCACTTTTTGGCGAAGGCACCGGACCGGCGTCTCGTTGACACGACAAACCCGGCGTCCGCCCGTCGCTAGTTAGCTCGGATTCCGGCGGCCGCTACATTAATGGCGGGCTGGTTCCTCCGCCCCGACGCCCACCGCAGTTGGTGCGTTGGGGTTCTTTTTTGCATGGGCATCGAAATAGTGGAATGACGCAATCGGGCCCGACATGCGAGACCGATCGAGCAAAAGGGTGTCCCCCGCCTGTGCCGTGCCGACCCTCTTCTTGAACCGCGGGTTCAAGATTGGCTGCCTGCCGGAACCATCAGGCGCTTCCGCGTAGGAGCGCACACCGGTTCGCAAGGGGCAAAGGCAACCTCGCTACGAGAGCATTGGTTCAAAGAGTGACTGGCCGACTCGAACACCGCAGGGGACATTGACCGGTAAATGCGTCGCTTCGTCCGTCGTGCGGACGAAGCGACGCGTCTTCAGAGCAGTTTTTCCTGGCCCGCCATCGTCTGGTCGATGGCGGATTGCATGGCGATGATTCTACGCCGCGCGTCGGCTCCGTCAACGCTGGCCGGCGTCGCGCGCATCGCCTGCGCCGCGGCCGGGGGCGACTTGCGCTCCCGCAGCAATTCGTTGGCGAGGTTCAGCGCGGCCATCACGGCGATGCGGTCCACACCGGTGATCTTGCCGCCGTCCTTGATCTCGTGCATGCGCTGGTCGAGAAAACCGACGGCCTCGAGCAATTCCGCGCGCTCGTGCTCCTTGCACGCGACCTTGTACTCGCGGCCCATGATCTTGATGTCGAGCTGCACCGTGCGTTCCGCGGGAAGGTTTGGCTTGTTCGTCATTCGGCGGGCATCCTCGCGATGAGCGCGTCCAGCCGCGCCCCGGCCTGCTGCACCCGGTCCGCGAGCTCGCGATTGCGCTCGTGCGCGGCCGCCAGGTCGCGCCGCAGCGACTCGTTCGCCGCGCGCAGCGCCCGCGTGTGCGCGAGGAGCGATGCCAGCTTGCGCTCGAGTTCTGCGAGATCCTTGTCCATGGGTGAATAGTGGCGGCGCGCGCCGCGTCCGTCAACTCGCGGGCGGACCGGCGGTCGTCGTGTCCATCGCGAGCGGCGCGTAGCGGACGTGAATGATATCGAGGTCTTCGGCGCCGCCCGGGGTATTCAACGTGACGGTATCGCCCTCGCGGGCACGGAGCAGCGCTCGCGCCATGGGGGATACCCAGCTGATGTAGCCACGCTGCGTGTCGATCTCGTCCACGCCGACGATGCTCACCGTGAGTTCCTCGTCCTTCGCGTTGCGTACGGTGACGGTCGCGCCGAAATAGACCCGATCGTCCTCGCCCTCGTCCCGGCGGGAAAGCGGGTCCACGACCTCGGCCGCGTCGAGGCGCTTGATGAGAAAGCGAATGCGCCGGTCGACTTCGCGCAGCCGCCGCTTGCCGTAGATGTAGTCGCCGTTTTCCGAGCGGTCGCCGTTGCCGGCGGCCCACGCGATCGTGGCGACGAGTTCCGGGCGCTCGCGGCCCAGCAGCCGGTCGAGCTCGTCCTTCAATCGCGCGAAGCCGGCGGGCGTCATGTAGTTCTTGCTGCCGGCCGGAAGCGGCGATGCGTTCTCGGGCGCGTCGCCGTCGTCTTCGTCGTCCTCGTTCTCGCGGGTGAATGCCTTGTTCATGCCGGACCGGTCCATTGGTGCGGGACAATGATTATAGGCCGCCTATAATCGCGACGTCGCCGGCCGTCCCTTGCTCTTTCCTCACCGCTCTTTGCTCACCGCCCCTTGCATCGCACGCCACACTGGATCGTACTCGCGGCACTCGCGCTGGTGGCGCTGGCGGCGTTTGCGTTCGCGCTGACGGCGGGCAGCGTCGACATAGAGTTGAGCGCCGTGGCGCGGGCGCTGCTCTCGCCTTCGGACGATGCCGGCGCAGGCTACGCGGTCGTGCGCGAGCTGCGCCTGCCGCGGGCAATGGCCGCCTTCGCCGTCGGCGCGCTTCTGGCGCTGGCAGGGACGATGATGCAGGTCCTGTTGCGCAACCCGCTGGCCGACCCGTACGTGCTGGGACTGTCCGGCGGCGCGGCCTGCGGCGCGCTGGCTGCGCTGCTGATCGGCGCATCCGCCCTTGTGACTCCTGCCGCTTTCGCCGGCGCGCTGGTCTCGACAGCCATCGTGTTCGGCTTGGCGCGCGGCGACGGCGCATGGGCGCCGACGCAACTGTTGCTGACCGGCGTCGTGGTCGCGACCGGATGGGGCGCGCTGATCATGCTGATCCTGACCACGGCGCCCGAAGCGCAGGTGCGCGGCATGCTGTTCTGGCTCATCGGCGATCTATCCGGCGCCACGCGCGGCGGCCCCGGATTGCTGGCGCTCGCCGGCGTCCTTATCGTCGCCATGTTCTTCGCGCGCGACGCGACTCTGCTCGCGCGCGGCGACGTCACCGCGGCAAGCCTCGGCGTTTCGGTGCGCGGCACATCGCTCGCGCTGCACGCGCTGGCGGCTTTCGCGACTGCGGTTGCGGTGACACAGGCCGGCAGCGTCGGCTTCGTCGGTCTCGTCGTGCCTCACGCGGTGCGCCTGGTCATCGGCAACGACCAGCGCTGGCTGATGCCCGCCGCGGCGCTTGCGGGCGGCGCGTTGCTTACGTTGGCCGACACCGCCGCGCGCACGCTGGTCGCCCCGGCGCAGCTTCCGGTCGGCGTGCTCACGGCCATCATCGGCGTGCCATTGTTCCTGTGGCTTCTGCGCCGCACCGCGCGATGACTTCCGTGCCGCCCATACTCTCCTGCCGCGATCTCGCGCTGGCGGTTCCCGGCCGCACGCTGTGCCGCGACGTCGCGTTCGACGTTCGCGCCGGTGAATGCTGGATCGTCGCCGGCCGCAACGGCGCAGGCAAGACGACGCTGCTGCAAACGCTCGCCGGACTGCGCCGCCCGGCAGCCGGCACGATCCTGCTCGCGGGTCGCTCCATTGCCGAATGCGCACCGCGTTGGCGCGCCCAGCGACTTGGGTTCCTGACGCAGGACACCTTCGATGCGTTTCCCGCCACCGCGCTGGAGATCGCGCTCGGCGGCCGGCATCCGCACGTCCCGCGCTGGCGTCCCGAAAGCGCGGCCGACGTGTCGCTCGCGCATGCCGCGCTGGCCGCCGTGGGCATGGACGATGCCGCGCTGCGCGACGTGCAGACGCTATCGGGCGGCGAGCGCCGCCGCGTCGCCCTCGCGATGCTGCTGGCGCAGGACCCGGACGTCATGCTGCTGGACGAGCCGACCAGCCACCTCGACATCGCGCACGAGGTGCGTTCGCTCGAATTGCTTGCGCGCCTCGCACGCGAGCGCGGCCGTGCCGTCGTCATGGCGCTGCACGACCTCACGCTCGCGGCGCGGTTTGCCACTCACGCGATCCTGCTGGGAAGCGAAAGAGTCGAGTCGGGGCCGGCCGGCGCGCTCCTGACCGCGGAAAAGCTGTCGGCGTTGTACGGTCAGGCGCTGGTTGCCGTCGCGCATCCGCGCGGCACGGTGTTCGTGCCGGACTAGCGCACCTTGCACGATTGGTGCGCGCCTGGTCGAGCATCGCGCACAGCGCCTCGACGCCATCGACGAAGCGCGGTCCCGAGCGATGCAGCAGGTCGCCGTTGGCGACGAACAGGTTGCCGTAGCGCACGGCCGGCACGTCGCGCCAGCGCCGCCAGTCGTCGAGCCACGTCGGGCGCCGTCCATCGTCGCTGCCGGCGATGATGACATCCGGCCTGGCCGCGACGACGGCCTCGAACGATACCGTAGGCGCAGGCGATGTCAGCGCGGCAAAGACGTTTCTGCCGCCGCACAGCGCGATCGCCTCGGAAATCAGGTGGCCGCCGCCGATCGTCTGCAGCGGCTCGTTCCATATCTCGTAGAACACCGAAATCGCCGGCGCTCCGCGGAACTTGGCGGCCAGCGCGTCGTGCCGGGCGCGCAGCGCCGCGGCCGCGGGCTGCGCCGTCGCCGCAGTGCCCGCGAGCGTTCCCAGCGCCTTCGATGTCGTGCGCGATCCCCGCGATCGACTTGGGATCGCTGACGAAAATCGTCGCGCCGCGCGCACGCAGCGCGGCCAGCTGCGCCGGCATCGTATAGGGCCACGCGACGACCAGATCCGGCGCCAGCGCCACGATGCGCTCCAGGTCGAGCGCGTTGGCGTCGCCGACGCCCGGCAAGCGGCGCGCCTCCGGCGGCCAGTCGCTGTGCGCCACGACGCCGACGACGCGTGCTCCGGCGCCCGCGGCGAACAGGAGTTCCGTCGCGTGCGGCGCGAGGCTCACGATCCGCTGCGCCGGCTGCGCGAGGATCACGCGCTGCCCCGCATCGTCGGTGACCGCGACTTCCGCCGTCGCGGCGAAGGCGGCCACCATCGCCACCACGGCGCCGGCGCTTGCAGTAACGCGTGCCGCGCGCATCACGGCTGCCAGCGCACGCTCGCGTAAACCGTGGCCCCGCCTGTCGCAGAAGTCGGCGGCCAGCTGGTAGTTCTTGTTGAACACGTTGTTGCCGCGCACCAGCAAAGACCACCCTTTCGCGAACGGCCACTCGACGCGTCAGATTGACGATGCCGTAGCCGCCCATCTTCACGCGTGTCCGCCGCGTCGTCGTAGCGCAGCGACGACGCGACGAACTCGATGCCCAGCTGCACCGGACCCGCCTGTTGCAGCACCTGAACGGCGCCGTGCGTGCGCGCGCGGCGCGGCAAGAGCTTGCCGGTCGCGTCGTCCGTGGGATTCTGCAGGTCGAGCGACGCCGTCACGCCGGGTGTCGCGCCAGGTCAGGTTGAGCCCCAGCGTGACGCCCTCCAGCGTGGCGCGGTCGACGTTTTGCGGCAGGCAATTGAAGTCGGCGTCGCACTGCGAACACGATGAGTTCGCTCACCTGGTTGTGGATAGCCGATGACGCGCGCTTCCCACCGCGCATCGCCCGCCGACGCGTTCCAGTACGCGCCGACCTCGACGTTGCTGGACGTTTCCGGCACCAGGTCCGGATTGGAGAAATCCGGATAGTAGAGATCGTTGAACGACGGCGCCTTGAAGCCGGTGCTGTACCCAGCGGTCACGCGCCACGCGGGCGACAGCGTTGTAGCCGAGCGCCATGCCGCCCGTCGTCTTGCCGCCGTACTGGCTCGAGTCGTCGCGGCGCAGGTTGGCCTGCAGCGCGAAGGCCTCGTAGCGAAGCTGGTAGACGCCGGTGGCGGAATTGGTGTTGCGCTGCGTCATCGCGAAGTCGGCGTCGGTCGACAGGTGTTCTTCGCGCCGCTCGAGAATCGCGCCCAGCGTGCCCAAGCGGCAGCGTGAGATCGTTCTGCCACAGGTATTGGCGCTGCGTCGTCTTGAACGCGAAGTTGCCGAAGCCCGTCTTCGACGACGGAATCGTCGCTGCCTTCGCCCGGCGGTGAGCAGCGACGTCCACGACGTCGTTGATCCGGTTGCGGCTCGTCGCGCTCCACGCCTGCACCGTCGTGATCGTGCGATCGTCGAAGTACGGCGCGCCGCCGTCGAACTGCGCTATCGAGCCTGATTGCCGAAGTACTGCAGCCGCGAGTTCCTGTCCGGCAGCCCACGTCCAGTTGAGGTTGGCCGACAGGTTCTTCGTGTTGAAAAGCCGTCGCGATCGGGGTTGTAGCTGAAGTTGTCCGGATTGACGATCGCATTGAAGCCGTCGCTGCTGCGGCCGCCGCCTGCAGCGAGAAGCGCAGCGACTCCGTTGGTTGCCGGAGAATCCGCGCCGACACGGCCGCCGTGTTGTAGGTGCCGTAGCCGGCGGAGACGTTGGGCGTGAAGCGTCGCACCCTGCGCCGGGCCTGCGGCCGCTTCGTGAACACCTGCACGACGCCGCCGATCGCGTCGGCGCCGTACAGACTCGACGCCGGCCCGCGCAGTATCTCGATGTGATCGATCTGGTCGAGCGGGATCGCCTCGAGGGTGGTCGCACCCGCCGACGACGAGCCCACGCGCAGGCCGTCGATCAGCACCAGCGTCTGGCCGCGGTTGGCGCCGCGCAGCAGCGCGCCGGACACCGAGCCCGGTCCGCCGTTCTGCACGATCTCGACGCCGGGTTGCCGCTGCAGCAGCTCGGCCAGGCTCTGCACGCCGCTGCGCAGGATTTCGTCCGCGCCGATGACGGTGACGTCGGCCAGCACGTCGGCGATCGGCTGCGCCGCGCGCGCCGCGGTGACGACGACGGGGTCGAGCTGAGTTGCCTTCGGCTGCACGTTCTGGGCCGCAGGTCGTGCCGGTGGCGATGACGAGGACGATCGCGACCGCGCAACCGCTCCGCGCGCGAATCGGAATTGGAACGGACATCGGGAATCTCCGCGTGGTGCCGTGCATCCCCGCACGGTGGTAAAGCCAGGAAGCCGGACCGCGAGTCCGTGGTCCACGGGTCTCGTCGCCGGTTGCAGGCCGGTCTCCGGGCTCGCCGGTCTTGTCCGCCCGCCTTCCCGTCCGAGGACAGTGGCGCATGGGGCGGACCACACCTGCTTACCGTTGCGGGGGCAGCCGCGGCTTTCGCGCGAAGGGTTGGCAAATTTGCCAGCCACGCGCGGCACCGCATTCCCGTTTCACCCGCCGCGGAAGGAATCCCGCGGCGGACACCTGCTAAGGACCATTGTAGCCCGCCCCGGTTGGCCGCGGCATGCGCCTGCGCCTGCGGGCGCGCCTGCTATAATTCGCGCCCTTTCCCCAGCTGGCTCGACTCCCACGGGTTAACCTCCCGCTCCGGGGCCGCGCAGTGGCAAACAACGCCGTGGCGAAAAAGCTTTTCATCCGCACGTTCGGCTGCCAGATGAACGAGTACGACTCGGACAAGATGGCCGACGTGCTGCACGCGTCCGAAGGATTCATGCGCACGGACCGGCCGGAGGATGCCGACGTGATCCTGTTCAACACGTGCTCCGTGCGCGAAAACGCGCAGGAGCGCGTCTTCCACGATCTCGGCCGCATGCGCGAACTGAAGCTCGCGAACCCCGACGTCGTCATCGGCGTCGGCGGTTGCGTCGCGTCGCAGGAAGGTGCCGCCATCGTGCGGCGCGCACCCTACGTCGACATCGTGTTCGGCCCGCAGACGCTGCACCGGCTGCCGCAGCTGATGGCCGCCCGTCGCGCAAGCGGCCGCGCCCAGGTCGACATCTCCTTTCCCGAGATCGAGAAATTCGACCGCCTGCCCCCGCCGCGCGTGGAGGGCCCATCGGCCTTCGTCTCGATCATGGAAGGCTGCAGCAAGTACTGTTCGTTCTGTGTCGTCCCCTATACGCGCGGCGAGGAAGTCTCGCGCCCGTTCGACGACGTGCTGACCGAGATTGCCGACCTGGCCGACCAGGGCGTCATGGAGATCACGCTGCTCGGACAGAACGTGAATGCGTACCGGGGCGCGATGGGCGAGTTTAGGCAAATGAGCGTGCAAGCGGGCGGCGACGTCGCGGACCTGGCGACGCTGCTCGAATACGTCGCGGAAGTCCCGGGTGTCGAACGCATCCGCTTCACGACGTCGCATCCGAAGGAAATGACGCCGCGGCTCATCGACGCCTTCGCGACGATCCCGAAGCTGGCCGCGCACCTGCACCTGCCCGTGCAGTCCGGCTCCGACCGCGATCCTCGCGGCGATGAAGCGCGGCTACACGGTGCTCGAATACAAGTCGATCATCCGCCGCGTGCGGGCCGCCCGGCCCGGAATTTCTCTCACGTCCGATTTCATCGTCGGCTTTCCCGGCGAAACCGACGCCGATTTCGCGCAGACGATGAAGCTGGTGGAGGACGTCGGCTTCGACGGCGCATTCAGCTTCCTGTACAGCGGGCGTCCCGGCACGCCCGCCGCCGAGTTGCCGGACCCGACGCCGCAGGAAACCAAGCGCGTGCGCCTCGCCGCATTGCAGGCATTGCTCGACGCGCAGTACCGCGCGCGCAGCGAGGCGATGATCGGCACGCGCCAGCGCGTGCTCGTCACCGGTCGCGCAGCGCGCGACGCCCGCGAACTGGCGGCGCGCACCGACAACAACCGAGTCGTGAATTTTGCCGGCGAAGCGATGCGCATCGGCGCGTTCGCCGACGTCACCATCACGTCGGCGCAGCCGCATTCGCTGCGCGGCGAACTCCTCGCGTGACCTCGGGGGCCCCCATGCTTGCTCGAACCTGCCGCATCGCCATTCTTGCCAGCGTCTGCGCGCTTGCCGCCTGCGCGACGGCGCCGGGTGCGCCGGACCCGGTCGTCGCCACCGCCCCGGCCGCGGCTGCCACCGCGCCGCCCGCGATTCCGACGGCGCAAGCCATCGCCAACGCGCAGCGCCTGGCGGGCGCCCCCGGGAGCACCGCCGCGGCGACACCGCCATCGAATCTACGATCGTTCGCCGACGTCAGTCGCGATGCCAAGGAGCTCACGGGGCTATTCCGCGTATGGCAAAAGGACGAGAAGGTCTGGCTGGAAATCGAGCCGGCGCAATTCGACCAGCCATTCTTCTTTTCCACGAACCTGGATCAGGGCCTGGGCGAGAATGGCTTCTTCGCCGGCTCGATGAGCAGCAGCCTTTCCCGCCGCTTCGGTTCACCGCAGATCGTCGTGTTCCGCAAGGTCGGTCCCAACGTGCAGATGATCGCCAGGAACGTGAAGTACACGGCGCAGGCGGGATCGCCGGAAGCGCGCGCGGTAGCCGCGGGATTTTCGGACAGCCTGCTGGCCAGCGCTGCCGTCGCATCGCAGCCGCATCCGGAACGCAAGTCGGTGCTGGTGGACGCCAACGCGCTCTTCCTGAACGACCTGCCGGGCGCGGCGATGCGCCTGGAGCAATCCTATCGGCAGTCGTACGCGTTCGACTCCCGCAATTCGTATTTCGGACAGCTGCGCAGCAAGTCCACGTTCACGTCGTTCAACGTGACCGCGCACTACACGTTGAGCCGCGTCGCCACTCCTCCTGCGGGGCAGCCGGCCACGGAGCCGCCGTCCACCGTGCCGGACATCCGCAGCCTGTTCCTGGGTTTCCACTATTCGCTCGCCAAGCTGCCGGACACGCCGATGCCCTCGCGCGTCGCCGACAACCGCGTCGGATACTTCTCCACCGAACGGTGGGATTTCACGACCGACGATCGCCGCATTCCGATCCAGCGCTACGTGAACCGCTGGCGGCTCGTGAAGAAGGACCCCGCGGCCGCCCTGTCCGAGCCGACGGAACCGATCGTCTACTGGATCGACCACAACGTGCCGGAACGCTATCGCGGCGCGATCCGAGATGGCGTGCTGGAGTGGAACAAGGCGTTCGAGCGCATCGGCTTCCGGAACGCGATAAGGGTGGAGATCCAGCCGGAGGACGCCGACTTCACTACTTCCGACATCCGGCATGCGTCGATTCGCTGGATGACCAACACCAAGACCAGCTTCAACGCGATCGGTCCTTCGGTGGTGGATCCGCGCACCGGCGAGATCCTCGACGCCGACATCGGCATTGACGCCTCCAGCATCCGCGCGCTGAAAAGCTATGGCGCGGAGACCATTCCGCTGCGTCCCTCGTTGGCCTCCGGCGCCGACGCGCCGCGCAATGAAGCGCCTTACTGCACCTATGACGCGGAATCCGCCGAGCATGAGGGCTTTGCGATGTCGCTCCTCGAGGCGCGTGGCGGGATGATGCTGGACGGACCCGAGGCCGAAGCCTTCATCCTGGCGCGCCTCAAGGCGATGACGATGCACGAGGTGGGCCACACGCTGGGCCTGACGCACAATTTTCGCGCGTCGATCGTGTATACGGAGCGCCAGCTCGCCGACCCCGAGTTCACCCGCCAGAATGGCATCGCCGGATCGGTCATGGAGTACAACGCGGTCAACTTGGCCCTGCCCGGCGAGAAGCAGGGCGAGTACCACATGTCCACGCTTGGCCCCTATGACTACTGGGCCATCGAGTACGGTTACCGCGAGCTGGCGCCGGAGCAGGAGACCGCGCAACTTGCCCAAATCACAGAACGCTCGATCGAGCCCTGGCTCGCGTTCATCGCCGACGATACGCTCTACTTCAGCGGACTCGATCCGCTGGCGAACACGTTCGACCTGGGTACCGATCCGCTTGTCTACGCCGACCGCCAGCTGAAACTCGCGCGCGAGCTGTGGCAGCTCACGGAATCGCGTGCCGCTGCGGCCCGACGAATCGTATGCGCTGCTGCGGCGGAATTTCTCGCGCGGGCTGTTCGAGGTCCAGCAAAGCGCGACGTACGCAGTCAAGTACATCGGCGGGCTCACGTTGCGTTCTGACCGCGCCGGCAGCGGCCGCGCGCCGCTCGAACCCGTCCCGGTCGACAAGCAGCGCGCGGCGCTCAAGCTGCTTGCCGGAACGGTCTTCGCCGCCGACAGTTTCCGGTTCCCGCCATCGTTCCTGCGCCGCCTGTCGGTCAGCGACTTCGATATCGACGACGCGCGTGACCTCGGCCGCAGCGTGCCGCCCGTGGACGTGGCCGTCGACCAGCAGGTGCTGGCCGTTCACCGCGCGGTGCTCGGCCCGCTGCTCGGGCCCGACGTCGCGCAGCGCCTGCTCAACAACGAACTCAAGGTCGCCAATGCCGCGCAGGCGTTGCGCCTCGCGGAACTCTACGCGGCGCTGCACGCGGCCATCTTCAGCGAGCTGAAAACCGGCGAGGACATACCCCTCATCCGTCGCAATCTGCAGCGCGACTACGTGTCGCGCGTCGCCGTGGTCCTGCTGCGTCCCAATGCGGCGATGCCCGCCGACGCGCGCGCGCTGCTCCGTGCCGACGCCGTCCTGCTTCGCGACGAGCTGACGGCGCGCCGCCACAAGCCGCACGCATCGCCGGAAACGCGCGCCCACTTGGCGGAGAGCATCGCCGTGCTGGACGATGCGCTGAAGGCCACGTCGGTGCGTCAGGGAACCTGATGGCTGCAGGACCATCCCGCCTCGCGGTTACGCTCGCGCCGCCCGACAACCGCGCGCTCGCCAACCTGTGCGGTCCGCTGGACGCCAACCTGCGCCAGATCGAAGCCGCGCTCGATGTCGCGATCACCCATCGCGCCGGCGCATTCACGGTGTCCGGAGAGACACCCCCAGGCGCAGCGCGCCGTGGAAGCGTTGCAGCGGTTCTACGCCGCGGCGGAAAAACCGCTTTCCGTGGACGATATCCAGTTGGGGCTGGTCGAAATCGCGACGCAGCCCAAGGCGAAGTCGGCGCTGGAGCCTGCCGCCGACGGCACGCCGCATTTGCGCACGCGCCGCGCCGACCTGCACGGACGCACGCCGAACCAGGTCGAGTACCTGAAGGACATTCTCGGCCACGACATCACGTTCGGCATCGGACCCGCGGGCACCGGCAAGACCTACCTGGCCGTGGCGTGCGCGGTCGACGCGCTCGAGCGCGACGCCGTCAAGCGCATCGTGCTCGTACGTCCGGCGGTCGAGGCCGGCGAGAAGCTGGGGTTCCTTCCCGGCGACCTGGCGCAGAAGGTCGACCCCTATCTGCGTCCGCTGTACGACGCGCTGTACGACCTCATGGGCTTCGACAAGGCCGCGCGTCTGTTCGAGCATACGACGATCGAGCTGGCGCCGCTCGCGTACATGCGCGGGCGCACGCTGAACCATTCGTTCATCATCCTGGACGAGGCGCAGAACACCACGCCGGAACAGATGAAGATGTTCCTGACCCGCATCGGCTTCGGCACCAAGGCGGTGATCACGGGGGACGTCACGCAGACCGACCTGGCGCGAGGCCAGAAGAGCGGCCTCGTGGAAGCCGCGCGCGTCCTGGCCGGCGTGCGCGGCATCGCGTTTCGTCACTTCACCAGCGCGGATGTCGTGCGGCATCCGCTGGTGCAGAAGATCATCGACGCCTACGATCGGGACGCGGCGACGGCAAAGTCCGACGACAGGAACCGCCGTTGATGGGCCGCACCGTTGCCGCGCGCCGGAAGCTGCCGGCGCTTTCGCTTTCGGTGCAATACGCGAGCAACGACGCCGATCTGCCGGGGCGGCCGCAGGTCCGGCGCTGGGTCAGGGCCGCGCTTTTCCGTGACGCCACCGTGACCGTGCGCTTCGTCGACGCGATCGAAGGGCGCGCGATCAACGCCGAATTCCGCGGCAAGGACTATGCGACGAACGTGCTCACGTTCGTGTACGATGACGAGCATCCGCTCGCCGGCGACGTGGTGCTCTGCGCGCCGGTCGTGCGGCGGGAGGCGGCGGAGCAAGGCAAGCCGCTCGCCGACCATCACGCACACCTGGTTGTCCACGGCATGCTGCACTTGCAGGGATTCGACCACGAACGCCACGCCGACGCCGTGGCGATGGAGGCGCGGGAAACCGCGATCCTGGCGACCCTCGGGCTTCCCGACCCGTACGCCTGAGCCCCATGGACGACGACAAGCACGGCGACAAACCCGACGCTGCTCGAAAGGCTCTCCGCGCTGCTGATGCGCGAGCCCGAGGACCGCGAGGATCTGGTCGCCATCATGCGCGGCGCGTTCGAACGCAAGCTGGTCGACGGCGACGCGCTGTCGATGATCGAAGGCGTGCTGTCGGTGTCCGAGACGACGGTGCGCGACATCATGATCCCGCGCGCGCAAATGGACTGCGTGTCCATCGACGACGAGCCGGTCGGAGTTCATCCCGCTGGTGGTCGAGACGCGGCACTCGCGCTTCCCGGTGATCGGCGAGAGCAAGGATGACGTGGTCGGCATCCTGCTCGCCAAGGAACTGCTCAACTACTACGCCAACCCGGAAGGCATTCAACCTGCACGACACGCTGCGGCCCGCCGTGTTCGTGCCGGAGGGCAAGCGCCTCAACGTGCTGCTGCGCGAGTTCCGCGCCAACCGCAACCACATCGCGATCGTCGTCGACGAATACGGCGGCGTGTCCGGCCTGGTGACGATCGAGGACGTGCTGGAGCAGATCGTCGGCGACATCGAGGACGAATACGACTTCGACGAGAGCGAGGACAACATCATCCCCGAGGCCGGCGGCCGCTGGCGCGTGAAGGCGCAAACCGAGATTGCCGACTTCAACACGCACTTCGCCACCCGCTTCGAGGACGACGAGTTCGACACGGTCGGCGGCCTGATCCTGCGCGCGTTCGGACGCTTGCCGAAGCGCGGCGAGACGGCGGTGCTGGAAGGATTGCGCTTTCGCGTGCTGCGCGCCGACAGCCGCCGTCTGCACACGCTGCAGGTCGAACGCCTGGCCCCCGCTGCCGGCGCCGACGGCGCGGCGTGAGTTCCACAGCAGGATTCCGGCGCGCGCTACGCCTTGCGCTCGCGCTGTCTGCCGGGGCAGCGACCGTCTTCGGCTATGCGCCGTTCGACGTCGCGCTCATGCCGTTCGCGACGCTCGCCGTGCTGTTCTGGCTCTGGCAGCGCGCCGAAACGCCGCGCGAGGCCGCGCTGTGACGGCCTGGCGTTCGGCATCGGTCATTTCGGCGTCGGCATTTCCTGGATTTCCTTCGCCCTCGAAACCTTCGACGTCGCCGCGCGCAGTCGCCATCCCGGGCATGCTGGGACTGGTCGTTTACCTCTCGCTATATCCGGCCCTGGCCGGCTGGACGGTCGCGCGCCTCGCGCGCCCCGGATACGTCGCTGCGGCTCGTCGCGGCCGCGGCCGCCTGGGCGCTGGCCGAGTGGCTCCGAGGCACGCTGCTCACCGGCTACGGCTGGCTGGCAATCGGCTACTCCCAGTTGCAGCCCGACGTCGCGTTGCCGCTGGCGGGCTTCGCGCCGATCGGCGGCGTGTACCTGGTTTCGTTCGCGCTTGCCGCGTGCGCCGCGCTTCTCGTGGCCGTGATCGAAGGCATCGCCGCTGGACGCGCGCGCGCCGTCCCGCTCGGCGTGGCCACCATCGCGCTGCTGTTCGGCGCAGGTGCGCTCGCCGCGCGCGTCGAGTGGACGCGTCCGGTCGGCGCGCCGCTCGCCGTGTCGCTGGTACAGGGCAACGTCCAGCCGCACCTCAAGTTCGACCCGGCCTATCGCATGCGCAATTTCGAGATGTACGAGCGGCTCGTGACGCAGGCGCGCGGGCGGCTGGTCGTCCTGCCCGAGAGCGCGTTCGCGGCATTCATTCAAGAAGTTCCGCCCGACGTGCTGGAGCGTCTCGCCGCGCGCCGGACGCGCGCGCGACGGCGACGTGCTGCTCGGATTGTTCACGCTGGATGCGCCGGCCGCCGGCAGCGGCCGCGATGCCGACGATGCGCTGATCTACAACAGCGTGATCAGCCTGGGCGCCGCTCCGCCACAGCTGTACCGCAAGCACCACCTCGTTCCCTTCGGCGAGGCGATACCGCTTCGGCCCGTGCTCGGCTGGTTCTTCAACCAGGTCCTGAACATTCCGCTGGCCGACCAGGCCGCCGGACCCGCGAGGCAGCAGCCGTTCTCCGTGGCGGGCCAGCGCGTGGCCATCAACATTTGCTACGAGGACGTTTTCGGCGCGGAACTGGCGGAGGTGGCCCCCGCGGCGACGGTGTTCGTCAACGTCACCAACGACGTTTGGTACGGGCACTCGATCGGCGCGTGGCAGCACAACCAGATCGCCGCGATGCGCGCGCTGGAACTGGGGCGTCCGATGCTGCGCGCGACCAATACCGGAGTCACGTCCGCGATCGCGCATGACGGACGCGTCATCGCTGCGCTGCCCTGGTTCACGCAGGGCATCCTCGAGATCGACATCGCCGGGCGCCAGGGCGAAACGCCGTTCGTCCGCTGGGGCGACGCATTCGTGGTGGCGGTCGCGTCACTCGTGCTGGCGGTTGCATACGTGCTGGCGCGCCGGAAGCCGCGCTAGCCCGAGGGGCTGTCCGCAGTCTGTGCCCGTTATCCGCGTTTCGTCAGCATCTGCCGCCGTCCGTGCCTTCGACCGTTGCCCCGTCGATGACACCCCTCCATAATCCGCGCCTTTCGCCGTGACAGGATCGACCATGACCGCTGCCCTCGAGATCTCCGGCTTGTCCAAGACCTACTCCAACGGCGTGCGGGCGCTGGACGACGTCTCGCTGACGATCAGGCCGGGCATGTTCGGGCTGCTCGGGCCCAACGGCGCGGGCAAGTCGACGCTGATGCGCACGCTGGCCACGCTGCAGGACGCGGACGCCGGAAGCGCGCGCCTGGGACAACTCGACGTGCTGCACGACAAGGACGCAGTGCGCCGGATGCTGGGCTACCTGCCGCAGGATTTCGGCGTGTATCCCGAAGGTCTCGGCCGAGGATCTGCTCGATCACCTGGCGCGACTCAAGGGACTCGACGACAAGGCGACGCGGCGCGATGTCGTCGCCACGCTGCTGAAGCAGACCAACCTGCAGGACGTGCGCAAGAAGGCGCTGGGCGGCTTCTCCGGCGGCATGCGCCAGCGCTTCGGCATCGCGCAGGCGCTGCTCGGCGACCCGAAGCTCATCATCGTCGACGAGCCGACCGCCGGCCTCGACCCCGAGGAGCGCGTGCGCTTCCACAACCTGCTCGCGGACATCGGCGAGAGCGTCATCGTCATCCTGTCCACGCACATCGTTTCCGACGTGAGCGACCTGTGCGCGGACATGGCGATCATCAACAAGGGCCGCGTGCTGCTGACCGGCGAGCCGCAGGCGCTGACCGCGCGGCTCGACGGTCGCGTCTGGCAAAAGGCGATTGCCCGCAGCGATCTGGACGCCGTGAAGGCGCAACTGCCGGTCATTTCGACGCGCTTGGTGTCCGGGCCGCACGCTGGTGAACGTCGTCAGCGATGGCGCTCCCGCAGATGGTTTCGCGCCGGTCGAGGCGACGCTCGAGGACGTCTACTTCGCCGCCATTTCGGGCCGGCTCGAACGCGACCGCCGCGGCAGCCGAGGCGGCGTGATGCGCAACGCGTTCGACATCGCCCGCTTCGAGATCGCGACGCGCCTCGCGCGCATCTCCACGTGGGTCTACTTCGCGGTGTTCTTCGCGATCGCGATGATTGTGGGTCGCCGCCGCTGGCGGCATCATCAAGAGCGCGGTCGTGTCGTTCGGCAGCGGCAAGGTCTGGATCAATTCGCCCTACGCGATCGCGCAGACCGTCTCCTTCCTCGGCATGTTCGGGCTGTCGATCATCGCCGCGATCATGGGCCGCGCCGTGCAGCAGGACTTCGAGTACCGCGTCGAGCACTTCTTCTTCACCGCGCCGATCCGCAAGTGGGAATACCTGTCGGGACGCTTCGCCGGCGCGATCGTGGTGCTGCTCGTCATCCTGTCGAGCATCGCGCTCGGCGGCGCGCTGGGGCTGCTGCTGCCCGGACTCGACCCCGACCGCGATCGGACCGGTGCGGCCGCTCGCCTACTCCTCCCGTACTTCACGGTCCTGCTGCCCAACCTCTCGTCCTGGGCGGAATCTTCTTCTGCCTCGCGGCGCTGACGCGGCGCATGCTGCCCGGTCTACATCGGCAGCGTCCTGCTTCTGATCGGCTTCCTGGCCGCGCAGGGCCTGCTGCGCGACATGACCAACAAGACGCTGGCGTCGATGCTCGACCCGTTCGGCGTCGTCGCGACGTCGCAAATGACCGCGTACTGGTCGATCAGCGAGCGCAACACCCGCCTGGTGCCGCTGGAAGGGCTGCTGCTCTGGAACCGGCTGCTGTGGCTCGCGATCGGCGCGGCGCGTGCATCGGCCTCACGACGTGGCGCTTCCGCATGGCGCAAGCCGGGCACCAGCGGCCGGCCGCGCGCGGCCGTCGTCGCCGATGAGTCCTCGCGACATCGTCGCCGTGCACGCTGCGCCGCGTCGCGCCCGCCGGGGCCAGTGGCATTCGCCTGCTGCCGCGGCTGGTGTGGCTCAACTTCCGCGAAACGGTCAAGAACGTCTATTTCGGCGTCATCGCGTTTGCCGGCGTGCTGTTCCTGGTCGTGACCAGCTCGACGGCCGGCGACATCTTCGGCACCAGTACATGGCCGGTGACGTGGCAGATGCTGGACCTGCTGTCGGGGACGTTTTCCGTCTTCATGCTGGTGATCATCACGTTCTACGCGGGCGAGCTCGCGTGGCGCGAGCGCGAGCAACCGGCTCGACCAGATCCACGACGCGCTGCCGGTCCCGACGTGGCTGCCGTTCCTGGGCAAGCTGCTGGCGCTGATGCTGGTGCCGGTGGTGCTGCAGGCCCTGCTGATGCTGTGCGGCCTCGGCATCCAGACGGCCAAGGGCTACCACCACTACGAACTCGGGCTGTACTTCAAGGGCCTGTTCGGCATCGAGCTGATCGACTACTGGCTGGTCTGCGTGCTGGCGATGACCGTGCATTCGCTGGTGAACCAGAAGTACCTCGGCCACTTCATCATGATCGTGTACTTCGTCGCGATCAGCTTCGCTGGGCCTGTTCGGCTTCGAGCACAACCTGTACAAGTACGGCGTCACGCCGCCGTACGTGTACTCGGACATGAACGGCTTCGGGCACTTCCTGCTGCGCGTGCGCGCGTTCCAGGCCTATTGGGCCGCCGCGGCGCTGCTGCTCGCCGTCGCCGCCTATCTGTTCTGGGTGCGCGGCACGACCACCGACTGGCGCGGCCGCGTCGCGATCGCGCGGCGGCGGTTCACGCCGCCCTGTCGGCGCTTTGGCCGCCGCGGGTGCCATCGCAATGGGCGGCTTCGGCGCCTTCATCTTCTACAACACCAACGTCCTCAACCACTACCTGACGGCGGACGACCAGCTGGCGCGGCAGGCCGACTACGAGAAGAAGTACAAGCGCCTCGCGGTCGATCCGCAGCCCAAGGATCACGGCGGTCAAGGTCGCCGTCGATCTCTACCCGCGCGAGCAGCAGGTGCGGATGCGCGGGCAGCTACGCGCTGGCGAACAAGACGGACAAGCCGATCGACATCGTGCACCTGACTGTTCGGTTCGGCCGAGGAGACCGAGGTGAACAAGCTCGAGTTCGGCGTGCCGGCCGACGCTCGTGACCGTCGACGACCTGCCGATCGGCTGGCGCAGCTACAAGTTGGCGACACCGCTGGCGCCGGGCGCCACCGACGCGACCTGACGTTCGACCTCGAGATCGGCGCGCACGGCTTCACCAACACCGGCGCCTTCACTGACGTCGAATACAACGGCACGTTCGTGAACGCGCGTCTGCTGCTGCCGATCATCGGCTACCAGACCGCGCGGCGAGCTCACCTCGGACCGCGAGCGCAAGAAGTTCGGGCTGCCCGCCGGCCGAGCGGATGCTCGACCGCGACGACCCGGCCGGCCTGGCCGTAGAACGGGCTGTCCGACGACGCCGACTTCATCACGTTCGAAGCCGACGTCGGCACCGAGGAGGACCAGTTCGCCATCGCCCCGGGCTACCTGCAGAAGGAGTGGACGGAGGGCGGGCGCCGGTACTTCGAATACAGGATGGACGCGCCCGATCCTCAATTTCTACGCGTTCCAGTCGGGCCGCTACGCGGTGAAGAAGGACCGCTGGAACGACGTCGCGATCGAGGTGTACTACCAGCCCGGGCACGAGTACAACCTCGACCGGATGATCGCGGCGACGAAGTCCGGGCTCGACTACTTCACGGCGAATTTCGGGCCGTACCAGCACAAGCAGTTCCGGATCATCGAGTTCCCGCGCTACCAGACGTTCGCGCAGTCGTTCCCCAACACGATTCCCTATTCCGAAGGCATCGGCTTCATCGCGCGCGTGCGCGAGGACGACAAGGACGACATCGATTATCCGTACTACGTGACCGCGCACGAGCTCGCGCACCAGTGGTGGGGGCACCAGGTCGCCGGCGGCCAACGTGCAGGGCGGGACGATGCTGGTGGAGACGCTCGCGCAGTACTCGGCGCTGATGGTGATGAAGCACAAGTACGGCGAGGCGAAGATGCAGCGGTTCCTGCAGTACGAGCTCGACCGCTACCTGCTCGGCCGCAGCACCGAGCAGAAGAAGGAGCTGCCGCTGTCGCGCGTCGAGAACCAGGACTACATCCACTACCGCAAGGGCAGCCTCGTCATGTACGCGCTGCAGGACTACATCGGCGAGGACAACCTCAATCGCGCGATCCGCGCGTTCCGCGACGAGCATGCGTTCAAGGGCCCGCCGTACCCGAACACGACGCAATTGCTCGCGCACATCCGCGCGGTGACGCCCCCGCATCTGCCAGTACGTGATCGACGACATGTTCGAGACGATCACGCTGTACGACAACCGCGCGACCGAGGCCAAGGCGAAGGCGCTGCCCGACGGCCGCTACGAGGTGACGATGAAGGTCGTGGCCAAGAAGCGCCGCGCCGACGAACTGGGCAAGGAATCCGACGTCGCCGATCGCCGACTGGATCGACATCGGCGTGCTCGACGCCGACAACAAGCCGCTGTTCCTCGAAAAGAAGAAGATCGACCGCGAGGAGATGGAGTTCACGGTCGTCGTCGACAGGCAAGCCGGCGCGCGCCGGCATCGACCCGTACAACAAGCTGATCGACCGCCGGCCCAAGGACAACGCGATCTGCCGTCGACCTGAGCTAGCGATCACTGCCCTCGAAGGCTGCTCGGCCATCACCGGCAAGGGATGACCGGTCGCCGCCGATAAAGGCCAATCTGCAACAGCTGGCGCCGGCGAGTTGGCGACGCGCCTTGGGAATGCGCGGCGATATCCCGTAAAATCAACGTCTTTCGCGCCCGGGGAAGGCCTCGCGGATCGCTTCCGCGCGCCTCAAGTCGATGCTCACGTTCCAGCAACTGATCCTCACGCTCCAGGACTACTGGGACGAGCAGGGCTGCGCGCTGCTGCAGCCCTACGACATGGAAGTCGGCGCCGGCACGTCGCACACGGCGACGTTCCTGCGCGCGCTCGGCCCCGAGCCGTGGCGCGCCGCCTACGTGCAGCCGTCGCGCCGGCCGAAGGACGGCCGCTACGGCGAGAACCCCAACCGCGCCCAGCACTACTACCAGTACCAGGTCGTGCTCAAGCCTTCGCCGCCGGACATCCTCGATCTCTACCTCGGTTCGCTCGAGGCGCTCGGCTTCGACCTGAAGAAGAACGACGTGCGCTTCGTCGAGGACGACTGGGAGAACCCGACGCTCGGCGCGTGGGGCCTGGGCTGGGAAGTGTGGATGAACGGCATGGAGATCACGCAGTTCACCTATTTCCAGCAGGTCGGCGGCCTCGACTGCAACCCGATCACCGGCGAGATCACCTACGGCCTCGAGCGCCTGTGCATGTACCTGCAGAACAAGGACAGCCTCTACGACCTCGTGTGGACGCAGTGGATGGACAACGGCGTGCAGCGCACGCTGACCTATGGCGACGTCTATCACCAGAACGAGGTCGAGCAGTCGACGTACAACTTCGAGCAGTCCAACGCCGCCAAGCTGTTCGAGCTGTTCACGTTCTTCGAGGGCGAGGCGCTGCGCCTGCTGGAGGCGAAGCTGCCGCTGCCCGGCTACGAGATGATCCTCAAGGCCGCGCACACGTTCAACCTGCTCGATGCGCGCGGCGCCATTTCGGTGACCGAGCGCGCCGCCTACATCGGCCGCATCCGCAACCTGTCGCGGCGGGTGGCGACCGCCTATGTCGAGGCGCGTGAAGCGCTGGGCTTCCCGATGCTGGCGCCGGAACATCGGAAGGCCGCGGCGTGAGTGCCAGACCACGCTGCTGGTCGAGCTGTTCGCCGAGGAACTGCCGCCGAAGGCGTTGAAGAGCCTCGGCGATGCATTCGCGGAAGGGATCGCTTCGCGGCTTGCGCAATGCCGGCTTTCTGGCCAGCGAGTCCGAGGTCACGGGCTTCGCGACGCCACGTCGCCTCGCCGTTTCGATCACGCAGCGTTCGCGCGGTTGCGCCGGACAGCGCCGGTCAACGACAAGCTGATGCCGGTCAAGGTGGCACGCGACGCGACCGGGCAACCGTCCGTAGCGTTCCAGAAGAAACTCGGTGCGCTTGGCCGCGCGCATCTGGCTACCGCCACGCTGGACGCCGTGGACGGTCCCGACAGAATCTACGTCGAATCCGACGGCAAGGCCGACTATGTATTCCTGCACACTCTTGCCAAGGGCCGAGCCCTTGCGCGCGGCTTGCAGGAAGCGCTCGACGACATGCTCGCCAAGCTGCCGATCCCGAAGGTGATGAGCTACGCCGCGCCCGGCAGCTACTACAACGACGTCAAGTTCGTCCGCCCCGCGCACAGGCTGGTGGCGCTTCACGGCACCGACGTGGTCGACGTGCGCGCGCTCGACCTCCCCGCCGGCCGCGTGACCGGCGGGCATCGCTTCCTTTCCGGCGGCGACGTCGCGATCGCGTCCGCCGACGCCTACGCGCCGACGCTCGAAGCCGAAGGCAAGGTCGTTCCGTCGTTCGCCGCGCGCCGCGCCGCCATCGTGGTCGGCCTCGAAGGCGCGGCAGGCAACGCCACGCCGATCATGCCGGATGCGCTGCTGGACGAAGTCACGGCGCTGGTCGAATGGCCGGTCGTCTACGCCGGCACGTTCGACGCCGCGTTCCTGGACGTCCCGCAGGAATGCCTCATCCTCACGATGCAGCTGAACCAGCGGTACTTCGCGCTCGCCGACGATGCGGGAAAACTCGTCAACCGGTTCCTGCTGGTGAGCAACCTGCAGACGACGGAC
This sequence comes from uncultured beta proteobacterium, assembly GCA_963816165.1. Lineage (GTDB taxonomy): Bacteria > Pseudomonadota > Gammaproteobacteria > Burkholderiales > Casimicrobiaceae > VBCG01. The sequence continues at coordinate 136,344 of CAWFJL010000003.1, forward strand.
CCGTCGGCGATCGTCGCAGGCAACGAGCGCGTGCTGCGCGCGCGGCTGGCCGACGCCAAGTTCTTCTTCGACCAGGACCGGCGCCATTCGCTGGAGTCGCGCCTGCCCAAGCTCGGCAGCGTCGTCTATCACAACAAGCTCGGCACGCAGGCGGATCGGTCGGCACGCGTGAGCGCCGTCGCGGCGGCCATCGCGGAGGACTTGGGCGCGGACCGCGCACTGGCGCAGCGCGCGGCAAGGCTTGCGAAAGCGGACCTGGTCACCGACATGGTCGGCGAATTCCCGGAACTGCAGGGCCTGATGGGCCGCTATTACGCCGAGCACGACGGCGAGGCGCCGGAGGTTTCCGCTGCCATCGAGCAGCACTACTGGCCTCGTTTCGCAGGCGACGCGTTGCCGATGGCGCCGGTCGCGCAAAGCGTGGCGCTGGCGGACAAGCTCGACACGCTGGTCGGCATTTGGGGCATCGGCCTCGTGCCCACCGGCGACAAGGACCCGTTCGGCCTGCGCAGGCATGCGCTCGGCGTGCTGCGCATCCTGCTCGAGCGCCGGCTGCCGCTCGAATTGCCGCGTCTCCTCGCCGTTGCGGCGGAACAGTTTCCCGCCGGCATGATCGCCGCCGACACGGTACGCGGCGTCCGCGGATTCATGCTCGACCGCCTTCGCCAACTGCTGCGGGACGGGGTGCCTCGCCGAACGACGTCGAAGCCGTGCTGGCTGACGATCCGGCGCGCATCGACCTGGTGGCGCCGCGCTTGGCCGCGGTGCAGGCGTTCGCCGCGCTGCCCGAAGCAGGCGCGCTATCGGCCGCCAACAAGCGCATCGTCAACATCCTGCGCAAGAACGGCAGCGAAGCAGCGCAGGCGGTCGACCGCGGCCGGCTCGCCGACGGCGCCGAGCACGATCTGTTCATGGCGTTCCAGAAATTGACGCCGCAGGTGGAGACCGATTTCGCGAATGGGGACTTCGCCGCCGCGCTGCGCGCGCTGGCCACAGCGAAACCCGTGGTCGACCGCTATTTCGACGACGTGATGGTGATGGTCGACGATGCGGCGATCCGCGCCAACCGGCTGGCCCTGCTGCGCAGCGTCGCCGCCACGATGAACCGCGTCGCCGACATCTCCAAGCTGGCACAATAAGCCATGGTCCAGCTCGCTTCCGACGCCGTCGTCGCTACCCGCGCCGCCAAGCTGATCGTGCTGGATCGCGACGGCGTCATCAATTACGACAGCGACCAGTACATCAAGTCGCCGGAGGAATGGCGGCCGATCCCCGGGAGTCTCGAGGCCATCGCCCGGCTGAACCACGCCGGCTACCGCGTCGTGGTCGCCACCAACCAGTCCGGTATCGGACGCGGCCTGTTCGACATGGCGACGCTCAACGCCATCCACGAAAAGATGCACAAGGCGCTGACCCACGTCGGCGGCCGGGTGGACGCGGTATTCTTCTGCCCGCATACGGCCGACTCGAAGTGCGACTGCCGCAAGCCGAAGCCCGGCATGCTGGCCGAGATCGGCAAGCGCTTCAATTCCGAGTTGACGGGACTGCCCTGCGTCGGCGATTCTTTGCGCGACTTGACGTCGGCGGAAGACGTCGGCGCGCAGCCGATGCTGGTGCTGACCGGAAAAGGCGAGAAGACGTTGCGCGAAGGCAATTTCCCGAAGAACACCGTGATCTTTCCCGACCTGGCGTTCGCCGTGTCGGCGCTTCTGGCCGGCGACTGACCGGCCGCTCCCACGCGAACCCGGTGTCGGCGCTGCGCTCCCTCGTCTTCCTGCTGTTTCAGCTGGTCGTGACGCCGCTGTACGCCGCGGCGATGCTGATGATGGCGTGGTCGCCGCGCATCACGACCTACCGGATGGCTGCCAGCTGGTGCGCGGTGAACCTGTGGGGCGCGCGGGCGATCTGCGGGATCCGGTGGCGGGTCGATGGCCGCGAGAACGTCCCTCAAGGCAGCGCGCTCGTCCCCCATATCGTCCTGTCCAAGCACAGTTCGACCTGGGAGACGCTGTCGCTGACGCAATACTTTCCCAGCCTGGCCTATGTGGCGAAGAAGGAACTGCTGTCGATTCCATTCTTCGGCTGGGGCTTCGCGCTGGCCTCGCCGATCACCATCGACCGCAAGGCCGGCGTGGACGCGATGCAGCAGATCGCCACGCAGGGACGAGAACGGTTCAAGCAGGGATTCTGGATCGCCATCTATCCGGAAGGCACGCGCATCCGGGCCGGCACGCGCGCGAAGTACAAGACGGGCGGCGCCCGCCTCGCCATCACGCTCGACGTGCCGATCATTCCGGTCGCGCACAATGCCGGCTACCTGTGGCCCAAGGGCGTCTTCGGCAAGAAGCCAGGCACGATCACCATGACGATCGGCAAGCCCATCTCGCCCACCGGCAAGGAGCCGCTGGCGCTGATGCAGGAAGTGGAGGGCTGGATCGAAGGCGAGGTCGCGCGGCTGGGCGTGCCCACATGAAGCGGACAACGGCATCGCCGGCCATCGCGCACCTGCGCCTCGATGAAATCGACCGCGGACCCGACGTCCCGCGCCGCACCCGCGACGGATCGTCCAGGCGCATGGTGTTGGCAGGCGAGACGGTGGACTACTGCCTGATCCGCGCACGCCGCCGCACCATCGGCATGGAGGTCAATCTCGAGGGACTGACGGTGCGGGCGCCACGCTGGGTGACGATCTCCGAAATCGAGTCCGCATTGGCGGAACGCGCGAAATGGATCGTCAAGGCGCTGGTCGAGTGGCGGGGCCGCCGCCGCGACGTGATGCCCACCGTCTGGAAGTCCGGCGCACCGATCCTCTACCGCGGGCGCGAACTGGCGCTGGAGGTGTTCCCTTCGCGGCGGGCAAACGTGGCGCCCGACCTGTTCCACCTCACGGTGCTGCATCCGCACGCGCACGATGAACGGGAAGTAGCGGCACTGGTCGGCAAATGGCTGAAGGACGAGGCGTGGAACCTGGTGGCGCCGCAGGTCATCCGGTATGCGCAACGGATCACGTCCACCACGCCCGCCATGCGTCTTTCGAACGCCCGCAGCGAATGGGGCAGCTGCAACGCCCGCGGAGAGATCCGCCTCAATTGGCGTCTGGTCCAGCTGCCGCCGACGCTCGCCGAATACATCGTCGCGCACGAAGTCGCGCACCTGCTCGAACTCAACCACTCCCCGCGCTTCTGGGCAATCGTCGAGTCGCTGATGCCCGGACACGCGGCACTGCGGCGCGAGCTCGAAGATTGGACGGCGCTGTTGGCAGCTTAGTCGGAGCAATCACTCCGCCGGTGCCGGCAGCCCCGTCAGGTCCACCGCCAGCCCCGCCTGTTCGCGCAGCAGTTCCGTCAACTGCGCGGAAAGTTCACCCCCCGATCGCGTGTCGCGCCACGCGCCGGCATGCGCGCGAAAGTGAAATCCCCCGGACCGTGCCGCGACCCAGATCTCGCGGTTGGGAACGTGGCGGTTCACGATGAGCTTGCTGCCATCTTCGCACTCGATTTCCAGGATGCCGTCGTTGAGGCTCCAGTCGGCATCGATGTCGGTGTCGGCAAGCGCGGCGTCGAGCGCGGCGCCGACGGCCGCTAGCACGGCGTCGGCGGAGGCGATGAAAGCGGTGTCGGTGGTCACAAGTTTCGCGTGATAGGATTCACGCCGATGTTACGACATTTCCGAATCGCCGCCGTGGCGGCCGCGCTGCTCGTTGCCGCGGGTTGCGGCATCAAAGGGCCGCTTGTGCTGCCGCCGCCCGCCGCGCCGCCCGCGCCCGCGCCCGCGCCCACGCCCGCGTCGGCCACCAACGGGGACAATCCCGCGAGTCCCAAGCCAGCGACTCCCGAGCGCAAGCCTTGAGCGCCTTTGTCCATCGCGACGGCGAGCTCTGCGCCGAGCGCGTTCCGCTATCGGACATCGCGGCGAAGTTCGGCACCCCGTGCTACGTGTACTCGCGTGCCGCCTCGGAATCCGCTTGGCGCGAGTTCGACGCCGCCTTCTCCGGCATCCCGCACCTCGTCTGCTACGCGATGAAGGCGAACCCGAACCTCGCGGTGCTCGACCTCTTCGCGCGCCTCGGCAGCGGCTTCGACATCGTCTCCGGCGGCGAGTTGGAGCGCGTTCTCGCGGCGGGCGGCGATCCCGCCAGGATCGTTTTCTCGGGTGTGGGCAAAACCGAATCGGAAATGGCCGCGGCGCTTGCCGCTCGGCATTCTCTGCTTCAACGTCGAGTCCGCCTCGGAGCTGACCCGGCTCGACGTGGTCGCCGGACGCGCGGGCCGGGTCGCGCCGGTCAGCTTCCGCGTGAATCCCGACGTCGATCCGCAGACGCATCCGTACATTTCGACCGGACTTGAAGGAAAGCAAGTTCGGCGTCGCCTTCGCCGACGCGCTCCCGCTCTATCGGCGGGCGGCGTTGCTTCCGAACATCGCGGTCCGCGGTATCGACATCCACATCGGCTCCCAGATCACCGAACTGGAACCTTATCGCGAAGCCGCGGGCAAGGTGCTGGAGTTGGTCGACAGTCTGTCGGCTTCAGGGATACCACTCGCGCATATCGATCTCGGTGGCGGCCTGGGAATACGCTACCGCGACGAGACTCCGGTGCCGCTCGCGGAGTACGCGGCGATGATCGCGGGCCTGTTTGCGGGGCGGCGCGAGAAGCTCATTTTCGAGCCCGGCCGTCATCTCGTCGGCGACGCCGGCGTGCTGCTGACCCGTGTCGAATATCTGAAGCCGGGCGACCCGAAGAGCTTCGCGATCGTGGATGCCGCCATGAACGACCTGCTCCGTCCCGCGCTCTACGACGCATGGCATCCGGTGGAAGCGGTGCGGCCCCGCGCTGGTCCGATTCATCGCTGGGACATCGTCGGGCCCGTATGCGAAAGCGGCGACTTCCTGGCGCGTGACCGGTCGCTGGCGCTCGCCGAAGGAGACCTGCTGGCCATCGGCGCGACGGGCGCGTACGGCATGGCGATGAGCTCCAACTACAACGCGCGTCCCCGCGCCTGCGAGGTGATTGTCGACGACAGGATCACGCATCTGGTCCGCCGTCGCGAGCACGCCAGCGAACTATTTGCGGCGGAATCCAAACTGCCCTGAACATTCCTTGCGGCGCATCACGCGCATTCGAATTTGCGCGCGTCGATGAATTCCGCATGTCGAAATCGGCGCGTCGGAACCATGTTTTAGTTGTGTGCGAAATCGCAACACTCGCGATTCCAAGCACCGGAATCGGTTGCGAAATCTTGCAAATCAAGGCAAACGTGGCTACAATGCAGGCAGCAGGCGGAGGAGGTTTGTCAAGTGCTCCAGGAAAAAAAAGGCGCACAAGCGATGACCCGAGGCCTCCTGCTTAGATGAAAAAGCAACATAACAGTTACGGTAACTCAGACAGGAGAAACGTAAATGATGGCAGACATGATGTCGATGATGACGCCTGCGGCCCCGGCCGCCTCGGCGCCTAAACGCAAGGCCGCCAAACGCAAGGCGACAAGAAGAAAGCCGCCCCGAAGAAGAAGGCAGCCAAGAAGGCGACGAAGAAGAAGGCCGCCCCGAAGAAGAAAAGGCAGCCAAGAAGACGACGAAGAAGAAGGCCGCCAAGAAGACGACGAAGAAGAAGGCAGCCAAGAAGACGACGAAGAAGAAGAAGGCCGCCCCGAAGAAGAAGGCAGCCAAGAAGACGACGAAGAAGAAGGCCGCCCCGAAGAAGAAGGCAGCCAAGAAGAGCGACGAAGAAGAAGGCCGCCCCGAAGAAGAAGGCAGCCAAGAAGAAGGCGACCAAGAAGAAGGCCGCCAAGAAGCTGTAAGCTCCTTCGTCAGCAGATCCGTCGCCGGGTCGGGACGGATGACAAAACGGGCGACGCCACTGGCGCCGCCCGTTTTCATTGAATGGCAACTGCGGGCGCGACCGCCACCGCGCCGCCCGTTTTCGTTTGTACGCCGTGCAGGCTACCGCGGCTTCTAGCTGCCGGGGTTGGCCTGGGTGCGCGCCGTATTCGACGCAGGAGGATGGCCAGCCACGGGCTTGTTCTTGGCCGCGACCGGCTTGGCCGCCGGGGACTTCGGGCCGGCCTGCGCCTGCTTGCCGGCGCCCTTGGTCGCCACCGCCCGCTTGGTGCGTCCGCCTGCCTTGCTGCACGGGCACGACATCGCTGGTGACTCGCACCTTCTGGCCCGGCTTCAGTGCGTCGCTGCTAATGCCGTTCCACGCTTTCAATTCCTGCGTCGTTACGCCATACCGGACCGCGATGACCCCGAGCCGGTCGCCTTTCTTCGCCGTGTAGTAGAACGTGCGGCCCGCGGGAACCGTGGTGAAGACCGCCTGCGACAGCGACGCGACCGCGTCGGTCGACGCGCTTTGCGAAGGCACGAGCAGCGTATGGCCGGCCGGCACCTTCGCTTTGGCCCCGATGCCGTTGACGGCGCGCAGCGTCTCCAGCGACATCCCGTATTTCGCCGCGACCTGCGCGAGCGTCTCGTTCGGGCGCATGCGATAGGCCTGCCACGACACCATCGGCTGGTTGGTGAGCTCGAGCTTGGCGGCAAAGATCTCCGCGTTGTCGATCGGCAGCAGCAGCGTCTGCTCGTCCGCGCCGGCGATCACCGGCCGGTTGTGCTGCGGATTGAGCGCGAGGAAATCCTCCAGCGACATTTCCGCAAGGTCGGCCGCGAACTTGGTGTCCATCTTGCGGTGCGTCACGACCATCGCGAAGTACGGCGCGTCGGGGATGTCCGCCAGCACCAGCCCGAACTTCTCCGGGTCGCGAACGATGTTCTTGATGGCCTGCAGCTTCGGCAGGTAATTGGCCGTCTCGGCCGGCATGGCCAGGCTCTGGTAGGTTGTGGGCAGCCCCTTCGCCTTGTTGCGCGCGACCGCCTTGGCGACGTTGCCCTCGCCCCAGTTGTAACCCGCCAGCGCCAGCTGCCAGTCGTCGAAATCGTCGTGCAGCTTGAGCAGGTAGGTAAGCGCCTTCTCCGTTCCCGCGATGCACGTCACGCCGCGAATCCATCCAGAAATTCTGATTGAGACCGTAGTGCTTTCCGGTCGACGGGATGAACTGCCAGATGCCCGACGCGCGGCTGGTGGACATCGCGACCGGATTGAACGCGCTTTCCACCATCGGCAGCAGCGCAATCTCCGTTGGCATTCCGCGCTCGGTCACCTCGCCGACGATGTGATAGAGATATCGGCGGCTGCGCTCGACCATCCGCGCCACGTAATCCGGACGGTCGGCGTACCAGCGTTCCCATTTTTCGACCAGCGGGCCGTCGATGTCCGGGATGGCATAGCCATTGACGATGCGGTCCCACAGGTCCGGGCGCAGAGGCGGGCAGCGGTTCCAGATCGGCGCCGGCCGCAGCGCTGAAGACGGGCTCCGGCGGCGGTATGACGACAATGGGACGGAGGCGGTGGTTCGGGCGGCCCGACGGCGATGGGCGTGGGGTCCGGCGCTGCGGGGGGAGGAGTCGGTGTCGCGCAGGCAGTCAGCGCGGCGGCAAGGCAAAGGATCAGCGTTGTTCGTTAAGCGCAATTCGATTTCCTGTTGGCCGCCCCCGGACACACGGACGTTCCCGGGCGCGCTGCCCAAAATTCAGGCGATGGTAGGTGGAGTGGTGGCCCGAGTCAACCTGGCCTAGAAGGCGTTCTTCCACTCGCGCAATGCGGCGAACGACGCGACGTCGTCGGCCAGGGCGTGCCCGGCATGCGCGGCGGCTGCGTCCCGGACCTCCGGCAGATGCGCGCGCAGAAAGGGATTGGTGGCGCGCTCCTCGCCCATCGTCGACGGCACCGTGGGCTCCCCGCGGTCACGCCGGGCCTGATCCCGCTCGTTGCGCGCCTGCAACGCCGCGCTGCCCGGTTCGACCGCCAGTGCGAAGCGAAGGTTCGCAAGCGTGTATTCATGCCCGCAATACACGCGCGTCTCCGGCGGAAGCGCCGCGAGCGCCGACAGCGACGTCCACATCTGCTTCGGCGTGCCTTCGAACAGGCGCCCGCAGCCGCCGGTGAACAGCGTGTCGCCGCAAAAGAGCACGGGCCCGCCACCGAACTCGCCAAAGAGCGCGATGTGGCCCGCGGTGTGACCCGGAACATCGATGACGTCGAACGTCGTCGCCGATGCCCGGCACCGCGAAGCGATCGCCGCCCTCCAATGCTTGCGTGCGCCCGGGAATCTTCTCGCGCGCCGGCCCGAACACGGGCACCGGCCATCGTTCCAGCAACGCCGGAATCCCGCCGACGTGGTCGCCGTGGTGATGGGTCGCGAGTATGGCGCAGGGCGTGATTCCCTCGCGCTGAGCGTACGCGATCACCGGCGCGGCATCGCCCGGATCCACGATGGCGGCCACGGCGCCGTCGCGCAGCAGCCAGATGTAGTTGTCCGCGAACGCGGGGATGGGGATAATCTCGGGCATGGACGCATCTTCGGGACCCGGAGCCAGTCTGTCAACGACGCTCGCTCAGTGGTTTGCCACGGACCTGGGGAACTACCTGCTCGCGCGCGAACAGGCGTATTTCGATCAGGCGGTCGCGGATATCTTCGGCTTCCACGCGATGCAGGTCGGCCTCCCCGAATGCCCGTTCCTCGCGCAGAGCCGGATCGCGTCGCGCTGGACGCTCGACTACGACCCGCCCGCCGACGTGATCGCCGATCCGCACGGGCTGCCGTTCGCGGAAAACACGCTGGACCTCATCGTCCTGCCGCACGCGCTCGAATTCACCGACGACCCGCACCTGATGCTGCGCGAGGCCTATCGCGTCATCCGGCCCGAGGGCCAGATCGTGATCTCCGGCTTCAATCCGTTTTCGCTGTACGGCGCCAAGCGCTACTTCGGCCGCGCGCAGACGCCGCCGTGGAACGGCAATTTCATCGCGCTCTACCGGCTGAAGGACTGGCTGACGTTGCTGGGCTTCGACGTCGTCGGCGGTCGCCTCGATGCCTATGCGCCGCCTTTCGCCAGCCAGAAATGGCTGCACCGCTTCGGCTTTCTCGAGGCCGCCGGGCGACCGCTGGTGGCCGATCGCGGGCGGCGTCTATTTCCTGCGCGCGACCAAGAGGGTGCTGGGCATGCGTCTGCTGACACCGGCGTGGGAACGCCGCGAGCGGCGCAAGAAGCGCTGGCGCCGGCCGCGCGCGCACGCGAGAGCATCACCACCGCCGAGCGTTCGCCGGAATGACGTCCGTCGTGATCTACACGGACGGGGCCTGCAAGGGCAATCCCGGTCCCGGCGGCTGGGGCGCGCTGCTGCTCTACGGCGACCGCGAGCGCGAGCTCTTCGGCGGCGAATCGCACACGACCAACAATCGCATGGAGTTGACCGCGGTCATCCGCGCGCTGGAGTCGCTGACGCGCGGCTGCCAGGTCGAGATCCATACCGACTCGCAATACGTCAAGAACGGCATCGAGACGTGGATCCACGGCTGGAAGCGCAACGGCTGGAAGACCGCCGACAAGAAGGCCGTGAAGAACGCGGAATTGTGGCGCGAACTGGATGCGCTGCGCGCGCAGCACGAGGTGAAGTGGTTCTGGGTGAAGGGCCACGCGGACAACGCCGGCAACATCCGCGCGGATGAACTGGCCAACCGCGGCGTCGCCGCGATCGCGGCGGCGGCCGACGACTGAAGCGTCGAGCCCGTTCGCGGCCAGCCGCAGCAGGTACCGCTGACGGCCGCAGGCGCGAGAACGGCTCTGATCAGACGCGCAGCGTGTCCTAACTTCGCTCGATACGCCGCGCGAAGACCTGCATCTCCTTCTGCGCCTGCTTGTCGCCGCGGCGGATCGCGACGGCAATTCCTGACGTGTAGGCGGCCAGCGCCTCGTCCGCGGTAGCCGGAATCCGCCAGCGCGCGGCCGAGCAGCTTCCATGCAGCCGTGTATTCCGGATCCAGTTCGACCGCCCGACGCAGGTGCAGCGCCGCGGTTCTCGGCGTCGCCCGCCTTCGTGTATTCGTTGCCGAGCGAATAGCGCAGCAGCGCGCTATCCTTCCCGGCGTCGAGCATCTTCAGGAAGTTCGCCAACGCGCCGGCGGGCGCACCTTCTTGTGTCACCGCGCGCTCAATTGCGGATCATGGCGCCGCTCTGGCAATCGACCCGACGCATCGGATAGATGACCTTCTTCTCCTCGCCGTTGACCTTGCCTTCGACCGTTGGCATAGAGCCAGCCCTCGGAACCACGGCGATATACGACGCGTTGCGGAAATTCGTCGACCGCGTTGACGAAGGTGAAGATCGTGTCCTTGTCGTCGACGGAGGTCGCAGTCAGCTTGAACGCGGCCTCCTTCTTGGCCGACGAAATCGAAACGTAGTAGACGCCGTCCGCGCGTGTTTCCAGCCGCAGGTACCCGTAATCCTGCGTCTTGCCCTGGAACACGACGTGTCCCGCGCCGACCATGAGTCCACCGCGCAGCGGCAGCCAATGCTCGCGGAATTCGTATTGGGCGACCTCGCCGCGCCAGCAGCCGTCGAGCCATGACAGCGAATTGAGCTCGAGCGCGGGTCCCGCGGTCTGGGCAGGTGCCTTGGTCGGCGGGGCGCCGGCGCAGGCGCCGGTAAAGGCGTCGGGGCGGGGACTTGCGCATGGAGGTCGCCCGCCAGCACGCCACCGCAACAGAGCATCGCCGAGGCAAGTGCGCGCAATGCGCGGTCGCGAATCGTTGGGATCATCATCGGGTGTCGGATCATTGTGGCCGCGCGAGCGGCAAGTTGACGAGGAGGTTCTGTGCCTTGAGCTTGAGACGCTGGTTGGCGTCCATGGCCATCGCGAGATATACCGGCCGGCCCTTGATGGCAGGACGCATGTCCGCCGGATCGGCGAATTCGAGGCGAAACAGGCACAGCAAGCGGCGCATGCGTTCTTCGTCGATGTCGGCGCGATTGTACAGATCGTTGAGCAGGCCGCTCGCCTCGGCATCGAGGCCGACGTGCCATACCCAGTGTTCGTCGTCGATCGCGCGTTCCTGCGAGATCTTCACGTTCACGCCCAGCAGGTGCCTCACCCACTTCTCGAGGACACGGGTCAAGGCGTCGAGCGCAGGTTGGCCTCGATTCAGGCTGACGGAGAAGTCATGGCGCTCGTCGCGGCCCCAGTATTCCGCGGCATTCCCGTCGTCCATGACGTCGAGGTCCACCGAACGGGCTGGCGTCTTGTTCTGCGCCAGCAACTCGCCCAGCGACCCGAATCCGGCCGTGGTCGCGAAAAGTTCCACCGTGGCCTCATCCGCGGACATGACCGCGCCATCTTCGGTCACGGCGATCTTCTGTGTCCGGAACAGCATTTCGGCGGCGCGCGCTTCCATCGGCGTCGCATCGTCTCCCAGGATGTGCCGCAGCAGCACCTGCGTGAGCTCGGCGACGAACTGCGGTGGCACGTCGACACCTTCGCCCTGGAACAGGCCGACGTAGGCACCCTCGAGCGAATTAGCGCCGACGATACGCGCCCGAAAGCGCAGCCATATGGCGTAATTCTCCCGCGCGTCCGCATCGGCAACCGCAGCCAATTCGTCGGCGGGAACCGAGCGGCGGGGATTGGCCAGCAGCGCGTCGTGCAGCGCTAGCTCGGCCGCGCACGATTCCGGTATCGGCGACAGCTCCGGGCGCATGAGGTAGCTGCGCAGGAAGTCGTCGGTGACCGTCAGCCGGCCATCGCCGCCCCGCGTGAGCAGGCGATAGCCGCAGGAGGTCCAGTAGTCGGGCATCGTCCGCAGTCGACTTCCCGCCGCCGGCAGCGCTACTCCACCCGTTCCGCGATCCCCGTTAGCCGCCAAGCATCGCCTTCTTGAGATCCGCCTGGATGGGATGATCGCCCAGCCAGATCTTGGTCAGTGCGCGATTGAACGCCTCGCCGGGAATCGACACCTTGGCCGTGCCGTTGAGACCGATCTTCGTCGCGCCGTCGACGAAGTCCAGCGTGACGACATCCTTCTCCTTCACCTCGTTGAACGCCTTCATCGTCGCGACCATTTCCGCAGTCTGCGATTTGACCGCGGCGAGCTCGGCCTCGGAGTTGTTCTCCTTCAAGCCGTCGACCAGCGCGTCGACCAGCTGATCCGGTGTCAGCGAGCGCATGATGTTCATCTGGATGCGCCGCGGCCCCTTGGCCAGCACCGCGTTGAGATCGGCCGCCTTCGCCGGGACATACAGGCTGCCGACGTAGATCTTGATGAACACCTTGGTGCGCACGCCCGCGCCGTTCAGCACAAGTTCCTGTCCCGCCACGGTTGCCTTGTCGTCGACCTTGACGCCGGCCACCTCGACGGCGAGCGCGCCCGTGGCGAACACGGCGGCTGCGACTGCGATGACGAATTTGCGCATGATTGCATTCCTCCACTTTTTAGCCTCGCCGCGACGCGGCGAGGTGACGCCAAATCCTTGCGTGCCGATCACATCGATTCGAAGATTCCCGCCGCGCCCATCCCCGTGCCGACGCACATCGTGACCATGCCGTATTTCTGCTTGCGGCGCTTGAGTCCGTGCGTGATCGTCGCCGTGCGGATCGCCCCCGTCGCACCGAGCGGATGTCCGAGCGCGATGGCGCCTCCGAGCGGGTTCACCTTGGCCGGGTCGATTCCCAGTTCCTTGATCACCGCGAGCGCCTGCGCGGCGAACGCTTCGTTCAGCTCGATCCAGTCGATCTGGTCCTGCGCCAAGCCCGTGGACTTGAGGACCTTGGGGATCGCCGCGATCGGGCCGACGCCCATGATCTCCGGCGGCACGCCGCCGACCGCGAAGCCGACCCAGCGGGCAAGCGGCGCAAGATTCAACTCCTTCAGCACGCGTTCGGAAACGAGGATCGACGCGCCGGCGCCATCGGACGTCTGCGAGCTGTTGCCCGCGGTCACCGAACCCTTGGCGGCGAACACCGGCCGCAGCTTGGCCAGTCCTTCGACGGATGTATCGGCGCGCGGGCCTTCGTCGCGCGCGATTTCCCGGCTGCGGGTGACGATCGCGTCCGTCGCCAGGTCGGGCAGGTTCTCGTGCACGGTGATCGCGTTGATCTCGGCGTCGAACTCGCCGTTCCGCTGCGCCGCCAGCGCCTTCTGGTGCGACGCGAGCGCAAACGCATCCTGCTGCTCGCGCGAAATCTTCCATTGCGTGGCGACGTTCTCGGCGGTGATTCCCATGCCGTAGGCGATGCCCACGTTCTCGCCGCGCGCAAAGACCGCCTCGTTCATCGCGAGCCGCCCCAGCATCGGGATCATGCTCATGCTCTCGGTGCCCGCGGCGATCATGATGTCGGCTTCGCCGGTGCGGATGCGGTCCGCAGCGATCGACACCGCGTTCAAGCCGGACGAACAGAAGCGGTTGATGGTCATTCCCGCCACGCTGTTCGGCAGTCCGGCCAGCAAGAGGCCGATGCGCGCGACGTTCATGCCCTGCTCGTACTCGGGCATCGCGCAGCCGACGATCACGTCTTCGACGCGCTTCGGCTCGATGGCCGGCACCTGCGCCAGCACGCGCTGCAGCACGTGCGCGAGCAGCGTGTCGGGCCGCGTGGACTTGTAGGCGCCACGCGGCGCCTTGCCGACGGCGGTGCGGGTGGATGCGACGATGTAGGCATCCTGCATTTGTTTGCTCATGGCGTCCTTCAGGGCCCGTTCTAGTTGCGCAGCGGCTTGCCGGTGGCAAGCGTGTGCGCGATCCGCGCCTGCGTCTTTTCGTGCCGCAGCAGATTCATGAATTCGCGGCGCTCGAGCTCGATGAACCAGTTCTCGTCGACCAGGCTGCCGGGTTCGAGTTCCCCGCCGCACAGCACGCGCGCGACCCTCAGGCCGACTTCGAAGTCGTAGGCGCTGATGAATCCGCCCTCGCGCATGTTGACGAGAAGCATCTGCAGCGTCGCCAGCCCGGTCTTGCCGGCCACGGGAACGTTTCGGGGCGGCAGCGGCGGGCGATAGCCGGACTCGGCCAGCGCCTTGGCCTGCGCCTTGGCCACGTGCAGCAGTTCGTATGCGTTCATCACGACGATGTCGGACGGCCGCAGGTAACCCAGTTCCTTGGCTTCCAGCGCGCTCTTGGCGACTGTCGCCGTGGCGATGGTCTGGAAATAGGTGCGCAGGAACGGGAACTGATCCAGCTGGCCGCCGTCGCGCCGCGCTTGACCTCCTCCGCTGCGCGGATCGCGAACTCCTTGGTCCCGCCGCCGGCCGGAAGCAGTCCGACGCCGACCTCGACCAGGCCGATGTAGGACTCGAGCGCGGCAACGACGCGGTCGGAGTGCATGATGAACTCGCATGAACCGCCCAGCGCCATGCCGCGCACCGCGCATACGGTCGGGACGAGGCTGTAGCGCAGGCGCAGCGCCGTCTTCTGGAACTTCGCGACAACGGCGTCGATCGAGTCCCACTGCTTCGCGGCGATCGCCGGCGCGATCGCGGAGAGGTTGGCGCCGAACGAGAACGGCTCCCTTCGTCTGCCAGATCACCAGACCCGCGCAGTTCTTCTCGGCCTCGTCGATCGCGCGATTGATGCCGTCCAGGACGTCTTCGCCAATCGTGTGGCCCTTGCTCTTGAACGACACGATGCCGACGTCGTCGCCCAGGTGCCACATGCGCACTGCGTCGGTTTCGAACAGCGTTGTTCCGGCATTGGGCCGCTCGCCCAGCACGGGATCGGGAAACAGCTGGCGGCGATAGACCGGCAACGACGAACGCGCGACAAAGTCGTCCCTGGCGGCCGAATAGGCGCCCTGCGCCGTGTGCACGCCCTGTGCCGCGATGACCTTTGCTCCGGTCACCCAGCCGGGCAGCGGTGCGTTGGATAGCGCACGGCCGGCATTGATGTCCTCCGCCACCCAGGTCGCGACGTCGGTCCAGCCCGCGGCCTGCCATGTTTCGAACGGACCCATCTGCCACCCGAAGCCCCAGCGGATCGCCAGGTCGACGTCGCGCGCGTTGTCGGCGACATCGCGCAGGTGATATGCGCTGTAGTGGAACAGATCGCGGAAGATTGCCCACAGGAACTGCGCCTGCGGGTGCGCCGATGCGCGCAACTTCGCAAATCTTCTCGGCGGGAGAACGAATCTTCAGCAGTTCGGCGACTTCGGTGGCGACCTCGCCGGCGGAGGCGCGATAGTCGCGCGCCGCCGGATCGAGCACCTGGATTTCCTTGCCGACCTTGCGGAAGAACCCTGCCTTGGTCTTGGCGCCCAGCGCGCCCTGCGCGACCAGCCCGGCCAGCACCGGCGGCGTGGCGAACAGCGCGTGCCACGGATCGTCCGGCAGCGTGTCGAACATCGTCTTCACGACGTGCGCCATCGTGTCCAGGCCGACGACGTCGGCCGTGCGATAGGTGGCGCTTTTCGCGCGGCCGATCGCCGGACCGGTCAATGCGTCCACCACGTCGAAGCCGAGCCCGAAGGTCTCCGTATGCTTCATCGTCGCCAGCACCGAAAAGATGCCGATGCGGTTGGCGATGAAATTGGGCGTGTCCTTCGCGCGGATCACGCCTTTGCCCAGCGTCGTGGTCAGGAATGCCTCGAGCGCATCCAGCAGCCCGGCGTCGGTTTCCGGTGCAGCGATGATTTCGACCAGGTACATGTACCGGGGCGGATTGAAGAAATGGATGCCGCAAAAACGCGGCCGAAGCGCCGCGGGAACCGCCGCCGACAGCGCCGCCAGCGAAAGGCCGGAGGTATTGGAGGCAAGCACGGCGTGCGCCGGAACGTGCGCCGCGATCTTTTCGTAGAGATCGCGCTTCCAGTCGAGGCGCTCCGCGATGGCCTCGATGACGAGGTCGCAATCGGCAAGGCGCGGCAGATCGCTGCCGTAATTCGCGGCGTCGATCGACGCGGCGCGATCCTTGACGCCCAACGGCGCGGGCTCGAGCTTGGCGAGTCCGGCGATCGCCTTGGTCACGAGACCATTCGGGTCGCCTTCCTTTGCGGCGAGGTCGAACAGCACGACGGGGATGCCGGCGTTGGCCAGGTGCGCGGCAATCTGCGCACCCATGACGCCGGCGCCGAGAACGGCGGCCTTGCGAATCTGTAATGGACGGGTTGACATCGGGTCGTGAAACGTTGCGAGGAGTGGACAACGGAGCCGGAGAAAAATCGCGCGGCCGGGGGAACCGGCCGCGCGCGTCATGCGAGAAGGTACGGACGGCAATCGCGGCAGGTCCGGCTGCTATCCGGACCCGCCCGGCGGATACTGCTAGAAGTTGTAGGCGACCTGCCCGCCGACGATCCAGACCCCTCCGGTGTAGTTGCCCTTGATCAGGCCGTACGCAGCGGTGTCTCCGGCGTTCTGGTTCGACGACATGTCCGACAGGAACTCGTAGGCGAAGCCCACATCGAATTTCCATTGCTTGCCCCACGCATATTGCGCGCCCGTCGCCACCCAAATGCGGTCGTTGTCGGGCAGCCGCGGCGTCCGATCGGTGTCGTTCACCGGCGACTCGTCCCAGGCCAGGCCGCCGCGGAACTTCCAGGTGTCGTCGTAGTAATAGTTGACGCCGCCGGACACGCGCCATACGTCCTTGAAGTTCTCCGGGCACTGCCGGGAATCGGCCTGCCGGGTCCGGTGCGGATGGGCGCCAGTTCCTGGAACGACGACCACTGCGTCCACTGCACGTCGCCCATCACTTCCCACTTCGGGTTGAGTCGGCTGAAGAACGACAGGTTGGTGGTTGCGGGCACTTCCAGCGCCAGCGTCACGCCGCCGCTCTGGAGTTGCGCGTTGACGCCCGCGGCAATCTGCGCGCCGAGTCCGGCAAGCGGCCCCAATGGCGGCAGTGCCGGGTTGTCGATCTGCACATTGCCGGGAACGTCGTACTTGATCGACGAGCGGTAGTGCACGCCGACCCGCGTGTCGGGCGTGAGGTCCCACATCGCGCCGATGTTCCAGCCCCACGCGTCGTCGCTGCCGGTGAGCTTGGTGTTCGAGTCGAGCCCGCCCGTAGCCGCGATGAACGCCCCCGCCGTCGCGGGAGTGATCAGCCCGGCGGCCGCCGCCTGTTGCGCGCCCTGCGCCAGACCTGCGGAATAGTTGGCGTTGCTGGTCAGCGTGGCCTTGACCTTCTGCCAGCTCGCGCCCACGCCGACGGTGAAGTTGGGGACGATCCTCCACGACAGCGCCGGATTGACGTTGATCGTCTCGACCTTCGAGTTGA
Organism: uncultured beta proteobacterium; assembly: GCA_963816165.1. Classification (GTDB taxonomy): domain Bacteria; phylum Pseudomonadota; class Gammaproteobacteria; order Burkholderiales; family Casimicrobiaceae; genus VBCG01. Next base: position 153,440 of record CAWFJL010000003.1, read on the forward strand.
GGGCCTGATAGCGGCCGAGCCAGCCGTTGTCCCAGTCGGTCTCGAGACCGAACGGCGCGTTGACGCCCAGGCCGAAGGCGAATTGCTTGTTGATGGGGACGACGATGTACATCGCCGGGATGAAGGCCGTTCCGCCGGCATCGCCGCCGGTGCCGCCCAGCGGCTGGTTGAATGCGGGCAGCGATCCGTCGTCATGGAACTTGATCGACGGGGTGACGATATTGCCGGCGCCGACGATCTGGATGGTCGAGAACCGCGCCATGCCCGCCGGGTTGGACCACACGGTGCTCGCGTCCTCGGCGGACGCGGCGCCTCCGGCATACGCATTGCCGAGGCCGCTGCCGCTTTGCGTCTGCAGCGCAAAGCCGGCGCCGAACGCCTGGCCCGCGCCAAGCGCCAATGCCAGGCCTGCCACGGCGGCCGCAACGCGGGTCAGCTGGAATCGATTCTTTTGCATGAAATCTCCTCTCTCCGTACGGGGAACTACCTGGAATTAGGCTTATCTTGCCTAAAGGTCTTTTTATCCGGCCGCAAGACGGTTTTACCGTCGAAGCGGGCGGTTGGGGAAACTATACACCCGGACCGCGAGGCGCCTGCGCCGCGGACGGCCCGGATTATTGACCTGCGGCAACCCGGTGTCTCATTCCGGCGAGACCGCCCGCGGCCGGCGGTCCGCGCCTACGGCCACATAGGTGAGGCTGGCCTCGGTGACCTTGACCGTCACCAGGTCGTCCGGGTTGCGCTGCGCGAAGACCTCGACCGCGACGGTGACCGAAGTTCGCCCCACTTTCGTGATTTCGGCGAAAAAGGTCACGAGATCGCCGACCAGCACCGGTTGCTTGAACGTGAACGAATTGACGGCAACCGTCGCCACGCGTCCGCGCGCATGCCGCGCGGCCACGACGCCGCCGGCAATGTCGACCTGCGCCATGATCCAGCCGCCGAAGATGTCGCCGTGCTGGTTGACGTCGGCCGGCATCGGCACGACGCGCAGCACGGGGTCCCTGGCGGGCAGTTGGGTGGGTTGATCAGTCACGACGGAGCCTCACGCGGCCTGCTTCTTCGCCTCGTCGCGCAATTCGCGCCGCAGGATCTTGCCCACGTTGGATTTCGGCAGCTCGGTGCGGAACTCGACATCGCGGGGAACCTTGTAGCCGGTCAGGTGTTCGCGGCAGTGCGCGAGGATGTCCTCGGCGGTCACCTTCGCGTCGCCCCGCACGATGAACAGCTTGACCGCCTCGCCGGACTTGCGGTCGGGAACGCCGACGGCCGCGCATTCGAGCACGCCGGGGTGCATCGCGACCACGGCCTCGATCTCGTTCGGGTACACGTTGAATCCGGACACCAGGATCATGTCCTTCTTGCGATCGACGATCCGCACGTAGCCGCGCTCGTCCATGACGCCGATGTCGCCGGTGGCGAACCAGCCGTCGCGGTCGATGACCTTGTCCGTCTCGTCCTGGCGCTGCCAGTACCCGGCCATGACCTGCGGTCCGCGTATGCAGATCTCGCCGGGCAGTCCCGGCGCGACGGCGTGGCCCGCGTCGTCGCGCAGCATGACTTCGGTGGAGGGGATCGGCAGGCCGATCGACCCGTTGTACGCGGGCAGGTCGAGAGGATTGATCGTTGCGGCCGGCGACGTCTCGGTCAGGCCATAGGCCTCGATCAGCGGCACGCCGGTGATCTCCTTCCATTTCTCCGCGACCGCCTGCTGCACGGCCATGCCGCCGCCCAGCGTAAGACGCAGCGCCGAGAAATCGAGCTTGCGGAATTCCGCGTTGTTCACCAGCGCGTTGAACAGCGTGTTCACCCCGGTGATCGCGGTAAACCGGTACTTGCCCATCTCCTTGACGAAGCCCGGGATGTCCCGCGGATTGGGAATGAGCACGTTCTCTCCGCCCAGCGTCATGAAGACGAGGCAATTGGCCGTCAGCGAGAAGATGTGATACAGCGGCAGCGGCGTGATGATGACGTCGCGCGTGTCGCCCAGGAACGGCTGCACCCAGGCCCTTGCCTGGAGGAGATTGGCGACGATGTTGCGATGAAGGAGCATCGCGCCTTTGGCCACGCCGGTCGTCCCGCCCGTGTATTGCAGGAAGGCGATGTCGTCCGGGCCGATCGCGACAGTCTCGAGCGCGCGCTTGCGGCCTTCGGCGAGCGCGTCCGAAACGCGGATGGCGCCCGGGATCGAGTACGCGGGGACCACCTTTTTCACGCGCCGCAACACGAAATCGACGACGAGGCCCTTGAAGCTCAGCAGTTCCCCGACCGACGTGATCACGGGCTGGCGAATCTTCGTCTTGCCGCGCACCTGGGCAAAGACGCTCGCGAAATTTTCCAGGCACACGATGACTTCGGCGCCGGAATCGTTCAGCTGGTGCTCCAGCTCGCGCGCCGTATAGAGCGGATTGACGTTGACCACCGTGCAGCCGGCGCGCAGCGCTCCGAACAGGCAAACGGGGTACTGCAGTATGTTGGGCATCATCAGCGCGACACGGGTGCCCGGTCTGCACCCGATGCCCTGAAGCCATGCGCCGAACGCCGCCGACAGCGTGTCGAGTTCCGCGAACGTGATGCTCTTCCCCATGCACGAAAACGCGGGCCGCGCGGCGTACTTGGCCACGCTTTCCTCGAACACCTCCCGGATCGACGCGTATTCGTTCACGTCGATCTCCGGGGGCACGCCTTTCGGATAGTGCTTGAGCCAGATCTTATCCACGACGCTCCTCATTTACGGCGCGTGCCCGTCGCATGGGGCGGCCGCGTCCATCCGGAAAATCGTACACCAGTAGGTCCCGCAAGCGGTCCCCCGCGTGTCAGGACGCCGCGTCAGCGTAGTGCAGCGGACCTCCGCGAAACGGCGCGAAGCCCGTGCCGAAAATTGCGCCGGCGTCGACCAGGTCGGCATCCGTGACGATGTGTTCCGCCAGGGCCGATTTCGCCTCGGCAACGAAAGGCCCGATCAACCGATCGGCAAGGCCTTCCGGCACCGGCACCCGCTGCGCTCTTCTGCGGCTTGCCGTCGACCCATGCATAGAATCCGCGCCCGGTCTTGCGGCCCAGGTTGCCGGCCGCGATCAGCTCCTGCAATTTCTCAGGCGGCGCCGCGTCGCTGCCAAGCAGCTTGCCGACCGCGACGCAGATGTCCAGGCCCACCGTGTCCGCGAGTTCGATCGGTCCCATCGGCATGCCGAACGCGAGGGCGGCTTCGTCGACCGTTTCCGGCGAAATGCCTTCGTCCACGCAGCGCATCGCGGCCATCAGGTACGGCGCGAGGACGCGATTGACGAGGAAACCCGGCGCGCTCTTCACCGGCAGCGGCAGCTTGTCGATCTGGCGCACGAACGCCGCGGCCTGCGCGACCAGCGCGTCGCGCGTTTGCCGGCCGATGACGATTTCCACCAGCATCATCTTCGCCACCGGATTGAAAAAATGCAGGCCGATCAGCCGCGTCGGGTCGGCCATCGCGGAGGCGATGTCCTCCAGCGGAATGCTCGACGTGTTGGACGCCAGGATCGCCGCGGGCCGTGCTTTCGTCTCCACTGCCGCGAACAGCGCGCGCTTGGCCTCGACGTTCTCGAAGATGGCCTCGATGATCACGTCCGCGCGCGCGATGCCGTCGCCGGCCACGTCGGGAATGAGGCGGTCGGCCGCGTCGCGCGCGCGCCTCGGGTCGCGCAGCCGCTGGGCGAACAGCTTTCCCGCCCGCTGCATCGCCGGAACCAGACGCTCGGCGTTCTGGTCCTGCAGCGTCACGGTGAGACCGCGCAATGCGCACCACGCCGCGATGTCGCCGCCCATCGTGCCCGCGCCGACCACGTGCACGTGCGCCGCGCGAAAGCCGCCTTCCTTGCCGAGGCTCTTCAGCCGCTCCTGCAGTCGGAACACGCGAATCAGGTTGGCGGCCGTCGGGGACCTGAACAGCGCGCGATTATAGGATCGGACGCCGGATCGGATGCCGGCGCGGCGAGCGCGTTGCCGTCGTATTTCACCCACAGGTCGAGCACCGCATACGGGGCCGGGTAGTGCTCGCGCCGCGCGCGTTGAGCGACTTTCTTCGCCGCCGAAGCGGCGATGAAGCGCCGCGCCAGCGGATTGAGCGTCAACGACAACGGGAACTCGAGCGTGCGCGGCGGTGGCAGCGCGCGCAGCACGCCGCGCGCGGTGGCGTCCATGATCCGCACCGGCACGCACTCGTCGGCGATCCCCAGCTTCTTCGCGCGGCGCGCGTCGATCGTCTTGCCGGTGAGCAACAGGTCGAGCGCGGCCGGCGCGCCAGCCAGCTTCGGCAGGCGCTTGATGCCGCCCCAACCCGGCACGATGCCGAGCATTACTTCGGGCAGACCCAGCCGCGTTCCCGGCTCGTCGACGACGACGCGATAGCGGCAGGCGAGCGCCAGCTCGAATCCGCCGCCCAGGCAGAACCCGCGCACGAGAGCCAGTGTCGGATAGGCGACTTTGGCAAGGCGTTCGAACGTATCCCAGCCGCGCTTGACGATGGCGAGCGCGCCCGCGTCGTCGTGCACGTCGCCGAATTCCTCGACGTCGGCGCCCGCGATGAATCCGTTGGCCTTGCCGGATCGGATCACCAGGCCCTTCGGCGGTTCCCGGTCGAGCGTGTCGAGCGCGACATTCAGTTCCGCGAGCACGGCTGCCGAGAGCGTATTGGCGGTCGCGCCGGCCTTGTCGAACGTGAGCCACGCGAGGCCGTCGGCGTCGCGCGTGATTGTCCAGTGTTGCATCAGGTTTCCTGCGGGATCACGTGAAGGAAGGCGAATGCGGCCGCAAGGTCACACCCGCTCGATGAGCATGGCGCCGCCCAGGCCCCCGCCGATGCATATCGCAGCCATGCCGCGCTTGCCGCCGGTTCGGCGCAGAACATTCAGCACGTGGAGCACGATGCGCGTCCCGGACGCGCCGACGGGGTGTCCCAGCGCGATCGCGCCGCCGTCGACGTTGAGCTTGCTCTCGTCGATCTGGCCGAGCGCGCCGGGCAGGCCGAGTTCGCTGCGGCAATAGTCGTCGCTGGCCCACGCGCGTTCGCACGCGATGACCTGCGCGGCGAATGCTTCATTGATCTCCCAGGCGTCGAGGTCGTTCAGCCCGAGGTTGTGCCGTTGCAGGATCGGCGTGGCCGCGTGCACCGGCCCCAAGCCCATCTGCGCCGGATCGAGCCCTGCCCACTGCGAATCGACGATGCGGCCGATCGGCGTGAGCTTGTGCTCCTCCACCGCGCGTGCGGACGCGACGATCACCCACGCGCCGCCGTCGGTGATCTGCGAACTGTTGCCCGCAGTCACATTGCCGTATTTCCTGTCGAAGAACGGCCGCAGCTTGGCCAGGTTTTCAGCCGTCGAATCCTCGCGCACGCCGTCGTCGGCCGGATAGAGCTTGCCCGCCTTGTCGAAGAGCGGCACCAGTTCGCCGGCAAAATGCCCCGCCGCCTGCGCCGCCAGCACGCGCTGGTGGCTGCGCGCCGCATAGGCATCCATCTCGCTGCGAGTGATGCCGAAACGGTAGGCGAGGTTCTCGGCCGTCTGCCCCATCAGCAGGCCGCAGATCGGATCGGTCAGGCCCTTCATCAACGCGATGACGGGTGCCAGGTAACCCGGGCGGAACCTCGCGAGCAGCGCGGCGCGCTGGCCGAACGACTTCGCCGCGTACCACTGCGACAACCACATGACCATCGCGTCGGAGAACAACAGCGGCGCGCGCGACAGCGCATCCACGCCACCCGCCAGCACGAGGTTGGAGCGGCCGGCCTTGATGTTGTTCACCGCGGAGTCGATCGACTGCATGCCCGACGCGCAATTGCGCATCACGGTCCAGCCGGGCACCTTCAGCCCGCAGCCCATGCGCAACGCGGCGACGCGGCCGATGTTCACTTCGTCCGCCGACGGGGCCGCGCAGCCCAGGATGACCTCGTCCAGTTGCGTGGGCGCGAAAGGCTGGCGCATCAGCAGCGCCCGGCCGGCATCGGTGGCCAGGTCCGACGCCGCGAACGGCCCCGGCCGGTTGCGCGACTTGAGGAACGGCGTGCGCGCGCCGTCGATGATGTAGACCGGTTCAGTCATGGTCGTGCACTCGCGATTCCTTCCGTCGCGCCGTCATGCCGCGGCGCGGTGATCGAGCGGCCGGCGACGCACGGAGTCGATCGCCGGCTGCAGCATCGAGGCGCCCAGATCCTTGTCGAAATCGTCGACGCGAATCACGCGCGCCACCAGTTCGCGCTGGACAATGAGCGCCCGCGCCTCTTCCGCGCTGATGATGCCTTTCGCCAACGCGCGGTCTGCCAGCACTTCGACGCCGGCGCCGGGCGGCAGGCTGCCGTCGAGACGGCCGTCCTTGATCGCCGACGCGCAGTTTCGCCTCGACGGGTTCCGCGATCACGGTCGCCGTCAGCGCACGCTCGATCAGGCCGACGGGATCGTCGTCCCGCGCGCCGACATGGATGCCCGCAGTCAACCGGTCGCGGCTGGCCGACGGCGCGATCAGCAGGCGCGCGACGTCCTGGCCGAGGTGGTCCGACGGCACGACGTACGGGTCGCCCGAGCGGGAAGACGATCCGCTGCAGCGCGAAAGCGATGACGCGGTTCGGGAAGTTCGAGATCACGCCTTCGAACGCGTTCTGCGCCTTGAACATCGCGTCCCAGATGGCCCAGTGCATCAGCGGCGCGTCGGCCTCCTGGCGGCCTTCCATCTCGAAGCGCTTCAGCGTCGCCGAACACAGGTACATCAACGACAGGATGTCGCCCAGCCGGGCGGACAGCTTTTCCTTGCGCTTCAGCGCGCCACCGAGCGTGCCCATCGACACGTCCGCCAGGAACGCGAGCGCCGCCGAGAAGCGCGTCAGTTGCTGGTAATAGCGCCGCGTCTCGGGCGCAACGTCCGCGGGCACGGCGACGAAATGCGATCCGGTCCAGCCCATGACCAGCGTGCGCGCGAAATTCGAGATGGCGAAGCGCAGGTGGCCGAACAGCGCGGCGTCGAATGCGATCGAGGCGCCGCGCGAATCGGTGTGGCGCGTGGCCTTGATTTCCTTCAGCACGTACGGGTGGCAGCGGATCGCGCCCTGTCCGAAGATGATGAGGCTGCGCGTCAGGATGTTCGCGCCCTCGACGGTGATCGCTACCGGATGCTGCATATAGGCGCCGCCCAGGAAATTCGACGGTCCCATGCAGATGCCCTTGCCGCCGATGACATCCATGCCGTCGTTGATGATCTGGCGGGCCCGTTCGGTGATGTGGTACTTGGCGATCGCCGTCAGCACGGCCGGCCTCTCGCCCTGGTCGATCGCGCCCGCGGTGACCACGCGCGTCGCATCCATCATGTAGAGATTGCCGCCCATGCGCGCGAGCGCCTCCTCGATGCCCTCGAACTTGCCGATGGCCGTCCTGAACTGCGTGCGCACGCGCGCATAACCGCCGACGCCGCGCACGGCGAGAATCGCCATGCCGGTGTTCGACGACGGCAGCGAAATGCCACGGCCCGCGGCCAGGCATTCCATCAGCATCCGCCAGCCGTGGCCGAGCATCGGCTGGCCGCCGATGACCCAGTCCATCGGGATGAAGACATCCTTCCCCGAGTTGGGGCCGTTCTGGAACACTGCGTTGAGCGGCATGTGGCGGCGGCCGATCTCCACGCCCGGATGCGTCGCGGGAATCAGCGCGCACGTGATGCCGAGGTCTTCCTTGCCGCCCAGGAGTTTGTCCGGGTCGTACGCGCGAAACGCGAGACCGAGCAGCGTGGCGACCGGACCCAGCGTGATGTAGCGCTTGTCCCACGTGACGCGCAGGCCCAGCGTGCGCCGGCCTTCATGCTCGCCCCAGCAGACGAACGCGTAGTCGGGAATCGCCGCCGCGTCCGAGCCGGCCACCGGACTCGTCAACGCGAAGCAGGGCACCTCCAGCCCCTTGGCCAGGCGCGGAAGGAAGTAACGCTTCTGCTCTTCGGTGCCGTAGTGCAGCAGCAACTCGCCGGGCCCGAGCGAGTTGGGGACCATCACGGTCACTGCCGTGGTGCCGCAGCGCGTGGACAGGCGCGTGATGACCTGCGAGTGCGCGTATGCGGAGAAGCCAAGGCCGCCATACTCTTTCGGGATGATCATCCCGAGGAAGCCGCGGTCCTTGATGTATTGCCAGACATGCGGCGGAAGATCCTTGTAGACGTTGGTCGTTTCCCAATCGGTGGTCATGCCGCACAGCGTCTCGACCTCGTTGTCGAGGAAGCGCTGTTCGTCATCGGTGAGCACCGGCTGCGGCATGTCGAGCAGCCGCCGCCAATTCGGGCGGCCGGAGAAGAGCTCCCCGTCCCACCACACGGTGCCGGCCTCGAGCGCGTCGCGCTCCGTCGGCGACATCGGCGGCATCAGTTTCCGGAACACGGCGAGCACGCCGTCGCTGATCAGCTTGCGCCGCAGCCCCGGGACGGCCAGCGCGAGCGCCAACGCGACGAACAGGACAGTGAACAACAGGTTCAGGGCGAGTGGCAGCGCATGCGCGTACCAGGACACGGCAAGCGCCACCGCCGCGGCAAGTCCCCACGCGCGACCGGAGGCATTGACGTAGGCGAGCGCGAGCGCGCCGAACAGCAAAATGACAAGGAAGAGTGTGGTCAGCATGATCAGGAGTCCTTGTGTATCGCGTTGCCCTGCCCGCGGTCCGGGCCCGGCGTATTCCCTTTCAGCGCTTGCGCTCCAGCGCGCCGTCGAGTTCGCGCGTGACTTCGCTCAGGTCCGGCAATGGCGCGTTCAGTCCCGCCAGCAGGAACGGCGCAAGTCTGCGCAGAAGGATTTCGTCGTTGTCCGGCTCGTCCGGAGAGAGTTCGCTGATGATCTTGTGCGCATCCGTGCCCGCCAACGTATAGGACAGCGCGCCCATGATGAAGTGCAGCCGCCACGACAGCTCCTTGCGCGGCAGGTGGGGCAATGCCCGGCCGAACGCATCCTTGAAGCGCGCGATCATCAACGCGTACTGCTCGGACAGGAAATGCCGTATGAACGGCGCCGGATCCGCATAGGCGCGACCCAGCAGGCGCAGGAAATTCTTGCCGCCACGCTCCGGATCGCGGGCCAGGCGCAGCGCGGGAACCAACAGCGCCATCAGGATGCGGTCGCAGGAAAGCGGTTGAGGTGCTGCATCCCGCTCGAGCTGGTCCAGCAGCTGCGAGCCGTTCCTGGTTCATGGGATCCAGGCGCCGCGTCAGCACGGACTCGAACAGTTCTTCCTTGGTGCCGAAGTGATAGTTCACGGCGGCCAGGTTGACGCCTGCCGCGGCCGTTATCGACCGCAATCCGGTGGCTTCGAAACCGTGCTCCATGAACAGCGCCTCGGCGGTGTCCAGGATCCGTTCCTTGGTGGCGACTGCGCCGCGAGGCGCGCCGAGTGCAATCACTTTGGCGTTCAAACCGTGGGGCTCCTCGTGTCACGCCTTTAGTCGGCCGGTCCGCCAATGACAAGAACGACGAACCGCGCCTACCCGACCAGGGTTGCGTCGGCGACCGCCAACCGCAACCCTCAATTAAACGTTCGTTTTAATCCTACGTTTCACGGGTCTGTCCTGTCAACCTCCACCTTCGCGGTCAGATGCGCCGGATCGTGAGACCGGGAACGCGACAAGGGATGCTGGGGATAAATGCGAAAGTAAGCGCTTGCACCTATAGTGCTAGCGTGATCACGCGAGGATGCAAGCGCGGGACCGATTGGCCCGGCAGGCGTTGCGCCCAGGTCGCTTTGAACTGGCGGCGCCGCCATCCGGCGCATGCACCCGCCGACGACCTGCGCGCGGCGTCAGGCAGCGTAGAACAGCACGGCGAAAAAATGACAGGTGGTGCCGGCAATGACGAACAGGTGCCACACGAAGTGTCCGTAGCGCAGGCGCGAGTCGAGCGCGAAGAACGCCACTCCCAGCGTGTAGCAGAGGCCCCCCGCCGCGAGCAGAACGAGCCCCGGTGTCGCGACGCTCGCGAGCATCGGCTTGGCGGCGATCAGCGCCAGCCATCCCATGACCAGATAGAGTGCGGTGGACCAGACGGGATGCGAGATGCGGTCGAACGCCTTCAGCGCGACGCCGATGATCGCCAGCGTCCACACGAGCCCGAACAGCGTCCAGCCCCAGGGACCCCCAAGCACTCCAAGGGTGAACGGCGTGTAGGTTCCGGCGATAAGGAGGTAGATCGCGCCGTGGTCGAGCTTCTTCAGCAGGCGCTTGGCGCGCGGATGCGGCACCGCGTGATAGAGCGTCGACGCGAAGTACAGCAGCAGCACCGTCGCCGCGAACACGCAGGCCCCGACGACGTTCGCGGCGCCACCGTGCCGCGTGGCGGCAACGATGAGGACCGGCGCGCCGAACACACCGCAAAGCAACCCGACGCCGTGGCTCACGCTGTTGGCGATTTCCTCGCCAATCGATTGCGCCCGTTCAACCATGCCGCCAATTGTCTCACGCGCCGACGGTGGAACCGGCCGCAGTCAATGTTCGCCACCGGCCTTGCGGGCGTTTTCCTCGGCCTGCTTCTTCAGCGTTTCCAGGTCGCCTTTCAGCAATCCGGTGCCGACCTTTTTCAAGTTGTCGGCCCGCTCCTCGAGAATCCGCTGGCGTTCCGCCTGGACTTCGCGGCTGATCTCGACGGATTCCTTGCCGTCGGTCATCGGCGCCACGGGAGGAATGGCGGCGGCCTCCTCGCGCAACCTGCGCGAATATTGATCGGAATATTCCTTGCTGACGAGCGCCCTCGCATCGGCCGCGGCTTCGGCGAGTTTGGCCCGGGCGAGACTCGCGAAATCGGCCAGGCTCAACCCGAACATCCGCAGGATCGCCAGCACGATCGCAAACGCGATTCCCGCCGCGTAGACCCTGCTCGTCGTGGACTTCAAACGCATGCGCGCATCCGTCCCGAGCCTGTCAATTCGCGCCGGACGGCATCCGCGTAGACGGCTTCGATCTGCGGCGCGAGCCGCTGCAGGAGGATTGGGCGCTTCAGCTTGAGCGTCGGCGTGAGCAGGCCATTGTCAACGCTCCAGGGCTCCTTCTGCATGATCACTCGCCGCACGCGCGTCCAGCGCGGGAAGTCCCGAAGCTTGTCGTTGGCACGCCGTATCAGCACCTTTTCGTCGGTCTCCTGTGATACCGCGAGCAGCACGACGAACGGCCTGCCTTCGCCGACCAGCATCACCTGCTCGAACACCGGATCGTGCAGGATCGCGAACTCGGCATCCTGCGGCGGCAGTTTTTCGCCATTGGAAAGCACGAGGACGTCCTTGGCGCGACCACGGATGTAGATCCTGCCGTCGATGATCTCGGCGACATCGCCGGTGCGCAGCCAGCCGTCCGCCGTGAGCGCCGCGTCGGTGGCCTCGGGGTTCTTCCAGTAGCCCAGCATCACGTTGCGCCCCTTCACCAGCAGTTCACCACCGTCGCCTAGCCGAACCTCGATGCCTGGAAGCGGCGGTCCGACCGATTCGGGCACGTTGTCGTCGTCGCGGTTCACCGAGATGACCGGCGAGGCCTCGGTCATGCCGTAGCCTTGCAGCATTCCGAGTCCGAGTCCGATGAACGTGTGCGCGAGCGACGGGTCCAGCGCCGCTCCGCCGACGACGGCTAAGCGCAGGCGCCCCCCCAGCCGCGCGAGGACGGGCTTGCCGACCAGCCTTTGCAATCCCGGCGCAAGCATGCGATCGACCGCGCTGCCCTTGCCGGTCGCGACACGGAACCCGCGCGCGACACAGGCGTCGAACAGGCGGCGCTTCGCCGGTGACTTCGCCAGCGACGCCGCGATGCGGGCCTGAAAGCGATCGAATATCCGCGGCACCGCGAAGATCACCGTCGGCGCCTGCGTCAGCAGATCATCGGCGATCTGCGCGACGCCGCGGGAAAACGCCACCTTGGCGCCGAGCGACAGCGGCAGGTAGTAGCCGCCGGTGCGCTCGAACATGTGCGACAACGGAAGTATCGACAGGAACACGTCGTCGTGTCGCGCCATGCCCGTCTCGGCGCACTGGCCGACATTGGCGATGATGTTCGCGTGCGATAGCATCACACCCTTCGGCCGGCCGGCGGTTCCGGAGGTGAAGCAAATCGTGGCCAGCGTGTCGTCCGCGAATTCGTCCACGGCGAGTTCCTCCGCCGGCTCGGGAAGAAACGTCGCGAGGGTTGCGGCGGTCTCGTCCTCTTCCGGCCGCAGCACCACGAGCCGCGGCAGCGGGCGCCCCGCTTCGACGCACTTCGCGAGCGCCGCGGCAACCCGGGAATTCTCGACGACGAGCAGGCGCGCCTCGGCCGTCCCCACGCACCACGCGATGTTCTCGGCGTTGTCGTCGACGTAGAGCGGGACGACGACCAGTCCCATGCCCAGCGCAGCGATGTCGATGGCGACCCAGTTGACGGAGTTCCGGGCGCAGATCGCGATCCGGTCGCCCGCCGCGAACCGCTCGCGCCGGAACGCCGCCTGCCAGCGGCGGGCGAGCTGCGGCGATCTCCGCGACGGTGACATCGCGCCACGCGCCGTCGCCATGATGGCGGAACAGCGCGTGTTCCGGCCGCGCCAAATGCCGCGAAAAATACTGGGCGATGTTGCCGGGCATCGTTTCTCCGCAAGCCGCATCCCGCGCGCGGCCTTGTCCCGTCGATTGTGCCTATTTGGTCAGCGACAATCCATCACCGCAGGCGCGTTTGGCTATACTTCGCGCGGGAGGAAACCGATGGCCACCATTTCAATCGCCCGCAAGCACTCGCTTTCCCACAAGAAAGCGCGCGACGTCGCGGAGAAGATCGCGAAAGACCTGAACAAGCGCTTCGATCTGGAATATGCGTGGGACGGCGAACACATCGACTTCGAGCGTCCCGGCGTCACCGGGCGCATTCACGTCGGCAAGGACCGGATCAAGCTCGATGTCCAGCTCGGGCTGCTGCTGGGAATGCTCAAGCCGACGATCGAGCGCGAAATCGACTTGCAGCTGGACAAGTTGCTGGGCTAGGTTCTTGTAACGCTAAGTCTTCGCCGCCGCGTTGTTCTGCGACGACAGGCGGAACAGCAGGGGATCGGAAAAGGGATCCGTCGAGCCGCCGATGATCGTCTCCATGATCTCGGTCTCCCTTGTTTCGATCGTATGCAGGAACTCCTTGGCGCCGTTCATCGCGCGGAACGCGGAGAAACCGCGCTCCAGGAAATCCTGCAGCCCCGACATTCCCGCGAGCTTTGCCGGCTGCCGCATCATCGCCAGCGCCGTGCGGATCAGCGGCTTGCCGACATAGACATCGAGGGCGGTGCCGATGTCCACGATCAGCTTGATCTGGCGGCGGCGCAAAGGGAAATTGCCCGCGCGGCGATAGGCCTTGCAGTATTCCATGACGTTGAAGTGCCCGTCCGCACGGGGCAGTCGGGCGAGCAGCACCCGGTCCAGTTCCTGCGACAGCGCGTTGAGTTCCGTCGCCAGCGCAACGGTTGCGATCACGCGCTCCGGCAGCACCTTCACCATGAGCGGAACGACACGTGCGAGGTCGGCGTCGCGACGGCTGAAGTCGCCCGGGCCGTACAGGTCGTTCTGGAAAAATTCGACCGCCGCGGTATACCGTAAATCCGCGGCGAGGTCGGCGTAGGTCATGCGCAGGCGTCGCGACTGCCAATACGACACGCGCTCCAGCGAACCCGCGAGAATCGGGTTGCCGGCACGTTCGGCATGGAGGCGCTGGACGCGCGACAACTCGCGTACCAGGGCGACTGATGCATCGGGGACGGATTCGGTTTCGGCCATGAATGCGGTCGCGGCAATTCCGGAGGGCATCCGGAATCACGATTTCCCGAGAGTCTATCCGATGCCCAACTGATTTTCGCCGGATTGGCCGCGAAATTGCATGGCGGCCGCTTCCGGTGACGCATTCGCGTACTTACTTTAGATTGATTCCTCTACAGGCGATGTCTAATGTCGGGGACACCCGCCCGCTGCCCCGAACCGATCGTGGCAGCGCCGCCGGCATCCATCACCCACGATGATCTCCCGCCGAACCTTCATCACGACCGGCCTGCTCGGCGCCGCCGCACTTGCGACCGCGCATTGGCTCCGCGGTCCCCACGCGCCCCCGGGCGACGCGTCGTTGCGCGCGCTCGACGCCGATGCGCAGGCGATCCTGGGAGCCATCGTCCCAGTGATGCTGGCCGGTGCGCTGCCTGTCGCCGCCGAGGCGCGGCGCCAGGCTGTCGCCGATACCGTTCGCGGCATCGACATCGCGGTGTCGGGCCTTTCCCCGAACTCGCAGGATGAACTGCGGCAGCTTTTCGCGCTGCTGGCACTCCCGCCCGCACGTCTCGCGATTGCACGCGTGAGTGCGCCATGGCCGCAGGCATCCGAGACCGACGTGCGCGCCTGCCTCGATCGCTTCCGCGGCAGTTCGCTTTCGCTGCTGCGCTCGGCCTACGCCGCTCTGCATCAGCTCACGTTTGCCGCCTGGTACGGCAATCCGGCGTCCTGGCCGCCCATCGGCTATCCCGGTCCCCCGGAGCTTGCCGCATGACGACTGCGCGCAATCCGGGAATCCCCGATCCTTTCGATGCGGGCCTGGCGTCGGGTTGGAACGTCATCGATGCGTCGGCGCTCACGCAGGACATCACGCTCGATGCCGACGTCGCGATCGTCGGCAGCGGCGCCGGCGGCGGTACCGCGGCGGAAATTCTCGCCAAGGCCGGGCTCAAGGTGGTCGTGCTGGAGGAGGGGCCTCTCAAGCGGTCCGCCGATTTCCGGATGCGTGAATCGGAAGCCTATCCGCATCTGTATCAGGATTCCGCCGCGCGCAAGACACGCGACAAGGCGATCAACATCCTGCAAGGTCGCTGCGTGGGCGGCGGCACGACCGTCAACTGGACCAGCTCCTTTCGCACGCCGCCGGCCACGCTCGCCTGGTGGCAGCGCGAGTTCGGACTGAGCGGATTCACGGTGGACGACATGGCACCGTGGTTCGCGCAAATGGAAACGCGCCTTTCCATCGGGCCCTGGGAAGTCGCTCCCAACGCCAACAACGAGGCGCTGGCGCGCGGCGCCAAGCGCATCGGCATTTCCGCGTCGGCGATCCGCCGCAATGTCGTCGGCTGCTGGAACTTAGGCTACTGCGGCATGGGCTGTCCCACCAACGCCAAGCAGTCGATGCTGGTCACGACGATTCCCGCCGCGCTCGCCAACGGTGCGACGCTCGTGACCCGCGTACGTGCGCGTAGCGTAGCGCTGCAGGGCGGCCGCGTTTCGCTGCTCGAAGGCAACGCAATGAACGCGCAGGGCGTAGCGCCTACACCGCGCAGCGTACGCGTGCGCGCCCGGGCATTCGTCATGGCGGCCGGCGCGATCGGGACGCCGGCACTTCTCTTGCGCAGCGGCGTGCCCGATCCTCACGCCATCCTCGGCAAGCGCACGTTCCTGCATCCGGCCGTGGTTTCGGCCGCGCTCATGCCCGACCGCGTCGACGCCTTCGCCGGCGCGCCGCAGACCATCTACACCGACCACTTCCTCGAGACGCAGCCGATCGACGGACCGCTGGGTTACAAGCTCGAAGCGCCACCGCTTCATCCGGTGCTGACAGCAATCACGCTGCCGGACGACGGTGTCGCGCACGCGCGCTGGATGCAGGACTTCTCGCGGATGCAGGTCCTCATTGCGCTGCTTCGCGACGGGTTTCATCCGGAAAGCCAGGGCGGGACAGTGCAGCTTCGCGACGACGGCACGCCGCAGCTCGACTATCCATTGCTGCCGGTGCTGTGGGATGGCGCGCGCCGCGCGCTGCGCTCGATGTCGGAGATCCAGTTCGCCGCCGGCGCGCAGACCGTCATGCCGGTGCATGCGCAAGGCGCCGCGTTCACGAACTTTGCCGACGCCCGCGCCGCCATCGACACCTTCGCGTTGCAGCCGCTGGTCACGCCCGTCGTTTCCGCACACGTGATGGGTGGCGCGCCGCTCGGCCCCGATCCGAAGAGGGCAGTCGTCGCGACCAGCGGCCGGCACCACCAGGTAGAGAACCTGTATGTGTTCGACGGATCGCTGTTTCCGACCTCGATCGGCGCCAATCCGCAGCTGTCGATCTACGGCATCGTGGCGCGGCTTGCAACGGCCCTCGCGCAGGAACTCGCGCCGCGGCGCTGATTCCCGGCGTCCGCCTCGCGCGCGGCATTGCCGAGATTAGTGTGATTGCTCTAGGCGAATCGCGTACTTTTGATACGTAACGTGAACGTCGGGCCGCCGAATATCGCACCTCACGTCCATCCCGGCATTGCCGACACATTCAAGGAGAACTCACCATGCGTACGCTGAACCAGAATCGCAACACTCCCTACGGCGATGCCGTCCTCGCCGCTTCCCGTCAGGTGTGGCTCGCGAGCTTGGGCGCCGCCGTCGTCTCGCGCGAATGGGCGCAAGCGGAAGCCGGCAATGTGTTCCGCACGCTCGTGAAGGAAGGGACTGCCGTCGAATCGAAGGCCATTCGCATCGTCGGCGAGGGCCTGGAAGGATCGTTCACGCGCGCCAACGCAGTATGGCGGCAGACTCGGTCGACCGTCGAATCGACGGTCAGGCAGTTGGCCGAAACGGCCGTCACCTGGCGCAGAAAAAGATCCCGCGCTCGTTGCCCAAGGTCAGGCTGCCCGCGATGCTGCAAGACTTCAGCGCCGGCCGGTGCCAAACGCGCCGCGAAGAAGACGGCCGCCAAGACCAAGCGCGTGATCAAGACGCGTGCGACGAAGAGCGTGAAGCGCGCAAAGCGCACCGTCCGGGCCGCCACGAAGAAGTAATTCTCCGTTAACATTGCGTGTGAGGGCGGCCGTCAGATGCCGCCCGCACAACACGCATGAGGAGAACCATGCCGGACAAGAGAGCATCCGGGCGGCCCGTGCCGACCCGGACACGCGCGCATCCGCGCGTTCGTGCAGCCTCCAATCAGGCGATTGAGTCCGCTACGCGTCCGGCAGGCAGAGCGCCGATCCGCGCAACGCCGAAGATTGGCCTGGCTCTGGCCGGCGGTGGTCCGTTGGGCGGTATTTACGAGGTCGGCGCGCTGCTGGCGCTCGCCGATTCGCTCGATGGCCTCGACCTGAACCGTCTCGACGCCTATGTGGGTGTCTCGTCCGGCGGATTCGTTGCCGCGGCGCTCGCCAATGGCATTTCACCGGCCCAGATGTACCGGCTGTTCATCGCCGACGGCGCCGATGCGGCGTTGAAACCCGAAATCTTCCTGCGGCCCGCGTTCGGCGAATTCGGCCGGCGCTTAGGCAAGCTGCCCGCGCTGGCGCTGCGGGCGTCGATGCAGTATCTGCGCGACCCCTTCCATCGCGGCATCGTCGAATCGTTCGCCACACTCGCGGAGGCGGTGCCCACCGGCATCTTCGACAATCGCGCCATCGACGCCTTCCTGGCACGGCTGTTCTCTGCACGGGGCCGCACCAACGACTTCAGGCTGCTCGGGCGCAAGCTGTTCCTGGTGGCCACCAACCTGGATACCGGCGCGTCGGTGACCTTCGGCGCGCCTGGCCAAGACCACGTTCCGATTTCGCGCGCGATCGAAGCCTCCAGCGCGCTTCCGGGCCTGTTCCCGCCGGTGGAGATCGACGGCGAACACTACGTCGACGGCGCGCTCAACAAGACGCTGCACGCGTCGGTAGCGCTGGACGAAGGCGTGTCGCTGCTGTTCTGCGTCAACCCGCTCGTTCCATTCGACGCCAGCTCGCCCGCGCATCGCGGCGGGTTCTCGAAGCGCAGGCTGAACCAGGGCGGGCTGCCGCTGGTGCTGGGACAGACCTTTCGCGCGATCATCCATTCGCGGATGAAAGTGGGAATGGAGAAATATGCGCGCCAGTATCCCGACGCCGCGATCATGCTGTTCGAGCCCGGTCCGGAGGACGCGGACATGTTCTTCGCGAACATCTTCAGCTACCGGCAGCGGAGGAAGCTGTGCGCGCTCGCGTTCGAGCGGACGCGCTGGAACCTGCTTCGACGTGCCGACGCGCTCGCCCCGACGCTATCACGTCACGGCATTGCTCTGCACCTGGATCGTCTTGCCGATCCCACACGCGGCGTGACGGACGCGCTCAACGATCCCCGTCCGCTGCACGCGCTCGCGCGGGGAGATGTCCAGGGCACCGCGCGCGATCTCCGGCATACGCTAGGGCACCTCGAACGCTGGCTCGCCAGCGCGCGCTAGAATAGTCCTGTTCGCAGCGACGGCTTCACGGCGCCCAAGCGTCCGCAGCGACCCTTCCGCCCCATGCCGGAAAAGAAACGTCCGCGCCGCACGCCGCAGCGCATCCTCGAGACGAGCCTCGCGCTCTTCAATCGCCTGGGCGAGCCGCACATCACGACGGCGGACATCGCCGACGAGATGAACATCAGTCCGGGCAACCTGTACTACCACTTTCGCAACAAGGACGACATCATCGGCGCGCTGTACGAGGCGCTCGAGGCCGGGATCATGCCGCTGCTCGCGCTTCCCGACCGGCGCGGCGCGAGCGTCGAGGACTTGTGGCTGCTGCTGCACCTGTTGTTCGAGCGCATGCGCGAATACCGCTTCTTCTATCGCGACCTGGACGAGATCACGTCGCGCAACCGGAGACTCGCCGCGCGCTTCGCGAGCCTGACCCGCCGCGGCGAAAACACCGTGATAGAGTTGTGCCGCGGTCTGGTGGCGGCAGGAGAGATGCGCGCGTCGGAGCGCGAGATCGCCGCGCTGGCGTCCAATGCGACGCTCGTCGCGACCTACTGGATGTCGTTCCAGCGGATCAGCGCCCACCATGGCGGCGATGCCGCCGCCGGCAGCGCCGCCGCGATCAGCCTCGATCGCGCGGCCTATCAGGTGCTGGCGCTCATTGCGCCCTATCTGGTGGGCGACGGGCGCGCGCTGATCGAGCGCCTGGGCGAGGATTACCTGTGAAGTCCGATCGACGGAGGTCGCGATGACGAAGAAGTGGACGAAGTTTCCGCATGCCGACAAGGCATATGCCTATGATGCCGCCGGGCTGAAAAAGCATTGGGCACGGCTGCATCGAGGGGATTGCGAACCGTTGCCGAAGGACGCCGGTGTCCTCGATGCATGGCGCCATTTCCACGCGGGCGACTTCGCGCAGGCGGTCGACGCCGGCCGCGCCGCCGGCGGCGCCGGCATCAACGCCGCAGTCAAGGCGCAAACCGTCTACGCCCATTACCTGGAAAAATCCGACAAGGCGAAGCTCGCGCTGTTCGAAGAGGCCGCGGAGTGGGCCGACGAGCGCCGCGGCAAGGCGGCGAAGGACGCCAACGCGCATTACCTGTATGCGTTCGCGCTGGGCCGCTATGGCCAGGGCATTTCCGTGGCGAAGGCGCTGGCACAGGGATTCGGCGGCAAGATCAAGGACGCGCTGCTGACGACGCTGAAGCTCGATGCCAAGCACGCCGACGCGTATATCGCCTACGGCTCCTACCAGGCCGAGGTGATCAACAAGGTCGGAGGACTCGTAGCCGGAATGACCTACGGCGCCAAGAAGGACTCCGCGATCGAACACTTCCAGAAGGCGATCAAGCTCAACCCCGAATCCGCGATCGCGCGCATCGAATATGCGAACGGCCTGATCCTGCTGTTCGGCAAGGGCCGGATCGACGATGCCACGGCACTGTACGAAGAGGCGGCGGCGACGAAGCCGATGGACGCGATGGAACGGCTGGACGTCGAGCTCGCGAAGGCGGAACTCGAGTAGGGCCGGTCAGCCAGCCACAGCCGCGGCCGCCTCGTCCGGATCGAGATCGCCGTCACGCGGCCATTCCGCCATCAGCGTCGCCAGCGTCAGCTTTTCGAATTCCGGCGCGAAGCGCGCAATCACCCGTTCCGGATCGGGACACAGGCCGCGGTCGGTGATGAGCCCGAACTGCACTTCGTCGTTGTAGGAAAGGATCGAGACGCCCATGCCGATGTTCCCGGATTGCGGAACCCAGAACAGGAACCGTTCGATCTTTCCGCCGGCGAGGTAAAGCGGCTGCTGCGGACCGGGAACGTTGGTCATCACCGCCGTCGCGTTGCGCGCGAGCACCGTCACCAGCTGATCCTGCAGGATTTTCGGCGCGACGCCTGCCGCGGCGAGCAGACCCAGCGTGAGCAGCGGCTGCAGACTGTCCTTCAACGCGGCCATGTTCGCGCGCACTGCGTAGAGCCGTTCGATCGGATTTTCGATGCCGATCGGCAATTCCAGGAACACGACGCCGAAGCGATTGCCGAGCTTGTACGCCTTTTCCATCGGGCGCAGGTTGATCGGCACCAGCGCGCGCACCATCACGCCCGCGACGTCGTCTCCCTTGTCAACGAGATAGCCGCGCAGCGCGCCGGCGACGCACGACAGCAGCACGTCGTTCACCGAGGCACCGAGTGCCTTGCCGACCGCCTTCACTTCCCATAATCGCAGCGGGTCCGCCCACGCGACGCGCTTGCCGACGGATGGCTGGCCCTTGAAGCGCGTCGCCGAATCCTCCGGCATCAGCGCGAGCTTGGCCAGTTCGGACGTGACGGCGGTTCCCTGCCCGGCGAGCGCCATCACCTTGCCGGGATCGTCCCAGATCGCGGCCCCCTGGTCCATCAGCGCCGAGCCGATCACCTTCGCCGTCTTCATGAGCCCCGACAACGGCGACAGCAAATGGCCGAGCGAGTCGTCCGGTTCGGTGCGCCTGCGCGGCTGTGGCGCGAAGGGCATCGCCGGGGGCCCGTTGGCGGTCGCGTCCGTCATCGACAGCATGACCCGCACCAGCGCGATGCCGTCGGCATAGCTGTGGTGCATGCGCATCACCAGCGCGCTCCCGCCCTCGTAGTCGATGAGATGGAACTGCCACATCGGCCGCGACGGATCGAGTGGCGTGCACGCGAGCCGCGAAATGAATGCCTGCAACTCGCGCCGGCCGGCGCGGCCCGGCAGCTCCCCGCGGACGATGTGATGGTCGAGGTCGAATTCCGGATCGGTCTCCCAGAACGCGCCGGCCGCGGTCTCGACGGCGCGCTGGCCGAAGCGCTTGAACACCAGGAAGCGTTCCCTGACGACCTTGCGCAGGCGGCGCAGCGCAATCCTCTCGCCGAACATCAGCACGCCGCTGATCATCATCAGGTTGTACGGACGATCCATGCGCAGCCACGCGGTGTCGACCGCGGACATCTTTTCGCGTTTCGTGCGTTTGGGTGAGGCGGGCATGAGTGACGAAGAGAGGAGTGCGATTGCCTGGCGTTGCGCGCGCCTTTGCGTTCGCGCTAAAGTAGCACGAAGCCGTCAAATCAGGATACAAGGAGGGGGAACCCCATGGCCACCGCGCCCAAGAAGGATGACCTGAAGGCCAAATTCGAGGCGGCCGCCGCCGCTGCCAAGAAGACCAAGAAGAAGCCCGACAATGCGACGCTGCTGAAGCTTTACTCGTACTACAAGCAGGCGACCGAGGGCGACGTCAAGGGGGATCGTCCGGGGGGCTTCGATTTCGTCGGCGGCGCCAAGTACGACGCGTGGGCCAAGTTGAAGGGAAGCAGCAAGGACGACGCGATGACCAACTACGTGAAGCAGGTCGACAAGCTCAATCGCGACTGAGCGAGACCGCCGCCAACGAAAAGGCCCGCCGGAATCCGGCGGGCCTTGCCACGTACAGCGTCGGCTATTTGCGCGCGGTCCGCGCCGTCTTGGCCACCTTCGGCGCCGCACCCTTGGCCTTGCGCCGCTTCGTCGCAGTCGCGGCCTTGGAGCCGAGCGCCGGCTTCACGCCGGTCACCTTGACGAGTTCATTCACCGCCTCGGCCAGCACGTCGACGCGCTCGGTCAGCCGCTCGACGTCGTTCTGCGTGTAGACGCCCAGCTTGGACAGCGCGCGTTCGACGCGATCCTCGAACACCTGCTCGAGTTTGTCCCAGGTGCCGCCGACGCCCTTCTGCACTTCCTTGACCTTGGCGGTCGCTGCACCGCGCGCCATCGCCGCGGTGTCGGACGCGGCCTTGCGCGTCTTCGACTCCAGCGACTCGCCTTGCTTCACCAGAGTCTCGAACACCTTCGTTCCTTCGGCCTGCGCGCGCGCAAACGCACCCAGTCCGGCAAGCCAGATCTGGCGCGACGAATCAAGCACCGCCTGCGAGATGTCCTTGGCCTCACCCGCATGCTCGCCGGCCGCACCGGCCTTCGCTTTTTTCAACATCGTGTCTTCTCCCGTTGTTCGTGCCGGCATTCGCGGCGCACGTGTCTCGCCACGATTCATTCTAGGCGGCTCGCCTAGAGCAATCATACTAAAGGGGCCGCGTTGGCGGGGTTACAATCACCGGTTGGAAAGCGGGGACTCGTCTGCGCAAGCCACGATCAGAACGCAAGGAGGAAGTGATGGCCTATTTCGTCACCGGCGCGACCGGCTTCATCGGGCAGTTTCTCGTGCGCAAGCTGCTGGCGCGCGGCAAGCCGATCTATGTTCTGGTGCGCAAGGGGTCGCTCAAAAAGCTCGACGCGCTGCGGACCGAATGGGGAGCGACCGAAAAGGATGTCATCCCCATCGTCGGCGACCTGGCGAAGAGGAATCTCGGCGTCGCCGACGCGGACCTGAAGAAGCTCAAGGGCAAGGTCGAGCACTTCTTCCACCTCGCCGCCATCTACGACCTGAAGGCGAGCGCCGAAGAGCAGCAGGCGGCCAATGTCGATGGCACGCGGCACGCGGTGCAGTGCGCGCAGGCGCTGGCCGTGGGCTGCTTCCACCACGTCAGTTCCATCGCTGCCGCCGGACTCTATGACGGCGTCTTTCGCGAGGACATGTTCGACGAGGCCGAGGACCTCGACCACCCGTACTTCAAGACCAAGCACGATTCCGAAGGGGTGGTCCGCAACGACTGCAAGCGTCCATTCCGCATCTACCGTCCCGGCTTCGTCGTCGGCGACTCGAAGACCGGCTACATCGACAAGATCGACGGCCCGTACTACTTCTTCAAGTTCATCCAGCGGATGCGCAAGATGCTGCCGCCGTGGATGCCGATGATCGGCATCGAAGGCGGGCGCATCAACATCGTCCCCGTCGACTATGTCGTCAACGCCATGGACTTCCTCGCGCACAAGAAGGGGCTCGACGGCCAGTGCTTCCACTTGACCGACCCCGCGCCGCACCGCATCGGCGAGGTGCTCAACATCTTCGCCAAGGCCGCGCACGCTCCGCAGATGACCATGCGTGTCAACGCTCGTATGTTCGGCTTCATCCCGGCGCCGATTCTCTACGGATTGGGCTCGCTGTCCCCGGTCAAGCGCATGGTCCGGGCGGTCCTCACCGATCTCGGCGTGCCGAAGGACGTGTTCCAGTTCATCAATTGGCCGACGCGATACGACAATCGCGACACGGTGAAGGCGCTGAAGGGCTCCGGGATCACGGTGCCGCACCTCGAGACCTACGCGGCGAAACTCTGGGATTACTGGGAGCGCAACCTCGACCCGGACCTCTTCATCGACCGCACGCTCGCGGGCCGCGTGAAGGACCGCGTGATCGTCATCACCGGCGCGTCATCGGGCATCGGCCGCGCCACCGCGATCAAGATGGCCGCGGCCGGCGCCCGGGTCATCCTCGTGGCGCGCGGCGAGGAAAAGCTGGTCGAGACCAAGAAGGAAATCGAGAGCGCCGGCGGCCGCTGCTGGATGTACACGGCCGACGTCTCCGAATTGGCTTCCTGCGACGCGCTGGTCGCGAAGGTGCTGAAGGATCATGGCACCTGCGACTACCTGGTCAACAACGCGGGCCGCTCGATCCGCCGCGGCGTCCTCAGCTCCTTCGACCGCTTCCACGACTACGAGCGGACGATGCAGCTGAACTACTTCGGCGCGCTGCGGCTCATCATGGGCTTCCTGCCGAAGATGATCGAGCAGAAGCGGGGCCAGATCATCAACATCTCGTCGATCGGCGTGCTGTCGAACGCGCCGCAGGTTCTCCGCGTACGTCGCGTCCAAGGCGGCGCTCGATTCGTTTTCCGCGTGCGCGGCGTCGGAGTTCCTCGACAAGGGCGTCAATTTCACCACCATCAACATGCCGCTGGTGCGCACGCCGATGATCGCGCCGACGAAGATGTACGAGAACGTGCCCACGCTGTCGCCGGAGCAGGCGGCGGACCTGGTGGTCGAGGCGATCGTCTACAAGCCGGTTCGCATCGCGACGAGACTCGGCATCTTCGGCGCCGTCTCCCATGCCGCCGCGCCGCGACTGACGCAGATTCTGCTCAACACGGCGTTCAACATGTTTCCGGATTCCGCGGCGGCGCAAGGCAAGAAGGGCGAGGAAGCCGCCAAGCAGGAACTCTCACCCGAGCAGATCGCGTTCGCGCAGCTCACGCAGGGGATCCACTGGTAGCGGCAATTTCGATTGCGCCACCGTCTTCTCCAGCACGTCGGGATCATCGAGCAGCGCGTTGTGCGCGACGCCGGCAAGCACGATGTTGTCTCCACTGTCGATGCGCGATGACGTCTGCGGCGTGACCATCGAGTCGTGCCACGACCAGATCGACGCCACGGGAACGCCGTCGGCGTTGCTGTTGAGGGCGGCCAGCCAGGCATTCGACGGGCGCATCTGCGCTAGCGATGCGCCCGCCATCAGCCACGCGTGCATGCTGCCTTGGTGGGGCGTGCCGATGGTGATGAGCCGGCGAACCTTGGCGCCCCCGTATCGCCGCAGATAGGCGCGCGCCACGAGCCCGCCCATGCTGTGCCCGACGAGCACGATCTGCGACGCCCCGGTGGCAGTCTGCGATGTCGCCGATCCGTGTCGCGACCTGGTCCGCGAAGTGTTCGATCGACGCAAGCGGCGGGCCATAGGAGAGCGCGTAGACCGGCCCGATCCCGCGTTGCTCGAGATGCCGGCGGAAGCCGCTCCACACGCCCGCGTTGCAGCCGACGCCGTGCAGCAGCAGGATCGGCAGCTCGGCGGGCGCGGGCGGAGGATCCGGCATCAACGCCCGGTAGAAGATCATGCGCGGGATCGAGCGGGCGAGTGCCACGAATTCGCGCCAGAACATCGCGATGCGCGCCGGCAGCGCGAGGCGGATATCGTCCGGCCGCTCGGCGCGGAACCACCACGCGAGCGCGAACCAGAAGATGGTCAGCAGCAGCGGCACCGCGAGATACGCGAACGGGAACCCCGACGATGAAAGGCCACATCGGCGCGCCGAGCGCGACCGCATGCACCGCCCACGCACCGTACGCGGCGGCACCGGCGGCGACCAAGGCGGCGAGGATGATCGCGGTCCACATGGCGGAAGATGTGCGCGCCGCGGCACGGCCACCGCAGCGCCGTCAGGCCGCGGCGGGTGCGAGCGTCTTGCGGAAGCGGTTCAGCTGCTGCACGGACTCGAACCGTTCGCCGAACAGCGACGACAGGTTCTTGAGGATCATCGCGACCACGCGCTTCTCCCAGCCCGCGTCGAAGCGGATCTGTTCATCCAGCCAGCGCTCGAGCCACGACGGATCGGGCAGCCGGCTCTGCACGGTGTCGCGCGGAAACATGCCGATGTTCACGTGCAGATTGGTGGGATGCAGCGGCTTGCGGGTGCGCGACGAGCTCGCCATCAGCACGCCGATCTTGGCGAACGAGCGCTTGACCTCGGCGCCGCCGCGTTCGATCGCGCGCTTCATGAAGCGAAGGTACGCGCCGCCGTGCCGGGCCTCGTCCCTGGAGATGAGTTCGTAGATCTTCTTGATGACCGGCTCCGTGTGCCATTCGGCGGCGCACCGGTACCAGTGGTTGAGCCGGATCTCGCCGCAGAAATGCAGCATCAGCGTTTCGTCGGCGGGGGCCGGATCGAATTCGAAGCGCACGGCGTGCAGCTCGGCCTCCGTCGGCACGAATTCCGGACGGAAGCGGCGCAGGTACTCCATCAGCACCAGCGCGTGCTTCTGTTCCTCGAAGAACCAGATCGACATGAACGCGCAGAAGTCGCTGTCCTGGCGGTTGTCGCGCAGGAACATTTCCGTCGCCGGGAGCGCCGACCATTCGGTGATGGCGTTCATCTTGATCGTGTGCGCCTGCTCGTCCGACAGGCGCGCGCCGTCGAACGCCGCCCACGGCACATCGTGGGTCATATCCCAGCGCACCGACTCGAAGGCCTTGAATAGTTGTGGGTACAGCATGCCAACGCTCCCTTCCGCGGACCGGGCCATTCTACCTTGCCCTACGGCTACGGCACCCAGTGCGCGCGCCAGCTGCGGAGCGCATTGACGATCGACGCCAGGTCCGGGATGAGCATGATGCCCGGCATCGTCTTGCGCACGCGCCGCGTCATTTCGCCCCCTGCCCACAGGGCCATGGACGCCGGAAGCTGACGGCGCAGCGCGGCCAGGCCGTCGCTCGCCTGGCGCACCGGGAACGCGGCGGAGAAGCTTAGGGCGACGATGTGCACCTTGTGCGCGACCGCGGCGCGCCGGATGTCCTCGAGCGGTGTCTGCGGACCCAGCGAAATGCACTGCACGCCTTCGGGCACCATCATCGCCTCCACCATCAGCAGGCCCAGCCCGTGCTGCTCGCTCGGGAAAGTGGTGAGCAGCACCCTCGGCGTGCCGGTCTGGCGCGGAAACGCGTTAATCGCGGTGCGCAGCGCGACCTGCATCTGCTCGGTGTACAGATGCTCCTCGAAGATCTGCAGTTCACCCTGCATCCACGCATCGCCGACGGCCTGGTTCAACGGCGTGATCGTCTCCAGCACGAACTTCTGCAGCCCCTGCCGCATCAGCATGTTGGCCAGCGTGTGCTGCAACGACGTGGCGTCGTGGCTCTTGAGCATCGTGAGCACGTCGCGCTCGAGCGCCGGGGCGATGGCGTCACGGCGCGGCGGCGTCCGCGCATCGGCCATCGCATTCAGCTCGTCGATCGACAGCGTCATGATCTTGCCCGGCCGCAGGCCCACGTCCATCAGGCGCTTGACCGCCCGCAGCTTGCCGATGTCGACGACCGTGTATTGGCGCTCGCCGTTGTCGTCGCGACCCGGCTTGGGAAATCCGTAACGGCGCTCCCACATGCGCAGCACGTCTTTGGATAGACCGGTCTCGCGCTCGACGCCGCTGATGTTGAGAGTCATTGACGATTCCACAGATTTATTCATATTGTCTTGGACGAAGGGTTGACATTAGCCGATTTGGCGACTATTGTAGGGGCGAAAACGCAATTTGTCCAAGACAAACACGGAAATTATCGAATATATGTCGACCTCTCGCGCAATGCCCGGATCGAGATTCTCCCAAAAATCAGCTGTGACCGCCGATGGCCGTCGCGGCGCGCAACGGGGCGTCATGGTCACGCTGATGCTGGCCGCCACCCTGTCCCTGCCGGCGCTGGCCGCCGACCCCGCGCCTGCCACCACCGACGCCGCCTGCCCGGCGCTGCTGCAGCACACGTTCAACCGGCTGCAGACCGGCCAGCCTCAATCGCTCTGTCAATTCCAGGGCAAGGTGCTGCTCGTCGTGAACACGGCGAGCTACTGCGGCTATACGCATCAGTACGAGGGCCTCGAGGCCATGTATCGGAAGTACAAGGACCGCGGACTGGTCGTCGTGGGCTTCCCGTCCAACGACTTCAGCCAGGAGCCGGGCACGAACAAGGAAGTCGCGGAATTCTGCCGCACCACCTACGGCGTCGATTTTCCGCAGTTCGAGAAATCGAGCGTCGCGCACCTGTCGGCCAACCCGCTGTACACCGACTTGGCCAAGCTGACCGGCAAGCGGCCGAAGTGGAATTTCTACAAGTTCGTCGTCGATCGCAGCGGCAAGCCCGTGGCGACGTTTCCTAGCGCAACGGCTCCTGACAATCCAGAGCTAACGACGCTGATCGAAAAGCTGCTCGGCGAAAAGGCTGCCGGCAAGGGCTGACTTGGCCTAAAAGGCGGATCGCGTCCGGCGCACACGCGCCGCTCAAACACCGGCGGCGTTCCGAGGGCAAACCGCGCCCTCATTCCGATTGGACAATCCGCCGCCGCTGCTGGATCCGCGAATCCAGCCACGGCCATTGCCCGTATGCATCAGTGAAGTTGTGGACCGGCGCTGCCTGGCTGGCCGATCAGGCTGCCCGGAGATCACCGAATTGGCGAAATAGGAGGCAACGAAGTGCGAATCGCGATCGTGGGCGCCGGCATCTCCGGCCTTGGCGCAGCCTGGCTCCTGCAAAGGCAAGGACATGCGGTCTCGCTGTTCGAGGCCGATGCCCGCCTGGGCGGCCACACCGCCACGGTGGACGTCACGCTGGATGGGAAGACGTTTCCGGTGGACACCGGATTCCTCGTGTTCAACGACCGCACCTATCCGAAGCTGATCGCGCTGTTCGACGAGCTCGGCGTAACCAGCGTCGCCAGCGAGATGTCGTTCTCGTGCCGTATCGACCGGCATCGGCTGGAGTGGGCCGGCACCAACCTGCGGTCACTGTTCGCGCAACCCGGCAATGCGCTGCGTCCGGCGTTCTGGCGCATGCTCGCCGACATCGCGCGCTTCAACAGGCGCGCCATGCAGATGCAAGACGGCGCCCGCGCGTGGTCGATCACGCTCGGCGAGTTCCTCGACGCGGAGAACTATTCAGCGCCATTCCGTGACTGGTACCTGCTGCCGATGGCGGCCGCAATCTGGTCCGCGCCCCGGCGCGACATCCTCGAGTTTCCGTTGCCGACGTTCATCCGCTTCTGCGCCAACCACGGGCTGCTGCAGATCGCCGACCGTCCGCAATGGCGCACGGTGCAAGGCGGCGGGCGCGTCTATGTGGAAAGAATCGCGGCGCAATTGCGCGACGTGCGCGTCGGAACGCCGGTGCGGCGGATAGTACGCACGCGCCGCGGCGTTGCGATCGACACCGCACAGCACGCCGGCGAGGCGTTCGATGCGGTCGTGATGGCGTGCCACAGCGATACGGCCCACGCGCTGCTTGCCGACCGCTCGCACAGCGAACATCGGCTGCTGTCGGCGGTTCGTTACCAATCCAACCGCGTCGTCCTGCACACGGACGCCGCACTATTGCCGCGCAATCGGCGCGCCTGGTCGGCGTGGAACTACCTGGCCGCCGACGATGCCGACGGGCAGCGCCCGGTTGCGGTGTCCTATCTCATCAACAAGCTCCAGCCGCTGCCCTGCGTGACCCCGGTCATTGTCACGCTGAATCCTCCGATGGAACCGGATCCTTCGCGTGTGCTGGGGGAATTCGCGTATTCGCATCCTCTGCTTGACGGTGCGGCGGTGGCGGCGCAGGCCGGCATCGCGCAACTGCAGGGCCAACGGCACACGTGGTACGCCGGCGCCTGGCTTGGGTACGGCTTTCACGAGGACGGGCTGGCCTCCGCCCATGCTATCGCCGATGACATCGCACGCCGCCAAACCATGGCGACGCGAGTTTCGTCGCAATTGCCAGTCGCGGCATGACCACCTGCGCATTCTCTCCACTCACGCCATGAACGCTCGCCTTTCCGCCGCAGCCATGCGATCGATCGCCGCGCCGGTCATCGCCGCGCCGGCGATCGTTGCCGGCGAGATCATGCACCGGCGGACGCGCCCGGCCGCGAATGCATTCACCTATCCGGCGTTCTGCCTGCGGCTGCCGTTGTCGCAACTGTCCACATTGCCGGAGCGCGGCGTCGCGTGGAACCGTCCTGGCCTCGTATCGTTCCACGACCGCGACCACGGTCCGCGCGACGGCTCGCCACTTGCGCCGTGGATTCGCGGGTTGCTGACGCGGGAAGGCATCCAGGCGGACGGCGAGATTGTCCTGCACGCGTTTCCCCGGATGTTGGGCTACGCTTTCAATCCGGTGAGCTTCTGGGTCTGCCACCGGGCGTGCGGCGCCATCGCCGCGGTGCTGGTCGAAGTCAACAACACGTTTGGCGAGTCGCACCATTACCTGCTCGCGCACCCGCACGGTGCGCCACTCATCGCCGGCGAGACGCTGACGGCGCGCAAGGCCTTCCACGTTTCTCCGTTCTGCGACGTCAAGGGCCACTACGCGTTTCGCTTCCATTTCGGCCCGGACCGCTGGCTGGCGCGCATCGACTATTTCGACAACGACGATGCCGGCGCACTCCTTGAAACGCATATCTCCGGCCGCGCGCAAGCACTTACCCCTGACGCGGCACGCGGCCTGTTGTGGCGATATCGGTGGTTCACGCTGGCCGTCGTCGCGCGCATCCATTGGCACGCCGCACGGTTGTGGATCAAGCGCGTGCCGTTCTTCTCCAAGCCCGTCCCACCCGAAACACTGGTCACGCGAAACACATGAATACACTCAATCCTGCATTCCACGCGGGTTCGTCGCCGCGCATCCCGGCAGCCGGCCGTCTGCTGATCGCGCTGTTGCACCGGCTTGACGTCGGCAGTGTCGAACTCACGACGCCGGACGGCACGACACTGCGTTTCGGTCCCGGCGGCGCGCCCGCCACCGGCATCAAGGGGAATCCCGCCGCTCTGGTGTTTCGCGACTGGGGCATTGCCGGCGAGGCGTTCAAAGGCGGCGACGTGGCGTTCGCGGAAAGCTACATGGAAGGCCGCTGGGATACGCCGGACCTGACGCAGTTGCTGACGGTCCTCGCCGCGAACCAGTCCGCGCTCGAGCGTGCGTTCTACGGCCACTGGTGGTCGCGCACGCTGCTGCGCCTCAAGCACTTTCTCAACGCCAATACCAAGCGCCAGTCGCGCAGGAACATCCTCGCCCACTACGACCTGGGCAACGATTTCTACGGCCTGTGGCTGGACCCGACGATGACCTATTCGTCGGCATTGTTCAACGGACGCTTCGACGTGGACATGGCGCATGCCCAGCAGGCGAAATACAGGCGTTTGCTGGACGAACTCGCGCTGCCCGATGGTGCGGACGTGCTGGAAATAGGCTGCGGGTGGGGCGGCTTCGCCGAACATGTAGCCCGCGCCGGCCACCGCGTGACCGGCATCTCGCTGTCCGATGCGCAGACGGCCTACGCCAGCGAGCGTGTGGCGCGCGCCGGACTCGCCGAGCGTGCGACGCTGCGGCTGCAGGATTACCGCGACGTGCGCGGAACCTACGACGGCATTGCGTCGATCGAGATGTTCGAGGCCGTCGGCGAGCACTACTGGCCCGCGTATTTCCGCACCGTCCATGCCGCGCTGCGGCCCGGCGGCCGGGCTTGCATCCAGACCATCACCATCGCCGACGACCGTTTCAAGCGCTATCGCACGCAGTCCGATTTCATCCAGCAGTATGTGTTTCCCGGCGGCATGCTCGCATCGCCGGCGCGATTCGTCGACGTCGCGCGCGATGCCGGACTCACGCTCGCGCGCGTGCACACGTTCGGCCGCGACTATGCGGAAACGCTCAAGCGCTGGCTTGCCGCGTTCGACGCAAGCGCGCCGGCGATACGGGCGCTCGGGTTCGACGAGCGGTTCATCCGCTGCTGGCGGTTCTACCTCGCCTATTGCGCTGCGGGATTCGACACGGGGACGACGGATGTCGGCCAGTACACGTTCGTCCGCGACTGAAAGCGCGATGTGGCGGCCCGCGGCGTGCCTGGCGCTCGCGCTGGCGCTGGCCATGACCCCTGCACGCGGGTACGCGATGGATGCGCCGCCGCTGCCGCCACGGGTCTTGGAACTCGTCCCGGATCTCAAGGTGCAAGGCGGCGGCGAACTCACGTTCTTCGGCATTTCGGTCTACGACGGCTACTACTGGAGCCCCGGTCGTGGCTGGTCAAAAGACGGACCCTTTGCACTGGATCTGCATTACCACCTTGCGCTCGACGGCGCGAAAATCGCCGAGCGCAGCGTCGGGGAAATTACCAAGCTGGGCCTTGGCACTGCGGAACAGCGCGCGCGATGGGGCCGGGAAATGAAGCGCGTGTTCCCGGATGTTCGCGGTGGCGACCGCATCACCGGCGTCAATCTTCCCGGCGGCGTCGTGCGCTATTTCTACAACGGCAACGCGATCGGCGACATCGCGGACCCAGGATTCGCGCATGCCTTCTTCGGCATCTGGCTCGACCCGAAGTCTTCACAGAGCGACTTCCGCCAGACGTTGCTCGGCGAAAAGCGTTGAACGTGGTTGGCGTGAGTGGCGCGGCGCCACAATCCGCGAGCGGCATGCTGCGCTACCCCGCATTGTTCGCGTATGGCCTCTTCGGTATGCCGCTGGCGATGGCCGCACTTCCGCTCTATGTACACCTGCCCAAATTCTACGGCGATCATCTGGGCGTGCCGCTCGCCGCACTCGGCGGCGTCTTGCTGCTGCTGCGGCTTGCGGACGGCGTGATCGACCCGCTGCTGGGCGCATGGAGCGACCGCGCACGGTCGCGCAAGCGACTGATCGCGCTCGCAGTGCCCGTGCTGGGGGCAGGCATGGCTGCGTTGTTCGCGCCGCAAGTCTCGGGCACTGTGCCACTGCTGGTCTGGCTCGGCGTCGCGCTCGCCGCCGTGTATCTCGCGTTCAGCCTGGCGACGATCAGCCACAACGCGTGGGGCGCGGAATTGTCCTTCGACACGGTCGAGCGTACCCGCATCACCGCAGCACGCGAAGGCCTCGCGCTGGTCGGTGTCGTGCTGGCCAGCATCGCGCCGATGCTGATGGGCGGCGACGGCGGCGAAGCGACCGGGTTGCCACGATTCGCGTTCGCCTTTGCACTGTTCCTCGCTGTATGCGCGGCCATCACGCTTGCGGCGACCCCCGACGTCGAACGAGTTCCGCATCGCCGCCGGCTCATGTTTGCCGACATGGTGGCGCCGCTCGCTGACCCGACGTTCCGCCGGTTGCTCGCCGCTTTCATGGCCAATGGCATCGCGTCGGCCATACCGGCCACGCTCGTCCTCTTCTACATTGCCGACGTCCTTGAGGCCGAAGCGTGGCAAGGCCACTTTCTCGCGTTGTACTTCATCGCCGGCGCGGCGGGCATGCCGTTGTGGGTGAAGCTTTCGGCCCGGGCGGGCAAGGTGCGCGCGTGGGGCGTGGCGATGGCCGTGGCGATCGCAGCGTTTGTGTGGGCCGCATCCTTGGGCGCCGGCGACGCCATCGCGTTCGCCGTCGTTTGCGCGCTTTCCGGCTTGGCGCTGGGCGCCGACCTGGCACTTCCGCCGTCGCTGCTTGCTGACGTCATCGGTCGCGATGGGCGGATGCATGAAACGGGGACACATTTCGGCCTGTGGACGCTGGCGACCAAACTCAATCTGGCCCTTGCCGCGGGCATTGCGCTGCCGTTGCTGGGCTTCCTCGGCTATACGCCCGGTTCGCGCGATCCCGCCGCCGTGCATGCGTTGGCACTCGTCTACGCGGCAGCGCCCTGCGTGTTGAAACTCGGCGCCGTCGCCGCACTCCACCGGTTTGCCCAACACTTCGAGGAATCACGATGATCATCAAGGCAGGTTTGGTCGGTTTGGCGGCGCTCGGTCTCGCGGCTTGCGCAACGGTCGACGTCGCGCAGTACGCAAGCGAGAAGCCGCCGCTCGATCTTGCGCAGTATTTCACCGGGACCGTCGATGGCTGGGGCATCTTCCAGGATCGTTCCGGGACCGTCGTCAAGCGCTTCAGCGTGCGCATCGAGTGCACGTGGATCGGCAATGAGGGCACGCTCGACGAGCATTTCGAGTATGCCGACGGAACGACGCAGAACCGCGTTTGGAAGCTCGTCAAGGACGGCGACCGCTACACCGGAATCGCGGCTGACGTGGTCGGCACGGCCCACGGTGCGGCGTCGGGCAATGCGCTTCATTGGAACTACGTGCTCGCTCTGCCCGTCGACGGCAGGACGTGGAACATGGACATGGACGACTGGATGTTCCTCATCGACGACCGTACGATGCTCAATCGCACTACGATGAGCAAATTCGGCATCCGCGTGGGCGAAGTTACGTTGTCGTTCCGGAAGCGCTGATGGGCCTCTTCGCGCCGCTCAACCCGCCGCTGCCCGCCTGGCCGCAAGCGCGCGTGTGGGTGATCGGCGCATCCACCGGAATCGGCGCGGCGACCGCCAAGATGCTGCTGGACGCAGGCGCCAGAGTCACGTTGTCGGCGCGTTCCGCGGACAGGCTTCGAGATGTTGCGGGCGAAAGTGCACAATGCGGTTGTAGAGCCACTCGATTTCACCCGGGGCGCGGACGTGGCGGCCGCGTGGGAACGCATCCGGGCGCAATGGGGCGGCGTCGACCTCGTGCTCATCGTGGCAGGAACACACAAGGAAATGCGCGCGTGGGACCTGAACGAGAAGGATTCGCGCGCACTGCTCGAGGTGAACCTGCACGCGGTGCTGAACACGACCGCGGCCGTGGTGCCCGGCCTGCTCGCTCAGGGCCACGGCGCCATCGCGATCGTCGCGTCGGTGGCAGGTTACCGCGGACTTCCCAAGGCGCTGGTGTACGGCACATCCAAGGCAGCGGTGATCAATTTCACGGAGACGCTGTATCTCGACCTGCATCCTAAAGGTCTCGGCGTCTACCTGATCATGCCCGGCTTCGTGAAGACGCCGCTCACGGACGGCAACGCCTTCAAGATGCCTCACCTCATCTCGGCGGAAGAGGCGGCGCACGAAATCGTGGACGGACTGCGCGCCGGCAAATTCGAGATCCACTTTCCGCGCGCATTCACACGCCAGCTCAAATTCCTGAGACTGCTGCCTTACCGCTGGTATTTCTACCTCGTGCGCAAGGCGACCGGCCTATAGGTTCCGATTCGCCCGTCGACGGCCGATCTGGACCCAAGTGCCGGATTCTGCGATAATTTACGGCTGTGGCGAGCTAGCTCAGCTGGTTAGAGCAGTGGAATCATAATCCATTGGTCGGGGGTTCGAGTCCCTCGCTCGCTACCAGACAATGCCAAGGGTCCGGGAGAAATCCCGGGCCCTTTTTCTTTCGCGCGAAGCACTTCGCCGCCGCCGTGCAGCAAAACGCCGCGGGCCCCGCAGTCGCGATTATGATGCGGATCAACCAGGCCCGGAATTCAGAGGGCTAGCATTCCTCAAGTGCGATATCGGCAATCGATTATCGCCGGCAGACTGCTACGGAACAGCCACCACTCCAGAAGAGGTCACCATGTTCACCAGACCCATCCTCGCCATCGCATTGGCCGCCGTATCGCTCGCCGCCTGTACGATTTTCGACACGGTGCCGCCCAATACACTGGTCGTCGCCAAGACTGCCGCCGCGCCCACGCTCGACGGCAACGCCACGGACGCGGTGTGGGCTTCGGCGAAGCCGTTGACCGTGAAACTGTCCGGCGGCATGAACTTCGGCGGGAACGGTGAAACGACCGCGACACTGAAGGCGGTGACCTCGGGCGACATGATCTACTTCCTGCTGCAATATGCGGACCCGACCAATTCGGTCCGGCGCGCGCCGCTGCAGAAACAGGCCGACGGCAGCTGGAAGAAATTGACCGATCCGAACGACAAGGGTGGCGACGACAACATCTACTACGAGGACAAGTGGTCGATCATCTGGAACGTCAACGATTCCATCGCCGGCTTCAATCAGAACGGCTGCGCGGTGCTCTGCCACGCAGGCGAAGGCAAGCCCTTCGGTAACAAGTACACCGCCAACGCCAGCGAGATCGGCGACATGTGGCACATGAAGGGCAGCCGCAACGGCGTGTTCGGACAAGTCGACGACCAGTACGTGGACTCCACGCGCTACGACAAGGGGAAGTCGCCGAACGCCGGCCGCAAGGGCGATCCGGGCGGACCGGACTACAAGAGCTTCGGCCTGGTCAACGGCAAGCCCGAGTTCATGAACAAGGAGGGCAAGCCTGCCAACGCCGGCGGCACGTACTACGTCAGGGACGGCGATCAGGTTGCCTTCGACGACAGCAAGTTCAAGGCGGGCGACGAAGTCGCGTCATACATCGTCTATAGGCTGCTGGGCGATCGCGCCGACATTCAGGTTGCCTACCGGTGGCAGGATGGCATCTATACATACGAAATCGCGCGCAAGCTCACGACGGGTAGTGTGTACGACATCCAATTCGGCGACGCGGGCAAGACCTACACGTTCGGAATCTCGGCGTTCGACAATGCGCAAGTGCGGCACGCTGTCGGCTCGGAACCGCTGAAGATGGTGTTCGCGAAGTAGTATCGGAGCCGGTCCATATCGCCGGCGTGCGCGATCACGTCGGGTTTGATGTCCTGCACGAATTCAATTGGCGCTCACAGGCGCGCACCGACAAAGCAATGGGCGCATCCGCGCAGGCATCGAATTGATGTCGGTGATCGCCTAGCTGCGCGGCAACCGATTGCCGAGGAAATACGTCTCCATCATTCCCTTGCCCTTCACCTCCTGCGGACCGCGCGGTTCGCAACGAAAGGTGCCGCGCACGCGGTGGTACGTGGCGGCCGAGATCTGGACGCGGTTGGGCACGCCGTGGCTCTCCATGCGGTTCGCTGTGTTCACTGTGTCTCCCCACACGTCGTAGATGAACTTGTGCTTGCCGATGATCCCCGCGACGGCGGCGCCGGAATGAATTCCAATTCGTACTTCCAGGGGCCGCCCAAGTGCTGAGCCGGCCGCGATCACGACGTCGACCATGTGCAGCGCCATGTCGGCGACGGCGACAGCATGGTCTTCGCGCGGTTCGGGCAGTCCCCCTGCCACCATGTAGGCGTCGCCGTTGGTCTTGATCTTTTCGAGGCCGCGCTCGAAGGCGAGTCGGTCGAATTCCGTGAACAGATGAGTGAGCAGCTCGACGACCTGCGCCGGCGGCATGAGGCTGGCGAGGCGGGTAAAGCCCACAAGATCCGAGAACAGGATCGTGACCTCGGTGAAGCTGTCGGCAATGGACGTTTCGCCCCCGCGCAGGCGCGCGACGACCGTCTTCGGCAGGATGTGCAGGAGCAGCGTCTCCGACTTGTCCTTCTCCACCTGCAGCTGCCGCGTGAATGCGTGCTCGCGGTCGCGCAGGCGCTTTTTTTCCAGCGCAGCATTGATCCGCGCGCGAAGCAGCACCGGGTTGAACGGCTTCGGCAGGTAGTCCTCGGCGCCCGCCTCGATGCAGCGGACGATGCTGTCGATTTCGTCCAGCGCAGAGATCATGATCACGGGCACCCCGCGCAGCGCTGGATCGGCTTTTACGCGGCAGAGCACCTCGAAGCCGTTCATCTCCGGCATCATCAGGTCGAGGAGAACGAGATCGAAGTGCTCGGCCGCGATCCGGCTCAGCGCCGATCGGCCGTCCTCGACGGCCTCGACCAGGTGGCCTTCGCGTGCGAGCCGGCGGGTAAGCAGGTCCCGGTTCGCGGCCGTATCGTCGACGACGAGGATCCGGCTCGCCAGCGCGTTCCCCTCGCGTTCCAGCGTCGACAGCGGCTGGATCGACCCCATGATCCGTTCCACGATGGAGTGCGAACCCGCGGCAGCGGCCGCCGGCGCATCGCCTTCGTGCCTGCTGATTCCATCGGCCAGGTCGATCATGGAATCGATCTGCGACAGCATCTTGTCGGCCGCCTGCAGCAACTTCTTCATGTCGTGGCCGAGAGACACGTGGCCGCCATCACGCGCCTCCTCCATCACCATCTCGCCATAGCCCTTGACCGCGTTGAGCGGTGTGCGCAGATCGTGGCGCAGCTGGTCATGACGACCCGGCGTGCCGGCGCCGGCCCCGGCGGACACGGATCCCGCATCGAGGAGGCGGCCGACCAGCGTCTGCAGGGCGAGTCCCGCATCGCGGATCTTCTCGAGGTCGGGAACGATGGCGTGGAGTTCGCTTCGCCGCGCGTCCTCGAGCAGGATCTCGGCAAAACCGATGATGGCCGCCACCGGCGCGTCGAACTCCTGCCGGACGAAAGCGATCAGCGCACGCTCGGCGCGCGGCGGCGGCGTTTCGCCGGGCTCGCTCATCACACCCTATGCCTGCCCCGGCCTGCCTAACAACGCCTCGATCTTGGCGAGCAGGCGCGCAAGCTCGATTGGCTTGGTGTCGTAATCGTCGCAACCGGCGGCCATCGCCTTTTCGCGATCCCCGGCCATCGCGTGCGCGGTGAGCGCGATGATCGGGATGTGCGCCGTCGACGCGCCGGCCTTGATGCGTCGCGTGGCTTCCCAACCGTCGATGACGGGCAGGCTCATGTCCATCAGGACGAGATCCGGCACGTCGGTGGTGGCGACGCTCACTGCCTGCTCGCCGTCGACGGCGAGCAGGACCTCGTATCCGTTGCGCACGAGCCGGCGGGACAGCATGTCCCTGTTCATCTCGTTGTCCTCGACCAGCAGCAGCTTCTTCATCGTGTCCTCATGCGTTGCTCGCCACTGTCGTCATGGGCCGGCGATCCCGGGAGCCGGAATCCGACGCCGTCTCACTGCCTCGCGCACCGCGATCGCGACGTCGCCGTCGATGGCGCTGCTCTTGGCGATTATCTGCCGCGTCCGCCCAATGAGGCGTTCGCGTTCTTCCGAAGTCAGTTTCTTCGCGGTCAGGACAATGACAGGAATCTCCCGCCATGCCGCGTGTTCCCGGAAGGCGTCGAGGAACGCGAAGCCGTCCATTTCCGGCATCATGAGGTCGAGCAGAACGATATCAGGCGCGGGGTGGCCCTCGAGCCAGGCGAGCGCGGTACGTCCGTTGTCGACCTCCGCTGCAGTCAGCCCAAGCTTCTCGACCGCGTGCCGGACAATGGAGCGCGACACCTGATCGTCCTCGACAATCAGTACGGTCCCGGCGCAGCGCACCAGGCGGCGCAGCAACGCGGAGAGTCGCGCGCGGTCGACCGGCTTGGTAACGAATTCGTCGGCGCCCAGCGACAAGCCAATGCCGCGGTCGGGCAGCATCGTTACCATGACCACGGGGATGTCGCAGAGTTCCGGGTCTGCCTTGAATGCGGTCAGCACCGACCAGCCGTCGACCTTGGGCATGATCACGTCGAGGGTAACCGCGTCGGGATGAACCTCGCGTGCGAGCGCGAGCGCCTCCTCGCCGCTGAAGGCATGGACGAGCCGATAGTCTTCGCGCGCGAGATTGGCGGTCAGCAGGTTGTGCGCGGTCGGATCGTCGTCGACGACGAGAATGGTGATGGCACCGTTCGCAGCTCCGCTGAACTTCGGGACGGCGGGCTGCGCGGCATCGGGCACCAGTTCCGGCAGGTCCGGGAGCAGAATCTCGAAGGTGGAGCCCTCGCCGGCCCGGCTCGTCGCCGTGACGTTACCGCCGAGCAACAGGCAGAAATGGCGCGTGATGGCGAGCCCGAGCCCGGTGCCGCCGTATTTCTTGGTCGTCGATGCATCGGCCTGGCTGAACGCCTGGAATATCCGGCCCATCTGCTCCGTGTCCATGCCGATGCCGGTGTCGCTGACGGCGAAGCGGACCATCGGCCGACCCTCCGACGCGACGCGCTGGATGGTGAGCGTCAGACAGCCGTCCTTGGTGAACTTGGCGGCATTGCTCAGCAGATTGAGCAGGCTCTGCTTCAACTTCGTGCGGTCGGTCCGGAACGAGACGACGTCGGCCGCGGTGTTCACCTCGAAACCGATTGCCATTTTTCGCAGCGAGCGGCAGGACGATGGCACGGACCTCGTCGACCAGGGCGGCGATCGGGACCTCCTCGATGAATACGTCCATCCGGCCGGCCTCGATCTTCGACAGATCCAGAATGTCGTTGATGAGCCCGAGAAGGTGCCGGCCCGCGGTCTCGATCTTCTGCAGGTCCGGAATCGAGTCCTGCCGGTCCGCGTCGGCGGCGTCGTCCTGCAGGATTTCGGCGTAGCCGATGATTGCATTGAGAGGCGTGCGCAACTCGTGACTCATGTTGGCGAGGAACTGGCTCTTGGTGCGATTCGCCGCGTCGGCCTGCTCGCGCGCCTGCTCGAGTTCGATGTTCCGCAGCTTGAGCTCGGTAATGTCGGTATAGACGGCGACCGTGCCGCCGTCGTGCGTGCGCCGCTCGCTGATGCGCACCCAGCGCCCGCCATAGTTGTATTCCACGGAACCCGCCGGCGCCGCGTGCCGCGCGACGCGATCGGCAATCCATCGCTGCGCATCCGTCCCGTCGAGGTCGACGAGCTTGCGCGCGATGACGGCGTCGAGGATGTCGCGGAATCTCGCACCGGGTTGCACGACATCGGTGAGTCCGGGGTAGATATTGCGGAACTGCTCGTTGCACAGCACGATCCGGTCGTCCGGACCGTAGAGCACGAAGCCCTCCGAAATCGTCGAGATCGCCGCATGCATGGTCTTGCGCCGCCGGTCGCTTTCGGCGGCGAGGCGGTTGCGCTCCTCGAGGCTCCCCCGGAACAGCGCCAGCGTCCCCGCCATGGCGCCGATCTCGTCCCTCGCCGGCCGCGGGATCTCGACCGTCAGATCGCCCGCCCGAAGCCCTTCGATCGCACGGATCAGGCGGCGCAGGCGCGGCACGATCGAGTGCAGGATGACGAAAGTGAGCAGGATCGTGGCGACTATCGCGGCGATGTCGATATAGAGCGTCAGCCGCGACGCGAGAGCGACGTCGGCGACGATGCGGTTGCGCCGCGCGCTGACTTCGCCGTTCAGCTCATTGATGAGCGCGGCGAGCAGGTTGTCGACCTTGACGCTGCGCTCGCGTGCCTGTGCCAGCAGCTGGTTGCCGAGGATGCGGTGGTCTGCCGTGTATTCGTCGACCGCATCGTTGGCGGATTTCTCGTAAGCAGCACGCTGGGTGCGCAACTCGGCGACCAGCTCCGGCTTGCGGTCCCCCAGCGCATCGAGGAAGCGATCCATGCGTTCGCGCGCTGCCGCGGCGTTGCGCTCGGAAGGCGTGAGCAGACTGACAGCGAGATCGGTGAGCCAGTAGCGCATCTCGCCAAAGGCGATGCGCGCGCCGTTTGCCGCATCGATCGTGCGGCTCAGTTCGCCTGTCTCCATCACGGCGTTTGAACTGTCCGCGAGCTTGTGCGTCAGGTAGACGTTCGTCCCGACGACGACGCCGAGCAGCATGCCCGCCAGCGCAAGGATTCGCGCGCGAATGCTCAAGCTCGACATCACTTTAAGGCCAACATTGCATGCAATGTGGCGCCTGCCACGCCGCTACTTGTAGAGGACGATGCTGATGACGGCACCGAGATCCCCCTCCTTGCCGCCTTCCTTCGGGAAGCCGGTGATGTCGGTGGCACCTTTGGGCGAGCCGTGGCAGGTGAGACACGACGCGGCATAGTATTCAGGCATCATCATCCGGAACGCCTGGCGCCCGCCGGTGCTGACCACGGCCGTATAGGCCTGGCCACGCGGCCAATCCGCGGCGAGCAGCTTGCTGGCGATGATGTCCTTTTCCCATGCGTCGGGCCGCGCCTTGCGATTGCGCACGAGATATTCGGGCGCGGTGACCTTGATGATCGCATCGCCCTTGGCGCGCTTCTCGAAGCTTTCGTTCACGACCCGCGCGAAATAGGCCGGGATGAAGCCCTTGAAGCCTACCCCGGGAGCGTTGATCATGCCCTGGTGGGCGTCGACGACCTCGACGATCGCGTCCATCTGCGCTCGCTGCAGGCGCCCCTGACGTGAATTCGGATCGATCGCAGCGGGATCGGCTCCGGTGTTCTTGTGGTAGATAGCCAAGGTCTGCTGCAAAAAGACCGCACCCGTCAATCCCTTGTCCCCGATCGCCGGGTCATTGATGCGCGCCTGGTTGTTGGATACGACCGTGCGGCCCGCGCGCAGCATGTCGGCGAGGCTGCGGGCCGTCGCAGCATCGTCGAAGCTCGCGCCGACCGCCGAAGGGGGGGCGGCCGCACTCGCGAACAGCAGCGCGCTGCAAAGCCATGTGCACGCCAGACGATGTCGAGTCATGACCACTCCTTGTGGCAATTGCGCGAACGTGAGTATTCAGGGTTCGGCCGTGCGGGTCAATCATCATTGATTGCCGGGGAAAAACCGGCTGATGCTCGCTTCGAGTGCCGCGTATCGGTGAAGACTGTCCTTCATCGTGTGCAGATACTGGCCGATCGGCATTCTCGGCAACGTCCTACAAAGGACGCCGGGATTAGTCCCTCAAGCGCCCAGTCGTGCTGCGTCAGTTCGGGTGGCCGCACATCGCCATGAGGGCTTCTTCATGGGCGAAATGAATGGAGAATTAGGACAGCAGCGCGCGCACGGGGATCGGAAATATCGCCGCCTGGTTGCGGTTGATGTTGATTTTCCGTTGGTCGAGCAAGGCCAGGTAGGTAGTGTGCTCCCCAATCCATGTCCTCTTGACCAATCCGATATTCAACACCCCAGGCCAGCCTGAGCATCCTCCGAAGAACAGGATGGCCGCGCCTCCTACCCGATTAGTGCAAGAACGAGGGGCGCGGCCTTGTGCGTGTGGTCGACTGTTCGATCAATGCGGCTTTACCGTCACGATCCAGGTGTTGTCGTAAATGGTCCCAAGTGAATAGGTGGTTCTGATGATGTATGGCTCGTAGAGATGGATCACATGCCTTCCCACGGACAGCGGTGGGCTCACGATGCCATGGCCCTGGAACGCTACGATGGCGTACGAGTTGTAGCTGGTCGGCTCCGGGTAGATGACGATCGGATCGAACTCGGTGAGCGGAACATAGAATATCCGCTCGTTCCTGTCCGAGACGATCCTTCTCCCATCGATGTAGAGGCTGGGAGAAACCCCTGCGAGATACTCCGCGTCAGGGATAGGCGCGTCATCAGGGTTCCCATTGTTGTATCGCTCCACACTCCAAGCCGACAAGGGAAGCACAAAAGGTGTCCCCGGACGAAGAGTGATTTCCAGATGGCCGCGATAAAGCGCAGGATCATCCGGCGTGCCGGTGCCGCTGATCAACTCGCCGGCCGGAAGGGGCATCAGCTTGACGCGCCCTACGAAGCTCTGCGCCGGATCCGCCCCGCTGTAGTACCACCGCCAGTAAACACTTAGCCACTCAGTCAAAATCTTTCCGTAGGCATGCGAGCCCGGCGGGGCAGTCCCGTGGTCATGGCCATCCCCAGCCGTTGCGGGAGTGGCCCAAAATGCCATTGCCACGATGGCCAATACGAGAGTCATCATGGTTGTTGCTTGCTTTTTCTTCATGATCGTTTCCTTTGGAATTGGATGTGACCTCTCGGCGACCGGCCAGACGACGATTTGCATGGTCGCGCCAGCCGGCTGTTGTTCTCCCTCCAGCTGCAACAGTCCAACTGCACACCCTGATAATTGCAGGGGTGTGTCTTGTACGAATTTGACCTTCTAGGAGACGCGGCCGACAGCCGCAAGTCGGCTGCGAAGCCGTCGGCTAGGCAGGGGACAGCCGGGACCTACGGATACACCGGGCAATTACGCGCGGCTCGAACAGCACAGATTGGCGGCAGGTCGTTCCCCGGAGTGGCCGTCAGGGCAATGAACTCCTGCATGACCCGCAGAATCAATTGCGCGCGATCGGTGATGGCTAGCTTGTGGTGCAGTCGCTCAACGTGAGTATGGATCGTGCTCGGCGAAACGTGGAGATCGGCGGCGATTTCGAATTCAGTCTTGTCGTCGAACGTGCCGCGCACGATCTGAAGTTCGCGGCCGGAGAGACCGAGGCTGTGCGCGATTTGCGCCCACGCATCGGGCGATAACATCGACGACCCGACGAAGCGCCCGCGGACGGAGGGCGAGTTCGCATCGGTTGCCACGCCAATCTTGATCTTCCCCATGACGACCTCCCCTTGGTCAGCGACAGGCTCTTGCATGGCCTCCGAATGCAGCAGTTACCGACAGTTTGTTCTCACTTCCCGAGCATGTACAACTGCCACAGGTCCTTGTGGCTCATGTGGCACATCGGCTGGATCGCCATCAGGCCTGTCTTGCCGATGCTCGACTCGAGGTAACGCATCTCGGTGAAC
The DNA here is from genome assembly GCA_963816165.1 of uncultured beta proteobacterium. Lineage (GTDB taxonomy): Bacteria > Pseudomonadota > Gammaproteobacteria > Burkholderiales > Casimicrobiaceae > VBCG01. Next base: position 197,143 of record CAWFJL010000003.1, read on the forward strand.
TTGGCCTTGGTCGCGTCGTCCACGTCGACGTCGAAACCATTCTCGCGCATCATCAGGATGCCCTTCGCGTGCAGCGCGAGCTCGGTGTAGATGCGCAGATAGCAGAGCAGGTCCGCGACCACCGGCCCGTGGAACTTGTCCTTCAGCGTATGCAGATACTGTCCCACCGGGGAATCGGAGAGGTTGCCGGAGTTGATCAGTTCGAGCATTTCCGTGTCCGCATCGAAGCCCTGCCCGAGCCAGCCGCCCACGGCCTTTTCGCTGCGCTCGAAGACCACGTAGAACAGCGGCGGCAGGACCAGCATGATGGCGAGCGTGGCGAGCCGGGGTTCGTGCGTCAGGTGGTTGTAGCCCGAATGCAGGACGACGGCGAGCGCAAGGCCGGGAAGCATGTCCGTGAACCTCGCCTGCTTCGCCCGCTCCAGCATGGCAAGACCCAGGACCGCGAAGATCGCCGTGGCGCCGCCGTGCATGATCGCGGTGCCGAAGCCGCGGACGATCCACGTTCCCATGCCGGCATCGGGTGCGAGCCGCAGATACTAGAGGTTCTCGACCAGCGCGAAGCCGGTGCCGACGGCGAAGCCCATGATCGCCGCATCCACCAGGAAGCCGATGCGATGCGCGCGGATCAGCGCGACGATCACCAGTCCCTTCAGCAGTTCCTCGATCACAGGCGCGACATAGCGCGAATAGGTCGTGATGTCGATCGGGACCTGCCCCAGCACGAAGGCGTTGACCCCGTAGCTCAGGCCGGCCGCCACCGCGCCGCAGACCACGATGGCGATGACCGCGCGAAGGTTCACCAGCTTGTAGCTGTCGAGGTACAGCAGCGCGCCTAGGAACGCGAGCACCGGAAGCAGGCCGATCAGCGCCGGCAGCAGGTACTCGAAGAACAGGGCCGGTACGGACACGCTCAGAAGATCTTCAGCGACAGCATCCACTCGGAACCGGTGCGCTTGCCGTCCCGGAAGCCCACCGCGTAGCCCGCCGACAGCGTCAGGTCATACCAGTGGAGAATGCTGAAGCGTAGGTCCGCCTGGCCACCGACACTTTCGTAATTCTGGCGCAGCGATCCGTTGCCGGGGTTCGTCACCAGCGCGGAGGCGAAGATCGCGGGACGCAGCCAGGCCGCGTGAAAAGCCGCCGTGCCGGCCGACTCGAAGACGAAAGGCGGAATGTTCCACTCGACCATCTCGCGCACGAAGTTGAGTCCGCTGATCTCCTGCAGCCCGAAGCCGGGAAACGAGTCCCACTCGCGGTAGCGCTGGATCGATTCCATCGTCGACATAGTTGTTGCCGAAACCGCCGAAGTAGAAATTCGCCACCGTGGCGTTCTTGCTGCCGTCGGCCGCGCCCGCGGCGCCGCGCAACCAGATGGACGAATGCGGAAGCGGCAGGTCGAAACCAAAGTCGAGCGTTCCGCGCACTTGCGGCGTGATCTCGCCGTTGACGCGGCTACCCGTGGCGACGCCGGACCATATCAGACCCTTTCTCGCCGTCGACCGCGCCGAGCGACTTCCGCACGTCGGTGTAGTAGAGCCCGACCTCTGCCGTCGTAAGGCGCGTGAAATTGGTGTCGACATTTTGCGCACCGGGCAGCGTGTCGATCTGGTCGTAGTAGGCGTAGTCGAATTTCACCGTCGAGCTTGCGCGGGCTCGTCGAAGATCACCAGCCAGTCGTAGCCGATCTTGGCCGCATAGCCCTTCTGGCTTCGCTTGGTCGGGCCGAAGATGTCGTAGAAGTCGGTACGATTCCAGTAGAACTCGCCGCGCCATCCCAGGTAGTCGCCCTTGATGTTGACGTGGCCCTGCTGTTCGCCGGGAATGCCCTGACCGGGCGTATATGCAACGGTTATGCCGAGGTTGGCAAATCCTATCGGATCGGCGAAGTTGAATTGGTATCCGATGCCGATCGCGTCCTTGTAACCGGTCACGATCGGGAATGCGTTGTCGAGCGCGATGTTGCGCAAAGGCGCGTAGGGGCCCTTGGCGATGATTGCCTTGTCGACGTCGACGGTGCTCGGAGGCGACACCTGCCACGTCTTCAGCACCGGGAATTTCTCGACCAGCTCGGCACCCAGGAACTTGATCGCACTGACGTCCTCGATCGGCTTGGGATCGATGATCGCGGGAACGAAGCCTTCGCCGGTGTAGGTCAGAACCACCAGCTTGCCGTTGGCGATCGGGACGGGCCGGAAAAAGCCCGACTCGGCATTCGAGACGGCGTCGATCTTGCCGGTGGCGACCTCGTAGCGAAAGATGTTGGACACGCCGGTGTAATAGCTGCTGCCGTACAGGTACTTGCCATCGGGCGTGAACACGAAGCTCTCGGGAATGCTCTGGCCAAACTTGAATTCGCTCAAGGGCTTCATCTCGCCCTTCTGCACGTTGTCGAGCTCCCACACACGCAGGAACTGGTCAGCGTTTACCTCACTCATCGACGCCGACAGCAGCTTCCCATCGGCAGAGATGTCCAGATCGTAGGGGACCGCTTCGTAGGGAAACGTGTACAGAGCCTGCCAGTCGGTATAGGGATAGGGCACTCGCACCAGCACGGCAAAGCCCACGGCGTGGCGCACGCCGATCAAAGAGCGATCCACCGGGTTGAATGCGATCTCGCCGATGCGCGCATCCTCCAGCAGCATCCGGGACTCTCCGGTCTTGACGTCCACCGCCATGAGATCGCGATGCGCCAGATTGTCGTTCGTGTAGAACGCGGTGCCGGTCGCCGGGTCGTAGGCGAAGGAAGCTACGCGGTACAGCATCGCGCGCTTGATGTCGGCAAGTCGCCGGTGGGATCCGTCGCGCGTGTTTAGCGCGCCCACGTGCTCGACGAATCCCGGATAGCGAAATGCAGCGTAGATGTTGCCGCTCGCCTCGTCGTAGAACATGCGCGAGATGGAACCGACCGCACTGGCCGCCAGTGTGCGGTGCGGCGTGATCGGATACTTGCGCACCTCGGCCAGGTTGCCTTCCTGGAATTTCTTCTCGAATGTGATCCACTCCTGCCATCCTTGTTCGAGCGGAATCCCGAACACACTCCGGAAGTTGTCTGCGTAATACCGCTCGCTTCCCTCGCCGCGCTTGAGCCATGCGATCACCTTCTCCGGCGAATAGACATAGGCAAGATAGGTAAAGAACCGTGTGCCGTAGAGATAGGCGTTGGCGCCAATCTGGAAGTCGACGCGGACGCCCCGCGACACCAACCCCAGTGGGTCGTAGAAGCGAGCGTTGTCGCGCACCATTGCGCGGAACACCATCTCATCGTAGCCGCCTTGTGCACGGCCCAGGCCGCCAGCCATCCAGGTCTCCATGAACACTGCGCTGCCTTCGAGATACCAACGCGGTGTAGTGAAGCGCGGAACGGTCAAATAGCTGTACAGCAGCGATTCGGGGTGCGCGGCCTGCGGATACACCTTGCCCAGGAAGATACGCCGCCAGCGCAGTTCTTCCTCGGAGGCGATGTCTCCGGTTGCCACGTGGACCAACTCGTGGTTCATCAATGAGTACATGCGCTCGCTGGCCGGATAGGTCTCGAATGCATGCGAGATCGGCGCAATGTTGGCGAAGAGCCGGTTGCGCGGCGCGACAACGGCGGCGCCGCTGCCATAGTCGGAGAAGTCCATCAGCAGCATCGCCGTCGACTCCGAAGGCACCCAGCCGAACGTGCGGCGCTGCCACGCCATCGAGTTGGTCGCCGTACTGACCGCGTGGGGGACGAGATAGTCGAGCTCGTCGAAATAAATGATCCGGAGGTCCTTGGTCTCGACAAACGACATCCCAAGAGAAGAACCGTCGGCAAAAGCGGCGGCCGGCATCCACGCCAACAACGCCAACAAGATGCAAGAAATATTGGCCCGCATGCCATCCCCTTACTCGCCCGCCGCGACGCCCGAAGCATAGGGGGTCGTCCCCGAAAAGAAAACCGCCGGCTGTTGAGGCCGGCGGTCCTGTGTACTACGGAGCTGTTCGGATTACTTTACTGCGCTATTCACCGAGGCGTCTGCGGCATTCTTGGCTGCACCGGCGGCGGCGTTCTTGGCCGCACCGTCAGCCGCATTCTTGGCTGCGCTGTCGGCCGCATTTTTAGCCGCGCTGGCGGCCGCGCTCTTGGCTGCGCTGTCCGCTGCGCTCTTGGCTGCGCTGTCGGCCGCGCTCTTGGCTGCGCTGTCGGCCGCGCTCTTGGCTGCGCTGTCGGCCGCACTCTTGGCGGCGGCGTCGGCCGCGCTCTTGGCAGCGCTGTCGGCCGCACTCTTGGCTGCGCTAGCGGCTGCGCTCTTGGCGGCGCTGTCGGCCGCGCTCTTGGCCGCGGCGTCGGCTGCACTCTTGGCGGCGGCGTCGGCCGCGCTCTTGGCCGCGCTGTCGGCTGCACTCTTGGCGGCGGCGTCGGCCGCACTCTTGGCCGCGCTGTCGGCTGCACTCTTGGCGGCCGCGTCGGCCGCGCTCTTGGCCGCGCTGTCGGCCGCACTCTTGGCCGCGCTAGCGGCCGCGCTCTTGGCTGCGCTGTCCGCTGCACTCTTGGCGGCGGCGTCGGCCGCGCTCTTGGCGGCGGCGTCGGCCGCGCTCTTGGCTGCGCTGTCGGCCGCGCTCTTGGCGGCGGCGTCGGCCGCGCTCTTGGCTGCGCCGTCGGCTGCGCTCTTGGCCGCGCTGGCAGCTGCACTGGCGGCTGCGTTGCCGGCTGCATCTTGCGCCGCGGGAACCGCAGCCGAGGATGTCGTACTACGCGTACCGTCGAGCTTGACGTCGGCGGCCGTGGGCTGCGCGGCCTGATACCGCTGCGCCGGAACGATCGTGCCGGCCGTGTCTTTCCCGCTGGGCGGGAGAACCCCTGTCGAAACCGCGACGATGACGGCTGCTGCGGCAACGCCGGCGCCGATCCAGATCTTGCGGTTGCCGACTGAACTGGTGTTTTGTTCGCTCATGTTCTTCTCACCCCTGAAATGTGGTCCGCGCTGCGATATCGGATGGACCGTTGCCGACGTTCCCGGGAAAGTGCCCGGGGCTTCCGTGGAATGTTCTCCAGTTGTTCCAATTACACGTGACCGTGAAAAAAGTTGGCGAACCCCGCCAAAACGCGTGGGCCGCTGTGGACTATAGGCGGGAAGTCCCGCCATGACCGAATAGACCAGGCCCTCCGGCGGAAACGGCCGGGGGATGGCCTTCAGGCCCTCGAACAGGCGCTGCAAGCTCCTCGAATTCGGCGCGAGCGGCCGGATCGGCGGCCAGGAGGCGCGTCGAATTCGGCGGACTCGCCGGGGCTGGCCTCGCCGTCCAGGACGGCATGCATCAATGGCGTGTGTTCGGAGTATTTCATGTCAATTCCTGCGCAAATCCTTGAGGAGGATGGCCAGCCGGTGCCTCGCCTCGAACAGGCGGGATTTCACCGTCTTCTCGTCCAGTTCAAGTATCTGCCCGATCTCCTGATAGCTGCATTCGGAAAAGTGCCTCAACATGAGCACCGTCCGGTCGTTGGTATTCATGCTCATCAAAGCGTTCTGGATCCGGTTGGAAGTCTCCGCCTTGCCTGCCTGCCACTCCGGGTTGGCGCTGTCACCGTCCGGAGTGTCGATTTCGTCGTCGAGCGCCTCCTCATGTCCGTTGCGGCGCAGCAAATTGAGCGATTCGTTGACTGCAATGCGGTAGATCCAGCTGAAGAACTTGTATTTCGGGTCGTACTCGTCCAGCCGCTCCGCCACCCGCAGGAAAACGGTCTGGGTGACGTCGCTGGCGTCCTCCGCTCGGCGCAATACCCAGAACGCGGCGTTGTAGATGGGCCGCTGGTAACGAACGACCAGGTCGCTGAAGGCATCCCGATCGCCTTTCCGGTAGCGTTCCAGCAATTCCAAATCGGTCTCATTGTCCACAATTACACGCGACGGCCGGGAAAGTTGGGGCGCGGGCTACTGTGCCGCTTCAATTTCGAAGATCTTGTCGAAGCCGGAGTACCTGAAGATGTCCTGCAGATGGCGGTTGACGCCGGTGAGCCGCAATTTGCCTGCCGGCGGCAAGCAGCCGCTTCTGCGTCTTCAGCAGCACGCCCAGGCCGGCGCTCGAGATGTATTCGAGCGAGCGGCAGTCCATCGTCACCGTCCCCATGGTGGCGTCGAGAAACGCCTGGGCCGCCGGCGCCTCCGCCGCGTCCAGCCGTCCGACGATCTCGACCACGCCCCCCTCACTGAAATCAATCGCCAGCATCCTTCAGCCCCCAGTTCCCTATGTTTCGCCGGATCGCGCCGGACCGGCCAGCGTCTTGCGGAACGTGGTCCGGCCCTCCCTGCGTTCCTGCGAGTACTCGTACTTCATGGAATCCACCATCCGCCGGATCAGATGCAGCCCCAGGCCGCCGGGCTTGCGCTGTTCGATCGGCAGGTCGATGTCGGCGTCAGGCGCCCTCGTGACGTCGAATTGCTCGACATCATAGTCCGTCAACGCCATTTCCACCCCCCCGGGCACGGCGGCCATGTCGATCCGTGACCTCGGCGGCGCCGTCGGGGCTGTACTTGACCATGTTCGTGAACAGTTCTTCCACCACGAAATCGACCGTCGGCAGCAAGCCAGGATCGACGCCATGTCGACTACAGAACTCCGCGGGTGAACGCGAAGATCGCCTGCAGCGAATCGAAGCTGCGGCGAAACATCCGCGACGTCGCCGCGGCACCTTCGCGCTTCACCAGCACCACGGTCATGTCGTCCTCCTGCGGCGCGCCCTGCGCGAACGCCTGCACGGCGTCGAAAAGGATTCCCGACAGCTCGCGCCATCGGCTTGCCGTGGCCGGACCTGAGGATGGCCTCGACGCGCTGCTCGCCGAACTGCTCGCCGGCCGGATTCTCGTATTCGTAGAAGCCGTCGGAGAGCAGCACCAGGATGTCGCCGGGAAGCAGGTCCATGTTCACGGCCGGCCGCAGCGCCGACAGCGGCATGGCGGCGAGCGGGAAACTGGTCGGGTCGTGCCGCGCGCAGGTTCCCGTCGCCGCCTGGAAGTGCAGGATCGGCGCCTGGCCGCCGCTGTGGAAGCGCATGCGGTGCGCGGCAGTGTCGAGCAGCCCGATGAACGCAGTGATGAAGCGGTCGTCGGCGAGGGTTGCGGCAAGCTGGTTGTTCACCTGCATGAACGCCGTCTCGAGGTCGGCGCCCAGCCGGAACGCCATCCGCAGCATCGCGTGCATCTGCGTCACCGATAGCGCCGGCGCGATGCCGTGGCCGGTGGCGTCGCCCAGCACCGTCAGCAGGCCCTGGTCGATTTCCGTCAGGTCGAAAGTGTCGCCGCCGGTCTGGCTCGCCGGCCGCGACATGTGCCAAAGAGGTCGTAGCCGGGAACGGCCGGCATGACGGAGGGCAGCGTGCTCATCTGCACTTCGCGCGCCATCTCCAGCTCCTGGCGCATCTTCTCGCCTTCGATCACCGCCGCGGTCATGCGCACCCGCTGCAGCGCCACCGCGCACTGCGCCGCCAGGACCATCGCCAGCGCCTCGTCGCTTTCGTCGAACACGCCGTCCGTCTTGTTCAGGACCTGCATCACGCCGACGAGGACATCCTTGTGGTCGACCAGCGGCAGCGTCAGCATGCAGCGCGTCCGGTAGTTGGACTGGCGGTCCACCTCCGCGGTTGAAGCGTTCGTCCGCATAGCAATCGGGGACGTTGATGATGCGGCGGGTGCGCGCGCACGCGCCCGCCAGCCCCGCGCTCGCCGGCACGCGCACCGGCTCTATGCCCGGTCGCGATCTCCAGGACCAGCTCGTCCGCGGCCGCGTCGTAGAGCCACACGGAGCCGCGATCTGCCTTCAGAACCTGCTTCGCCGCGTTCACCACTTCGGCGAGCATCGTCATCAGGTCGAACGGCGCCGCCAGCTTGGCGGTGACGGCGAGGATCGCCTCCATGTCCGGCACGGAAAGGGGGCGCTGGCTCGGCGGTCCGCTCATGCCGCGAGAATGTAACAGAGACTTGAAGCTCACCGGTCACATCTGCGCCAGGCGGTCGGCACGAATGCGCGTCGATGCGGGCGCCGCACAACGATTTCCGCGCGTGGTGACGCCTCATCACCACGGCGTTATGATCTCCGGCACAAGAACGACAACATCGCCGATCGAGGGAATATCGCAATGTCTAACATCGCGTCCGGGCTTGCCGGATTGGACCACGGCTTCCTGCGCGAGCCATGAGCGCGACCGACCAGCGGCAGCTGCTCGAAGCGCTGCACACGTTCGAGCACGGCAAGGTCGTCACCGCGCGCGAAGCCGTCGCGCTGATTCGCGACGGCGACACCGTCGCCACCGGCGGCTTCGTCGGCATCGGGTTCGCGGAGAACATCGCCGTCGCGCTCGAAGAGCGTTACCTGGAAGCGGCGCGGGAGGACCCGCACGCCATGGGCTCCCCACGCGACCTGACGCTCGTCTACGCCGCCGGCCAGGGCGACGGCAAGAGCCGCGGGCCTCAACCATCTCGGTCACAAGGGTCTCGTCAAGCGCGTGATCGGCGGTCACTGGGGACTGGTGCCCACGCTGCAGGCGCTCGCCGTCACCAACCAGATCGAGGCCTACAACCTTCCGCAAGGCATCATCACGCACCTGTTCCGCGACATCGCGGCGGGCAAGCCCGGACTGCTCTCGCGGGTGGGCCTGGGCACATTCGTCGACCCGCGTTTCGGCGGCGGCAAGGTCAACGACTGCACGACCGAGGACATCGTCTCGCTGATGCAGATCGGCGACGACGAGTACCTCTTCTATCGCACGTTTCCGATCAACGTCGGAATCTTCCGCGGCACGACCGCCGACCCGGACGGCAACATCACGATGGAACGCGAGGCGCTCACGCTGGAGGCGCTGGCCATCGCGATGGCGGCGCACAACTCCGGCGGCATCGTGATCGCGCAGGTGGAACGCATCGCCGAGCGCCACAGCCTAAACCCGCGGCAGGTGAAAGTACCCGGCATCCTCGTCGATTGCGTCGTGGTCGCGGAGAAGCCCGAATACCACCAGCAGACGTTCGCGGAGCCCTACAGCGCTGCGTTCGCGGGCGAAATCCGCGTGCCCGCATCGGCCGTGACCGCCATGCCGATGTCGGAGCGCAAGATCATCGCCCGCCGCGCCGCGCTGGAATTGAAGCCCAACAGCGTCGTGAATCTCGGCATCGGCATGCCCGAGGGCGTGGCCAGCATCGCCGCCGAGGAAGGCATCATCGACCTGCTGACGCTGACGGCGGAGCCGGGCGTGATCGGCGGCATTCCGGCCGGCGGAATGAACTTCGGCGCGGCGATCAACACGCAGGCCGTGATCGACCAGCCATACCAGTTCGACTTCTACGACGGCGGCGGGCTCGACGTCGCGTTCCTCGGCCTGGCGCAGGCCGATCGCGAGGGCAACCTCAACGTGTCGAAATTCGGGCCGAAGCTGGCCGGCGCCGGCGGCTTCATCAACATCTCGCAGAACGCGAAGACCGTCGTGTACGTCGGCACGTTCACCTGCGGCAAGCTGGCGCTGGAGGTCAGCGGCGGCAGGCTGGTCATCCTGAGCGAAGGGCGCTCGAAGAAGTTCGTCCGCGACGTCGAGCACCGGACATTCTCGGGGCGCTACGCGTGGAAGCGGGAGCAGCCCGTGCTGTACGTCACCGAACGGGCCGTGTTCCGGCTGTGCGCCGAAGGCATCGAGCTGATCGAGATCGCGCCGGGCGTGGATCTCGAGCGCGACGTGCTGGCGCAGATGGAATTCCGGCCGGTGATGAACGAGCCGCCACGACTGATGGAGGCCGCCATCTTCCGCGACGGCAAGATGGGTCTGCGCGAGCGCATGCTCGCCATCCCCCTCTCGCGGCGCTTTGCATTCGCGGCGGAGCAGGACATCTTCTTCATCAACTTCGAACGGCTCGACATCAGGCGGCCGCAGGACATCGCCGATGTGCGCGCGGAAGTCGAGAAGAACCTGGCGCCGATCGGCCGCAAGGTCTACGCGATCGTCAACTACGACGGGTTCAACATCGTGCCCGAGCTGGTCGACGCCTACTCGGCCATGGTGAAGGACCTGACGGAGCGTTTCTACACGCGCGTCACGCGCTACACCACGTCGAACTTCCTGCGCATGAAATTGGGCGATGCGCTCGAGGAACGCGGCGTCGCGCCGCACATCTACGAGTCGGCGCAGGAAGCGCTCGAGCACCTGGACCGGCCGCAACCCGCCTGACCATGGATGGGTCGGGACGCCGGCGCAGGGAGACAACCGGCGCCGGCAACTGTGCGCGCATCTCGCTTATTGGGCCGCGGGTTGGGTCTTTCTCTTCGTGAACACGATCTTCACGAGCGGATGCGGATTGGGCTTGGCCAATCCCAGCTGATAGAACGTGAACACGCGCATATCGCCCTTGAATTCCTCGGTGATCCGGTAGTCGACGAAATGCCCCTGCCCGTCGCTCTGCTTCGATGACCAGACCATCGTCTTCTCGGGCTCGTGCCAGTACCCATAGTCGGTTCGAACCGCGAGGTCGTTGGTGTCCACCCAAGTATTCACATAGGTCTTGGCCACCGGATCGTATCCCCACACCCCGTGGCCTTCATAGGCGGGGAGTTTTCCATTTGCAGGGATCCGGAAGTCGTTGACGATCCAGTGCCTGTTCGCGAGAAACGTATTCACCTGCACACCGGCGGCGCGTCCGCTCGGCTTGTCGTCTTCATAGAACGTGACGTCAGCGTCCCAGGTTCCTTCCTCCATGTTCAAGGGCGCGTACACCGATTCCGGAATTGCGGGCGGTGGGGGTTGTGCCGCGCCAGCCAGCGGAACCGTCGCCACCCATAGCGCGCACAGCAACGCCTTTCCCGTCACGACGCCGTCCCCGTCCCGGGAGTCACCTTGCGCAGGAAATCGTATATTCCGTTCTCGCCCATGCTGCGCGCATCGGCGAGTTCCCCGGCGCGCGTTACGTAGAGGATCTTGTTCGCCGGAGAGAGGATGACAACGGCGGGAATCCCGTTCTTCAGCGGCACGCCATAGGATTCCGCGACGGCGACATTGCGGTCGAACCGGCCCACGTCGACCTTGACCACCCTGAACTCGCGCGCGACCAAAGCGGCGCTCGTGCCTTGCTTCATCGCGAGGTCGAGGACCTTGCAGTCACCGCACCAGTTGGCGCCGAAGACGACGATGACGGATTTTCCGGTCTGCGCCGCGTCCGCCAACGCTTGCCGGATTTCCTGGCGGGCGTCGGCGGCTTCGTTGTAGGGTCCGTCGGCCGCATGGACCGCGAGGACGAAGAGCAACAGCGGAATGGCAAGGAGTCGTTTCATGGCAGCCTCCGGCGAAATGGCATGGCGAAAAAGGGCGCTAGTCCGCCGCCACAGCCCACGTGCAGACAATCAGACCACGGTCGATCTCGTAGACAACGGCCAGCTCGAACGGCTGCTCCCGCACGCCCGAGATGCGTTCGTGATCGATGACCTTGTTGCCGAACGCCATGCGGCCCATCAGGTCGGCGTGCAGGCCGGCATGGTTGAAGCGTTGCGTCGCGTAGAAGTCGCCGAACGCGCGCTTGCCGACCAGGGCCGGCTCGGCCGAAGGCAGGCGATAGACGCGAATGTCTTCGCTGTACTCGGCGAGAAAGCGCGGCAGGTCGCGCGCGTTGTAGGCGTCGAGCTGGCGTTGCACGACCGCGACAGGGTCCATGGCGGAGGTTGCTGGCGGCACCAAGGCGTCACTTGACGTACTTCTTTTCCATTTCCTTGGACCACGCCTCGAGTTCGGCCTCCGACATGTTCTGGACCTCCTTCATCGACTTGCCCGTGGTCGACTTCATCGCGGCGGCGCCTTGGCCCGAGCTCAAGGCCGCTTTGGCGGCATCGGCCTCCTTGTAAGCCGTCGCCGTATCCTTCTTGATCTTGGCATCGTACAACTTGTCGACTTCCGCGTCGGACTTGCCCTGGGCCGCGGCGCCGAGCGTCTTGCGCTTGCTGTCCATCAACTCCTTGTTGTACTTCGCGTTGGCGTCGCTCTTCATCTTTTCCGCCTGGCGCTGCTTTTCCCGTTCGGCCTTCTGCGCCGCTTCGCGTTGCGCCTGCTCGCGCGCTTCCCCCGCGGCATCGTAGTCGGCCAAGGCTGACGTGGCGGTCAGCAGTGTCAATGCGGCGAGAAAAACGCGGATCTGCATGCCAGTCTCCTCGAGTTGTATCCTGTTTTCTGCCCGACGGACACGGTCGCCCGACATCGGGGCCATGCCGAAGATCGACAACGAAACGCCGCCATGATAACCGTGGCGGCGTTCCTGGCCTCGAGCAGCCGCGCGAACTACTGATCCTTCGACTTCTCCCATGCCGCGTCGGGATTGTAGACGGTCATCGCCGATGCGGTGGCCACGGTGTCCTTGCCCAGGTTCCGTTCGAACACGACGCCATCGTGATTGCAGATGAATGTCATTACGCCGGAGCCGCCCCAGCGCGCCGGGTAGGCCACCAGCGCGAAGCCGCCGATCATCCTGCCGTTGACGATGTAGTCGTACGCGCCGCCGGGCGCGTCCTTGCCCTGGGCCGGTCAGGATCCTGTAGTAGTAGCCATGGTAGGGAGTTGCCGGAACCGCGCGTCGTGGCACCCGCGCCTTGCCGACCCGCCGTCAGCGGCCCGAGCGGACTCGGCGTCTCGCCGGCCTTCGTCTCCCAGTACAGTCCGTCGTGCGTGCCCGGCGGTGCTCACCATCTTTTGCGCGTACTCGAGCAAGCCGTTGGCGTCGCGGTCCAGCGTCGCGTATTCGCGCTGCGCGTCCACGTACGCCAGGCACACCTTGATGGCCGCCAGTTCGTTGCGGCCGATGCGCCGGTCGAGCACCTGCTCGTTGCCCTGCTTGGCATCGAACTGCCAGCGGCCGTCTTTCATCACCAGCGGATAGGGAAACGGGAAATCCGTCGGACCGACGAGCAATGTCGCCTTCGCCTCGCCACTCTTTTCGAACTTGACCGATTTGTCGTAGGCGGCGACGAAAGCTTCGCGCGCCTCTTCGTCCTGTGCCGGATCGCCCGAGCGGATGAACTTGCTGGCGCCCGGACCCAGCACGCGCCAGATCAGTTTTCGTTCATCCGTGCGCATCGCGTCGGCAAGCGCCTTCGCGGCTTCTTCCGGCGTGGCATAAGTGTTCTGGACATGGGCCGGGCGCGCGCCCGGCGCGGGCGAAGGCGTTGCCGCATGCGCCATTGGCGCCGACAGGACAACCATTGCCACCAGCGCAATCGCGCACCGACGCAGCGTTTCGGCCTTGAACTTATTCATGTCGTTCCGTCCGTGTTCCATTAGCGACCCCGTCCCGATCCGCCGCCTCCACCTCCGCCGCCACCACCACCACCACCGCCGCCAGGACGACCTTCGCCGCCACCACCGCCGCGGTTCCCGCTCGGTGCCGAACGCTGCGCAGCCTGCGGCGGACGCTGCGGTGACGCGCGGCTCTGCGCGCCACGACTGGCGTCGCGCTGGACCTGCGTGCGAGATTCCGGCTGGAAGCTCGATTGCGGTCGCGATCCCGGCGACGCCTGCCGCATTGGCGGCGTCACAGACGTCGCGGGACGCGTTGCGCCACCGCCTGCGCCGGGCGACGGACGCACGGCGTTGTCCGCAACGGCAGGGGGTCTCGGCGACATGCCCGGGGACGGCCGCGTCAGGTTGTTCCCGTCGCTCGTGCCGGGGCGGCCACCTGCTCCGGGAGAGGGTCGGGTGATGTTGCCTTCCGCGCCCATGCCTGGGCGGCCCCCGGCTCCGTTGGATGGCCGCGTCACGTTGTCGCGGCCGCGGTAATTCTCGCGCGACTGCACGCCGGCATTGTTGGTCGGCCGATAGCGGTTGCCGGTGGCGTTGTCGCGGTAGGCGACGCCACGGCGATGATCGACGTTGTGATTCCAGTTGCCGTTGTTCGAAACGCGGTCGCGATACGCCGGTCGGTTGACCCAGACATTGTTGTTGTTGATATTGATGTTGATGTTGTTGCCGCGCCAGTTCGGTTGCGCCCAGCCCCAGTTGTTGCGGCTGATTCCCCAGGCGGTTCCCCAGAAGAATCCCGAATAGAAACCCCAATTCGGCGGACGCGGACCAAAACCCCAGATCGGCGGCGGGAACCAGTACCACGGCTGGTATGCGGGCGCCCACCACGGGCCGAAGATCACCGTCGGGTTGTAGACAGGTACGAACAGGTACTGGGGTTGCGCAGGCTGGATGATGATCGTCCTCTCCTGCACGATGACCTGCTGCTGTTCCGTGCTCTGCAGGTTGCCGGCCTGTTGTGCACGCGCGCGCAGTCCCTGCACCGTTTGCATCACCGCAGCTTCGTCGGCGAGGAACGCGTCGCCCAGGCGCTGCGTCCAGTCGAGCTTGTCGTTCATCATGTCGAGCACCTGCGGGAAACGAGGCGAGCGAGAGCACGCTCGGATCCCACGGCATGTTCTTCAGCGCATCGTCCAGCGCGGCACCTCTCAGATTCGGGTTGGCCTTGACGAAGCGCGCCGCCTGGACAACCTCCAGCGGATAGGTCGACGCCATCAGCACCTGTGCGAGCAACTGGTCCGGGTAGAGCGCGATCGGGGCGAGCAGCCCGTCGAGGAAGTCCTGCGACATCGGCGCCGATGCCTGCTGAAGGCCGGCTGGGGGCGGCGTATTCGGCGGCGGCACGTTCTGCGCCGAAGCCGTTACGGCGACGGTCATGAACGCAGCCGCTATCCAGGCCGCCAACTTTCGGGGGACTTTCATGATCGCTCCAGGGGAAGGCGCTCGGGTGCCGATGCGCGGACCTGCCCGCGTCCGACAGGCACGACCTTCGCAATCGCCATTATCGTTGATTAACGCGGCGGGGACGCGCAAGGTTGACCCCGGAGGGCGGCCGGCGGACGCGCTATCATCCGCCTTCATGCAGGTGATGCTCAACGGATCCCCCCATCGCTTCGACCCGCCTCCGGCGACGGTCGCGGAACTGGTGCGTGCGCTCAACCTTGAAGGCAAGCGCATCGCCGTGGAAATGAACGGCGAGATCGTTCCCAAAAGCCGGTATGGACAGACGCGGGTCGCTTCCGGCGACCGGCTCGAGGTCGTGGCCGCGGTCGGCGGCGGATAGGCAAGGCAGGGAAACCCGGCGCCGATCCGCTTTCGTTTCCACCGGCGTAAAATGGTGCGATGAATGCGCCTGTCGAAACTGCGGCACTGGACGATCCGCTTGTCATCGCGGGACGTGCGTACCGTTCGCGCCTGCTGGTCGGTACGGGCAAGTACCGCGATTTCGCGCAGACTCGCGAAGCCGTCGTCGCATCGGGCGCGCAGATCGTCACCGTGGCCATTCGGCGCACGAACATCGGGCAGGACGCGGGCGCGCCATCGCTGATCGACGCGCTGCCGCCGTCGGAATTCACGTACCTGCCCAACAGCGCCGGCTGTTATACGGCAGACGACGCGGTGCGCACGCTGAAGCTCGCGCGCGAACTGCTCGACGGCCACGCGCTCACCAAGCTCGAAGTGCTGGGCGACAAGGAAACGCTGTACCCCAACGTGCGCGAGACGCTGAAGGCCGCCGAGGCGCTGGTGGCCGACGGATTCCACGTGATGGTGTACACGTCCGACGATCCCATCATCGCGCGCGAACTGGAGCAGATCGGCTGTGTGGCGATCATGCCGCTCGCCTCGCTGATCGGCTCGGGGATGGGCATCCTCAATCCCTGGAACCTCAAGCTCATCGTCGACCAGGCGAAGGTGCCGGTGCTGGTCGACGCAGGCGTGGGCACCGCATCCGACGCCGCGGTCGCGATGGAGCTGGGATGTTCCGGCGTGCTGATGAACACGGCGATTGCGCTGGCGAAAGACCCGGTGCGCATGGCGCGCGCGATGAAGCTCGCCGTCGCCGCCGGGCGCGATGCGTTTCTCGCCGGTCGCATGCCGAGAAAGCTCTACGCGGGCAGCCCCAGCTCGCCGACGTCCGGACTCATCTCCTGATCGTGCGCGCGCTGCTGGCGGCGACATGGGCGGTGGCGCTCGCGACATCCGTCTCCGTGCGCGCGGCGCCGGTCACGCCCGCGCGCATCACCGAACTGTGCGCGCAGGCCGAGGGCCCGGCGCATTGCGGACGCCTGATCGAAGCCGACCAGCTGAAGGCGCTTCCGAATCTCGCCATCCGCGACGGCGCGACGTTGAAGGTCCTGCTGTATCCGACGGGCTCGCGCGATTTCGTCGACGTCGATACGCTGCACGGCTCCAAGACGTGGTCGCTGTGGGACTACTGGAGCCCGGTAAACGTGGTGGTGCTGTTCACCACGGACATCGACCGCATCGGCTATGCGACGCTGCAGCGGCCGACGGGCCAGGTGACCGCGCTTCCCGCCGAACCGTTGCTGTCGCCGGACCGACAGCATGCGGCGGTGGCGGACTTCTGTCCGACGGACTGCGACAACGAGATCACTGTTTGGCGTGTCGCGCGCGACGGCATCCGCAAGGAATTGAGCTGGAAGCCGGACGCCGCGTGGTCCGACGTGACGACGCAGTGGAAGGGCGACAACACGGTCGTCGTCGAGTTCAAGGCGAAGGGCGACGACAAGCCGCGCACCGTCGAACGGCGCCTGACCGACCCCGAATGGCAGCGCTACGGAACGCGCCCTGCGCAATGACCGCCGCAACCCGCGTCGGCAGCCCTGGCGCGCATCATCGTCCCGTGCGCAGCTACGTGCTGCGCCAGGGACGGATGTCTCCGGCGCAACAGCGTGCGCTCGACGTGCTGCTGCCTCGGCTGGGAATCGCGTACGCGCCGGAACCGCTCGATTTCGCGGCCGCCTTCGGCCGCATCGCGCCGGTCATCGCTGGAAATCGGCTTCGGCATGGGCGAGACAACGGCAGCGATCGCCGCGGCGCATCCCGAGCGGGACTTCCTGGGTCTCGAAGTCCACGGCCCCGGCGTCGGCGCGCTGCTGAATCGCGTCGACGCGGCGGGGTTGACCAACGTCCGCGTGATCCAGCACGACGCCGTCGACGTCGTCGCGCACATGATTCCGCCCGCGTCGCTGGCAGGCATCCACGTCTACTTCCCCGATCCGTGGCCCAAGAAGCGCCATCACAAGCGGCGCCTGCTGCAGCCGGCGTTCGTGCACGCGCTCGCGCAGCGTTTGGCGCCCGGCGGCTACCTGCATGCGGCGACGGACTGGGACGACTACGCGCAGGAGATCCTGGCAACGCTTTCGGCAGAGCCGCTGCTCGCCAACACGGTCGCGGATTTCGCGCCGAGACCGGCGTGGCGGCCGCTGACCAAATTCGAGGCGCGCGGGCTGCAGCTCGGCCACGGCGTGCGCGACCTCGTGTTCCGGCGCCGCTAGCTTCTCAAGCCGACTTCGTGAGGCCGTTGCCGCGGGCCAGCGCGATGAGGCGCGTTACCGTGCTGCGCGCGACATCGCGGGAAAAGTGTTTGCGGATGTTGTCGCGCCCGCCGGCGGCGAGCTTGCCCCACAGCGTCTCGTCCCGGTACACGCGAACGATCTCGGCCGCGAAGCCCTGCGGATCGTCGGCGACGAGCACGTCCTCGCCCGGGTTCAAATGCATGCCTTCGATCGAGGGCGTCGTCGCGATCACCGGCAGGCCGTAGCTCATCGCCAGGTTGATCTTGCCCTTGACTCCGGCCCCGTAGCGCAGCGGAGCGATCGACGCGCGGCAGCCGGTGAAATAGGACGTCACGTCCGGCACGTAGCCGGTGACGATGAAGTCCTCGGTGGCGAGCGAGCGGACGTTGGCCGGCACGTTGCTGCCGACGATGTAGGTCTTGGCGCCGGGCAGCGCCTCGCGCACCCGAGGCAGGATCTCACGCGCGTACCACAGCACGGCATCGGTGTTGGGCGGATGTTGAAAGCCGCCGATGAACACGAGCCCCTCGCGTTCCGCAAACGGCTTGCCGCCGGGCAGGAGTTCGTGAATCGTCGACAGCACCATCACGCGCGCATCGGGGACCAGTTCAGCGAGCAGCGTCTGCTCGAACGGCGAGACGACCAGCGTCACGTCCGCCTTGCGAATCAGCGCCAGCTCCTCGTCGCGTTTGGCGCGCGCCGCCGCCCGCGCAACGGCGCTGCCTTCCAGCTCGGCCTGACGCTCCGTGCGCAGGAAATGCAGGTCAACGGTGTCGAAGACGACCAGCGCCCGGGGCAGGAACGAGCGCACCACATCGATATGCTTGACGGCAACGTAGTGGCGGGACATCACAACCATGTCGAATTGGCTGCTGCGGCGCGCGAGGATTTCCGCGATCGAACCTGCATAGGGATGAAACAGCACTTCGACGCCGCTCTGCTGCAGCTGCGACACGTAGGGCTGGCGGTATTCGAGGTTGTCGGCGACGAAGGTGACCTTGCAGCGGAGCGATGTGAGAATTTCGAGGATGGCCTTCATCCGCAGCGAGCCCGCGTCGTGATCGGGAGTGAGCATGCACGCGTCGATGACCAGCACGCGCATCTGGGCGCCGCGGTCATGCTCCAGTTCAGGATGGATGCCATTCGCGCGGTGCAGGGCCAGCGTGTTGCCCCACTTGTTGGCGAAGGTTGCCTGATTCACGACCTGGTGGCGCTTGACGCCCGCGGACTCATCCGTGCCGGACGTCTGGCCCTCGAAATGAACGACCGTTGCAAAGGGCTGGTAGTAGACAGTACGCCCGGCCGCACGCACGGAGAACGCGAGGTCCACGTCTTCGTAATATGCGGGCGCGTAGCTGGCGTCGAATCCCCCGACTTCGCGGAACAACCCGCTCGGAATGGCTAGGCATGCGCCAGAACAGTAGTCGGCTTCGCGCAGGTAGTTGTACTCCGGCTTGTCCGGGTCGTCGTCGCGGCCCCAGTTCCACGCCGATCCGTCCCTCCAGACGATTCCGCCCGCCTCCTGCAATCTGCCGTCCGGATAGATGAGCTTGGCGCCGACCAGCCCCGCATCCGGGTGTTCCCGGAACACCGTCAGGATCGCATCGAGCCAGCCCGGCGTCACGATCGTGTCGTTGTTGAGGAACAGCAGAATTTCTCCACGCGCAAGCGCCGCGCCGTGGTTGCATGCGCCGATGAAACCGAGATTGACTTCGTTGCGCACGAATTGCACACCGGTCACGTCCTTCAACTGATCCGCAAGGGGTACCGGCGACGCGTCGTCGATCACCAGGACCTCGATCAGCCCGGCGGGGGAATGCGCCTGAACGCTTTTCAGGCAGGTAAAGGTAAGCAATGGATTGCCGAACACGGGAATCACGATCGACACGCGGGGCGCATCGTTCACCGCGAACGCGAGCGGTGTGATGGACGCCTCCGTCTCGAACATCGGCGCGCGCTGGGCCTTGAAACGCCCCTTTCCCTGGAGCTTGTCCCAACCCACGCCTGAACGCCGCCGCCGCTCCCTCGTTGCGAAGTATCGACCACATCAGCGCCGCGAAGTGCGGCGTGCGACGAATCGTGGCCCAGCGCGCCCGCGTACGCGCAAGCAGTATTTTCGCGCGATGACCACCGGCGCGAACCGGCGCAGTCAGGCGCCAGCTCGTCGACGCCTCGAGCTCGTCGATGCGATGCCGCGCGATGGCAAGCGACGTTTCATCGTTTCCCGTGCGAATCTGCATCGTGTACAACGTGCGCTGCGCCGCGAGCAGTTCGGCCGCAAGTTGCTCGCGATCGCCCTGCGCGCGAATCGCGAATCGCGCGAAATTCCTCGAGTTGCTGGTCCACCACCTCCACGCGCCGCTTGAGCTCGTTGCGGGCCTCCGTATGGCCGCAGTCGACGCCGGCGGAAAACAGCTGGATCAGCGACAGCGGCGGTGTGTCGACGTGGCCTTCGGCGAGGTAATAGTGACGCTCGTCCAGGGCCGGGAGACTGGCGGCCGGGCGGGGTCCGCGCAAACCCGGAGGCACGCGCGCAAGGTACTTGCGCACGTATTCCCTGGGATCCATCAGCTCTCCACCTTGATCCCGATCACGGTCGTGGGAGCAGTCGGGTGTCGATGCAATCCGGCGGCGGCGAGCAGGGCTTCGTTCCACACCGCGGGCGGCGCATTCCAGGGAACGGTCGACGAGCGCGGGTGACCCGCCAGGCGTTCCGGAAACGCGCCCAAGTCCGACGCGACGATCGGCAATCCCGAGGCAAGTGCAATGGACAGCGTATACGCGTAGGTCTCCGGGACCTGCGCCGGAAACAGGATCACGTCCGGCTTCTCGGCGCCGATCAGCCCGGGCAGGTCCGCGTCGACATATTGTCCGTGGATCGTGAGCGGAACCTCCGGCGACTGGGCGATCGGTTCGGTGGTGGACCCCAGCAGGCGAAACACCAAGCGGAAGGCCCAGCGCCCTCGCTTCCTGCGCGCAGGCAGCCACCACGTTCAGCCCCTTTTCGGGCGACAGGTTTCCCAGGATGGCGACGCGCGCTATCCGCGGCGGGGGACTGGGCGCGACCTCCGGATGCGGCCAGACCTGGATCGACACGTCGGGGAAGTAGTGACGGACGCGCCGCTCCACGTCGTGCGATGGCGCTATGACGCGGTCCGCTCCGCGAAGCAACTGCCCGAATGCTCCGCGCCACGCCGTGATATCGAGGCCCCACTGGCCGGGGCGACGCGTCAGGCATGCGGCGCATCCGGTCGCATCGGGCTCGCCGCAGTATTGCCCGTGTTCCGTGACCAGGTGGTATTGCGGACAAATCGCAAAGTAGTCGTGCAGCGTGCAGTCGTAGGGTACGCCCGCGGCCGATGGGAGTTCGAGAATGGCGCGCGGCAACAGGTGCACGTGGTGAAAATGCAGCCGCTCGACGCCGATCGAACGCAGCAGCGCGGCAAGCTCCGGCAGCTCGCCCGGCAGCGTGAAGTAGACCGCGAAGTTCTCGCCGGCGCGCGGCCAATACAGCTTTACCGTGTCGTCGGAAGCGGGCTCGAGATAGAGCACCTCGCATCGCGTGGAGATGAGCGACGCCAGGTCGTTCATGTGGCGACGGATGCCTCCACCCCAGGGATGGGATATGAACAGCAGCGGACGCGCAGGCGACTCGGCCAGTCGCAGCAGATCGACGCGCCGCGCGAATGGCCGGCCGGGGTCGCGGACCAGTGCCTCCGCCTTCTGGTTGGCGTACGCGGGATAGAGCTTGGACAGTGCGAGCTCGGTGCGGCTCGCCAGTTCGCTCGCTTCGCGCGCGCCGAACGTCGCGTGGCCGGAATGACCGACGAACACATCGCCGGCAAGGATGTTTCTGAACCCCGCGCTACCCGCGCGCAGGCAGAAATCGACTTCGACACCGTAGTCGCTGCCGAGCGGAGTTGCATCGAGCGCGCCGACCACATCGAGGCAGTCGCGGCGAAAGTAAAGACAGGGCCCGGCCACGGCCGGCACCACGGCCGTAGCCCCCGGATTGGCTCGCGCGAACAGCGCATCCAGCGTGGCGACGGTCATGCCCGCCGGCAGCGGGTTGTCGCTGCGCGGAAGCGGATAGGTCGCCGTCCCCGCGTTGTGGGTGAACGTGCCGATGACGCCGATTCCCCGGGCATCGCCGCGGGGGACGAGCCGGTCGAGCCAATCGTTCGCGACTTCGGCGTCGGACTGCAGCACGACCACATCGCGGTCGCGATGCAGCGCGAACGCGCGATTCACGGCTGCGGCATAACCTTGATGCACGGGCTGCTCGATCAGCGTCGCGCGGCCGCGATCCGCCAGTTCGCGCAGGTATCGCGCGAGCTCGGCCTCCTGCGTCGCATCGTTGACGATCACCAGCTCAAAGGAAGTGCGACAGGATGACGCGAGGACGCTCTCGATGCAGCGACGCGTCGCCTCCAGGTTGCGATAGACCGGAACGATGACGTCGACGGAAGGCATCAGCGCGGATCCGACCAGCGGCGCTTCAGCACGGAGAACGGCAGCCGCAGCCATCCGCGCGGGGACTCGCGATAGGCGAGCCGCTCGCGCGTCGCGGCGTGTGCCGCTTCCTCCCGGGCAAGTTCGGCCCGCACACCTGCCAGCGCCGCGATGCGCCGGTCCTTCTCCAGGCCCGCGTCCTTTTCACTCGCCAGCGCATTGACGGCGGCTATCAGCTCGGCCAGGCGGGCCTCGGCGATCGCGCGCGCATCGAGTTCGTCCCACGCAAGCTGCCTCTCGCGGGTGAGCGCCCGCGCATAGTCGCGCCACAGCGACAGCGCGCCATCGTCGAACAGCGACAGCGCGGGCAGCTTGGGCAGCGGCGCGCCCGCAGCCGCACACGCGACGACGAAGTACATGGGCGGCGCCGGCAGGCGCGCCTCACGCACTTCGTCGGATTCGAGCACCGTATAGCGCGTCTCGCTGCCGCCGCCCCCCTCGGCCCAGAGCGCGGACTGGGCGACCACGCGCTGCGCATGCCAGGCCTGCTGCGGAAACGCGGGATCGAGCAGCGCCTTCAGTTCGGCGCGATCGAGCTCGCTGACGTGAAAGTGATTCTCGACCTGCCCCGCTTCGTTGTAGATGGGACGGTTGGGCGAGGAAATGACCAGCACGCCCGCCGGCGTCAGCACGCGGCGGAATTCCGCCAGCATTTCGCGCTGGGGAGCCAGATGCTCGATGGTCTCGAAGGAGACGACGACGTCGACGCTGTGGTCGGGGAGCGGAAGCTGCGTGACGGAGCCCTGGACAAACGCGAGATTGTCCGAGGGATAGCGCTCGCGGGCATGCGTCACCGCGTCGGCGGAGATGTCGACGCCCGTCACCTGCGCCGCGGCGCGCGCAAGCAGAAAACTGCCATAGCCTTCGCCGCACGCTGCATCGAGCACGCGCAGGCCGCGCACGATCGACGCGACGAACGCGTAGCGATGCCAGTGCTCGTACCAGATCGGACCGCGCACTTCCGGCGTGAAACGCTCGCCGGTGAACGTGAGCGCGGTGGAGGCGGAAGGGAAGGAGGCCAAGGGGATGCGGCTGTGGGGAAAATGGGCGACGCCCACGACGGCCATCGCGTACAACTCCGAATTGTAGCCGCCTTGCGCTACGCGGCGGCCCCTGGGGGGTCCTCGGCGGGCCGGCGTCAGGAAAGCGTCAGGACGACCGGCTGGTGATCGGAGGCCTGCAGCTGCGTATCCACGGTGACGTCGCGGACCCGCGATTTCAAGTCCTCGCTCAGAAAAATGAAGTCGCAGCAATAGCCGGGCGCGGTCGGGTCGATCTTCTGGTAGATGCACATCGTCGGCGCGTGCGGCACGCCTGGGTGCGCGTGCATCCATGCGTCGGTCAGGGCAGGCGTGTCGTCGGCGAACGGCGCCAGCATTTGCGCGTGTCCCGGATCCGATGGAGGCATGTTGAAGTCACCGGTGATGATCGTCGCCGCCGGGCGCGGGTAGGTCTGGAACGGGCCGCCGTCGGTGCCGGTCACGCGCAGACCCTTGGAATACTGGTACCCCTGCGCATAGATCCCGCGCAGGGCGTCGAGCTGCGCCGTGCGCTTCATGACGGAGTAGTACTCGATGTGCGTGGTGATCACCCGAACGTCGCCAAAAGGCGCGCTGACCACCGCCTCCAGCGCCATGCGCGGCATGCCGAGAAAATCCGTGTCGGCCGGGTAGGGCAGCAGGTAGCGGAAGACCTGCTGCACCGGCAGGCGCGAAAAGATCATGTTGCCGAAGCGGCGGCGGCGGCCGCCTTCGCCCGGATGGTCCGTGGCCACGCCCGGAATCGCCGTGTAACCCGGCAGCAGCGTCGAAAGCAGCGCGAACTGATCCTCTCCCGCGCTCCCCGCCAGCCGCGGATGCGGATAGTTGTCGGCGATCTCCTGCAGGCAGAGCACGTCGAAATCGGCCTGGCGGCGGGCCTCGGTCACGATGCGCGCCGGGTCGACCTTGCCGTCGACACCGCAGCACCACTGCACGTTCCAGGTAATGAGCTTCATCGTATTCCGGCTCGCATGAATGATTGGACGAATTGACGTTGGAAGAGGAGGAAGGCAAGCAGCAACGGGCGCGGTGGTCAGCAGCGTGGCCGCCGTGATGATCGACCAGTCAATGCCCTGGTCGGTCGACGAGAACACCTGCAGGCCCACGGTCACCGGACGCGCTTCGACCGAGTTGGTGATGATGAGTGGCCACAGGAAATTATTCCAGTGATAGCTGACGCTGACCAGCGCGTACGCGAGATAGGTAGGCCGCGCGAGCGGCACGTAGACCTTCCACAGCACCTGCAGCGGCGTGCAACCCTCGACTCGCGCGGCTTCGTCCAGTTCCCGCGGCACGCCCTTGAAGGTCTGGCGCAGCAGGAAGATGCCGAACGCGCTGGCCATGTACGGCAGCCCGATGCCCGTGATCGTGTCCTTCAGACCGAGCGCGGTCATCGTCCGGTAGTTCTCGACGATCAGCACGTCGGGCATGACCATCAATTGCACGAGAACCAGCGCGAACAGGAAGTTGCGCCCGGGGAATTCGAAGCGCGCGAATGCGTAGGCAGCGAGCGTGGTCAGCACCAGCTGCGCCGCAAGCACCATCGCCACCAGCAGCACCGTGTTGAGAAAGTAACGCGCGAATGGCGCCGCGTGCCACGCCGCAATGAAGTTGTCCAGCGTCAGCGGCGCGGACAGCGAAATGCGCGTGGAGAATTCGGCGGTATGGAACGCGGTCCAGAACGCGTACAGGAGCGGCAGCACCCAAAGCACGCCCAACACCCACGCGCCGATCGTCTCCAGGGCGCGTCCCATGCCGTGCGGCTCGTAGACGTTCATCGCCGCGCTCATTGATAGTGCACCCGGCGCTCGACGAAATGGAACTGCACGAGCGCGACGAGGCCCAGGATGGCCAGCAGCACCATCGTCAGCGCGGCGGCGTAGGCCGAGTCCCAGAACCGGAAGCCGATTTCATAGATGTAGTAGAGCAGCAGCTCTGTCGCGTTGTCCGGCCCGCCTCGCGTCATCACGACGACGTGGTCGACCAGGCGGAACGCGTTGATCACCGCGTTCACCAGCACGAACAGCGTGGTCGGCATCAGCAGCGGCCACGTGACGCGGCGAAAGAAATACCAGCGCGACGCGCCTTCCATGGCGGCCGCCTCCGCCAGGTGCGGCGACATCGACTGCAGCGCTGCCAGGTAGAAGATCATGAAGAAGCCGGCTTCCTTCCAGATCGTGACGACCATCAGCGCGCCCAGCGCGGTCTCCTTGCTGCCCAGCCAGTTGTGGCTGGGCAGCCCAAGCGCGCCGGTGACCTGTTCCAGCAGCCCGTATTGCGGCGTGTAGAAGAACAGCCAGATGTTGGCCACCGCGATCATCGGCAGCACCGTCGGCGTGAAATACGCGAGGCGCAGGATGCCGCGGCCGGGAATGCGGTCGTTCACCCACACGGCCATCAGCAGCGCCAGCGCAATCGATACGGGAATCGTCCCCAGCGCGTACCAGAGATTGTTGGACAGCGCTTGCCAGAAGATCGGGTCCTCGACCAGCTGCCGATAGTTGTCGAGGGCCGACGAATGCCGCGGGCCGATCGCCCTTGGGCGTCGAGTGAAAGCTGTGCCACAGGTTCGCGACCGCCGGATAGTGGGTGAACAGCGCGAGCAGCGCCATCGCCGGCAGCAGCAGCAGCCAGCCGTACACCCACTGCGTCCGGCGATTCAACGGAAGCGCTTCGGGTCCGCGTTGCGCTGATCGGCCCTGGTCGCCTAGCGCCGGTATGTGCGCAGGATCCGTTCCGACTGTGCCTGCGCGTCCTTCATCGCCTGCTCGGGCGTCTTGCTGCCGGTCAGCGCCGCCTGCAGTCCGTCGTTCAGCGCCTTGGTGACGCGCTGGTTGTCGTGCGTCGACAATTCTGCCTTGGCGAACGGCAACTGGTCACGCGCGACCGCGGCGGCCGGGAACCCCGCGACATACTGCTTCATCACCGGCGTGTCCCACGCATCCGGGCGCACCGCGACGTAGCCGGTGTCGATGCCCCATTGCGCAGCGCGCTGCGGCGTGGTCACCCACTTGATGAACTTGAACGCGGCATCGCGTTGCGCCGGCGTCGACTTCTTGAACAGGTAGAAATTGCCGCCACCGGTCGGGCTGCCGCGCTGCTTGCCGGCCGGCAGCATCGCGACGCCGAAGTCCATCTTGGCGTTGGTCTTGAAGTTGGTCAGGTTGCCGGTCGTGGTCCACACCATCGCCACCTTCTTCTCGAAGAAGTCCTTCGGCGTGGTGCCCCACTCGACGATGCCTTCCGGATGGACCTTGTACTTGTTCACGAGGTCGACCCAGTACTGCAGCGCGCCGATCACCTCGGGCTTGTCGTAGAACGTCTGCGTGCCGGCGGGATTCATCAGGATGCCGCCGTTCTGGATCGCGAGCCCCTGGAACAGCCAGTACGGGAAAGCCCGACGACGGGATCTGCACGCCCCATTGCGTGACCTTGCCCGACGCGTCGCGCTTGGTCAGCTTCTGCGCGTACTCGGTCATCTCCTTCCACGTCGCGGGCGGACGGTTGGGATCGAGCCCGGCTTCCTTGAACATCTCCTTGTTGTAATACAGGACGATGGTCGAGCGCTGGAACGGGATGCCCCACGTCTTGCCGCCGGTCTGGCTGTTCTCCATGAACGCCGGGTAGAAGCTCTTCAGCCACGCCTTGTCTTCCGGCGTCTTGATGAGGTCGTCGAAGGGCTGGATCGCGTCCTCGTCGATCAGCGTGTACATGTCGGTGGACAGGAGAATCGACGTCACCGGCGGCTCGCCGCTCTTCACGGCGGTCAGCGCCTTGGTGACCGAATCCTGATAGCTGCCGGAGTAGATCGGCCTGAGCTTGATCCCCGGGTTTTCCTTCTCGAAATCGGCCGCGAGGCCGTCGATGATCTTGGTGATCGGGCCACCCACGGCAACGGGGTAGTAGAACGACACCTCGGTTTGCGCCTGCGCCAGCGCGGGCGCGAACAGAATCGCGGCCGCAAACAGCGCGATCATTGCATTACGGATATTTCGATGCCACATGGTTCTCTCCTCCAAAGGCCGCGGATTGGGCTCCGCGTGTTGTCAGGCAATCTGCGTTTCGGACTTCTGCTGCGCGGGAACGTCGCGGCTGGCGCCGTCTTCCGCAAAATAGTGCTGTGCGCCGGGCGCCCACGTCGAGCCACGCCGTATCGCCCGACGCCAGACCGACGTTGCCTTGCGCGCGCACAGCGACGGGCTGGGCGCCGATCCGGCACGCCACCAGCGAGTCGCCGCCTAAGTATTCGACGCTGTCGACGCGCGCGCGCACGCCGCGCTCGAACGCGAGACTCGATGTGTTCCGGCCGCACGCCCAGCATGCCGCCGGCGCAATGGGCCGGCAGCACCGCCGGTCCTTCCGCGCCGCGGATGATCGCGCCGCCGGCGCCGGGTTCCAGCGCCAGCAGGTTCATCGGCGGCGTGCCGATGAACCGTGCGACGAACGTATTCGCGGGCTGCTCGTAGAGCTCGATCGGCGTGCCGTTCTGCTCGATGCGTCCACCGTTGAGCAGGATCACGCGGTCGGCCATGGACATCGCTTCGACCTGGTCGTGCGTGACGTACACCATCGTGATGCCGAGCTTGCGCTGCAGCGCCCGGATCTCCAGCCGCATTTCCGCGCGCAACTGCGCGTCGAGGTTCGACAGCGGCTCGTCCATCAGGCACACCGGCGCCTCGTTGATGATCGCCCGGCCCAGCGCCACGCGCTGCTGCTGGCCGCCGGAGAGCTGCGACGGCTTGCGCGCCAGAAGCGGCGACAGGCCGAGGAGGTCCGCCACGCGCGCGAGTCGCGTCCGGCAATCCGCGGCGGAGACGCGCCGCACGTGAAGTCCGAACAGGATGTTCTCGGCCACGGTGAGGTGGGGAAACAGCGCGTAACTCTGGAACACCATGGCGATGCTGCGCTGCGCCGGCGGCAGCCCGGTGACGTCGCGGCCATCGATGATGACGCGGCCGCCGTCGGCAGTTTCCAGCCCCGCGATCAGTCGCAGCGTCGTGGACTTGCCGCATCCGGAGGGTCCAAGCAGTACGTTGAACGTGCCTGCGGCCAATTCGAACGATATGGCGTCGACGGCGCGCACCTGGCCGGAGGGCGTAGTCCAGTGCTTGCTGACGTTTTCGACGGCAATGGCCGACACCGTGCGCGTCCTTCAAGGGCAACGTGAAGCGTGGAGTTTGGCGATGAACACCGGGCGTTGCCGAGACGGGACCCTGAAATCCTCCCCTTCAGCCCCGCGTACACGGCAGGGCATGATAGCAAACCGGAGGACTTCGTCGGTGCGTCAGCCGAACAGCGCCGTCAACGCCGCTCCCGGGTCCGGCGCGCGCATGAACGCCTCGCCGACCAGGAAGGCATGGACGCCGCGGGAGCGCATCAGCGCGACGTCGCGCTGGACCTGGATGCCGCTTTCGGTCACCACCAACCGGTCCGCCGGCACGCGTGAAAGCAGGTTGAGCGTGGTGTCCAGCGTCACGCTGAAATTGCGCAGGTTGCGGTTGTTGATGCCGATGAGCGGCGTCTTGAGGCGCAAGCGCGCGGTCGAGCTCGTCGCCATCGTGCACTTCGACCAGGACATCCATGCGTAGGCGTGCGCCGCGGCCTCCAGGCTCGCCATCTGCGCGTCCTCCAGCGCCGCGACGATGAGCAGGATCGCGTCGGCGCCGAGCGCGCGCGACTCGGCGACCTGGTAGTCGTCGATGATGAATTCCTTGCGCAGCACCGGAAGCGAACACGCGGCCCGCGCCGCGACCAGATAGTCCGGGATCGCCCTGGAAGAACGGCCTGTCCGTCAGTACCGAGAGGCACGCCGCCCCGGCGCGCTTCGTAGCTCGCGGCAATGGCCGGCGGATCGAACGCCTCGCGCAGCAGGCCCTTGCTCGGACTGGCCTTCTTGATTTCGGCGATCACCGCGGGACGCCCCGCGGCGATCTTCGCCCGCAGCGCACGCTCGAATCCGCGCACGGACGGCATGGCG
This sequence comes from uncultured beta proteobacterium, assembly GCA_963816165.1. Classification (GTDB taxonomy): domain Bacteria; phylum Pseudomonadota; class Gammaproteobacteria; order Burkholderiales; family Casimicrobiaceae; genus VBCG01. The sequence goes on from CAWFJL010000003.1 coordinate 225,991, forward strand.
CGCGCCGCTGCGTCGACGGCGCCGAACGGCCGCGCGACCTGCGCGTTGATGACCTCCTCGGCCTTCGTCGAGATGATCTGCGCGAGGATGTCGCTTCTGCTCATTGACGGACCCCCACGCTTGCGGCCAGGACAACTACGGCCGCGGTACTCATGATGCCTTCGTCGCGAGCTTCTGCGTCGTCGCGACGAACGCGTCCAGCTTGCGCCTGGCCGCACCGCTGGCGATCGCCTCGCGCGCGCGGACGATGCCGTCCGGGATCGACGTCGCGACGTTCGCGGCATACAGCGCCGCTCCCGCGTTGAGCGTCACGATCTCGCGCGGCGTGCCGTCGACGTTGCCGAGCGCCTCCAGCAGCATTTCCTTCGACTCGACCGCGTCCTTGACCTTGAGGCCGCGATTGGACTTCATCGACATGCCGAAGTCCTCGGGGTGGATTTCGTATTCGAGTATTTCGCCGTCCTTGAGCTCGCCGACCATCGTCGCCGCGCCGAGCGAGACCTCGTCCATGCCGTCGCGGCCGTAGACGACGAGCGCGTGCGAGCTGCCCAGTCGCTGCAGCACGCGGATGTGGATGCCGACCAGGTCCGGGTGGAACACGCCGATCAGCTGGTTCGGCGCGCCGCCGGATTGGTGAGCGGGCCCAGGATGTTGAAGATCGTGCGGATGCCCAGCTCCTTGCGCACCGGTCCCGCGTGCTTCATCGCCGAATGATGGTTGGGCGCGAACATGAAGCCCACGCCCGTCTCGGCGATGCATGCGGCGACCTGCGCCGGCGTCAGCATGATGTTGGCGCCGAGCGCCTCGAGCACATCCGCGCTGCCCGATCGCGACGACACCGAGCGGCCTCCGTGCTTGGCCACGCGCGCGCCCGCGCCCGCGGCGACGAACATCGACGCCGTCGAGATGTTGAACGTGTGCGACGCGTCGCCGCCCGTGCCGACGATGTCGACCAGGTGCTCGCGGTCGGGCACGTCGACCTTGGTCGACAGTTCGCGCATCACCTGCGCGGCGGCGGCGATCTCGCCGATCGTCTCCTTCTTCACGCGCAGGCCGACGGTCAGCGCGGCGATCATCACCGGCGACACCTCGCCGCTCATGATCTGCCGCATCAGCGACAGCATCTCGTCGTGGAAGATCTCGCGGTGCTCGATCGTGCGCTGCAGCGCATCGTGGATGGTGATGGACATGTGCGGTGCCTATGGTTGCAGTTCGCGGACGCGCCGCCGCGTGATGTCGACGCGGCAGCCCAGCAGAGCCTGGTCGGCGCCGGTGCCGCTCGCGTAGAGCGCCTTGACGTAATCGCACTGCGTCGTCCGGTAGTCCGCGAACGGGCGCAGCGTCTTGGCCAGCGCCGCGTTGGCGACGGCCCTGCCGGTGGCGTTGTCGATTTCGCGCGCACGCGTACCTGCGGCGGCCTCCGCATTGCGCAGCGATGCCTGCGCCTGCGCATCGGCATCGACCAGGCACTTCATCACGGCAGCGTGATCGCCGGCGATCTGGCATTCGTCCAGCGCACCGGCCGTTGCGGGCGCAGCGATCGCGAGCAGGAACATCGCCAGCGTGACCATGATCGTTTTCATCTCTTTCCCTCCAGGAAATTGGCGAGCAGTCGCTTGCCGTGTTCGGTCAGGATCGCCTCCGGATGGAATTGCACGCCCTCGACCGCGTAGCTGGCGATGGCGCACGCCCATGATCTCGCCATCGTCCGATGTCGCGGTGACTTCCAGCGCTTCGGGAAGGCTCGCCCGCTCGATCGCCAGCGAATGGTATCGCGTCACCGCGAACGGCGCGGGAACGCCCGCGAAAACGCCGCGGCCGTCGTGCGTCACCGGGGAGATCTTGCCATGCATCACCCGCTGCGCGCGCACGACGCGGCCGCCGAACGCCTGCCCGATCGCCTGATGCCCGAGACAGACGCCCAGGATCGGGATCTTGCCCGGCGAAGCGCTGGATCAGCGGCACCGAGATGCCGGCCTCGTTGGGCGTGCACGGCCCGGGCGAGACGACGATCTGCGCGGGCCCGAGTTCCGCGACCTGGTCGACGGTGATCGCGTCGTTGCGATAGACGCGGACGTCGGCGCCCAGTTCGCTCAGGTACTGGACGAGGTTGTAGGTGAAGCTGTCGTAGTTGTCGAGCATGAGCAGCATGGTCAGTGCCCCTCAGTGCCCGCACGGCCGCCCGAAGGGCACTGTGCGCCCCCTTGGGGGCAGCGAACGCAGTGAGCGTGGGGGTTCATCACTTTCCCTCCGGCTCGTCCAGGCCCTGCTGCACCATCTCGGCCGCGCGCAGCACCGCCCGCAGCTTGTTCAGCGTTTCCTGCCACTCGCCCTCCGGCGACGAGTCGTGGACGATGCCGCCGCCCGCCTGCGCGTACAGCGTGCCGTCCTTGAGCACCGCGGTGCGCAACGCGATCGCCGTGTCCATGTCGTCCTGGAAGCTGATGTAGCCCACCGCGCCGGAGTAGATGCCGCGCTTCGTCGGCTCCAGTTCGTCGATGATTTCCATCGCGCGCACCTTCGGCGCGCCGCTCACGGTGCCGGCGGGAAACGTCGCGCGCAGCACGTCGATGCTGGTGAGCCCGGGCTTCAACTGGCCCTCGACGTTGGACACGATGTGCATCACGTGCGAATAGCGCTCGATCACCATCTGGTCGGAGACCTGGACCGAGCCGGTCGTGGCGACGCGCCCGACGTCGTTGCGGCCCAGGTCGAGCAGCATGACGTGCTCGGCGATTTCCTTCGGGTCGTGCGCGAGCTCGCTCGCGAGCGCTTCGTCGGCCTCGCGCGTCTTGCCCCGCGGCCGGGTTCCGGCGATCGGGCGCAGCGTGATCGTCGTGCCTTCCTTGCGCACGAGGATTTCCGGCGACGCACCGACGACGTGGAAATCGCCGAAGTCGTAGTAGAACATGTAGGGCGACGGATTCAGCGAGCGCAGCGCGCGATACAGCGACAGCGGCGGCGCCGTGAACGGCATCGACATCCGCTGCGAGATCACCGCCTGCATGATGTCGCCGGCCGCGATGTACTCCTTGGTTCGCGCCACGGCCGCCTTGTAGCCGGCTTCGCCGAACTCGCTCGTCGCCCGCGTGACCGCCGACGCGGTGCCGAAGGGAATCGCCACCGGCTCGCGCAACTTCCGCCGCAGCTCGGTGAGCCGGGCTGCGGCATGCGCGTAGGCATCGGGCACGGCCGGATCGGCGTAGACGATCAGCGAAATCTTGCCGCCCAGGTTGTCGACGACGGCGAGTTCCTCGGACAGGAGCAGCAGCATGTCGGGAACGTCGGCCAGCGCGGGCGTCGGCGGCTTGGCCGAATGCGCGAGGCGGGTCTCGATGTGGCGCACCGTGTCGTAGCCGAAGTAGCCGGCCAGCCCGCCGCAGAAGCGCGGCAAGCCCGGCAGCGGCGCCGCGCGAAAGCGCTCGCGAAACGCCTGGATGAAGGTCAGTGGATCGCCGTCGTGCGTCTCGACGACGCCGTGGTCATCCTCGACTTCGGTGTGGCTGCCGCGCACGCGCAGCCGGATCTTCGCCGGCAAGCCGATGAACGAATAGCGTCCGAAGCGTTCGCCTCCGACGACGGATTCCAGCAGGAACGTGTAGCGCGTCGCGGCAAGCTTCAGGTACAGCGACAACGGCGTGTCGAGATCGGCGAACGTCTCGAGCACGAGCGGGATGCGGTTGTAGCCCTTGGCGGCAAGGGCGCGGAATTCGGCTTCGGTGATCATGCTTCGAACCTCATGCTTCGGAACAGCCTGTCAACTGGAGCGTCGCTTGAGGTTATTGCGCGCGACGCGAAGACGCGAAGGAACTAGGAGGGGCGCTGCCAGCGCCACTCGCCCTTGCGCCGCCAACCCGGGCCGGCCGGGAGGCTGTTGCAGTTGGAGGAGTCGAGGTTCATGTCAGGGTTCGGTGCGGCCAGCGAGGCGCGGCCATCCGATGCGATCGATCATAGCATCGACCGCCCGCGATGGCGAGGGCTAGCGGCCCTGCGCCGCCAGCGCCGCGCGCATCGCGCGCGATCGTCGCGCGATAGTCCTTGGCGCCGAATATCGCGCTGCCGGCGACGAACGTGTCGGCGCCGGCCTCGCGCGATCTCGGCGATGTTGTCGACCTTCACGCCGCCGTCGACCTCGAGCATGATCGGCCGGCCCGTGCGCTGCTGCGCCATGTCCACCAGCTTGCGCGCCGCGCGCAGCTTGTCCAGCGCGTGGGGAATGAACGACTGCCCGCCGAATCCCGGATTCACCGACATGATGAGCACGAGGTCGAGCTTGTCGATCACGTGCATCAGCCAGTCGAGAGGCGTGGCCGGGTTGAACACGAGCCCCGCCTTGACGCCATGGTCGTGGATGAGCCCGATCGTGCGGTCGACATGCTCGGAGGCTTCCGGGTGAAAGCTGATGATCGAGGCGCCCGCCTTGGCGAAATCCGGCACGATGCGTCGACCGGCTTGACCATCAGGTGCACGTCGATCGGCACGCTGGTGTGCGGCTTGATCGCGGCGCAGACCAGCGGACCGATCGTCAGGTTGGGAACGTAATGATTGTCCATCACGTCGAAATGGATCATGTCCGCGCCGGCCGCGACGACCGCGCGCACCTCCTCGCCCAGGCGCGAGAAATCCGCGGACAACAGCGACGGCGCAATCCTGAAGGTCGTGGGCATCGGGCTATAATCCGCGTGGGCAGGTTGGGTGCGAAGTGATCGAGCTAGGCATGGCGGAGAGCAAACGATACGAAGTGACGGTGGAGCCTGTGGCGAGGTTCCTCGCGGATCAATCCGACCCTGCGAAGGACCAGTACGTCTTCACCTACACGATCAAGATCACGAACACCGGCGACGTCGCCGCCCAGCTGCTTGAGCCGTCACTGGATCATCACCGACGCCGATCACAAGGTGCAGGAGGTCAAGGGCCTCGGCGTGGTCGGCCAGCAGCCGGTGCTCAAGCCCGGCGAGTCCTTCGAATACACCAGCGGCGCCTCGATCCCGACCAACGTGGGCACCATGCAGGGAAGCTACCAGATGATGGCGGCGGACGGGAAGGCCTTCGACGCGCCGATTCCCCTGTTCACGCTGTCCGTGCCGCGCACGCTGCACTAAGGCTTCGCCTTGGGCGTGGCGCTGGATTTTCCGTCGCGCTTCTTCTGCGGCGCCATGGTCCACCACACGATGCCGATGGCTACCGCCAACGCGACGAGCGCCTCGATGAAGAACCATTCCATGGCATCGACCTTTCCTGGCGCAGCGCGCACCGTGGCACGCGCCTGGGTGCTGTCCTGCCTGCTGTTCGCGGGTTGTCAGACGATTCCCGCGCCACCGCCGACTCCGCCCGCCGCCGTGCCGCCCGTCACGGCGCCGCCACCGTTCCCACGCCTGCCGCCGTTGCGCGGCCGGTCTTCACGCCCGCGGCGTGGGCAGACGTGCCTGGCTGGAACAGCGATCCGGTCGAGGCCGTATGGCCCGCGTTCCGGATCGGCTGCCGCGCGCTGCTGGCCGATGCAAAGACACAGGACCTCTGGCAGCCGCCGTGCGCCGCTTCGGAACAAGTCGATGCGGCCAACCCTGTCGCCGTTCGCGCTTTCTTCGAAACCCATTTTATCCCATACCGCGTCGCCGACGCCGATGGCCGCGACGTGGGGCGCGTCACCGGATACTACGAACCGCTGCTCAAAGGTTCGCGCGAACGCACGCCGCAATTCACCGTGCCGTTGTACGCGCCGCCCGACGACCTGCTGACCGTGGACCTGTCCGACCTTTACCCGGAGCTGAAGGACAAGCGCGTGCGCGCCCGCGTCGACGGCAAGAAGGTCGTGCCGTACTGGACCCGCGCGGACATCGAGCGCGGCGGCAATTCCCGTAACTGGAAAGACGCTTGTGTACGTCGAAGATCCGGTCGAGGCCTTCTATTTCGAGATCCAGGGTTCGGGCCGCATCGAATTGGCCGACGGCTCGGTGATTCGCCTGGGATACGCCGACCAGAACGGCCACCCGTACCGATCGATTGCGCGGGTGCTGATCGAGCGCGGCGACCTGCCGCGCGAACGCGCGTCGATGCAGGGCATCAGCGCGTGGGCGAAGGCGCACCCCAGCGAAACGCGCGCGCTGCTCGACGAGAATCCGAGCTTCGTGTTCTTCCGCGAAGTGCCGCCCGCGACGCCAGGTTCGCCCGAAGCGCGCATCGACGGACCGATCGGGACGCTCGGCGTGCCGCTGCTCGCGGAACGCACGATCGCCGTCGATGCGCGCGCCATTCCGCTGGGCGCACCGGTCTTCCTCGCCACGACGATGCCGCTGTCGAAGACTCCGCTGCACGCGTCTCGTCATGGCGCAGGACACCGGCGGCGCCATTCGCGGCGTCGTGCGCGCCGACTATTTCTGGGGATTCGGGCCGCAGGCGGGAAGGGAGGCCGGCCGCATGCTGCAGGACGGCCGGATGTGGCTCTTGTGGCCGAAGGGTGCCGATCCGAACGCGCGCTAGGGCGCCTCTGCCAGCACTTCCTCTGCCTGCTTGTCGGCGTGATACGACGAGCGCACCAGCGCGCCGACGGCGGCGTGGCGGAAGCCCATCGCGTACGCCTCGCGCTCGAACATGGCGAACGTGTCCGGGTGCACGTAGCGCAGCACCGGCAGGTGCCCCTGCGTCGGCTGCAGGTACTGCCCGATGGTCAGCATGTCGATGTGTGCGCGCGCATGTCGCGCATGACGGCGAGGATCTCGTCGTCGGTCTCGCCCAGGCCCACCATCAACCCGGACTTGGTCGGAAGGTCCGGGAACAGCGCCTTGAAGTCGCGCAGCAGCGCCAGCGAGTGCGCGTAATCCGAGCCCGGGCGCGCCTGCTTGTACAGGCGCGGCACCGTCTCGAGGTTGTGGTTCATCACGTCCGGCGGCGCGTCGCGCAGTATCGACAGCGCGCGGTCCAGGCGTCCGCGGAAGTCCGGCACCAGCACCTCGATCTGCGTCGCCGGCGAATGCGCGCGCACCGCGCGGATGCAGTCGACGAAATGCTGCGCACCGCCGTCGCGCAGGTCGTCGCGGTCGACGCTGGTGATCACGACGTAGCGCAGCTTGAGCGCCGCGATCGTCTTCGCCAGGTTGACCGGCTCGTCGGCGTCGAGCGGCAGCGGACGGCCATGGCCGACGTCGCAGAACGGGCAGCGGCGCGTGCAGATGTCGCCCATGATCATGAACGTCGCGGTGCCCTTGCTGAAGCACTCGCCGATGTTCGGGCACGACGCTTCCTCGCACACGGTGTGCAGGTTGTTCTCGCGCAGGATCTTCTTGATCTCGTTGAAGCGCGGGCTCGACGACGCGCGCACGCGGATCCATTCGGGCTTCGGCAGCCGTTCCGCCGCGACGACCTTGATGGGAATTCTCGCGGTCTTCGCCGCACCCTGGTGCTTGACGCCGGCGGCGTTGTCGGTGGCGGCGGAAGGCGGCGTTTCGATGGTCATCGTTGACTCAAGTGTGCGGCCAGTATCGGCGCCAGTTCCGCGCCCGCGCTTTCCACCGTGCGCGTGACGCCGAACGCGGCCAGTTGCGTCACGGCGAGGCCCGGATAGCCGCAGGGATCGATGTCGGCGAATGGCGCGAGATCCATCGCGATGTTCACCGCGAGCCCGTGATAGGTGCAGCCGTTGCGCACTTTGAGGCCCAGCGCGGCGATCTTCGCCTCGCCCGTCGCGCGTCACGACGTACACGCCGGGCGCGGAACTCTTGCCGTAGGCGGAAATCCCAACCGAATCAAGCCATTGTATCACCGCGGCCTCGATGCGCCGGACCATGTCGCGCACGCCCGATCTTCGGCCGCGCAGGTCGAACAGCGTGTACGCGACGAGCTGGCCGGGGCCGTGATAGGTGATCTGCCCGCCGCGGTCGACCTTGATCGCCGGAATGCCGTTGTCGCGCAGCAGGTGCTCGCGACGGCCCGCGAGTCCCAGCGTGTAGACCGGCGGGTGCTCGGTGAGCCAGATCTCATCCGGCGTTGCCGCGTCGCGCGCGTCGGTGAACGCCTGCATCGCGCGCCACGTCGCCTCGTAGTCGGTACGGCCGAGGCTGCGGATCACTACGCCCGTCGCGTGATCCACGCGCGCCGGCGTCATGTCGGCGCGCTCCACTGGCTTGCGGAAAACTCGTGTTCCTCGCGGGCCAGCGTGTGCGTGCGCTGCCAGACCACGCGGTCGCGCGACGACGGACAGCATCCACGTCTGCTGCTCGAGCGGCGAAGGTCGCGCGAACGCCCGCGGCGTCAGCACGGCGCAGCATCCGCCATGCTGCGGGTCGCGCACCGATTCATAGCGGATGGCGCCGACGCCTGCTTCGCGGGCGGTCACGCCAAAGCGCTGGCATCCGCTGTAGTCGTTGGGCTGCGTCCACGTCGCGCGATCGCGCTGGAACGGCGCCTCGCGCAGGTCGACCGCGCGCGCCGCCAGCCTGGTGCGAAAGACCGTCTGCGGCCGCGTCGGCATCGACTGCAATGCCGGCACGTCGAGCAGGTGCCGCCAGCGCCAGTAGCCAAGTTCGGCGCACGCGGTGCGGCGCTCGTCCGCGGCATAGAACACGCCCGCGTCGGTGGGCCCGCGAAAGCGCGACCCGCCCGGTGGAGGCGCATAACGAAACGGCGTGAAGAGCAGGTAGTGCAGGCGATCGGCGCCCGCGGGGACCGCCGGCTTGCCCTCGTCCAGGACGCGCTCGAGCACGTGCTGCTCGTCGAGCGTGTCGACCAGCGCCCGCGTCGAGACGACGTGCTGCGCCTCGACCGCGCGCCAGACGTCGCCGGCGAACGCCGCCGCGCTAGACGCGACCGCGCGCGGCGTCCAGGTACGCGACGACACGGACCATCCCTTCGACCGAACGCAGCAGGTCCCGGGGACGGGCCGCCAGGGCCAGGTTGTCGCTAGCGAGCCATGTGCGCGCTGTTTCCTCGTGGCCCCAGAGCGCGTCCAGCGACCGGAACATGCGCACGAACAGGCGCGCCAGCTCCCATTCCTTGGCATGGTCCGGCGACAGCAGGTATTTGCCGGCGAACAGGCGCGACGCGGTCGCTTCCGATACGCCGAGCGCGGCAGCCACGTCGCGCTGCGTGAGCTCGAGCAGCCTGGCCGCGCGCACCGCGGCCTTGCTCAGCACGGCGGCCTCGGACACAGGCACGGGAAGGGGTTTGGGCGCAGAGTTCATGGAGAAACGTTTCAACTGATATATTGCTCCAGAAACGGAGGATCCGCAACCCCTCCCACGTCCGCCGGACCTACAGCACCATCTTCACCATCGGATGCGCGACCAGTTCCCGGTACAGGTTGTCGAGCTGCTCCCGCGAGTTGGCGTTGACCGTCGCGGTGAACGACAGCCAGTTGCCTTCCTTGGACGCGCGCATCTCCAGCGCCGACGGATCGAAGTCGGGCGCATGCCGGCACACGACGTCGGCGACCGCCTGCGCGAACCCGTCCTGCGTGCGGCCCATGATCTTGATCGGAAACGTGCACGGGAAGACGAGCGCGGATTCGCGTTCTTCGGTGTGCAGGGCGTCGAACGTGGTTTCGATTTTCGTCATGGCGGTCTCCGGCCGGGTCCCAAGGTTTAGGTGCAGGACCCGGCGATTACCGCCAATATGCGGGCAGCGTGCCCGCGTTGCAACCCGCGCCCGCCTACAGCGGTCCGGTCGCGATTGCCCGACTCAACTTGCCCTGCGTCAGGCGCCCGGCTCGCCCGCGTACATGTAGTCGCGCGTGAGCGGGTGCGGCAGGCGGCCATCGGCGAGCGGCTTGCCGGCCAGCACCTGCCACAGCGACAGCCAGCCGCGGTCGAAGGCGTGCGCCGAACCCGCCATGTAGATGCGCCAGATCCGGTAGCGCTCGTCGCCGGCCTCGGCGCGCGCCGCATCGGCATGCGCCTCGAGACGGTCCACCCAGTGCCACAGCGTCTTCGCGTAATGCTGGCGCAGCGATTCGGCGTCGACGGGCTCGAGTCCCTGTTCTGCCATGCCCTCGATCACGCGGGCGATGTGCGTGAGTTGCCCTCCGGGAAAGACGTAGTCCTCGACGAAATCGCTGATGCCGCTGCCCAGGTTCTGCGCGGTGACCGAGTTGAGCGTGATGCCGTGGTTGAGCACGAGGCCGCCGGGCTTCAGGACGCGGTGGATCTTGCCGAAGTAATCGGGAAACCGGCGCAGCCCGACGTGCTCGAACATGCCCACGCTCGCGATCTTGTCGTACTGCGCATCGTCGGGCAGGTCGAGGTAGTTGCGCAGCTCCACATGCACGCGCCCGGACAGGCCGCGCGCGGCGATTTCCCGCGTCACGTGGTCGAACTGGTTTTGCGACAGCGTGATGCCCGTGGCCTCGACGCCGTAGCGTTCCGCCGCGTGGAACAGCAGCGCGCCCCAGCCGCAGCCGATGTCCAGGAACCGCTCGCCGGCGGCGAGGCGCAGCTTGCGGCAAATGTGGTCGAGCTTCTGCACCTGGGCCGCGTCGAGGGAATCGCCGTCGTGGCGGAAGTATGCGCACGAATAGACCATCCGCTCGTCCAGCCACAGCCGGTAGAACGCATTGGACACGTCGTAGTGGTGGGCGATGTTCCGGCGCATGTCGCGCTTGCGGTGCAGCCATGCCTTGAAGCGCGCCTGCGCCCGGTCGCGCTCGTGCTGCACGGATCCCACCATGGATTCGGCGATGGCGAGCATGCGCTGCGAGCTGCCGGTGAAGTCGAGGTCGCCGCGCACGTAGGCACGCGCCAGCGAACCCAGCGCCGGCTTGGCCAGCGCGCGCATGCCGTTCCACGAGCGCGCCACGATCTCGACGGCGGGCGTGGGAGACAGCGGCACGCGGGCGCCATCCGGCAGCACGAGCGTGACGGGCACGTTGCGGCCGCCGTAGCGGCTCGCGATGAAATGACGGAGTGCTTCGGCCATGGTCCTTCGCCCCCCATTCAGGTGTTGACGATGTCCCGTGCGGTCGATGCCTTCGGCACCGCAGTGGTCAAATTCTAGCAAGTTGTCGCGCGCTTGCGTGCAGGACAAACCCCGACTCTTTTGACATGGCGCATCCTGCCGCCTACCATCGGCCAGTCCAAGCCGCGGCGCGCGGGCGACCGCAGCGCCGTCCAACCCTCCCCATGCCGACTCCCGGCCAGCCGGTCCATCCGCCGCAGGCCTTCGATTCAAGGCAGTTCCGCGACGCGCTCGGGGAGTTCGCGACCGGCGTGACGATCATCTGCGCGCGCACCGGCGACGGCCGCTACGTCGGCCTCACCGCCAATTCCTTCAACTCGGTTTCGCTCGACCCGCCGCTCGTCATGTGGAGCCTGTCGCGGCGTTCGGCCAGCCTGCCGGCCTTCGAGGCGGCGGAGCGGTACAGCGTCAATGTGCTGGCGGCCGGGCAGACGGAACTCGCGCGGCGCTTCTCGCGGCCCCACGAGGATCGATTTGCCGGCGTTGGCTACCGGATGGGATGGGCGGACGCGCCGCTGATCGATGGCTGCGCGGCGTGGTTCGAATGCGTGCATCACGCGCAGCATCGCGCGGGCGATCACCGGATCTTCATCGGCGAAGTCGCGACCTGCGAACGCGCCAGCGGCAACGGGCTCGTTTTCCACCACGGCCGCTTCGGATCGGTGGTGACGGTGCCGGAGCGCTGACTCCCTCGCGCGGTTCATTGTGGCGGCAGCACTTGTTGCCTATGATGAAAGCTCGCGCGGCAGCCATGGGAGGGTGCCTTGACGAGGGACCATCGACGACTGGCGGCAATCGTCTCGGCCGATGTGGTGGGCTATTCCCTGCTCATGGGCCGCGACGACAGCGCCACGCTGGCGGGACTCAAATCCCATCGGCGGGAGTTGATCGACCCGAAGATCGCCGAATACAACGGTCGGATCGTCAAGACCACCGGCGATGGCCTGCTGCTGGAGTTCCCCAGCGTGGTCGATGCGGTGCGCTGCGCGGTCGACGTGCAACGGGGCATGGCCGAGCGCAACGCCGGTGTGCCTCCCGAGCAGCGGATCGAGTTTCGCATCGGCATCAACGTCGGCGACATCATCATCGACGAGGAGGACATCTTCGGCGATGGCGTCAATGTCGCCGCGCGCCTGCAGACGCTGGCCGAACCTGGAGGCATCTGCGTCAGCCGGGTCGTGCGCGATCAGGTGCTCGACAAGCTGAGCTTTGCCTTCGAGGATCTTGGCGCGCAGGAAGTCAAGAACATCGCGCGGCCGGTCGAGGTCTACCGGGTGGACCTGGGGGCGGAAGCGCTGCCGACGCCGAAGCCGCGGCCGCAGCGGCTGGCAGGCGGTTGACGCGCGGTCCGCGGCGGTGGGTTGCCGCAGGCGTGGTCGCACTCGGTGTCGCTGGGCTCGCCGTGTGGGCACTACCCCAGCTCTGGAAAACCGCGGCCCCTGCGCCTGGACCGCCGCGCTACTCTGTCGCCATCCTCCCCTTCGCGGCGGCCACGGCCAGCCCCGCCGACGAGCAGTTCGCCGAGGCGCTCACCAACGACCTGACCATGGCCATCGGGCGCGGCTGTGATGACCGGTCGTTTCGCACAGCGTCGCGGTCACGTACAAGGGCAAGGCCATCGATGCGCGCGCCGTCGGCCGCGAGCTCAACGTCCGCTACCTCGTCCAGGGTGAGGTTCGCCGCGCCGGCGAGCGGATCATGGTCACCGCGCAGCTCATCGACACCGGCAATGCAACGCAGTTGTGGAGCGACCGTCTGGACGTCGACCCGGCACAGGCAACGCAAGACGCGCCTGGCCTCGTCGCACTGCTGACTCGACGCGTGCGCAACGCGGTGGGTGAAGAGGAGTCTCGTCGGGACAGCGCACCGTTGCCGCCGGGGGCAAGCGCCACGGATCTCGCGCGGCACGCCCGGGCCGTGTACGCCAAAAGCTCCCTGTACGGTGGCCGCCGACTGTGTGAAGGCGGACGCTCGAAGCCCGCAAGATGTTCGACCAGGCGCTACGGCTCGATCCCAACCTTGTCTTCGCAATGACCGGTCGCGCCGATACCCTGAACGACGAGCTCTGGATCGGATTTGCATGCCGATCGTGACCGGCTCGTCCGCGAGCTCGACGAAGTGACCAACCGCGCCGTTGCTGCCGACCCCAATGATTTCGGCGACGTGGCTGATTCGCGGCATGGCGCTAGCGTGGCAATGGCGCTGGCCGGCAGCGCTCGAGGCGATCACGAAAGCGAGCAGCCTCAATCCAACCTCGCCAGACGCCATTCGTCCTACGCGCCTGGATCATGGTGCATACCGGGCAGCCTGCCGAGGCATTGCGGTGGCTCGACAAGGCTTTCGCGGTGGACCCCAACGTCACGGGTATACGCCATGCTCCATACGCTGCCGCGCCTACCAGGCGCTCGGTCGCTACGACGACGCGATCGCCGCCTGCGAAAAATCGGTCGTCGGGGACGATTGGTGGCTTGCGCACGCCTACCTCGTCGCCGCCTACGCGCAGAAGGGCGAGACCGCCAAGGCCGAAGCCGAAAAGATCATCCTGCTCAAACAGCAGCCCGGCTTGACGATCGCCGACCTCAAGGCGCTGCGCCTGTCGAATGAACCGGCCTACCTGCAGCAGACCGAGACGCATCTCTACGCGGGGTTGCGCAAGGCCGGCATTCCGGAGAAGTAGAAACCGCGACGCCAAATTTCGGCAGCGCGCGCAGCAGGATCAGTGCGCCCTCAGTGTGCTTTCGGCTTCTTCGCCTGGAAGATTTCCCACATCCGGCGAAAGACCGGTCCGGGCTGGCCGCCCGCGAACGGCTTGCCGTCGACGGTCGTGACCGCGATCACTTCCTTCGTCGACGACGACAGCCACATCTCGTCCGCGGCAAGCGCCTCGGCCCGGGGGACCGGCCTTACCGTCAGCGGAATGCCGGCCTCGCGCGCGAATTCCATCGTCGCGTCGTAGGTGATTCCCGGCAGGATCAGGTTGTCCTTCGGCGGCACGACGATTGCGCCGTCGATCACGACCAGCACGTTCGACGCGGAGGCTTCGGTAAGGAAGCCGTCGCGGAACATCACGGTCTCGACCGCATCGTGGTCGGCGGCAAGCTGGCGCATCAGCACGTTGCCCAGCAGCGAGATGGTCTTCAGGTCGCAGCGGTGCCAGCGATTGTCCTCCGCGGTGACCACCGCGACGCCCTTGGCGACGACCTCTTTCGACGGCGTGGCGAGCGGATTGCTCATCATGAACACGGTCGGCACCGCGTCCTTGGGAAAGGTGTGGTCCCGCTTCGCGACGCCGCGCGTCACCTGGAAGTAGACGCCCTGGTCGGCGAACGGCTGCCGGCCGATGAGCGAGCGCACCAGCGCCTCCCATTGCGCGTCCGTATGCGGATTGCGGAGGCCGATGCCGTCCAGGCTGCGCTGCAGCCGCGCGAGATGATGCGGCATGCGGAACGGCTCGCCCGCGTACACGGGAATCAGCTCGTAGACGCCGTCGCCGAAGATGAAGCCGCGGTCCAGCACGGATACCTTCGCCTCGCCCAGCGGAATGAATTCGCCGTTGAGGCAGACAATCTGGTCGGCGTCGAACATGGTCGGTGTGCGCTCCATTGAATTGGTCAGGTGCCGCGCTTAGGCGGATTTCACGTGCGTTTGAACCAGAGGCGGATCGTATCCCACGCCCGCCCGAAGAGTCCGGCCGCCGGCACATCCTCGAGCGCGATCAGCGGAAACTCGGCCACGGGCTTGCCTTCCAGCGTGACCTTCACCGTCCCCACGCGCTGCGCCCGGGCGATCGGCGCGAGCAACGGTTGCTGCGCGTCCATCGCCAGCGCGAGCTTGTCGGCCTTGCCTTTGGGCAGCGTCAGGTAGCGATCGGCCAGGAAACCGGCGGGGAATTCATCGCGCGTCCCCTTCCACACGCGCAGCGTCGCAATCGTCTTGCCCGATTGATAGAGCTGCACCGTATCGAACGCCTGCATCCCCCAGGTCAGGAGCTTCTGCGCTTCGGCCGCCCTGGCGGCATCCGACCGCGCGCCGAGCACGACGGCCAGCACGCGTCGCTCGCCATGCTTCGCGGAGGCGATGAGGCACCATCCCGGCGGCCTCGGTATGCCCGGTCTTCATGCCGTCGACATTGGGATCGGTCCAGAGCAGCCGGTTGCGGTTCGGCTGGGTGATGTTGTTGTAGCGAAACTCCTTCTGCGCGTAGAGCGGGTAGAACTCCGGGTAGTCGACGATCACCGCGCTGGCGAGCCTGGCCAAGTCAGCCGCGGTCGAGTAATGCTCCGGCGCCGATAGCCCGGTCACGTTGGCAAAGTGCGTGTTGGCCATTCCCAGCCGCGTCGCTTCCGCGTTCATGCGCGCGACGAACGCGTCTTCGCTGCCGCCGACCAGTTCGGCCAGCGCGATCGACGCGTCGTTGCCCGACTGGATGATCATGCCGTGCACCAGTTCGTCCACGCTGACCGCGTGTTTTGGGTCGATGAACATCCGCGAGCCCTCCGCGCGCCACGCCCGCACTGACACGTTGACCATCTGCGACGGCTGGATCGTCTTCGCGCGCAGCGCGCCGAAAACGATGTACGCCGTCATCAGCTTGGTCAGCGATGCCGGATCGCGGCGTTCATCCGCATTGACCTGCGCCAGCGTCTGCCCGCTGGTGACATCCAGCAGCAGATGCGCGGCGGCGGCAATCGATGGCGCGGGAAGCGCGGCAGCGGGGAGCGCCGCATTCGCCGCGACGACAACTTGCGCATGGCAGGTCGTGCAGGCGACGAGCGCCGCGGCAAGAAACGCGGCAAGGAACTGGAGAGGACGCATGGGTGCCCGGAAAACGTTCGATTATACCGGTTGCACCGCGTCAGTATTTGCGCACGGGCCTCGTGTCGGCAGCCGGCGCGCGCGCGCGCACTTCGGCGTTGACGGTGTACTCCTGCAGCGCGCCGCTCGCAAGTTCGATCGTCAGCACCATCGGCACGCGATCGCCGGCATTGAGCGGGTGGGCGAGTCCACGCAGCACCAGATGGAACGCATCGGGCGCGAGCAGCACAGGAACTCCGGCGGGCAGCGCCAGTCGCGGATAGGTCCGCGCACCGGTTACGGCCGAACGTATCACGACACTGGTCGCGACCGTCGATCTCGCCTCCTTCAGGACCGCGCCCTCGATGCTGGTGATCGTCATGTACGCCGTGGTCGATGCGCGATCCGGCGTCGCCATGACCCAGGCCGCGTCGACCAGCAGCGCCGCGTACGCTCCGGTGCACGCCAGCAGCACTATTCCGGCAAGCGCGCAGCGTGCAATCGTCGATGTGGAGGATTTCATGACCGGCGTCGTGCACCCTTCGCGCATTGGCGGTCAGAGCGGATCCAGCATGATGACACCGACGACGTCGCCTTTCACCTTGTCGAGAACGATCGACATCGGCGCGGCGCGCGCGTGCAGCGGCAGATAGACCAGATCGTCCATGGACTTGCCGGACGATGCGACCAGCTTGGCGACCGCCGCGGCATTGTCCGGGCCAGCCTGGGCCAGCTTGGCCAGCGGCTTGCCGCGCGCCGCCGCTTCGCGCGACGCCGTCGCATACGGAATGTAGTACCGCGGATAAGCGGTGAGGTCGGGGCCGCCGGTCATGGACTCCATGCTGATCTTCAACTGCACTCCCGGATCGACGGGGACGCGCGCCGCGGCGAGGCGCGGCCCGGTGAGCGGCACCGACTGGAATTCCGGGAGTTGCGCCTGCGCCATGCCTTCGGTCACGACGTCGTTCGCCGACACGACGTCGAATCCACCGCGCAGGTAGACGACGAACGCCGGGCGCGCCGCAGCCATCACATGAACACCATAGACGAGCGCCGCGATCTGCAGCATCACGATGGCCGCGAGGTCGTAGACCAGGCTCTTCTTGGCCGGATCGAAGACGACGAACGTCAGCAACGGTCCCAGGACGACGTCGACGCCGATGAGGAGCGTCAGCAAGGTCGCGCCGCCGGCGACCGCGAAGTACGGACTCGGATACCAGACGAACAACATGAGCGCGAAGATTGCCGCGGCGACCAATGCGCTGATGCCCAAGTGGAACAGCGCGGCCTGCGCGCGGCTAAAGCGGGCCAGATTTTCGGGTGCTAACGGATTCAATGGGTGCCTGACGGGTTGCCGGGGCTGCCGGGGTTACCCGTAAACGCAAATTCCACGCCAGGCTTGCGGCCCGCGATCACGTCCGCGAGCGCCCTGCCCGAACCGCAGGCCATCGTCCAGCCCAGCGTGCCATGGCCGGTGTCCAGGAAAAGGTTCCGGTACCGGGTGCCGCCCACCAGCGGGACGTTCGACGGCGTGGCCGGACGCAGGCCCGTCCAGAACTGCGCGCTGTCGCGGTCGCCGGCGTCGGGGAACAGCTCGAAGGTACGTCGCAACAGCGCCTCGCAGCGCACGAGATTGAGGTCCTTGTTGTACCCCGACAATTCCGCCGTGCCCGCGACACGCAGCCGGTCGCCCAGACGCGTGAACACGATCTTCCACGCAAGGTCGGTCAGCGACACCGTCGGCGCGCCGCTATGATCGTCGATGGCGATCGTCGCCGAATAGCCCTTGGCCGGATAGATGAGGCAAGGCACACCGAGCGGCTTCAACAGGAACGGGCTGTAGCTTCCCAGCGCAAGAACGTACGCGTCGGCATTGAGCACTTCCTTGCGATGCTCCGCGTTGATGCAGCGCACGCCGGTCATCGCGTCGCCTTCGGCCGCCAGCGATTCGATCGCCATCCCCCAGCGGAACTTCACGCCACGCACCTCCGCCATGCGCGCCAGCTCCTGCGTGAAGCGCTGCGCGTCGCCCGATTCGTCGGAAGCGGTGAAGATGCCGCCGGCGAGTTGCGCGCGGCAGGAAGCGAGCGCCGGCTCGATGGCGACGCATTCGGCGACCGTCTTGACGTCGCGGTCGCAGCCGAACTGGCGCATCAGCTCGGCCGAAGCCACGCCCTGCGCGAATTCCTTCGGATCGGTGTAGAAGGAGAGGATGCCGCGCTCCAGGTGGTCGTATTCGATCCCCGTCTGCGCGCGCAATTCCTTCAGGCAATCGCGCGAGTAGAGCGCGAGATTGAGGCACTGGATCGTGTTGTGCCGCGTGCGCGACGGCAGGCACTCGTAGAGGAACTGCAATCCCCAGCGCCATTGCTGCGGATCGGCGCGCAACCGGAACAGGAGCGGCGCGTCGTCGCGCCCCAGCCACTGCAGGATCTTGAGCGGCGCGTCCGGGTTGGCCCACGGTTCCGCGTACGACGCCGAGATCTGCCCGCCGTTCGCGAACGAGGTCTCCAGCGCCGCGCCGGGATGCCGGTCCAGCACCGTGACTTCGTGACCGTCCTGCGCGAGATACCAGGCGGCCGTGACGCCGACCACGCCCGCGCCCAGGACGATGATGCGCATCAGGCGGCCGCCGGCGCGGGCTCCACCGCCTCGCCTGCGTACTCGGCGAGCGGAATGCAGCTGCAGAAGAGATTGCGGTCGCCGTACACGTTGTCGACGCGCGCCACAGGTGGCCAGTACTTCACGGCCTTCTGCGCCGCCGTGGGGTACGCTGCGGACAGCCGCGTATACGCATGCGTCCACTCGTCGGCGGACACGGCGGCGGCCGTGTGCGGCGCGTGCTTCAACGCATTGTCGGCGCGATCCATGCGCCCCTCCTCGATGGCGCGAATCTCGGCGCGGATGGCGATCATCGCGTCGATGAAGCGGTCGAGTTCCGAGAGCGGCTCGGACTCGGTCGGCTCCACCATCAGCGTACCGGGGACGGGGAAGCTCATCGTCGGTGCGTGGAACCCGTAGTCCATCAGGCGCTTGGCCACGTCGTCGACTTCGATGCCCGATGCGGCCTTGAGCGGACGCAGGTCGAGGATGCACTCGTGCGCGACCAGTCCTCCCGGCCCGGTGTAGAGCACCGGGTAGTGCGGCGCGAGACGCTTCGCGATGTAGTTCGCGGCGAGGATCGCGCTTTCGCTTGCCGCTTTCAGGCCTTCCGCACCCATCATCGTCACGTACATCCACGAGATGGGCAGGATGGACGCGCTGCCGTAGGGCGCCGCGGACACGGGGCCGATCGCGTGCGCCGCGCGGTCCTCGTCCGGCAGGTTGCGATGGCCTGGAAGGAAAGGGGCGAGGTGCGCCTTCACCGCCACCGGGCCGACCCCCGGCCCGCCGCCGCCGTGCGGAATGCAGAAGGTCTTGTGCAGGTTCAGGTGCGACACGTCGGCGCCGAAATGTCCCGGCGCCGCGAGGCCCACCAGCGCGTTGAGATTGGCGCCGTCCACGTAAACCTGTCCGCCGTACGCGTGCACGATTTCGCAGATGCGCTTGATGCCCGCCTCGAACACGCCGTGCGTGGACGGATACGTGATCATGATCGCCGCGAGATCGCGCGCATGGGCTTCCGCCTTCGCTTCGAGGTCGGCCATGTCCACGTTGCCCTCGGTGTCGCACGCGACGACCACGACCTGCATGCCGGCCATGTGCGCCGATGCCGGATTGGTGCCGTGCGCCGACGCCGGTATCAGGCACACGTTGCGGTGCGGCTCGCCGCGGCTCGCGTGGTAGGCGTCGATCATCAGCAGGCCCGCGTATTCGCCTTGCGACCCGGCGTTGGGCTGCAGCGACACCGCGTCGTAGCCGGTGGCCGCGCACATCATCTTCTCGAGCTCGTGGATCATCCGGTGGTAGCCGGCCGCCTGGTTGGCAGGCGCGAACGGATGCACTGCGCCGAACTCCGGCCAGGTGACCGGGATCATCTCGGACGTGGCGTTGAGCTTCATCGTGCAGGATCCGAGCGGGATCATCGAGCGGTCGAGCGCCAGGTCGAGGTCGGCGAGCCGCCGCAGGTAGCGCAGCATTTCCGTTTCCGAGCGATGGCGATGGAATACCGGGTGGTTCAGGAAAGGCGTCGCGCGGACCAGCGCCGCCGGCAGCCCATCGGCCACCGCGGAATCGTGGTCGGCAACGGTGAACGGCGCGTCATCGAAATTGAAGATGTCCCAGATGCGGGCGATGTCGTCGCGCGTGGTCGTCTCGTCGAACGAGATCCCGAGCGTGCGCTCGTCGACGTGACGGAAATTGAAGCCGTACGCGACACCGGCGGCGAGGATGTCCGCGGTCTTGGCCCCCGTCGCCACGGTGATCGTGTCGAAGAACGCCTGCGTGGGCACCGTGAATCCCAGCCGATCCAGCCCCTCCTTCAGGATCGCTGTCATGCGGTGCACACGACGCGCGATCGTCGTCAGGCCTTCGGGCCCGTGGTAGACGGCGTACATGCCGGCGATGACGGCCAGCAGCACTTGCGCGGTGCAGATGTTCGACGTCGCCTTTTCGCGGCGGATGTGCTGCTCGCGCGTCTGCAGCGCGAGCCGGTATGCGGCGTTGCCGTTCGCGTCGACGGTCACGCCGACCAAGCGTCCCGGCATCGAGCGCTTGAACTCGTCGCGCGTCGCGAAGAACCCGGCGTGCGGCCCGCCATAGCCGATCGGCACGCCGAAGCGCTGCGTGGAACCGACGACGACGTCGGCACCCCATTCGCCCGGCGGAGCGAGCAGCGTCAGCGCCAGGATGTCCGCCGCGACGATGACCAATCCGCCGTTCGCGTGCACCGCATCGGCCAGCGCGCGGCCGTCGCGCACTTCGCCGCCGGCGCCCGGGTATTGCAGCAGGACGGCGAAGGCGCCGCTCGCGGCGGCATCGGCGGCCGGCCCGACGACCACTTCGATGCCGAGCGGACCGGCGCGCGTGCGCACCACGTCCAGCGTCTGCGCGAACACGTCATCCGCGACGAAGAAGCGCTTGCTGCTGTCCCTTGCCCACGCGCAAAGCACAGCGTCATCGCCTCCGCGGCCGCCGTGGCCTCGTCGAGCATCGACGCGTTGGCGATCGCCATGCCGGTCAGGTCGCACACCATCGTCTGGAAATTGACCAGCGCCTCGAGCCGCCCCTGCGAGATCTCCGGCTGGTAGGGCGTGTACGCGGTGTACCAGGCCGGGTTCTCGAGGATGTTGCGCAGGATGACGCCCGGCGTGTGCGTGCCGTAGTAGCCCTGCCCGATGAACGACTTCAACACCTTGTTCTGCGCGGCGATCCCGCGCAGCCTGGCAAGCGCTTCGGCCTCCGGAACCGGCGCCGCGAGCTTGACGGGCGCCCGCTCGCGTATCGCGGCCGGAACGATGGCGTCGATCAAGGCGCCGCGGCTCGCGTAGCCGAGTGCCGCGAGCATCGCGGCCTGGTCGGCGTCCGTCGTGCCGATGTGCCGTGCCGAGAAACGCCGCGCGGTCTTCGAGCGCACGCAGGCTGGTGGCCGTGGCGCCGGGCAGGGGTTCGTTCATTTTCATCGGGTGTGCGCCTTCAGTCTTCGCCGATCAGCTTTTCGTAGGCCGCCGCGTCGAGCATCGCGGTGATGGCCGCGGCGTCCGCGGGCTTGATCCTGAACAGCCACGCGGCGTAGGCATCCGCGTTCAGCGCTTCCGGGGCGCCCGGCAGCGCTTCGTTCACGGCGACCACCTGCCCGGCGATCGGCGCATACACGTCGCTGGCGGCCTTCACCGACTCCACGATGGCGCACGCCTCGCCCGCCTTCAGCTGCCGGCCGACGGCGGGCAATTCGACGAACACGAGGTCGCCCAGCGCGGCCTGCGCGTGGTCGGTGATGCCGACGGTGACGGTGCCGTCGGTTTCCGCGCGCAGCCATTCGTGGCTGTCGGCGTATCTGAGATTGGCGGGTACGTTCATGCGGATTCTCCGAGGGGCTGCTGGCAATGGAAAAAATCGTGGAAAGATCAGGGAAAATCAGGAAACGAGGGCCTTGCCGTTGCGCGCGAACGGCGGCTTGACGACGCGTGCCGCGAGACGCTTGTCGCGCACGGCAACGTGGACGATGTCGCCTTGTGCCACGGCTTTGGGCAGACGGGCGAGCGCGATGGACTTGCCCAACGTCGGGCTGAACGTGCCGCTGGTGATTTCGCCGTCGCCGTGCGCCGTGTGCACCTTCTGGTGCGCGCGCAGCACGCCGCCGGCGTCCTGCAGCAACAGGCCGGTCAATTGCTGCGCCGGCGGGTTCGCGAGCAGCGCCGCCTTGCCGACGAAGTCGCGCGGACTCGCGAGATCGACCGTCCACGCGAGGCCGGACACGAGCGGCGACACATTCTCGTCCATGTCCTGGCCGTAGAGATTCATGCCGGCCTCGAGCCGCAGCGTGTCGCGCGCGCCCAGCCCGCAGGGCTTGACGCCGGCGGCGGCGAGCGCCTGCCACATCGCTGCGGCGCGCGCGGCCGGCACCATCACTTCGAATCCGTCCTCGCCGGTGTACCCGGTGCGCCCGATGAAGAGTTCGCCTTCGGGCGTTGTCGTCCGCGCGCCCACGAACGGTTTCAACGCCGCGCTGTGCGCTTCGCTTTCCGGCAGCGCCTGCCACACCTTGGCGCGCGCGTTGGGTCCCTGCACCGCGATCATCGCAAGGTCGTCGCGCGGTGTCAGCTTCAAGTGCGGCGCGTGTTCCGCGATCAGCCGGCGGAACCACGCGATGTCCTTGTCCGCCGTTCCCGCGTTGACGACGATGCGGAAGAAATCCTCGCGCAGGAAATACACGATCAGGTCGTCGAGCACGCCGCCATCCGGGGCGAGCAGGCACGAATACAACGCCTTGCCGGGGTCCTTCAGCTTGTCGACATTGTTGGCGAGCGCCCGGCGCAGGAAGTCGCGCGCGCCGGCGCCCGTGAGATCGACGGCGCGCATGTGCGACACGTCGAACATGCCCGCGTCACGGCGCACCGCATGATGCTCGTCGATCTGCGAACCGTAATTGACCGGCATGTCCCAGCCGCCGAAGTCGACCATGCGCGCGCCGGCGGCGCGGTGCGTGGCATTGAGCGGGGTTTGCTTGAGCACCAGGAAATCCTCCGGTAACGAACGACAATAGGGCGAAGCGATACTTCCGCTTACGCCCCATCTGTCCTTTTTACCTGAGAGATTTGGGGTGACCGGATCGCGCTCGTCGCGTCCTGTCACCCGGTGCCCCTTCGGTGGACCTCGAGCTCGCGCCAGGCAATTTCCTGACGTCACCCTCGGCCGCTCTCCAGATCGGTGTTGCGTGCGTGCAGTCCTCGGTACCTGAGCGATTTCGGGAATACGCCTTCGGCGGCCGCGTTGCCCGGCATGACCTGAGCGACGCGACTCTCTCCTGCACGAACCGCGCTGATTCTACCGGCGTACGGCGGCTCCGGTCAAAGGCGGCCGGTCGGTTTGCCGGCGTACGAAGACCAGAACAAAACGGCCGAGTGGAATCCTCGGCCGGTGGAGCTTTCACAAGATAGTGAATGCTTACTTCTTGAGCGTCAGGATCCAGGTGACCAGGTCGGTGATGTCCGTCGCCGGGATCGCCACGTTGGGCGGCATCGGGATCTGGCCCCAGACGCCCGAGCCACCCTCCTTCACCTTCTTCGTCAACTTGGCGACGGCATCCTTGTCGCCCTTGTACTTGGCGGCGACGTCGACGTAGGCCGGGCCGACAAGCTTCTTGTCGATGGCGTGGCACGCGGCGCAACCATCCTTCTTCATCATGGCTTCGGCGGCGGCATTGTCCAGCGCGGCGTGCGCGGTTCCGGCGGCGAGAAGTGCGGCGGCGGCGAGTGCGAGCGGTGCGTGCTTCATCGAATCTCCAGGGTTCAGCGGATCGTTACGGTGGTACTGCAGGTCGGATCGAGCGCCCGAATCTTACCCGACCCCGGCGCAGAGCGTCATGTCGCCAGTTCGCGTTCCAGTTCCGCCAGCGTGAAGATGGCCGGCAGGCATTGCGTGCCGCGGCATACCCAGGCAACGGCGCCCGTCGCCGGCCGCGGCCCTTTGGCCAACGCCGGCGGGAGTTGCGCATTGCCCGCGACGTTGAAGATGCGCACCGATGGGCGGTAGCGCGCTTCAAGTGCCTGCTGCCACGCTTGCGCCTCGTCCACGTCGCCATCGATCAGCGCGATCGTCGGCGGCGAATGGAGATCGGCCATGGCGGCGAGCAGCGTCGACCAGCCGAATGGCGACTCCGCGAGCATCGGCGCGAAGAGTCGGACGCTCCGCTCGGCCGCCGCGACGTATCGCGGCTCCGCGGCAAGGTGACCCAACGCGATCAAAGCGCAACACGCCATGCCGTTGCCCGACGGCGTGGCGTTGTCCGGCCCGGGCTTGGTGCGGTGGAACAATTTCTCGTGGTCGTGGCTGGTAAAGAAGAATCCGCCGCGCTCGCCATCCTCGAAGTGCACGAGCATCGCGTCGGCAAGCTCGCGCGCCCACACAAAGTCGTCGACCCGAAATCTCGTCTGCAGCAATTCCAGCAGTGCCGTCAGCAGGAACGCGTAATCGTCGAGATAGCCGTTCAGGTCGGCGCGATCGCCGAACCGCGTGGCGAGCAGCCGCCCGTCGCGCCAGATGGTGCGCTTGAGCGAATCGGTTGCCACATAGGCCAGTTCAAGCCAGCGCGGCTCGTCGCACGCACGCGCGGCGCGCGCGAGCCCGGCAATCGCCAGGGCATTCCACGCGGTCAGTATCTTGTCGTCGCGTCCCGGCCGGATTCGCTTCTCGCGCGCCGCGAACAGCGCCGCACGCGCGCCGGCCAGACGCGTTTGCGCGTCGGGAAGCGAAATGTCGAGCTGCCCGGCGACACGGTCCAACGGCTCGGTCACGCGCAGGTTCCACGCATGGCCTTCGAAGTTCGGCGGACGGTCGAGTCCGAAATACGGCGACGCGACGGCCCATTCCTCCGGCGTGACGACGGCGCGCGCCTGATCCGACGTCCACACGTAGAACTTGCCCTCCTCGCCTTCGCTGTCGGCGTCGAGGCTCGAGTAGAACGCGCCCTCATTGTTGTCACCTGCGGCGCGCATCTCGCGCACCAGCCAGCCGACGATGTCGCGGGCGACGTCGCCGAATCGCGGGTCGCCGGTCGCACGCGCCAGGTCCGCGTACAGACCGAGCAACGGACCGTTGTCGTAGAGCATCTTCTCGAAATGCGGGATGGTCCATTGCGCATCGACCGAGTAGCGGCAGAATCCGCCGCCCAATTGGTCGTGGATGCCGCCATCGGCCATTCGCGACAACGTCGTGCGAACGACGGTCAGCGCTGCCTCGTCGCGAGTCGCGCCCCATGCGCGCAGGCAGAACTCGAGTTCGGTCGGGTGCGGGAATTTCGGCGCGGCGCCGAATCCGCCATGTTCCGGATCGAAGCGCTGCTTGAGCGCCGCGAGGGCGTTGGAGTTCACCCGCGCGTCAAGGTCGCCGCCCGCCGCGGGCTCGAAGACCGCCATTGCCTCGGCGAGGCTTGCGCTCTGCCGGGCGATGTCCTCTCCACGCAGCCGGTACGCCGAGGCCATGCGCGGCAGCAGGTCCAGAAAGCCCGGCCCACCGTCACGGCCCGGGTTCGGAAAATAGGTCCCCGCAAAGTACGGCACGCCGGCCGGTGTGAGGAACATCGTGAGCGGCCAACCGCCGGAGCGCTGCGCCAAAAGCATATGTGCTGTCTGGCAGATCTGGTCGAGGTCCGGCCGCTCCTCGCGGTCAACCTTGATGTTGACGAAGAGATCGTTCATCACCGCCGCCACCGCCGGATCCTCGAACGATTCGTGCGCCATCACATGGCACCAGTGACAGGCGGAATAACCGACCGACAGCAGGATGGGCTTGTCCTCGTCGCGCGCCCGTTGCAGCGCTTCGCTGCCCCACGGGTACCAGTCGACCGGGTTGGCGGCGTGCTGCCGGAGGTAGGGGCTCGTGGCGTCCGCGAGACGATTGGCCATCGGGAATGCGCGGCGCGAATGCTGCCGCGGAAGTGTCAGGATTCTTCGAAGGCGACGCGCTCGAAGTCCCCGCCGCGCTGCACGAGCTTGGTCAGGCGGAATTTGCGCTCCGGTCCGGGATCCATCGACCGGAACAGCCGGCCGGGATTGAACGTGCGCGGAGGCACGATCAGCGTACCGCGCTCCTCAGGGGTCTCCGACAGCAGCAACGCGGGCATCGGCGGTTCTTCGACGTAGGCCAGCGACATCGGCCGAATCGCCAGCGATTTGGGGCTGCCCGGCCAGAATGCGAGCGAGACCGTGAACTCGCCCTGCGGGTCCAGCGACACCCTCGTTACGTGGCCCAAGCGCACGCGCTCGTCGTCGCGGGCAACCACGAGCTGATCCAGGAACCACCGATAGCGGCCGTGATCGCCGCGCTTGAGCACCGCGCCGCGCCATTCGCAAGTCCCCTGCCAACGCTCCCAGGGCCAGTTGCGCTCGGCGTCTTCGCGAAAGCGGTCGTAGTCGGTCAGCGCCCCCAGCGTCTGCAGGTATTGCGCGCCCTGGAACGTCAGCCGTCCCAACGGGTCCTGGCGATCGAACGTGCGGCCGCCGACGCGGAAGTAGGCGGCCGGAACGCCGCCGGTGACCAGCTCCTGCCACGCGCTCTGGGCATCGGCGCTGCGCCGGGGCAGCTGATACCAGTGTGCGTCGAGGTGGGACAAGAGAGCGGTGCAGCTCTCGACGGACGTGTCGTGACCGAGCTGCAATTCCGCGGGGCTCGCGCCGGCGGCGAGACGCTTCAGCCGGCCACGCACGCTGGTAGCGAGCTTGCCGGGGTAGCAGAAACGCATCGAGCGCGGAGGGTCGCTTGGCGCCGTCGCGACCAGCGCGGCGCCGGAATTGCCGTCGAGGTCGATGAGCAGGATCGGGCCTTCCGTCTCCCGCTGCTGCGCGTACGGAAACACCTTGCGCGCCCACTGCGACAGCCAACGGTCGGTCAATTCGATCTGCCTGATCGACATCGCGTAGGGATCGGCGAGACCCAGCAGCAGTGCGTGGCAGTACGTCGAATAGCAGGAAATGCCGACGGCGTGCGGCGTCAGCTCGTCGGACACCGCGGTGACGGCGCAGTCGAGAATCTCCGTCAAGCCGGTAATACGCGTGCAGTTCCTGCCATAGCGATGCCGGCACCGCGCGGCGCGCGAGCGCATGCACCAGCACCAGTTGCTTGCCGACGTAAAGGCCACGCTGCAGCAGCTTGGCCTTCACTCCCTGCAATTCGTTATCGCCTTCGAGCAGGGGCTTCAGGCACGCCGAATACTGTTCCCACAGCGCATGCCACAAGCGCGATGGCCTGATCGGCCGCGTCCAGCTCACGCTCCGCCGCAGGTTGCGGCTTGCCGGCGTAACGGCGCGCCAGTTCCGTGTGCAGGTGGGCGACCTGGTCGCGCATCACTTCGGCGATCGTCGCGCGCTCGCGAGGGGCGAAGGCCGCGGCGGACAACGCGCGCAGCTGGCCGTGGATGGCCGCGTACAGGGGCCCCACGCCCGTGACCATCAGCGACTTCGCCCAGCGCTTGGCGCCGTCTGCGTCGGCAAAGGCCAGGGACGGGATTTCCCCGTCGGTCCGCGACTTTCGCCTTTGCGGGCAAAACCGGTGTGGAGGTGTCCTGCGTCATTGGGTGGCCGGGGCAGACTTGCGCCGGAATCCGCTATGAATGGCCCTCGCGGTTTATAGCACAAAGGCCGCCCGCCCCGGATGCCCCGCCAATCCGGACCCGACGGGCGGGAGGACGGTCCGTAACGCCTCTCCTGCGACGGATGGCGAATATTCCGCATGCGACGGCGCGAAAGTTCCGACGCACGGAAGGGTCCAGCAGCCTATCGTTGGCCCATGGAAACCAAGAACACCGCATTCGGCAACCAACATCCGCAGTCCCCGGATGCCGAACGCCTTGCACCGTTGCCTCCACCCGCGAGGGCGCTC
Organism: uncultured beta proteobacterium; assembly: GCA_963816165.1. Lineage (GTDB taxonomy): Bacteria > Pseudomonadota > Gammaproteobacteria > Burkholderiales > Casimicrobiaceae > VBCG01. The sequence continues at coordinate 253,705 of CAWFJL010000003.1, forward strand.
CGACTGGAATCAGGCCGAGCGTCCGCAGTTCCGAGCCAATCGCTTGGGCGTCTTCGCGGGATTTTTTCCGAGGCAACAACGCCCGGTCAGTCCACACCGGACAAGGAGAAAGCCATGGAAGCGCTGCTCACACACGAATTCGCCTCGCCGTCCTCGTCGCCTGAACCGGACACGACCAGAAAGACGCCGGAAGTCAGGACCGCGCGGACCGCCGCGATATTCGCCGCGATCTACCTGGCGCTCGTCCTGTGCGCTCCGCTCATCGTGCGCTACGGCCCGTCGACGGACGACCACGCGATGGCTGCACTGGCGACGCAACTGGTCAAACCGCGCTGCGTCAGCAATCCGGATTTGGGCGTCGTCTGTCAGGGAACGAACCTCGTGGTGCGCAACGTGCGCCCCGCCAGCGAGCCGGACCTCTGATCACACCAATACGCGTTCGATGCCGCCCGCGTTGGCCTTCTCGACATAGTCGGCCATCCAGTTGACACCGAGCAGGTGCTTCGCGATTTCCACGACGATGTAATCGGCCTGCGTGCCGGCATCGTCGTCGAATCGCGCCAGCCCCTGCAAACAGGAGGGGCACGACGTCAACACCTTCACGTCGCCGGCGAACCCGTCCGTGCGCAATCGGTCCGCGCCGTTGCGCATCTCCTCTTCCTTGCGGAACCGGACCTGCGTGGACACGTCGGGCCGGGTCATGGCCAGGGTTCCCGACTCGCCGCAGCAGCGGTCGCTCAGCGGCACCGGCGTCCCCATCAGCTGATTGACGACGGCCAGCGGCGCGTACTGCTTCATCGGCGTGTGGCAGGGGTCGTGGTACATGTACCGCGTTCCGGTCACGCCCGACAGCGCCACGCCTTTCTCCATCAGGTACTCGTGGATGTCGAGCAGCCGGCAACCGGGGAAGATCTTGTCGAATTCGTATTTCTGCAGCTGATCCATGCACGTGCCGCAGGACACGATCACCGTCTTGATGTCGAGATAGTTGAGCGTGTTGGCCACCCGGTGGAACAGCACGCGGTTGGCCGTCGTGATCTTCTGCCCCTCGTCGTGGTTGCCCGCAGAGGTCTGCGGATACCCGCAGCACAGGTACCCGGGCGGGAGCACCGTCTGCACGCCCACGTGATAGAGCATCGCCTGCGTAGCCAGCCCCACTTGCGAGAACAGCCGTTCCGAACCGCAGCCGGGGAAGTAGAAGACCGCTTCGGCGTCATCAGCCGCGCGCGCTGGATCCCGGATGATCGGCACGACCTCGCTGTCCTCGATATCGAGCAGCGCGCGCGACGTGCGCTTGGGCAGGTTGCCCGGCATCGGCTTGTTGATGAAATGAATGATCTGCGCCGCAATCGGACGCTTGCCGGCGGTCGGCGGCGGACGCCGCGTCTGCGCCTGCACCAATCCGGTCGCCTTGCCGATGCGATGTGCCAGGCGCTGCGCCCTGTAGCCCCAGTCGATCATCACCTTCTTGGTCAGCTTGATCGTCGCGGGATTCGTCGCATTGAGGAAGAACATCGACACCGCCGTGCCTGGATTGAAATTGCGCGTCCCCATCTTGCGCAGCAGGTTGCGCATCGCGATCGACACGTCGCCGAAATCGATGTCCACCGGACACGGATTCACGCACTTGTGACAGACGGTGCAATGGTCGGCCACGTCACCGAACGCGTTGAAGTGCTTCAGGCTGATGCCGCGTCGCGTCTGCTCCTCGTACAGGAACGCCTCAATCAGCAGTGACGTGGCGAGGATCTTGTTGCGCGGGCTGTACAGCAGGTTGGCGCGCGGCACGTGCGTCGCGCATACCGGTTTGCACTTGCCGCAGCGCAGACAGTCCTTGATCGACTCGGCAACGCCACCGATATCACTCTGCTCCAGGATCAGGCTCTCGTGGCCGATCAGTGAAAAGCTCGGCGTGTACGCGCCGGAAAGGTCGGCGGCAAGGCGCGGATCGCGCAACAGCTTGCCGCGGTTGAAGCGTCCCTTGGGATCGATCCGCTGCTTGTACTCGGCGAACGGCTGCAGTTCGGCGTCCGTCAGGTACTCGAGCTTGGTGATGCCGATGCCGTGCTCGCCGGAGATCACGCCGCCCAGCGCGCGGGCGAGGCGCATGATGCGCGCGACCGCGGCGTTGGCCTCGCGCAGCATGTCGTAGTCGTCGGAATTGACGGGAATGTTGGTATGCACGTTGCCGTCACCCGCATGCATGTGCAGCGCGACGAACACGCGGCTGCGCAGCACCTGCGCGTGGGCGTCGTTGACGCGCGCCATGACCGGTGCGAAAGCGAGCCCGGCGAACAGCTCCTCCAGCGGCGCCTTCAGTTCCCGCTTCCACGACGCGACGATCCGGTGCTCCTGCAGCTCGGGAAACGTCGTGTCGATGCGGTCGAGCAGGTCCTGCCAGCGCCCGCGCGTGGCCGCGATCAATTCGGCCGCCTCGTCCAGCTTGGCGGCGACGATCTCCGGCGCCGGCCGCACGTCGCTGTCGGGAGCCCACGCATGGTCGAGCAGGGGCTTTGCGAGCCGCGCCGCGAGTTCGTCGCACAGCGCCAGCTTGTTGCGCAGCGACAGTTCGATGTTGATGCGTTCGATGCCGTCGGTGTAGTCGCCCAGGCGTGGAAGAGGAATGACCACGTCCTCGTTGATCTTGAACGCGTTGGTGTGCCGGGCGATGGCGGCCGTGCGCGCCCGGTCGAGCCAGAACTTCTTGCGCGACTCCGCCGACACCGCGACGAAGCCCTCCGCGCCGCGCGCGTTGGCGATGCGCACGACCTCGGACGCGGCCTTCGCCACCGCATCGTCGTCGTCGCCGGCGATGTCCGCGAGCAGCACCATCTTCGGCCGTCCATGCCGTTTCGCCTTCGTGGCATAGCCGACCGCTTTCACGTAGCGCTCGTCGAGGTGCTCAAGACCGGCCAGCACGACACGTGCGGGAGCTTCCTTGGGCAGCGCATCGATGAAGGTCTTGATCTCGACGATCGCCGGCGTCGAATCGCGCACCTGCCCGAAGAATTCGAGGCACACCGTGCGGATCGCCGGCGGCATCGTGTGCAGGATGAAGCGCGCGCTGGTGATGAGGCCGTCGCAGCCTTCCTTCTGGATGCCCGGCAATCCGGACAGGAACTTGTCGGTGACGTCCTTGCCCAGCCCTGCCTTGCGAAACGCCGTGCCCGGAATGGATAGCGTCTCGGTGCGCTTGATCGTGGCCCCGTCCGCCGCAAGCCACTTGCACTCGAACGTGGCCTGCGCCGCGTCGTGGATCTTGCCCAGGTTGTGGTCGGTGCGCGTGACTTCGAGCCACTCGGCTTCCGGCGTGACCATCCGCCATGACACGAGATTGTCGAGCGCCGTGCCCCACAGGACTGCCTTCTTGCCGCCGGCGTTCATCGCTACGTTGCCGCCGATGCACGACGCGTCGGCCGAAGTCGGATCGACGGCAAAGACGAGACCCTCGCGCTCGGCCGCCTCCATCACGCGCCGGGTGACCACGCCCGCGCCCGCGTCGATCGTCGCTACCTGCCCGGCCATTCCCGGCAACGTGACGCGCTCGATTGCGGACAGGCGCTCCAGCTTTTCCGTGTTGATCACCGCGGAGCGCGCATCGAGCGGGATGGCGCCGCCCGTGTAGCCGGTGCCTCCGCCGCGCGGAATGATCGTCAAGTCGAGCTCGATGCAGCCCTCGACGAGGCCTCGAACCTCGTCCTCGCTGTCCGGATAGAGCACGACGAACGGGTACTCGACGCGCCAGTCCGTCGCGTCGGTGACGTGCGACACGCGCGCCAGGCCGTCGAACGCGATGTTGTCCTTGTCCGTGAAGCGGCCGAGCACGCGGCGCGTGCGGCGGCGCAGTTCCGCGGTCTGCGCGAAGTTCGCGGCGAAGCGGTCGACCGCGACATTGGCGGCGGCAACCAGCTGCGCGACCTTGCCGTCGCGACCGGCATCGGCACCGCCGGGCGCAGGTTCGTTTTCTTGCCGACGGCGCTCGACTTCGCGCAGCCGGTGCCGCAACGCCGCAACGAGGAGCTCCTGCCGCTTCGGATTGTCGAGGAGATCGTCCTGCAAGTAGGGGTTGCGCTCGACGACCCAGATGTCGCCCAGCACCTCGAACAGCATTCGCGCGGAGCGGCCGGTGCGGCGCTCGCCGCGCAGTTCCTCCAGGACCTGCCACATCGGCGCGCCGAGCAGTCGGATGACGATCTCGCGATCGGAGAACGACGTGTAGTTGTACGGGATCTCGCGCAGGCGCGGTGCGTCGGCGTCCGGGTGCTGCGTGTGGACAAAGGCGTCTGTAACCGCGTTCATGGCTTGGCCGACGACACAAACCACCATGTTACCGCAGTGCAACAATCGCGCCGTCCAGGGCAACGACGCTTTCGCGATGGTGGCGCGGCAGGCTGGGGGGCTTGCACGACGCGCTGCAGACGCAGGCGCGGAACGGACTCGTCGATTTCCAGGACGCCGGCCTCGCCTATCTTCGGGGCGGGGCCGCCACGTCGGGTCCCACGCCATACGGCGGCGGCATGATGGCGGTCAGGTGACGGAACAGTTCGCGGAAGGCCTTGCTCGCGGGCACGCCGACCACGGGGTCGTTGTTCGACGCGAACGCCGCGTCGATCGCGTCCCAGTCCTCCTGCGTCAGCGCCTCGGCGGCGAGCGGCAGCACTTCATCCTCTTCGCGGCGCATGTGCAGCCAGTGAAAATGCGCGTAGCGTTCCACGCCCTCGACGAGGGACGCCAGTGCCGCGGGGTCGGCGCGGAAGGCTTCCCATTTCGCCTTCAGTTCCGCGAACCGTTCGCGCCCGACTTCGTGCTCCCGGTGCAAACCGTCGAGCAGCGGCGCGGCATCGGGCCTTCGCACGCGCAGCCGCGCGAACAGGAAGTCGTCCTCCTTGGGATGATGCAACCGTTCGGGAAACTGTTCGATGTAGTGGAACAGCGCGCCCAGCAGCGCATGGTCGGGTACCATGCGCCCCGCCGCAATTTCCGCGACGAGGTGGCGCAGCCCCTCGATCACCGCGGTGATGGCGCGGTGCTCGTCCTGGATGATCGCGATCGCCTTCATCTCGACGCAGCTCCCTTCACGATACGGACACCAGCCGGTGCAGCGTCGCCGGGTCGGCGAGCAGCGCCTCGCTCGACGAGCGATGGACGACGCGCCCGCGCTCCAGCACCAGTGCATTGCGCGTGAGCGACAGTGCGAGCTTGGCGTGCTGCTCGACGACGATCACCGCCATGCCGCTCTCGGTGAGCAGATCGCGGATGACGCCCATCAGTTCCTGCACGATGATCGGTGCGAGACCCTCCATCGGCTCGTCCAGCAGCAGAAGGCTCGGGTTGACCATCAGCGCACGGCCGATCGCGAGCATCTGCTGTTCGCCGCCCGACAGCTGGTTGCCGAAGTTGCCGCGTCGCTCCGCGAGGCGCGGGAAGACGTCATACACGCGGGCAACGTCCCAGTGGCCCGGCCGCGCAACGGCGGTCAGGTGCTCCTCGACGGTGAGCGACGTCCACATGTACCGTTCCTGCGGAACCCAGCCCAGTCCCGCCCGGCTGCGGCGCCACGTGGGCACCGTCAACAGGTCCGCACCGCGCCACCGCATCTGGCCCGCGCGCATGCGCGTGAGTCCCATCAGCGTGACGAGCAGCGTCGTCTTGCCCATGCCATTGCGCCCGAGCAGCGCCAGGCTGTCGCCGTCGTCCAACGCCAGCGAGACGTCCTCCAGCACGATGCCGTCGCCATAGCCGGCGGTCACGCCCTCCATCGCCAGCAGTTCAGCCATGCTGCGCCTCGCCCAAGTAGACCTCGCGCACGCGCGGGTCGGCCGCGATCTCGGCCGGCGTGCCTTCGGTCAGCACCTGGCCGCCGACCAGCACCGTGATGCGCTCGGCGAACCGGAACACGAGTTCCATGTCGTGCTCGATGAAGAGGATCGTCACGTCCTTCGGCAACGCGGCGATCACCGCGAATAATTCCGCGCTCTCGCCGGCGGGGATGCCGGCTGCCGGCTCGTCGAGCAGCAGGATGCGCGGCTTCGTCGCGAGCGCCAGTGCGATCTCGACCAGGCGTTGCTTACCGTAGGGAAGGTCGCGCGTCAGCGTGTTGGCCTCGGACGCCAAGCCCAGCATGCGCAACAGTTCCAGTGCCTCGTCGGCTTCGGCACGCTGCTTCGCCACCGTACGGTGCCAGACGCCCGCACGGCCCAGCCGCTCGCAGATCGCAAGCGTCGCCGACTCGAGGACGGTGAGTCCGGCGAACAGCGTGTTGATCTGGAACGTGCGCGTCACGCCGCGCTTGACGCGCTGGTGCTGCGGCAATCCGGTGATCCGCTCGCCGCCCAGGAACACGTCGCCGGACGTCGGCGGGAATACGCCGGTCAACAGGTTGATAAGGGTGGTCTTGCCGGCGCCGTTGGGACCGATCAGCGCGTGGCGCGCGCCCTGCGGGAACTCGAGCGTGACGTCGGTGTTGGCCTTGAACTCGCCGAAGTGCTTCGACAGGCCGCGTGTCGAGAGGGCCGGCGTCACGACCGCGACCTCCCGAACCGGTTCGCAAGTCCGTCGAGCGCGCCGAGGATTCCTCCGCGCGCGAACATCACGACGACGACCAGCAGAAGTCCCAGCCAGAACTGCCAGTACACGGGATTGAGGTCGGACAGGTAATGATGCGCGATCATGAACACCGTCGCGCCGACAAGCCCGCCATAGAGACGTCCGGCGCCGCCCAGCACGAGCATGATCATCAGGTCGGCCGAGCGCGGAAAGCCGAAAACGTCGAGGCCGACGAACTGCGTGGTCTGCGCGAGCAGGCCCCCCGCCACGCCGGCCAGCGCGGCGCTCACCGTGTAGATGGCGATCAGTCGCCGCGTGACCGGGGCACCGATGGCCGGCATGCGGCGCACGTTCTCGCGCACCCCGCGCAACGACAGTCCGAACGGCGAGCTCACGATCCGGCGCATGGCGACGAACAGCACGAACAGCACCACGAGGCTGTAGATGTAGGCCGTGGTACCTGTCAGGTCGAACGCGAAGAGTCCGAGGACCTTGCCCATCGCCACGCCGGACAGCCCGTCGGCGCCGCCGGTGATCGACGGGATCTGGTTTGCCACCTCGAACAGCATGAGGCCGATGCCCAGCGTCACCATCAGCCGCGCGAGGTCCGACCCGCGCACGACGAGGAAACTCGTCGCGAAGCCGACGAGAGCGCCGGCCGCACCGGCGACGACGAGACCGCTGATCGGCTCGCCCCAGCCGTGCACGGCGAGGAGCCCCGCCGCATACGCGCCGATGCCGAAGAACGCCGCATGACCGAGCGAGACGATCCCGGCGTAGCCCAGGATCAGGTCGAGCGTGACCGCGAACAGGCCGGTGATCAGGATCTGGCTGCCGAGAACGCGGTGGTTCGGAAACAGGAAGAAGGCCGCCACCGGCAACAGCCAGAACGCGAGTTCGATCGCGCGCCAGCGGTCGGTCGGCAGGACCGGCGTGACGGCCGCAGCCGCATCGCTCATGTCTCGGCCTCCGCACGGCCCATCCACCGCGAGACGCCGAGTTGTCGGCCTCCCGCAATCGCTCGCGGACGCGCCCTTCGGGCCTTGGCTTCGCCCTGCTCGCTCATGTCTCGGCCTCCGCACGGCCCATCCACCGCGAGACGCCGAGTTGTCGGCCTCCCGCAATCGCTCGCGGACGCGCCCTTCGGGCCTTGGCTTCGCCCCGCTCGCTCATGCGCGCCTCCCGTAGAGTCCGGCCGGGAACAGGATCATCAGCGTCACCATCAGGAAATAGATGATGAACGAACCGATCTGCGGAACGTAATACTTGCCGGCAACGTCGCAGATGCCAAGGATCAGCGCCGCGACGAGCCCGCCCTTGATCGTTCCCGCGCCGCCGATCGCGACCACGAGCAGGAAGTACACCATGTACTTGAGCGGGAACGTCGGGTCGAGGCCGAGCACGTCGATGCCGAGTCCCCCGCCCAGGCCCGCGAGTCCGGATCCGAGCGCGAACGTCACGCCGAACACGCGATTGACGTTGATGCCGAGGCCGGCGCTGGCGACCGCGTTGTCGACCGACGCCCGGACCTGCGCGCCGAAGCGCGTGCGGACCAGCAGGAAATGCAGGACGATCGTCGCGACGATCACGGTGCCGATCAGGAACAGCCGGTACGCGCCGACGTCGAGGCCCATCACGCGCACCTGCCCGCGCAGGAAGTCGGGCAGACGCACGGGCTGCTGCGACGGGCCGAAGAAGTAGGTCGTCGCCGCAACGGACATGAACACGATGCCGATCGAGAACATCACCTGGTCGAGGTGCGTCGCCTTGTACAGCCGCTGGTAGAGCGTGCGCTCCAGCACGATGCCGGCGGCCGCGGCGACGATGAACGCCGCGGGAAGCGTCGCCAGGAACGGCACGCCGGCGCGGCTCATCAGCAGCACGCACGTGTAGCCGCCGACCATCGCGAACGCGCCGTGCGCGAGGTTGACGAAGTTCATCAGCCCCATCGTCACGGACAGCCCGATGCTGATGATGAACAGCAGGCTGCCGTACGCGATGCCGTCGAACAGCACGCCGGCCAGGTTGCCGATCAAGTCTGCCTCCTCATCGAAATCGAAGCGCGCGGCGACCGACGGGCTGACCCTAGGTCGCCGCCTCGCCCTCTTGCGGGGAAGGCGCGCGAATGCGCGCTTCGGCGGGAACTTCATCAGCCCGGATCCTTGACGTTCTCGATCGTTTCGAACTCGACGTTCCACGGCTTGCCGTTGACCATCTTCACTTCGCGCATGTAGACGTTCTGGACCGCCTGGCGCGTCGCCGGGTCGATCGACATCGGCCCGCGCGGACTCATCCACTTCATGCCCTTCATCGCCTCGACCAGCTGCTCGCCGGTGGCGTTGGGGCCGGCCTTCTTCACCGCTTCGTAGATGAGGTGCATGCCGTCGTAGCCGCCCACCGAGTGAAAGTTCGGGCGCATGCCGTTGTTCGCCTTCATCATGCCGTCGACGTACGCCTTGTTCTCCGGCGAATCGTGCGCTGCCGAGTAGTGGAACGACGTGATGACGCCGACCGCCGGCGCGCCCATGCTTTCGAGCAGGTCGTCGTCGGTGACGTCGCCGGTGCCGATCAGGCGGATGCCGGCCTGCTTCAGGCCGCGATCGTCGAACTGCTTCATCACGGCGAGGCCCTCGCCGGAGGGCACGAACACGAACAACGCGTCGGGCTTGGCGTCCTTCGCGCGCTGCAGGAACGGCGCGTAGTCGGGATTGCGCAGCGGCGTGCGGATCGACTCGACGATCTCGCCGCCGCCGGCCTTGAACACGGCCTGGAACGTCTTCTCGGCGTCGAGGCCCGGGCCGTAGTCGGTGACCATCGTGACGACGCGCTTGATCTTGTTCTTCAGCGCCCATTCGGCGATCGGCGCCGTCACCTGCGGCAGCGTGAAGTCCGGTGCGCACGATGTACGGCGAGCGCGTCGGGATCATTCCGGTGGCCGCCGCCATCACGACCATCGGCACCTTCGCCTCGGTCGCGACCGGCGCGGCGGCGAGTGCCAGCGGCGTCAGCCCAAACCCGGCCAGCACGCTGACCTTGTCCTGCACGACCATCTCCTGCGCGATGCGCTTCGTCGTCTCCGGCGCGAGGCCGGTGTCGTCCTTGACGATCAGCTCGACCTTGCGGCCCGCGACCGTGTCGCCGTTCTTCGCCATGTACAGCCGCGCCGCCGCCTCGATCTGCTTCCCCGTGGACGCGAACGGGCCGGTCAGCGGCAGGATCAGGCCGATCTTCAGTGGATCGGCCGCGAGCGCGGTGCCGGTAGAGTGCGCCCAGCGTGGCAACGGCCGCAGCTTGCAGCAAGCGGCGCCGTATCGTGTCGAATCGGTTCTTCATCGGGTCCTCCTTGGTGGTAAATGAATTATTGAAATTTCACGCGATCATGTCACGGGCAGGGCCGGCGCGCTCGCTCCGCCGCGGCGCGCTCGAAGCCGGCGTCGCCTGCAGCCACTCGGTCAGCGCCGCGCCGACCGCATCCGGCCGCTCCATCGGCGCCATGTGGCCGCAGCGGTCGAGAACTGTCAATTTCGCTGCCGGGCATCAGCGCCGCCATCTCCTCGTGCTGCGGCGGCGGGGCCCAGGCGTCCTCGCGCCCGCACAGTACCAGCGCCGGGCAGGTGACCGCACGGAGCACGTCGGTGGCGTCGGGGCGGGCGAGCAGCGCGTCGATCTGGCCGGCGAACTGCTGCGGCGTGCGGCGCGCGAACATGTCGAGGATCGCCTCGATCAGCGCCGCGTCGGCGAGCCGCTCCGGGTGGACCATCGGCTGCACCCATGTGCGCGCCATCGCGCGCATCCCGCTGCTCGCGGGCTTGAGCGAGCAACGCAAGCCGTCCCGCACGCTCGGCATCTCCGGCTGCGCCGGGCGGGCGGGCGAGGCAACCGGTGTCGAGCAGCGCGAGCCGCTCGACGCGTCCCGGTGCGCGGCGCACGATCTCGAGCGCGACGCGGCCACCCATCGAATGGCCGGCGACCGCGAACGTCGGCGGCGCGCTCGCCAGCACGCGCTCGGCCATCGCGCCCAAGCTCGTTTCTTCGGCGTAGTCCGGAATGCTGCATTCGGCCAAGTCCTGCACATAAGGCAGCACCGGCGCCCACGCAGCATCGTCGCACAGGAGTCCGGGCAGCAGCAGCAGGTTCATTCGTGATTCCGTATCCGCGCGAGCGCTACGCGACGCGCGCCTGCGACGCCTGCCGCGGCCGGTTTTCCAGCACCATCAGCGCGGCAGCGGTGTTCGAGATCGGTATGTGGTACGTCGAATGGATTTTCGTTACGTCGCCCGTCAGCGCGCCGCGCGCCGCGACCCAGGTCATGAGCTCGGTGCCCTGCGCGCCGGCTTCGCGGACCAGTTCGCGCGTCGACAGGTGCGTCAGCCGCTCGGGGTCGCTGACGATCGCGTCCATGCACATCAGGTCGAACGGCTTGTTGATGAAGCCGGCGCGCTCGCCGTCGAGTTGGTGCGACAGTCCGCCGGTGCCCAGCACGAGGACGCGCGCGTCCGCGTTCCACGCGTCGAGCGCGCGGCCCACCGCCTGCCCGAGATGGTAGCTGCGGCGCAGCGACGGCAGCGGATGCTGGACGTGATTCATCGCGATCGGCACGATGCGCACCGGCCAGTCGCCGCCGCCCGGCCACAGCAGCGCCATCGGCAGCGTCAGCGCGTGGTCGACCAGCATTTCCTGGCACATCGTGATGTCGAACTCGTCCGCCACCAGCGCATCGATCAGGTGCCACGAAAGCTCGGGATCGCCGCGGAACGGTCGCAGCGTCGGGATGCCCCAGCCTTCGTCCGCGTTGCGGTATTCGGGCGCCGCGCCGACGGCGAACGTCGGCAACTTGTCGAGGAAGAAATTGAGACCGTGGTCGTTGTAGAACACGACGACGACGTCCGGACGGGCACGGGCGAGCCAGGCATGCACCGGCGGGAAGCCGTCGAAGAACGGCTTGAAGTACGGATCCTGCTGCAGACCCTTGGCAATGGCGCCGCCAATGGCCGGAACGTGCGACGTCGTGATGGCTCCGAGTACGTTGGCCATTGCGTCATCTCCCCGCGGCGGCCAGCATCGCCTTGAACGCATCCTTGCTCATGCCCGTCTGCTGCGCGCCGATGTCCTGCACGTCGAGGCGAAGTATCCCGGCCAGCTTGGCCAGGAAATAGATGTTGCCGCCGGCCGCGATCAGCTGCAGCACGTTGCGGCTGCGCACCGCCGCCAGCTGCTCGTCGGTGAGCCCGTATTGCGCACAATAGGCGGCCTCGTCGCTGACGAACGCGTCGCGGTTGGCGGCGTGGTTGAACGAGTAGCACATCTTGTTGAGAGCGTAGCCCTTCCGCGCCATCGTCCCATCGAAGAGCGTCGTGCCCGGGATGTCCGGTTCACGCGTGGCGGTGGTCATCGCTGTTCCTCCTGCTTTGGTGTGCGGCAGCACGTCACGCGGCCTGTCCCGCGAGCTGGCGCTCCAACCGATCCAGCGTCCGGTAGCACGGCAGCACCTGCGCGACGCTCGCGTTGGGCTCGCGCCCATCGCGGATCGCGGCGAAGAACTCGCGGTCCTGCAGTTCGATGCCGTTCGTCGACACGGCGACCTGCGACACGTCGATCCTCTCGTCCTTGCCGTTGAACAGGTCGTCGTAGCGGGCGATGTACGTGGCGGTGTCGCCGATGTAGCGGAAGAACGTGCCGAGCGGCCCGTCGTTGTTGAACGAAAGCGACAGCGTGCAGATCGCGCCCGTGCTCGACTTCAACTGGATCGACATGTCCATCGCGATGCCCAGCGCCGGATGGATCGGCCCCTGCACGGCGTTGGCCGCGACGATTTCGCCGCCGGTCTGGTACGCGAACAGGTCGACCGTGTGCGCGGCGTGGTGCCACAGCAGATGGTCGGTCCAGGAGCGCGGCTGGCCCAGCGCGTTCATGTTGGTGCGGCGGAAGAAGTAGGTCTGCACGTCCATCTGCTGGATCGCAAACTCGCGCGCGACGATTTTCTGGTGCACCCATTGGTGGCTCGGATTGAAGCGGCGCGTGTGGCCGACCATCGCGACCTTGCCGGTTTCCTTCTGGAGTCGCGCGACCTTCTCGGCGTCCGAGAGGCTGTCGGCCAGCGGAATCTCGACCTGGACGTGCTTGCCGGCCTCGAGGCAGGCGATCGCCTGCGCGGCGTGCATCTGCGTGGGCGTGCACAGGATGACGGCGTCGACCTCCGGCAGCGCGAGGCTGTCGGCGAGATCGCCGGTGACGTGACCGATGCCGTACTTGGCCGCGACGTCCTTCGTCTTCGCGAGTTCCCGGCCCACGACGGAGACCACTTCAACGCCGTCGATCAGCTTGATCGCGTCGAGGTGCTTGGTGCCGAACGCGCCGGCTCCGGCGAGCGCGACCCTGATTGACTTCATTGTCGTGTTCTCCAGGATCAGGTTGCCCACGGCGGTGTTCGACGCCGGGACGTGATAGAAGCGATGCACGACGCGCGGCGGCGTGTCGGCCATGGCGCCGCGCGCGATCAGCCACATGACGAGCTCGATGCCTTCGGAGCCGGCTTCGCGGACATAATCGATGTGGGGCTTGCGTGACAGCGCCTCGGGGTCGGCGATCAGCTGGTCGAGGAACGCGTTGTCGAATTCCTTGTTGATGAGCCCGGCGCGCGGCCCCTGCAACTGGTGGCTCATGCCCCCGGTGCCCCAGATGTGAACGTTCAGCGGCTCGTCGTACGATGCGACCGCCTTGCGAATCGCCTTGCCCAGCTGGTAGCAGCGGCGGCCCGAGGGCACCGGATACTGGACCACGTTCACCGCGAATGGAATCACCGGGCACGGCCACGCCGCGGGCGAACCGCACATCAGGTTCAGCGGAACCGTGAGGCCGTGGTCCACGTCCATCCTGTTGACGATCGTGAGGTCGAAATCGTCCTGGATCACCGAGTGCGCGATGTGTGAGGCCAGTTCGGGATGGCCCTTGACGACGGGCACCGGGCGCGGGCCCCACCCCTCGTCGGCCGGCTTGAACTCCGCAGCGCAACCGATCGCGAACGTGGGAATCATGTCCAGGCTGAACGCCGTGGCGTGATCGTTGTAGACGAGAAAGATGACGTCCGGCCGGTTGGCTTTCATCCACGCCTTGGCGGGCTCGTATCCCTTGAACAGCGGCTGCCAGTAGGGCTCGGCGGTCTTGCCGAGATCGATCGCGGCCCCGATCGCGGGAACGTGCGACGTGTAAACGCTGGCGGTGATCCTGCGCCATCACTTCTTCTCCCCGACGTAGCGGTTGCCCTCGATGGAGCGGCCGCCGCCGATCATCATGTCGCGATACGCCTCTTCAGTCATTCCCGTCATGCTGCCGGCCATCTGCTGGAAGCTCTTGCCGTCGGTCGCGCCGATCTTGGCCAGGAAATAGATGTTGCCGCCAAGCGCGATGCAGCGATTGAGGTCCCGCGCCAGAACGGCCTGCTTCTGGTCCTCGGTCATCGGCCACTCGTCCAGATAGGCGCGCTCGTCGGCCTTGAAGCGCGCGCGATTTTCCGCCTTCATCAGCGACATGCAGAACTGGTTCAGGTGATAGCCCTTGCGCGACTGCTCGGCGTCGAAGATCGTCGTGCCGGGGATATCCAGGTAGGGCTTTTCGAGTGCCATGGCAGCGCCTTCAGCGTGATTCGTCGGGCCAGTACAGCCGCATCGGATTGTCGACAAGCAGCTTGTGCTGCAGTTCGGGCGTGACTGCGATGTGCGGGATGAAGTCCACCAGCAGGCCGTCGTCGGGCATGTGATCCTTGAGGTTCGGGTGTGGCCAGTCGGTGCCCCAGAGCACGCGGTCCGGAAACGTCTCGACGATTCGTCGCGCGAACGGCACGACGTCGCGATACGCGTTGCTTTCGCCGACGAGCGCCGGCGGGCCGGACACGGAGAGGCGTTCCGGGCAGCTCACCTTCGACCAGATGTTCTGATGCTCGCGCAGCATCTTCACGAACAGCGCGAACTCGGGCCCGTCGACGGGCTTGGTCACGTCGGGCCGGCCCATGTGGTCAACCACGACGGTCGTCGGGATCGCGGTGAAGAAGTCCCAGAGCTCCGGCAGGTCCGCCGCCTCGAAGTAGACGACGACATGCCAGCCCAGCGGCGCGATCCGCTGCGCGATCTCCAGCAGCTCGTCCTTCGGCGTGAAGTCGACGAGCCGCTTGACGAAGTTGAAGCGCGTGCCGCGCACACCCGCGTCGTGCATCTCGCGCAGCTCGCGCATCGGTGACGCCGCGCTTCACCGTGGCCACGCCGCGCGCGCGGCCGTTGGATCGTGCGCAGCGCGTCGACCAGCGCGCTGTTGTCGGCGCCGTGGCAGGTCGCCTGCACGATCACGTTGCGCGAGAAGCCCAGCCGGTCGCGCAGCGCGAACAGCTGGTCGCTGGAGGCGTCGCAGGGCGTGTATTTGCGCTCCGGCGCGAAGGGAAATTGCGCGCCCGGGCCGAACACGTGGCAATGCGCGTCCACGGCACCCGGCGGCACGCGAAAGCGCGGCGTCGACGGATTGGGATGGAACGGCAGCCACCCGGGCGTCATCTCGAATTTCATCGTGTTCAATCGACGTACTTGAGGCCGGCCTTCGCGAGCGGCTCGCGCATCTTGTACATGTCGAGGCCGAGTTCTCCGGCCGCGAGCTTCTTCCGCTTGTCCGCTTCGTTGGCCTCGCGCGCTTCCGCCGCGTCGGCGGCCTGCTGCGCGACGGCGGCCGGAATGACGACCACGCCGTCGTCGTCGGCGAGCACCACGTCGCCCGGATTGACCAGCGCCCCGGCGCAGATCACCGGGATGTTGACCGACCCCAAGGTGGCCTTGACCGTGCCCTTGGCGCTGATCGCGCGCGAGAACACCGGGAACTGCATCGCCGTCAGGTCCTTGACGTCGCGCACGCCGCCGTCGATGACGAGTCCGCGCGCGCCGCGCGCGCGGAAGCTCGTCGCCAGGAGGTCGCCGAAGAAGCCGTCGTCGTTGTCGGTCGTGCACGCTGCGACGACGACGTCGCCTTCGCGCAGCTGCTCGGCCGCAACGTGCATCATCCAGTTGTCGCCGGGCTGCAGCAGCACGGTGACCGCGGAGCCGCACAGGTGGGCGCCGGCGTAGATCGGCCGCATGTACGTCTTCATGAGGCCGACGCGGCCCATCGCTTCGTGGACGGTCGCGACGCCGAAGCGCGCGAGCTTCGTCACCGCCGCGGCGTCGGCGCGCACGATGCCGCGCTTGACGATGCCCAGGTTGTTCATGCTCATGCCGGTTCCTTCGGTTGGGTGTTCGCTACTTGCCCTTGGCGCGCAGCGCGGCATCGAGCCGCGGGTAGACGCGCCGCGCGTTGCCTTCGTAGATCTGGTGGCGCTCTTCCGCGGTCAGCGCCGCGGCGTCGATGTAGCGCCGCGTGTCGTCGTAGTAGTGGCCCGTCTCCGGGTCGATGCCGCGCACCGCGCCGATCATCTCGGAGGCGAACAGGACGTTGGCGACGGGGATCACCTTCGTCAGCAGGTCGATGCCCGGCTGGTGGTACACGCAGGTGTCGAAGAAGATGTTGTTGAGCAGGTGGTCCTTGAGCAGCGGCTTCTTCAGTTCCTGCGCCAGTCCGCGGAACCGGCCCCAGTGGTACGGCACCGCGCCGCCGCCGTGCGGAATGACGAACTTCAGCGTCGGAAAGTCGCGGAACAGGTCCGCGGTCAGGCACTGCATGAACGCCGTCGTGTCGGCGTTGAGGTAGTGCGCGCCGGTCGTGTGGAAGCACGCGTTGCAGCTGGTGCTGACGTGGATCATCGCCGGGATGTCGTACTCGACCATCTTCTCGTAGATCGGGTACCAGTGCCGGTCGGACAGCGGCGGCGACGTCCAGTGCCCGCCCGACGGGTCCGGGATTCAGGTTGATCGCGACGAAGCCGTACTCCTTCACGCATTTTTCCAGCTCGGGAATGCAGGTCGCTCGGATCGACGCCCGGCGATTGCGGCAGCATCGCCGCGCCGATGAAGTTGTCGGGGAAGAGGCGGCTCACGCGAAAGCAGAGCTCGTTGCAGATCGCCGACCACGTGGCGCTGGTCTCGAAGTCGCCGATGTGGTGCGCCATGAAGCTCGCGCGCGGCGAGAAGATCGTGAGATCGCTGCCGCGCTCCTTCATCTTGGCGCAGCTGGTTGGACTCGATGCTTGCGCGCAATTCGTCGTCGCTGATCGCGAGCTCCGAGGCCTTCGGCGCGACGGCCGGGTCCTTGAGACCGGCGACCTGGCGGTTGCGCCACTCCTCCAGCGCCTTCGGCGCGGTCGTGTAGTGGCCGTGGCAATCGATGATCACGATGCTCTTCCTTTCCAGACCGACGCGGGAACCATGACGTCGCCGCGCATGATGAGCCGGGCGGTGCGCAGCAACGCGGCCCGCGTGACGTTCTGCGGGTGGACCGCGTCGACTTCGAGCTCGACGCTGAACTCGCCCGTCGGATGCTCGACCGAGATCTTCTTGACGTTGCCCCGCGGCACCTTCGCGATGCCGTCGCATACCGAGCCTTCCAGCACGCACGCCGTGCCCACCGTCACGGCGGCGAGCACGCCGATCGCGTCGTGGCACACGTGCGGGATGAAGCTGCGCGTGGTGAGGCTGCCACCGTCGCGCGGCGGCGCGATCAGCGTCATCTTGGGGTAGTTCTTCGCGGTCACGTCGGACAAGCCCATCGCATGCCCGCAGGCGATGCGCAGCCGCTCGATGCGCGCCTTCAATTCGGTGTCGGCATTGAGCTCGGCCACGGTCTCGTAGCCGGTGCGACCGACGTCCGCCGCGCGGAACATCACCAGCGGCATGCCGTTGTCGATGCACGTGACTTCGACCCCGTCGATCACGTCGCGAACATGACCGGTCGGCAGGAGCCCCGCACAGACCGATCCGGCGGTGTCGAGGAAGTTGATCGTGACGGGCGCCGACGTTCCGGGCACGCCATCGATCCGCGCGTCCCCCGCGTACTCGACGTGGCCGCCCGGCGTTTGCACGGTGATGTCGCACTGCATGTCGGTGTTCAATGTCAGCACGCGGAAAGTGCTGGTGTCGCCCTGCGGCTTCACCATGCCGGTCTCGAGCGCGAACGGCACCACGGCCGCGAGCATGTTGCCGCAGTTGGGCGTCGTGTCGACGGTGTCCTTGTCCGGCTGCAGCTGCGCAAACAGGAAATCGAGGTCCACGCCCGGCTTGCGTGCCGCGAGTCACGATGCCGACCTTGCTGGTGAGCGGATGCGCGCCGCCCAGGCCGTCGATCTGGCGCTTGTCGGGCGAGCCCATCACCGCAAGCAGCACGGCATCGCGCAGCGCGACGTCGGCCGGAAGGTCGGCGCCGGCGAAGAACGGCCCGCGCGACGTGCCGCCACGCATGAACAGGCAAGGAATCGCGGTTTGAATGGAATGCTCCGGCGGCCGCTCTCGTGGCGACCGAAGCGTCAAGTTTGCGCCTGCCTGCTGCCATCGAAAAGGCCGGTTGGTACACTACCAGTTATGCCGTTTCGGCATGGCATCGAGATTGGACGGGCGGCCATGGACTTCAAGCAACTCGAGTATTTCGTCCGCGTCGTCGAGCTGGGCGGCTTCAGCCGGGCCGCGCGCGTGCTGGGCGTCGCGCAGCCGGCGATCAGCCGCCAGGTGCGCTGCCTCGAAGTCGAAGTGCGCCAGAGTCTGCTGCTGCGCAACGGCCGCGGCGCCACGCCCACCGAGGCGGGCAAGCGCCTGCTGCTGCACGCCCGCGGCATACTGCAACAGGTCGAGCGGGCGCGGCACGACATCGACGAGTCCCGGGGCGCGTCGGTCGGGAAGGTCGTGGTCGGACTGCCGCCCACGCTGGCGCGGCACCTCACGCTGCCGATCGTGCGCGAGTTCCGGCACCATCACCCGCGCGCGTCGCTGTCCATCGTCGAAGGACTCTCGTCGACGATCCTCGACATGCTGGCTGACGGCCGCGTCGACGTGGGCCTCGTCTACAACCCTTCGCCGTCTCCGGCCATCGAGGCGCGGATGCTGCTCGAGGAGCCGCTCTGCCTGGTCGGCGCGCGGAAGAAGGGCAGCGAATCGCGGAACGTGCGGCTGCGCGACCTGCCGCGATTCCCGCTGCTCATCCCGAGCCGGCCGCATGCGATCCGCAGGCTGGTCGAGACGCGCCTGGCGAGCTTGGGCCTTTCGCCGCAGGTCGCGATGGAGATCGACGCCGTTCCGGCCATTCTGGAACTCGTGGCGGAAGGACACGGCTTTGCCGTGCTGTCGCCGCGAGCGCTGCATGACGCGGCCATGGCGCAGCGCCTGCATTCCCGGACCATCGTCCAGCCGCAACTGAAGAGCGCGCTGGCGATCGTGGTCTCCGCGCAGCGTCCGTCGACGCCGTTGCAACAGGCGACGATTGCGATGATCGAGACGCTGACCAAATCGGCACTCGCGCCCGCGTGAGGTGGCCAGGTGCGTATTCGGCGACCGCATTGCAGCCGCTGAGTGCAGCATTCGGCGCGCGCAATTCCTTAGCGTCAGGCGGGCTCCATGCTGCGATATCCGATCGCCTCGGCCACATGCGCCGCGTTGATGCGGTCGCATTCGGCGAGATCGGCGATCGTGCGCGCCACCTTCAGCACGCGGTGGTAGGCGCGAGCGGAAAGCGCTAGCCGCGTCATCGCCTTCGCGAGCAGTTGCTCGGCCGCAACTTCGGGCACGCAATGCCGCGCGACGTCGGCCGGCAGCAGGCGCGCATTGGCCGTCTTCTGTCGCGTGAGCTGGCGTTCGCGAGCACGCTCGACGCGCGAACGGACCGCCGCCGATGTTGCGCAACCGGCGCGGGCATGCTCCGGCTCCGCCACCGTGGCCTCGCAGCAGTGGCCGCGCGATGGCTGCTCGTTCAGCGCGAGGGATTCCGGCAGGACCGCGGGTACGCCAATGGCGAGATCGATGCGGTCGAGCAGCGGACCCGATACGCGCCAGCGATAGCGCGCGACGCGATCCGGCGTGCAGTGACAGCGTCCGCTGGCGTGGCCGAGCCACCCGCAGGGGCAGGGATTCATCGCGGCCACGAGCTGGAACTGCGCCGGGAACGTGGTCTGCCGCGCCGCGCGCGAGATGTGGACGACGCCGGATTCGAGCGGTTCGCGCAACGCCTCGAGAACGCGCCGCTCCCACTCAGGCAGTTCGTCGAGAAAAAGAACGCCCTGGTGGGCCAGCGAAATTTCACCGGGCCGCGGATCGCTGCCGCCGCCGACGAGGGCTACGCCACTTGACGTGTGATGCGGCGCGCGAAAGGGACGCTCGCCCCAGCGCTGCGCGATGAACCGGCCGGCGATCGACGCCACGGCCGCGACTTCGAGCGCCTCGGCCTCGGTCAATGCCGGCAGCAACGACGGGAGGCGTTGCGCGAGCATCGACTTGCCGGTGCCCGGCGGACCGATCAGCAGCAGCGAATGCGCGCCTGCCGCCGCGATTTCGAGCACGCGCTTCGCTTGCAGCTGCCCACGCACGTCGGCGAGATCGGGCCCCGGCGGCTGCGGGACCGGCACGTCCGCAACCGCCTGCGCCAGCGGCGCGCTTCCGGCAAGGTGAGCGCACACGGCGAGCAGCGACGGCGCGCCGAAGATCGTCGCATCGCGCACCAGCGCCGCCTCGCCAGCCGACGCGGCAGGCAGCACGAACGCGTGCCCGTCGCCTTGCGCGGAACGCGCCATCGCCAGCGCGCCGCGTACCGGGCGCAGGTCGCCGGTCAGCGCCAGTTCGCCGGCAAATTCGTAGCGCGAGAGCTCGTTGGAAGGGATTTGTCCGGTCGCGGCCAGGATGCCCAGCGCAATCGGCAAATCGAAGCGTCCGGACTCCTTGCGCAGGTCGGCCGGCGCCAGGCTTACCGTGACTTTGCGAGCGGGAAACTCGAAGCGCGAGTTCTGCATCGCGGCGCGCACGCGGTCGCGGGCCTCGCGCACCTCGGCGTCGGGCAATCCGACGACGGAGACACCGGGGAGCCCGCCAGCAATGTGCACCTCGACGGTGACGCGCGGCGCCGCGACTCCGGCCAGCGACCGGCTTTGCACCATCGCAACGGACATGGGATTGAGCGCTTCAGCACCTGCGGCCGGAGCGCGGCCGTTTGCGCTGCACGCTGTCGATCAGTGCGCGGATGCCGGAGGAACGAAACGCGCCTCGAGCTCCGCCACGCGCATTTCGAGTTGCTCCAGTTTTTCGCGTGTCCGGGCCAACACGCGGGCCTGCGTGTCGAATTCCTCACGCGTCACGAGATCGAGCCGCGCGAGCCCACCTTGCAGCATGGCCTTGACGTTCTTCTCGATGTCGGCGGCGGGACTGTCCTTGATTGCCTTGCCGATGCGCGCGGCCAACTCTTCCAGGGTCTGGGCATTGAAGGGTTGCATGTGGTGTCTCCGATCAGGGTATCGCGACGAGTCTAGCAAAGGCGCAGGTCGGGGCGCGGTAGTCCGTTTGGATGACCTTCTCTGCCGGAAAACGCTCGCAGAAATCGCCGCGCCAATAATGTGCGATCGCAGCATTCTACGCACCGCAATGGTGCCGATCAGGCGAGCCGATCCGATTTCAACCACCATTTTTTGTCATAACTAATTGAATATTTATACGATTGTTTTTGTGGCACATGAAATGCTGAATGTGGGTCGGAAGCAACGCCATTTTTTCAACCACCTCGCAAGGAATTTGCCATGAACAAGAAGCCAGGCCTCCGCCCCTCGGTCATAGCCGCGGCATGCGCCGCGCTGTTGGCAGGCCCCGCATTCGCCCAGACAGCGGCGCCTGCGCCCGCGCCCGGCACCCGCTGCGGCGCCCGCTGCACCCGAACCCGACTGGACGTTCACCGGCAACCTCGGCCTCTACAGTCAGTACATCTTCCGCGGCATTTCGCAGACCAACGAAAAGCCCGCCGTGCAGGGCGGATTCGACCTCGGCCACAAGAGCGGCTTCTATGTCGGCACCTGGGCCTCGAACGTCAGCTGGATTTCCGATGGCAATCCCGACGCCAGCGCCAGCATGGAATGGGATTTCTACGGCGGCTACAAGTGGGCGCTGCCCGCCGACTTCGTGCTCGACACCGGCGTGCTCTATTACTGGTATCCGGGCTCCTACCCCAGCGACTACACCGTGCCCAACACGACCGAGGTCTACGTCGGTCTGGCGTGGAAGTGGCTGTCGGCGAAGTACAGCTACAGCGTCAACAACAAGACCTTCGGCTTCCCCGATTCGCGCGGGTCGGACTACTGGGAGCTCAATGCCTCCTACGACGTCATCGACAAGGTCAACGACGTGTTCGGCAAGGTCACGATCTTCGGTCACGTCGGCAAGCAGAAGTTCAAGAACAACGGCTTCTACGACTACGGCGACTGGAAGGCCGGCGTTTCGACCGAGATCTACGGCGTGACCGTCGGCATCTTCGGCACCGACACGAACGGCGAGACCGCGGCCTACACGAACCGCTACAACAAGAACACCGCCGGCAGCCAGTTCGTCGGCTACGTCCAAAAAACGTTCTGATGCACGACATGCGCGGCGGCGACGACCGCCGCCGCGCCATCACGGGGACACCATGAAACTCGTTACCGCCATCATCAAGCCGTTCAAGCTCGACGAGGTCCGCGAGGCCCTCTCGGCGATCGGCGTGCAAGGGATCACCGTCACCGAAGTCAAGGGCTTCGGCCGGCAGAAAGGCCATACCGAGCTGTACCGGGGCGCCGAGTACGTCGTCGATTTCCTGCCCAAGGTCAAGATCGAAGCCGCGGTCAAGGACGACATGCTCGACCGCGTCATCGAGGCAGTCGAAAAGGCCGCCAACACCGGCAAGATCGGTGACGGCAAGATCTTCGTTTTCGACCTGCTGCAGGTCGTGCGCATCCGCACCGGCGAGACCGGTCCGGACGCACTGTAAAGGGAGCCGCACATGAAGAAATTCTGACCATCCTCGGGATGCTGGTCGCGCTCGCGGCCGGTGCACCCGTTCTGGCGGCGGACTCGCCGGCCCCAGCGAAACTGTACTTCGACACCGGCAAGGCCGACGTGCCGGCTGACGCGGCAACAGCACTGGCGCCAATGATCGCGTATGTGAAGACGTCAAAGGACACCGTGCTCGCAGTCTCGGGGTTTCATGACAAGACCGGCGATCCTGCGGCCAACGCAACCCTTGCGAAGAACCGCGCCTTGGCGGTGAAGGGCGTGCTGATCGCCGCCGGCCTGGCGGACGGCTCGGTCGTCCTCATGAAGCCCGCGCCGAGCGCTGACGGCGGTCCGGACGACAAGGAAGCTCGCCGGGTCGAGGTACTGATTGCGACGGCGGAGATGATCGCAGCGGCAAAGGAGTACGCTGCAGCTGCCGATGCGCCTGCCGCAGCGCCCGCGCCATCGCCGAACAAGGGCGACAACGCGTGGATGATCGTGGCGACGGTGCTGGTGATCATGATGTCGATCCCCGGCCTCGCACTGTTCTACGGCGGCCTCGTCCGCTCGAAGAACATGCTGTCGATCCTGATGCAGGTGTTCGTGGTCTTCTCGCTGATCGTCGTGCTGTGGGTCGTCTACGGCTACAGCCTCGCGTTCACCGAGGGCAGCGCGTTCATCGGCGGGTTCGACCGCGTGCTGATGTCCGGCATCTTCTCGGTCAAGGATGGTGTCGGTTCGTTCACGACCGCGGCGACGTTCAGCAAGGGCGTCGTCATACCCGAGCTTCTCTTCGTCGTGTTCCAGGCGACGTTCGCGGCCATCACCGTGGCGCTGATCGTCGGCTCGTTCGCCGAACGCGCGAAGTTCTCGGCGGTGCTGCTGTTCGCCGTGCTCTGGTTCACGTTCGCGTACCTGCCGATCGCGCACATGGTCTGGTTCTGGCCCGGTCCGGATGTGCATCAAGGACGCGGCTACGCTGGCATCCGAGTCCGCGAAGGGCGGCTGGCTGTGGCAGAAGGGCGCGCTCGACTTCGCCGGCGGCACCGTCGTGCACATCAATGCCGGCGTGGCGGGCCTGGTGGGCGCCTACGTGATGGGCAAGCGGATCGGCTACGGACGCGACTCGATGGCCCCGCACAACCTGACGTTCACGATGATCGGCGCCTCGCTGCTGTGGGTGGGCTGGTTCGGGTTCAACGCCGGATCCGCGCTCGAAGCCGGTGACATCGCCGCGCTCGCGTTCATCAACACGCTGGTCGCGACCGCCGCCGCCGTCCTCTCGTGGATGTTCGGCGAGTGGATCACCAAGGGCAAGCCGTCGATGCTCGGTGCCGCTTCCGGTGCGGTCGCGGGCCTCGTCGCGATCACCCCGGCGTGCGGCTTCGTCGGCGTCGGTGGGGCACTGGTCCTGGGCCTGCTCGCGGGCGTCGTCTGCCTGTGGGGCGTGAACGGACTGAAGCGCCTGCTCGGTGCGGACGACGCGCTGGACGTCTTCGGCGTGCATGCGACGGGCGGCATCCTGGGCGCCATGCTCACCGGTGTGCTTCGCCGCGCCGAGCCTGGGCGGCCAGGGGATCTACGACTATGTCGCGAACAAGATCAGCCCCGACTACGACATCATGGGCCAGCTCGTCACCCAGGGCACGGGCGTGCTGACGACGATCGTCTGGTCGGGCCTGGTCGCGTTCGTCGCGTACAAGATCGTCGACATGACCGTCGGACTGCGCGTGACCGAGGAACAGGAACGCGAAGGACTCGATATCGCGTCGCACGGGGAATCGGCCTATCGCACTTGATGCAGTTCGGCAAAAGATTATGCGCGGGCGGACCCTCTCCCCCGCCCGCGCGTAAGGCGAGGACAGGAACTCCTCTCGCGTAGTGCAGTGCAGTTTTCTCCTCAGTGGCTTTGCGGGGCGCGCCGAAAACGCGCCCCTCTTTTTTGCTCTTCGAAGCGCCTGTACTTTTGCTACACGGGAGCAGGCCATTCGCTCCGGGCTCAGGTGCCGCGAACCGTGTCGCTCGCGCCATGCGCGATCCGGCGCGACCAGCGGGCAGTCAACACACGACTACCCGCCGGCGCCGCACGCACCCCGCCGACCGCGACACATTCGCCCGGGCGAATGGCGCCGCTCGGCGCGTGTGGCAGTCGCGTCGCCACGCATCGAACGTGCGTACGGTTCGTGCCACCTCGCAAAACGCCGGTGCAGACTCATCCTGCGGCTACAATTCCGCATGATCTCCGTCGAGTATTGCCAGCTCCTCGCGCGTTACAACCACTGGATGAACGAACGGCTGTACGCGGTCGTCGGCGAATTCAGCGACGAGGAGCGCACGCGCGATTCGCGGCGCCTTCTTCGGCTCGATGCACCGGACGCTCAATCACATCCTGTGGGGTGACCGCATCTGGCTGTCGCGCTTCAAGGGCGAGGCATACACGGTCCGGGCTTTCGGCGCCGACATGTTTGCCGACTTCGCGGAACTCGCGCGCGAACGCGCCGCGACCGACACCGCGATCCTCGATTGGGCGGGCGACTTCCTCCCGCGTGGCTCGCCGGGACGCTCGAATACCGAGTCGGCCTCCGATGGCAAGCTGCGCCGCGTGGCCAACTGGATCGCTGCCACGCACATGTTCCAGCATGCCACGCATCATCGCGGACAGCTGGCAACGCTGATCAAGCAGGCGGGAAAGGACACCGGCACGACCGACCTGCCGTGGATGCCCGGGCGTCATCAAGGTGCTCGACTAGCGGGCTTCCGCCTTCTTCTTCTTGCGCGCCCGCGGATGGGCCGCGTCGTAGACCTTGGCCAGCGCCTGGAAATCGAGATGCGTATAGACCTGCGTGCTGGCAATCGACGCATGGCCCAGCATTTCCTGCACCGCGCGCAGGTCTCCCGAGGACTGCAGCACGTGCGACGCGAAGGAGTGGCGCAGCATGTGCGGATGCACGTGGCGGTTGATGCCGCGCCGCATCGCCAGCGCGGCCAGGCGACGCTGGATCTGCCGCGGCGTGATGCGCGCTCCGCGCGCGCCGACGAACAGCGCGCGCTCGTCCACCGCAGGAATCGCGGCGCGCTCGACCAGCCACGTCCGGAGCGCCGCCAGCGCCGCCGCGCCGACCGGCACGATCCGCTCCTTGGCGCCCTTTCCCCAGACGCGCACTTCGCCGGTCACGAGATCGACCCGGTCGACATCCAGTCCGGCCAATTCGGACAGGCGCAGGCCCGACGAATACGCGAGCTCGAACAGCGCATGATCGCGCCGGCCCCACGCATCGGTCTCGGCGCCGTCGACCAGCCGCACCGCTTCGTCCGGCGTCAGCGCGGACGGCAGGTTCCTGGGGCGACTTCGGCGGCTTGAGGCCGATGCTCGGATCGTCGCTGTGCGCGCCGTTGCCGTCATTGATGAAGCGATGGAAGGCGCGCCACGCGGACAGCATCCGCGCCAGGCTGCGGCCCGACAGACCCCGGCCGTGCAGCGTCGCCAGCGCGCGCGCCAATTGCGCGCGCGTCAGCGCGGGAAGCGGCGTGTCGCCTGCGTGTGCGGCCAGCTGCCGCAAGTCGCTCAGGTACGCGTCGCGGGTATGCGCGGGCCGGGTGGCGAGGTGCGTGGCGAAGGCATCGAGCAACGCGGCGTTGCGCGCCGTGTCCGATTTCGGAGGAGACGCGGCAACGGTTCGCTTGGTCACGGGTTGGCGAGTTCGCGCCGGATCGCTAGGACAGCGGCAGGAAGCGCGCGGTGGCCACACTCGCCAGTTCCGCGAGACGAGTCTGGTACAGCGTGCCCATGCCCGCGTGAAAGCGCTGCGCGTCCGGGCTGCCCAGCGCCAGGAGGCCGAACGTCTGCGCCGTGCGCAACGGCATGAACGCGAACGACTGCAGCGCGTCTCCGTCCTCGAACCATTCGCGCGACTCGAAGGCCGCGGCGGGCCCGCAATAGGGATGTCCCAGCTGGTCGGCGTACTCGCGTATCTCGGTCGACGTCGCCGCGAGTTCGGGCAGGTACGGATTGCTCGGGCACCTTGCCCCACAGCCTGGCCGCGACCTGGGGCACGGCGAAGTCCTCCTTCAGGCTGTGGTAGAGCACGGCGAGCGTGGTTTCAAGATCCGGGGCGGCGAACAGCGCCAGCGTCGAGCGGTGGAGCTTTTCGCCGATCTGGTCGTTCTCCGTGCCGTAGGCGACGAGTTCGCGGAACCGCGCCTCGAGCTCGTTGTTCTTATCGCGCAGCGTCAGGATCTGCCGCTCGGCGATGGGAATCGCGTGGCCCCCATGCGGGTGCGGCACGAAGATCTCCGCGATGATGTCGGCGTAGTCCTCGAAGAACTTCGGGTTCTTCTTCAGGTATTCCGCTACTTCGCCTGCGTTTGCGGCTGCATCGTTACTGGCGTTCATTCACCGCTTTCCGATCTCGTGTCGTTCCTGCGCTCATTCGCGGTCGCGCATCAAGGCGCGATCCACTCCCCCTCGAACACCGTGACTGCGGGCCCGGTCATCCGCACCGGCTGGCCATCGCCTGCCCACGCGATCGCCAGTTCCCCGCCACGCGTCTGCACGCACACCGGCGAATCGAGCAGGCCACGCCTGATGCCAGCCACCACGGCCGCGCACGCGCCGGTGCCGCACGCCAAGGTTTCGCCCGCGCCGCGTTCCCACACGCGCAGACGAATGGTAGCGCGATCGACGACCTGCATGTAGCCCGCATTGACACGCCGGGGAAAGCGCGAATGGTTCTCGATCCGGGGGCCCTGGGTCGCGACCGGCGCGGCATCCACGTCGGCAACCTGCTGCACCCCATGCGGGTTGCCCATCGACAGCACGGACACGCGGACCGCCACGCCATCCACATCCAGCGTCTCGTCAACGGCACCCTGTCCGTCCGTGAACGGAACGTCCTCCGGCGCAAACCGCGGCACCCCCATGTCGACCGTGACCTGCCCGTCGTCTTCCAGGCGCGGGCAGATCAGTCCGCCGGCGGTCTCCACACGCAGCTCGCGTTTGCTCGTGAGCGCCTGGGCGCGGACGAAGATCACAAAGCAACGCGCGCCGTTGCCGCACTGTTCGACCTCGCCGCCGTCCGCGTTGAAGATCCGGTAACGAAAGTCCGCGTCGCCCGTCGCGCGTTCGACCAGCAGCACCTGGTCGCAACCGACGCCGAAGCGGCGATCCGCCAGCAAGCGGAGCTGCGCGGCCGAGAGCTCGACGCGCTGACGGATGCCGTCCAGCACCACGAAATCGTTGCCCAGGCCCTGCATCTTGGTGAACTTGAGCTTGATCATCGCGAAGTCGTCGCCGGCGCATTCACCAGGAATTCTGCGTTGCGCGAAAACGGGATGGTCCAGCCGCCTTCGAGCATGGCTGTTCCGGAAACCGCATAGCGGAGTCGTACGGGTTGGCCGGTTCCTCTTTGCTCCCGCGCCCGTTGCGAAATTTCGGCCACCACGCGCAGCACCGCGGCGATGCCGGCGCGCGCCTGCACTGCCGCCGTCGTCTCTCCGTTGGCCCGCAGACGCAGCGGTGCAACCAGCGTCGCGCTGCCGACCGGCACATCTTCAATGGTCAGGTTGGCGTCGATCGAAGTAACGGAGATTTCACGTGCGTTGGGATTGCTGAGGCTGAGCACGACATCGAACGTGGCTTCCGTTCCCGTGATCCGCTCCAGCCGTACACTCTCGACCGCGACGCGCGGTGCTGCTATGCGAGGCGCCTCGGCGCACGCAACCAGCACCGCCGCGCCGATCATCGCCACATGCGCGTGCAGCCTCATGGTTGGCCGCCAGATTGCCATTCCATAGGCCTGGCGCCGCAAGTCCTGCCCTCCCGCGCGCCGTGCTTCGTGCGATAAGTGAATTCGTCCCCGGTATTGCGATTGCGAAACAATGAAAGCCCCTCATGCGCGCTCATCGACTATTTTCGCACGCTGACCTGGCATCGACGGCCTGATCGATCGGCCGGAGGTAGATGCGATCGGCGTGATACGACTCCCTTGACGGCCCGCAGTCTGCAGTGTGCTCGACCTTTGGGAGGTATTGAGGCATTCTCGGAGCGTACATCCGAGGAGCCGCGAGGAACATGGGCTGCAGTCAGAACCCCCAACGTTCCTGCACCCCGGATGAACGGCATCTTGAGGAGTTACAACCAACTCCATGAGCCAGGTGACGTCCCTCCTCGCGGCCATCGGTCAGGGCAAGCCCGATGCGCTCGGCGAGTTATACGCGCTGCTGTATCCGGAACTGCGCCGCCTGGCCCATTCGCGGGTGCGCCGCAGCGGCGACATGACTCTGCTCGAGACCACCTCACTGGTTCACGAATCGTACCTGCGGTTCGAGAAATCCGGCGCCGTGGCAATTGGCGACCGCGGGCAGTTTATGGCCTATGCGGCGCGCGTGATGCGCTCGGTGGTGGTCGACTTGGTTCGCGCACGACACAGCGAGCGGCGCGGCGGCAGCGCGGTTCATGTAGAACTGGACGAAGCGAATGTCGAGTCGGCGCTGGGTCCGCATGACGACGAGGTCCTGCGTGTTCACGAGTCGCTTGAAGAGTTGGCGGCCATTGACCTGCGACTCGTGCAGGTGGTCGAGATGCGCTACTTTGCCGGCATGACCGAGGGTGAGGTTGCGCAGGTGTTGGGCGTTGGTGTGCGCACCGTCGCTCGCGATTGGGAAAAGGCGAGGCTCTTTCTGCATGCGTGCCTCCGCTGAACCGGCATCGCGACGCGACTGGCAGGAGATCTTTGCTCTGCTCGACACCGCGCTCGAGCTCGACTCCATCCAACTCACCGCCTGGCTCGAAGCATTGCCGGCCGAACACGCGCGGCTATCACCGACGCTGAAGGCGCTGCTGCAAGCACGTGCCGGCGCGACCATCGGTGACTTCATGGGGGCGCCAGCAGCATTCGCCCTGCGGACTCAGCCGACACCACCGGGGCCGACCGCTCAGATCGCTTGTCGGCCCGTATCGGCTGCTGCGCGAGATTGGCCAAGGCGGCATGGCGAGCGTTTGGCTGGCAGATCGACCCGATGGTCTCCTCGAGCGTCAGGTCGCGTTGAAGTTGCCGCACGTGAGCTGGGGCCTCGCATCGTTCGCCGAGCGCATGGCACGCGAACGCAAGATCCTGGCGTCGCTGACGCACCCGAATATCGCCCGCCTTTACGATGCGGGCATCGCCGCCGACGGCCGCCCATTCCTGGCGCTGGAATATGTCGACGGCCAGCCCATCGACGCGTACGCCGCTGCGGCCGGACTCCCGGTGCGCGCACGCGTCGAACTCGGCGTGCAGGTGGCGCGTGCCGTCGCGTACGCGCATGCGCATCTTGTCGTGCACCGCGACCTCAAGCCTTCCAATGTCCTGATCGACGCGCAGGGGCAAGCGCACTTGCTCGACTTCGGAATTGCGAAACTGGTGGACCCGCAGTTCGGCGACGTCGCCGATGAAGGCTCGCAGCTCACGCTCGCTACCGGCCGGGCGCTCACACCCGACTACGCGTCGCCCGAACAGATTCGCGGAGACGCGATAGGCACCGCTTCCGACGTCTACTCACTGGGCGTCGTGCTGTTCGAGTTGCTCGCCGGCGCTCGCCCCTACCGATTGAAATCGGGCCTGGGCGCTGCCGCATTGGCCGAGGCCGTCGCGCGCGTCGAAGCGCCGCGGGCCAGCGTCGCCGCCGCCGAACCAGCGCTCAAGCGCCAGCTAGCGGGCGATCTGGATGCAATCCTGGCGAAGGCGATTGCCAAGGACCCGAGCGAGCGCTACGCCACGATGGACGCGCTGGCCGATGACCTGGAACGGCACCTGCGCGGTGAGCCCGTTCAGGCACGACCCGCTTCGCGCTGGTATCTCGCCGAGCGCTGGGTACGTCGGCACAAGGCCGAATCGGCCGTCGTGCTGGCGGTGCTTCTGGCCGTTCTGGGAGGGGCGTACGCCCAAGTGCTGGTGTTGCTGGCGCTCGGAGCTGGCGCGATGGTCGCGCTATGGCAGCGAAACCGGGCGCTGCGGCAGGCCGAAGTTGCCCGCGCTGCACTGAGCCGCGCCGAACAGGTGAAGAGCTTTATCGCGTCGATCTTCACGCAGGCGGTCCCGCGAGCAGGACATGGCGGGACCGTGACGGCGGTGGATCTGCTGCAATCCGCGGCACGGCGCGTCGAAACTGACCTCTCGGCCCAACCCGAAATTGCGGCCGAGCTGGGCCTCCTCATTGGCAGCAGCTTCAACGAACTAGGTCAGTACCGCGCGAGCCTTGATTGGCTGTCCAAGGTTGTGGAACGATGCACGCGCACGCTCGGTGCGACGCACGAGTTCAGCTTGCTAAGTCGTTGCCAACTCGTCTACGCGGCCAACTCGATGGGCGAACTGTCGATCTCCGAGCCGTTGTTGCCGGCGTTGATCCGCGATCTTCGTGGGGTGCAGCCGCAGCACGCCGAGTTGCTTGTGCATGCCTTGAAAGGTCACGCGTTCGTGCTGACCAAGCGGGGAAGCGAAGCCGGGGCGATCGCAGCGTTGAACGAAGCCGTGGAGCTCGCCAGCCAACGCCTTGGCGTGACCAGCACCACTGCACTCGAAGTGCGCGCTTCACTGTCCAATACTTTCGCGCATTTCGGGCACGCGGGCTCGGCTCTGCAGGCCATCGAGCCCGCCATGGAACAAGCTCGATCAGCATTTGGCGCGCTGCGCCCGCATCCCCTGTTGTCCAACATCGAGCGCTTCTATGCTGACGCACTGGCGCGCAATTCGCGCCCGCGCGAGGCCGCGAGCACTCTGCGGCAGGTACTCGCCGACATGCGCGCCCTTGACGTGGAGGACACGACGCACGTGCGCATCGCCATGACGTTTCTTTGCAACGCGTTGATGCAGGGCGGCCACCTCGACGAGGCGCAATCGTTGGTCGCGGAAGCTGACGCGCTCCATGAGCGCCTGACAGGTGGTGCCAACCACGAAGGTATCGCATTGGTGGGCCGACATAGTCTGATCTGCTCGCTGCGTGGTGACGGGCCAGGTGCATTACGCCATCTCGCACGCATCGACGCATTGGTCGAGGCCAGTGGTGAAGTCCAGGCGCTGGCCATTGAACAGTACCCGCTGCGGGTGCTGGCGCTGGCGACGGCGGGCCAGACCTCAGAGGCTTTGAGCCACGCCGATGCGATGCAGGCACATTTCGCGACGCTGCACGAGACCTCCCGCGTACGCGTGCATCGCGCGCGCGCAATGGCATTGAGGCTTGCTGGTTCCCCCGCCAGCGCTTGCGAGGCTGCGGAAACGGCGGTGTCAACGGTTGTCGGGGGTGACTGCTCGGTCCTCGAGCACGGGTTGGCCTTGGTCGAGGCGGCGCGTTGCCACCTCGCCGCCGGTTCCACCGCGCGGGCGGAGGGGCAATGGCGCGCGGCCCTGTCCGTTTGGGAGGCGGGACAGGTCGACGGCGCGGAGCTGCTCGCGCCTCTGCGGGCCGAATTCGCATCGCTGCAGGGTCCACACTGACGTTGCAAGCGCTCCCACCGCGGTCCCAACTATCCGCTTGAAATTTTCGCCGGCAGATGGCGTGTTCCTGGCGCGGACCGCGTTTCAGTGGATAGGAAGCCAATAGGCGCTGAGCCGGTCCGACACGAGCGTCGGGGCGCGCGCGGTGCCTGCACGCGGCCGTATGGCGATCGTGCGTTGCTTCCGCCCTGTGAGTTCAACGCGGAGAGCAGACATGAACCAGGACCACCGCAACGGCCCGTTTTCTGCAGCGTTGGTGTTGTTCGCCTGCGTCACGCTCTCCGCCTGTGGCGGCGGAGGTGGGGGGGACGACAACGTGGCGCTCCCCGTCGATCCCAACGCCTGCACCACGGGACCGGAACTCACGCCGGTCGACACGGCGTTCTGTCGAGGCCAGGCCAACTTCCACAACCGGCTGCTCGTGGGCCTGGGTGGCAATGGCCGGGCGTGCTCGGACTGCCACATGGATTCCGAGAACTTCCAGCTGACTCCGGCGGCGGCACAGGCTCGGTTTACGAAAATGACCATGACGGGTGTCGACGATCCGCTGTTCCGCGCGATCGACGCCGATGATTTCCGCGTCAACGGTGCAGTTGCGCACGACTTCACGAACCTGACGCAGAACGGACTCATCCGCGTCACGATCCCGCTGCCCGCGAACGTGAAGCTACTGGACTGCGGGTCGAAGGTCCCGTGTCCGGCATCGGCTCGCCCAACCGGCGAGACCGTCGCCGACGTCTGGCGCGCCGTTCCCTCGATTCTCGACGTCGCGATCACCGGCCCCGACGGTGCTGATCCTGCGTCGTTGCGGGGCCCGAACCCGCGAGGCGGTTACCAGCTCGACGGCCGCATCGACACGCTGCAAAACCAGGCGCTCAGCGCGCTCCAGAATCACGCTGGGGTCGCGGTCGACCCGCCAGCGAGCTTCCTCGACGATTTGGCGGGATTCCAGAATACGCAGTTCTCCTCACCGAGCGTGAAGGCCCTGTCGGACGCCATCGCGGCACGAACGATTCCACTGCCCGATCCCGACCCCGTACTGAACGCGCTGGAAACCTCGGGCAAGGCGGTCTTCAATCGGGCCTGCGGACAATGCCACGGCAATCAGGGTGGCCATCCGAGCGGGAGCACTCCGATCGCGCAGGGCACGACGGGCACACCGACCGCTCTCATCCGTTACCACACCATCGCCACCACGTGTCCGCGTCCCGTCGATACGGTCAGTCCGCCGCGCTTCGTATTCAAGGAGTGCAGCCCAAGCCAGATGGAGAACGTGCGGACCTACGAGATCACCAACAGCGGCGTTGCGCCAGGGGGCACTCCTTGCGGCGGCGCCTCACCCCAACCTGCATGTGTGACCCGTGTCACGACATCCGATCCCGGACGCATGCTGCTCACCGGCTACCCGGTCCCGGGTGGCCCCGGCGATATCGAGCACTTCGACAACCCGAGCCTGCGCGGGATCTCCCGCACCGCGCCGTACTTCCACAACAACACCGCGGCGACACTCGAAGAGGTGCTCGAACACTATGCGGCGTTCTTCAAGCGCGTCGCTATCCAGCAACCGGCGGCGCCCCTGCTCACCACGCAACCGGGGGTCGTTCCGCCGGTGCATGACCGTCCGTTTACCGACGCTGAGGTTCCGGCTCTCCTCGCTTACCTTCGCAAGGTCTGATCGACAGCGAGCTTGCAGAACCATGCCCTGAGCACCAATGCACTCAAGCTCCAAGCATCTTCCCATTAGCTGATCGGAACCTTGCCATGGGGACGGATTGGCTTAGACGTTGAAGCGGAAGTGCATGACATCGCCGTCCTTGACGACGTATTCCTTGCCTTCGAGGCGCATCTCCCGGCTCGGTGACCCCCATGTCCTCGAGGAACACGCGCTTGCCCTCCCGACAGGTTGGCGATTTCGGCCTCCATCGTCGCGCGAGGTTGCGCGGCGTCGTGTCGGCAATCTTTACGATGCAGACGTGCGTTTGTCGACGAATAATTTCAACCTATTGAAAATGCAGTATTTTTTGGCCCTTGGCGCATGCGTTGCTTAGGGGCTTGCCGTCAACCTCATGAGGGGAGTGGCAATAATGATCAAAAGACTGCTTGCAACGTTTGCCGTTGCCGCGGCGCTCAGCGCGCCAGCCAGCGGCGCGACGATCACCTACTTCACGTCAGGATCACAGGACAACATCCCGGGCCTGACCGGATTCGCAACCTCAGGCGCCCAGATGGATGGCATGCTGGTCACGGCGTGCTTTTCGTTTGCCGGCTGCGCGCCCACACTGGCGTGGGCGGATACCGGGGCCACGTCGGGTGGCGTCACTGGCGCCGGCTGGTCGCTTTCGGTGGCGGGTGACACGTTCAACGTCGACGTGTGGAGCTTCGTTTTCGATCCCAACAGCAACCTCGGGCAGCTGGTGAGTCTCGTGCTCAACGGCGGACCGTACACGATATTCGACCGGACGGACCCGAACCAGGGCACTGACGGATCAGCGCAGGGGCGGGATTTCAACACCGCCGATGGCGTGATCCACGTCACCTATGTCGATCCGGTCGCGGTCATTCCCAACGGGCCGGTTGGCG
Source organism: uncultured beta proteobacterium (assembly GCA_963816165.1). Lineage (GTDB taxonomy): Bacteria > Pseudomonadota > Gammaproteobacteria > Burkholderiales > Casimicrobiaceae > VBCG01. The sequence continues at coordinate 288,194 of CAWFJL010000003.1, forward strand.
ACCTCTATCATTCGGTGGAAATCGCCTATCAGGACGGCACCGGACCGCGCGTGAGCTTCACCTTTTCGCAGGACGCCGACAACGACTCACGCTTGCTCGTGCCGGAGCCGACGTCGCTGGCGCTGCTTGGCATTGCGGGCCTCGGCTTCGCGCTGTCGCGCCGCCGCCGCAGTCGATAATCCGCTCTCTGTTCGAGACAAAGCGCCCCGCGGGGCGCTTTGTTTTTCCGGGCGCGGCGCGTCGATGGGGACGTATCAGACGTTGAAGCGGAAGTGCATGACGTCGCCGTCCTTGACGATGTATTCCTTGCCTTCGAGGCGCATCTTCCCCGCTTCCTTGGCGCCGTGCTCGCCCTTGCAGACGATGAAATCGTCGTAGGCGGTCACTTCTGCACGGATGAATCCCTTCTCGAAATCGGTGTGGATCACGCCGGCTGCCTTGGGCGCGGTGTCGCCGTGGTGGATTGTCCACGCGCGCACTTCCTTCGGCCCGACAGTGAAATACGTCTCGAGGCCGAGCAGCTTGTAGCCGGCGTGGATCACGCGATCGAGTCCCGGCTCGGTGACGCCCATGTCCTCGAGAAACACGCGCTTGTCCTCGCCGGACAGGTCGGCGATCTCGGCCTCCATCGCCGCGCATACCGACACGACGGGCGCGCCTTCCTTCGCCGCGTGTGCTTCGACGGCGGCGAGCAGCGGGTTGTCGTGGAAGCCGTGCTCGGTGACGTTCGCCACGTACATCGTCGGCTTCATCGTCAACAGAAAGAATGGCGCGAGCACTTCCTTCTCCTCCGGATAGAGATCGGCGGTCCGCGCCGGCCGGCCGGTATCGAGCACCGCCTCGACCTTGCGCAAGGCGACCAGAATGCGCTGTGCCTCCTTGTCGCCCGCCCGCGCGGGCTTTTCGGCCTTGGCGACCTGCTTCTCGACGGCCGCAAGGTCGGCGAGTGCTAACTCCGTGTTGATCGTCTCGATGTCCGACAGCGGATTCACGCCTCCGGTCACGTGGACGACGTTGTCGTCGATGAAACAGCGGACAACGTGCGCAATGGCGTCGGTCTCGCGGATGTTGGCGAGGAACTTGTTGCCGAGACCCTCGCCCTTCGACGCACCGGCCACAAGGCCGGCTATATCGACGAACTCCACGACGGCCGGCATCACGCGCTCCGGCTTGGCGATGGCGGCCAGGGCCGCAAGGCGCGGGTCGGGCACCTCGACGATGCCGACGTTGGGCTCGATCGTGCAGAACGGATAGTTCTCGGCGGCGATGCCGGCCTTGGTCAACGCATTGAAAAGCGTCGACTTGCCGACGTTCGGCAATCCGACAATCCCGCACTTCAAGCTCATTTCGATTCCTTGTTCACGGTGTGCAGCGTCATCATTGCGTCTTCCATGTCGCCCTGCGCGATCGCCGGCCAGGCCTTCAGCGCGCGGAGCATCGCCTCGTCGATCGCCGTGCGCTCCTCGGTGCGCGGCGGTTTCAGCACGTAGTCCACGACGTCCTGCTGCGAGAGTTCCGAATCGCGCGGATGACCGATGCCGATGCGCAGGCGCCAGAAGTCCGCCGTTCCCAGTTGCGCCTGGATGTCGCGCAATCCGTTGTGTCCGGCATGCCCTCCGCCGAATTTCATCTTCGCCTTGCCGGGCAGCAGGTCGAGCTCGTCGTGAACCACCAGGATCTCGGAGGGCTGGATTCCGAAGAACCGCGCCGCCGCCGCGACCGCACGCCCGGAAAGGTTCATGAAGGTCATCGGCTTCACGAGCCGCAACGCGCCCGTCTTCGCCACGTCACCGCCGAACTTCGTCTCGGCCGTAAAGGTCGCGTTGAGCCTGCCCGCCAGCTCGTCGACGAACCAGAACCCCGCGTTGTGGCGGGTGCCGGCATAGCCGCGACCCGGGTTGCCGAGGCCTGCGACGAGACGAATGGGCGTGTTCATGATCGGCTTCGCGACGGTCCGGTCGAATCGAGCAGCGCAAAAAAGAAGGCCCGCGTAGGTTTCGCGGGCCTGTTTCTCGATGCGGCCGCAGCCGGCGACTATTTCTTCTTGTCGTCCTTCTTGGCGTCTTTCTTGTCGTCCTTCTTGTCGCCGCCCTTGTCTCCACCCTTGTCGTCCGCTGCCTTGGCCTCGCCTTCCGGCGCCGCCGCTGCTGCGGCAGCCGTCGCTTCGGCGGTTGCGGCAAGTTCCTCTTCCGTCTCGACCTGCGCACGCGGGACGATGGCCGCCGCGACGACCGGATCGGTCTTGCCGCGGGTCACGACCGTCACGCCCGGCGGCAGCTTCACCGACGACACGTGCAGCGCGTGTCCGACTTCCAGCGCCGACAGGTCGATCTCGATGAAGCCCGGCAGGTCCTTGGGCAGGCACGTGATATCCAGGTCCGTTGTCACGTGGCTGATGATCGCGGCCGACAGCTTCACGGCCGGCGACTGCTCGCCGTTGACGAAATGCAGCGGCACCTTCATGTGGATCTTCTTGTTCTCCTCGACACGCTGGAAATCCACGTGCAGGATTTCGTTGCGGAACGGGTGCATCTGCACGTCGCGCAGCAGCACCTTGGTCGAGCCGCCATCGAGCTTCATGGTCAGGATCGACGAGTGGAACGCCTCGCCGCGCAGCGCGTGGAACAGCGCGTTGTGATCGAGTTCGATCGGCGTAGGCGCAACCGTGCCGCCGTAGACGATGCCAGGGGCCTTGCCTGCGCGGCGCATGCGGCGCGACGCGCCCCGGCCTTCGGTGTTGCGCGGGAACGCGGTGAATTCGATATTGCTCATGGACTGCTCCGGTTGTCTGCGGCCTTCCGTCGGCGCGGCCTTCGCGCTAAGCAAAGGGCGCTGCGTCCGGTCGTCCGCCTCGTGTTCGAGTGGTTGGCGACAAATCGCCCCGGGCATGTGGAACTGCCAGCCCGGCAGCGGGAAAGCCTTGAATTATAACCCGATTCGGAGCCGATTGCCAACCCGGACTCGCAATTGCTCGGATCCCCGCATGCGGGGCCCCTCCTCGCTGCTCGCGCCCTCAGTCCGTGAACAGCGAGCTCACCGACTCCTCGTTCGAAATGCGGGTCATCGTCTCCGCCAGCAATTGAGCGCAGGACAGTTGGCGGATGCGCGAACAGGCTTCCGCCTCCGCCGTCAGCGGGATGGTGTCAGTCACGACCACCTCGTCCAGGTCCGACGTCGCGATGCGCTCGACAGCGCCTCCGGAGAGCACGGGGTGCGTGCAGTACGCCACGACCTTCTTGGCGCCGCGCTCCTTCAGCGCGGACGCTGCCTTGCACAGCGTGTTCGCGGTGTCGGCCAGGTCGTCCATGATGACGCAGATGCGCCCGTCGACGTCGCCGATGATGTTCATCACCTCGGACACATTCGCCTTCGGGCGGCGCTTGTCGATGATCGCCAGGTCGGAGTCGAGCCGCTTGGCGATGGCGCGCGCGCGCACGACGCCGCCCACGTCCGGCGACACGACGATGAGGTCCTCGTAATTGCGCTTCCACAGGTCGCCCAGCAGGATCGGCGTGGCGTAGATGTTGTCGACCGGGATGTTGAAGAACCCCTGGATCTGGTCGGCGTGCAGATCCATCACCATCACGCGGTTGACGCCGACCGTGGAGAGCATGTCGGCGACGACCTTGGCGGTGATCGCGACTCGCGCCGAACGGGGCCGGCGGTCCTGCCGCGCGTAGCCGAAATAGGGGATGGCCGCGGTGATACGCGCTGCCGATGCGCGTTTCAGCGCATCGACCATCACCATGATCTCCATCAGGTTGTCGTTCGTCGGCGCGCACGTGGACTGCAGGATGAACACGTCGCGGCCGCGCACGTTTTCCATCAACTCGACCATCACTTCGCCGTCGGAAAAGCGGCCGACCTGGCAGCGCCCGAGGCTGACGTTCAGGTGCTTGCACACGGCCGCCGCGAGCTTCGGGTTCGCGTTGCCGGTGAAGATGCGCATGCGTTCAAAGGCCATGGCAGCGATTGTCCCCTAAATTGCGGCGTGGCCGAGCAACAAAAAACGAAACGCGCGGGGCGCAGATCCCCGTCTCAAAATGCGGGCGAGCGGCCCGAGAGCGCGAAGGCCCGCAGCGAGCCCTGAGATAGTACATAGACGTACAGCGAGGGGCGAGCGAGGACACGACAATGCTATCGGGCCGCGCAGCCCATTTTGTGATGGGGATGGCTGGGGAGGTAGGGATCGAACCTACGAATGCCGGAATCAAAATCCGGTGCCTTACCACTTGGCGACTCCCCAGCGGAAACTGGAATTCTATCTTGACCGGCGATCATGCAAACGCCGCCAGCGGGTGTCGTGCGAGCGTCCGGGCGACACATCCACGCATGTCCTTGGGCAGCAGCGCCAGCGCGCTCAGCGCTTCGTGCTCGGTCGGAAATGCCGCGAAGACGCACGCACCGGAACCTGTCATCCGCGCCTGCGGCGACGCGCGCGACAACGCTTTGATGGCCGAGGCCACGGCGGGGAATCGGGCAGCCGTGACGGGCGCGAGATCATTCCGGCCATAACCCTCGGAAAAGACGTCTATTTTCGCCGACGCGGTCGAGCGTGTCAATTCCGGCGCCTGGAAGATGTCGGCGGTCGGCACCGCGGCCGGCAGGGAATGCAAGCGTCACGAAGCAGTGCGGCAGCGATACCGGTGTCAGCACTTCGCCGATGCCGCGCGCGACGGTGTTCTCGCCGGCGACGAACAGCGGAACGTCGGCGCCCAGGCCCATGGCCAGGCGCAACAATTCGGCGCGCGGCAGGCAGAGCTTCCAGAGGCGGTTCAGCGCGAGAAGCACGCTCGCCGCATCGGAACTGCCACCGCCCAAGCCGCTTCCCAGCGGGATGCGCTTGGCGAGCGCGATGTCGACGCCATAGCGCGATCCCGAGGCCGCCTGCAGCGCCCGCGCCGCGCGCACCGCGAGATCCACTGTCCTCCGGCACGCCCGCGACGTCGCCTTCGCGCCGGATCACGCCGTCGTCACGCCGGTCGAAGCGTGATCGTGTCGGCGAGGTCGACCAGCGCGATCAGCGACTCCAGCGTGTGATAACCGTCCGCCCGCCGTCCGGTGACGTGCAGGAACAGATTGACCTTCGCGGGCGCGGGAACGACGAGATGCTTCATGTCCGTCCGATTGCGCGCATTCACGGCGCCGCCTGCGCGGCGTTCCAGCGATCGACGACGACGCGGACCTCGACAGGTTCGGCATCCTGCCGGCGCAGCGTCACGCGCGACGGCCGCGCGGACGATGCGTCGTCAGGATAGGCGTAGACGATCTCCCACGCCTGCTGCCGCAGCACGAGCACGCGTCCCTGCGCATCGCGCTCCGCCGAGACGGAGGCGCCCTCGCGCGCCGCGCCGCGGATCCAGAACGCGAGCTGGTCCACCGGTACCGGCGCGCCCAGCAGCGCCTGCGTCATCGAATTCCAGTCCGCGTAGGTTTCGGTCGCGCCACCGGGCCGTTCGACGACGACGCGATCCTTGCCGCCGTCGATGCGCGCATAGACCTGGCCGAACGGCGACGAGAAGTCGATGCGGTCGCGGGCGTCGTCGTGGTTCCATGCGAAATTGGCCGCGGCACCTTCCGCGCCGCGCCGGGCCGACAACCGGCCGTCGACCGCGAAGGGCTCATCCGCCGTCGATACGGCCGGCTGCGCCGGACGCGGCGGCACGGTCGTGCACGCGGACACGACGAACGCCGCGCAGGCGAGCGCGACGCAATTGAACTTCGACGGGTTGATCACGGCGAAACGTCCGGCGGCGCGCGAACGCGCCGCACTCACTTCGAATAGCGGCGCACCGTTTCGAGCAGCACTTCGTTCTGCGGCGAGGACTGGAGCTGCGACTGCCAGACTTCGTGCGCCTTTTCGGGGTCGCCCTTCTTCCACAGCACCTCGCCCAAGTGCGCGGCGATCTCCGCGTCCGGGCGCTGCGTCATCGCGCGGCGAAGGTAGACTTCGGCGTCCTCGAGCTTGCCCAGGCGATAGAACGCCCAGCCCATGCTGTCGAGGATGAATGGATCCTCGGGCGCGAGCTTGTAGGCCTTCTCGATGAGGGCGAAGCCTTCGCTCGTGCGCGGCGTGCGGTCGACGAGCGTGTAGCCCAGCGCATTCAGCGCCTGCGCATCTTCCGGCTTCAATTCGACGACGCGGCGCAGGCTGGTCTCGGCCTCGTCGATCATGTCCAGCTTTTCCGCGACCATCGCCGCGTCGTAGAGCAGGTCCGGCGTGTCCGGATGCTCGACGAGCGCCTGCTTCAGCACGGCGTAGGCGGCCCGGTTGTCGTTGGCGTCGCGCAGCAGCGCGGCTTCGGTCTGGCGCACCTGCACGCGCTGGTCGATCGTCACCGCCGGCAGGTCCGCCAGGTAGCGGCGCGCTTCGGGAACGCGCTTCAGCTTGCCCATCATCGCCGCGACGCGAAGCTTCGCAATCCACGCGCGCTCGCCTTCGGGCACGGCCAGATAGCGGTCGATCGCCTCCTGATAGCGGCCGGACTCCTCGGCAACCTGGCCCAGGTAGAGTTCCACGACACCGTTCTCGCCGTAGCCGGCCTTCTGCAGGTCGGTGAAAAGCGCCTCGGCCGTCGCCCAATCCTTCATCTGCATCGAGATGGCGGCGACGCCGAACTCGTATTCCCTGGCGCTGCGCTCGTTGTCCCAAAGCGTCTGGAATATGGCGCGTGCTTCTGCATAGCGCTTCTGCTCGACATAGACCTGCGCCAGCGCGCCCGCGGCGGACTTGGCGTCCGGATTGGCGGCGACGAACTGCTTGAGGAACGCGACCGCCGACTCGGGCGAAGCGCGCGCGAGGATGTCGGCCTTGAGCAGCGCGGCCCGCTCCCAGGCGGGCTTCAGTTCAAGCGCCCGGTTGACCTCCGCCAAGGCCGTGTCGACGCCCTCGCTGGCGGGAATTTCCGCGGCGAACGCCGCGTACGCGACGGCGAAATGCGCCTCCGGGTTGGCCGGATACGGCTTGGCGAGCGAACGGATCAGCTCGTAGACCTGCTTGCGCTCCGGCTGCTGCGCGAGGTACCGATTGATTTGCAGGAAGACCTCGCCGACACCCTGGCCGGACACCGCGGCATCGCTCAGCAGCTTCTGGAGCCGGTCGCGGATTTCGTCGTCGACGCCGCTTTCCGCCAGATCCTTGCCGGACGCGCCGCTGCTCGAGCGACGCCACGATCTGCTTCGGGCGCATGGCTTCGGGGTCGAGCGCGGACCAAAGAGTGGCGGATTCTATGGCGAGTGCGCGCTGGCGCGATGCCAGCGCGATTTCCGTGGCGCGCCGCGCCACCCGCGCATCCTGCAATTCGCGCGCCGCCTCATAGTAGGCGCGGGCGGCAACCGGCATGTCGCCGCGCTGCAGCGCGACTTCCGCCAGCATGAATTTGTAGAACAGTTCCGCCGAAAGTCCCGGATTCGCGCCGGGAGGCTGGGCCTTGTCCGCCGCGATGCGACCGGCGCCCTCCGACGGCAGCTGTTGCGCGACGGCGTGCCAAGGCGCCATGCAGCGACCACGCGGCGACGACCGCGACACACGAGCGGCGCGCGCAGCGAGAGGACGGAACGGCGAAGCGGGAACGGGATGCGCGCCATACGGACTCGAGTGGTTGCAGGTAGACCGGCAGGCGGTCGATGTTAGGCTATATTGGGCGGCGCAACAAATGCCGGAAGCACACCCCCGCCACCCCCGCCGCCGCGATGCCCGAACTGCCCGAAGTCGAGACCACCCGCCGCAGCGTGGCGCCGAGCGTCCTCGGACGCCGGATCGCCAAGCTGATCGTGTACGACCGCCGCCTGCGGTGGCCAGTTCCTCGCGACCTGCCGAAAAGATTGGAAGGGCGGACGGTGGACGCCCTGTCGCGACGGAGCAAGTACCTGCTGTTCCGCGTCGGCGATGGGTCGCTGCTCGTCCACCTCGGGATGACGGGCAGCTTGCGGGCCCACGCGAAACCGCCTGCACGGCGCACTCCATGACCACGTCGACATCGTGTTCGACGACGGCTCGCTCCTCCGCTATCACGACCCGCAGGCGCTTCGGCGCGATGCTCTGGGCGCCGGATCCCGCCCTGTCCCACCCGCTGCTTCGCGATCTCGGGCCCGAACCGTTCGATCCGGCATTCGACGCCGACTACTTCTGGCGGATGACGCGATCGCGCAGCGCGGCGATCAAGCTCGCGCTGATGGACAGCCACCTCGTCGTCGGCGTGGGCAATATCTATGCGAACGAGTCACTGTTCCGGGCCGGCATCCGGCCGACGACCCGGGCCAACAAGGTGTCGCGGCCACGCCTCGCGCGGCTGGTCACCGAGGTCCGCGACGTGCTGACCGAGGCGATCGCGAAGGGCGGCAGCACGCTGCGGGACTATGTCGACGCGGAAGGCGAACCCGGGTATTTCCAGCTCGACTACTTTGTCTACGCCCGGGAAGGCGAGCCTTGCCGGAAATGCCGTACGCCGATCCGGCACCGGAGGCTGGGCGCCCGCGCCTCGTTCTATTGTCCCGCCTGCCAGCGCTGACCGTCCCAGGACGGCATGGGGCGACGCGTTTGGGCGGTCGTCGGTCGCGCGTGCCCCAGTCCCGGATCGATGCCCTGGAGCGGCGGATGAGGCTATAGTCCGCTCTGCCGGTCCCGCGGCGGTGTTACCGTCCGGCGCCAAGGCGTCCAATTCGGCATGACTTGTGCTTGACAACCCCACCGCGTCCACAAATCCGACCTCAAGACAGCCAACCCTCACCGACCATGGCCCATTCCCGAGATCTGGCTGCCCGTTTCGAGGCCTATAGCGACTGGCGCCGTCGGCTGTCCGGACGCATCTCCGGCCTGCACGACTGGCTGCAGCAGCACGACCTGGCGGATGCGCAGGTCGACTTGAGGGTCCAGCAGCTGCTGGAGCGGCTGCACCAGGACAAGCTCATCGTCGCGTTCGTCGCGGAGTTCTCGCGCGGCAAGTCCGAACTGATCAACGCGATCTTCTTCGCGGACTTCGGCCAGCGCCTGCTGCCGTCGTCCGCGGGCCGCACGACGATGTGCCCGACCGAACTCCTCTACGACGCCGCGCGCCCGCCGTCGATCCGGCTGCTGCCGATCGAAACGCGGCTGAAGGACGCCACGGTTTCCGAATTCAAGAATTACGCCGACGAGTGGGTGACGTTCCCGCTCGACCTGGGCAACGCCGAGAAGATGGGCGAAGTGCTGGGCCGCGTGTCGCAGGTCAAGCGCGTGCCGGTGGACCTCGCCCGCAAGTACGGACTCTTCGGCGATGGCGAGGAGGACATGCTCGCGGCGCTCGAGGACGACGACGGGCGACACGATCGACATCCCGTGCTGGCGCCACGCCGTGATCAATTTCCCGCATCCGCTGCTGCAGCAGGGGCTGGTGATTCTCGACACGCCGGGATTGAACGCGATCGGCACCGAACCCGAACTCACGCTCAACCTGCTGCCCAATGCCCATGCGGTGCTGTTCATCCTGGCCGCCGACGCCGGCGTGACCAAGACCGACCTCGAGGTGTGGAACCAGCACCTGGCCGGCGACGACCCGGCGACCAAGGCCGGCCGGCTCGTCATCCTGAACAAGATCGACGGCCTGTGGGACGACTTGAAGTCCGAGGCGGAGATCAACGCGGAAATCAACCGGCAGATGCGCAACACGGCGCAGATGCTCGGTGTTCCCGCATCGCAGGTGTTCGCGGCATCGGCGCAGAAGGCGCTGCTCGCCAAGGTCAACGGCGACGATGCGTTGCTTGCGCGGAGCCGGCTCCCGGCGCTCGAGCACTCGCTGTCGCAGAAGCTCATCCCCGCCAAGCGCGACATCGTGGGCGCGGCGTCGCAGGCGGAGTTGCGCGCGCTCGCCGCGGGCGTGCGCTCGATTCTCGACGCTCGCGTCTGCGGGCATCGACGGAGCAACTCGCGGAACTGACCGCGCTGCGCGGCAAGAACCAGGATGTCGTCGGGCACATGATGGAGCGCGTGCGCGAGGAGAAGGAACTGTTCGAGCGCGGCCTCGCCCGCTACACGGCGCTGCGCAACGTGTTCACGCAGCAGACCAACGAGCTGTTCGACCACATCGGCCTCGAGGCGCTGCGCGCCAACGCGAGCCGCACGCGCCGCAGCATCGAGGACAGCCCGTTCACCAAGGGCGTGCGCGGCGCGATGAGCGAATTCTTCGCCGGGATCCGCAGCGACCTGGACGCAGCGGCGCGCCAGGCCGGCGAGATCCACGACATGATGCGCGCGATGTACACGCGCTTCGGCAAGGAACACGGGCTCGAGCCGTTCAACCCGCCGCCAGTTCTCGGTGCTCAAGTACCAGAAGGAAATCGAGCGGCTCGAACGCGCGTACAACACGCACTTCAACACGCTGTGGAACATGGTCAGCAAGGCCAAGTTCGCGCTGATGAAGCGTTTCTTCGAGACCGTGGCGTCGCGCGTCAAACACGTCTACGACGTCGCCAACCGCGACGTCGAGGCGTGGCTCAAGGCGGTCATGTCGCCGCTCGAGACGCAGGTCCGCGAGCATCACCTGCAGCTGCGCCGGCGCCTCGAGAGCATCAAGCGCATTCACCACGCCAGCGGCGAGCTGGAGGAGCGCATCGTCGAGCTCGAGCAGCAGGAAGCCGCCGTCGAGCTGCAGATCAAGGAACTCATGCAGGAAGTCAGCAGCGTCGACGCAATCGTCATGTATCCGGATACGCTGCCGCTGGCCGCCAACGCCTGAGATCCACTCGGCAGCCGCAAACGGCCCGCAATCGCGGGCCGTTTTCGTTGGCGCGGCACTCATCCCCAGCGCTGGTCACGCGGCATCGTACGGGTCGTTGACGCCGCGGCCGCGTACGGCTTATAGTTAGGCAAATGCCTAACCAATCGACGCAGCAGTGACGCACCGATCGACGCAAATGAGCCGGGTCTTCCACGCCCTCGCGGACCCGACGCGCCGTGCCGTTCTCGAGCGCCTCGGCGCCGGCCCCGCGGCGGTCAGCCAGCTCGCGCAGCCGTTCGGGATGGCACTGCCGTCGTTTTCACAGCACCTGGACGTGCTGGAGAACTGCGGCCTGGTCCGGTCCCGCAAGAAGGGGACGCGTGCGCACCTATCGGCTGGCGCCGCAACCGCTGCGAGCCGCCGAACACTGGATGGCGAGGCAGCGCGAGGCCTGGGAATGCCGGCTGGACCAACTCGACGATGTCCTCAAAACCCTGAAGGAGGATGCGCAATGACTTCCCCGATCGTGCACCAACCCGACGCCCGCCTCGACCTCGTGTTCGAGCGCATCGTCGACGTCCCGGCGGAGCTGGTCTGGCGCGCATGGACCACGCCTTCGATCCTGATGAAGTGGTTCACGCCCGCGCCGTGGAGCACCGTCGATTGCGAAATCGACCTTCGTCCCGGCGGCATCTTCCGCACGACGATGCGCTCGCCTGAAGGGCAGGAATTCCCCAACGCCGGCTGCTACCTCGAGATCGTGCCGAACCGCAAACTGGTCTGGACCAATGCGCTGGAGCCCGGCTACCGGCCCGCTCACCGCGCGGCCGCATGTCCCGGCGTCGAGTTCGCGTTCACCGCGGTCATTTCGCTCGAGGCCAGCGGGGCCGGCACCAGGTACACGGCGCTGGTGATCCACGGCGACGAGGACGGCCGCAAGCAGCACGAGGCGATGGGCTTCCACGACGGATGGGGAAAGGCGCTCGACCAGCTGGTGGCGCTGGTCAAGCAGCCCTGATGATCGGCCCGACCCTTCTGAACGGCCACCCGTGTCGCTTGATGCTGCGGGTCACCTGGACATGTGCAGGTCGTTGACCTTCCGCCGCGCAATGCTCTCTTCGACCGCGACAATGGAGAATGCACCGCCGCATGCCTTGCCTGACGATTCGGCAGCCATGACTGCGAAAGGCGTCCCCGCCTGCGCGGCGCTACCGCCGAGCATGCCGAGCATCGCGCCCAAGAAACTGGCAGCCGCAGTTCTCGACTCGCGGCGAAATCTCGTAGAAGTACTCCTCGCCGCCCAGGATATTGGTGGACAGGCTGCAAGTTCCGGGCGCATCCCACATTCCCACCGACAAGACGTGAGGTCCTGCATTCACATAGAAGGTCTGATAACCGGCAAAGTCACAGCTGCCGAGTTCCCTGCCATCGATCTTCACCGCGGCCGAGCGGCCGGAGTATTGCGAGCTGTCCGCAGTCCGGAAAACGGTCAGGCGTGTGGATTGACGAGGAATGTCGGGCAGCGCGGCAGCATGGTCGGCGTATCGCGGGCCGGTAGCGGCGCAGGCAGTCAGCGCGATCGAAAGGCCGAGAACAGGCAGGCTTTTGGCGCTCATCCCGTCAGCCGGGACCGACGTGATGTTCAACCCGCGACCTTGATGGCCATCAGGCCCTCGTACTTCAGCCGCAATTGCGCGGGCGTCTCGACGTGGTCCGGGAGACACCGGGATGCAGTCGACCGGACACACCTCGCGGCACTGCGGCGTGTCGAAGTGGCCGACGCACTCGGTGCATTTGGCGGGGTCGATCACATAGATCTCCGGTCCCTGCGAGATCGCGGCGTTCGGGCACTCGGGCTCGCACACGTCGCAGTTGATGCATTCGTCGGTGATCATCAGTGCCATCGGATATCTCCCCGCGACGCTCAAGCGTGCTTGCCGACGTTGATCTCCGCCACGCGCGCCCGGATGCGCGCGTCGACGATCGCCGGCACGAAATGCGAGACGTCGCCGCCGAACCGCGCGATCTCGCGGACGATCGTCGCCGAGATGAACGTGTACTGCTCCGAAGGGCGTCAGGAACAGCGTTTCGACATCGGGATGCAGGTGGCGGTTCATTCCGGCCATCTGGAATTCGTATTCGAAGTCCGACACGGCGCGCAGACCGCGCAGGATGATCTTCGCGCCCTGTTGCCGGACGAAGTCCATCAGCAGCGCCGAGAAGCCGATGACCTCGACGTTGCGAGAGCGGGGCCAGCGTGTCCCGCGCCATCGCCACCCGCTCCGCCGCGGAGAACATCGGCCGCTTCGATTCGCTGTCGGCCACGCCGACGATGACGTGGTCGAAGACGCGCGACGCGCGCCGCACCAGGTCCTCGTGGCCGCTCGTGAACGGGTCGAACGTGCCGGGATAGACGACTTTGATCATGTCGGGGGGGCGGGAGGGGTGCGGCCGGACGCCACGCCGTCGGCTCGGATGAACAGATGATAATGCACGGCGCCGGCCTTGGCGTGGCGCCAGACGTCGAGTCCGCCGGTCGCGTCCGAGTTCGCGGCCGGCCTCGGCATAGATGTATCCCGCGCCGGCCAGGCGTTCCGCGCAGGCGGGCAGCAGCCACGACCATTCGTCCGACGCGAAGGGCGGATCGAGGAAGATCACGTCATACCGGCCGGCGTCGCCGCGAAAGATGGCGGCGCGCGTCGGCGGCGTGCGCCTCGAGACCCGTCGGCGCCGAAAGCCTCGGCGGTTTCGATCAGCGCGGCCACGAGGTCCGGATTGCGATCGACCGCCACCGCGCGTTCCGCGCCGCGCGACAGCGCCTCGAGCGTCAGCGCGCCGCTTCCGGCGTACAGGTCCAGCGTGCGCTGTGCCGGTCAGGTCCTGGCCCAGCCAGTTGAACAGCGTTTCGCGCACGCGGTCGGGCGTCGGGCGCAAGCCGGCGGCCGCGGGAAAGCGGATCACGCGGCCGCGGAATCGGCCGCCGATGATGCGGACGCGATTGGCGGCTGCGGCGGGCATCGGGGGAGTGGGAAGGGAGTGGGAACGGAGTAGAAGCGCGAACCGGTAGAATTCTAGCCTCCGCCCGTCTTTAGCGACGGCGCACGATGCTCCAACAGCCGGTTCCCGATGTTCGACCTGTTCAAGAAAGCCCCCGCCGAAACGCCCGCGCCGGACAAGCCGTCGTGGACCGAGCGCCTCAAGGCGGGACTTGGCCTGTCGCGCGCAAAGATTGCCGGCGCGCTCGGCGACGTCTTCGTGCGCCGGGTGCTGGACGACGCGGCGCTGGAGGAAATGGAGAACGCGCTGCTCGGCGCCGATGTCGGCGTCGACGCGACGGATCACCTGCTCGAGGCGCTGCGCGTGCGCTGGAAGCGCGCGGGGGCGGACGCCGATCCGCGCGAAACGCTGGCGGAAGCGATGGTCGAGCTCATCGCGCCGCTCGAGCAGGCGCTGGTCGTCGGGCCGCAGCGGCCATTCGTGATCATGCTCACCGGCGTCAACGGCGCGGGCAAGACGACGTCGATCGGCAAGCTCGCGAAATGGCTGCAGTCGCAGAACCTGTCCGTGCTGCTCGCGGCGGGAGACACGTTCCGCGCCGCGGCGCGCGAGCAGCTCGTCGTGTGGGGCGAGCGCAACGGCGTCGCCGTGATCCAGCAGGCCGGCGGAGACCCGGCTGCCGTCATGTTCGACGCGGTGGCCGCGGCGCGCGCGCGCGGCATCGACGTCGTGCTCGCGGATACGGCCGGGCGGTTGCCGACGCAGGCGCACCTGATGGAGGAATTGCGCAAGGTGAAGCGCGTCCTGGGCAAGGCCGAAGCGGGGGCGCCGCACGAGGTGATGCTCGTCCTCGACGCCAACACCGGCCAGAACGCGCTGGCACAGGTGAGGGCGTTCGACGAAGCCGTCGGCCTCACCGGTCTCATCGTCACGAAACTGGACGGAAGCGCCCGCGGCGGCGTTGTCGCCGCGATCGCCAAGCAGCACCCGGTGCCGCTGCGCTTCATCGGCGTGGGTGAGGCGGTCGACGACCTGCGTCCCTTCGTCGCGCGCGAGTTCGTCGACGCGCTGCTGCCTCCATCGTCCTGACGTCAGGGCCGCGCCGGGGGCAGGTTCGCGCGAATCCGCTGCGGGAAATCGTCGCCGTTGCCGGCGGCCTTGGCGGATCTCGGTGATGTTCGAGCGCCGGCGCAATTCGTCGAAACCCAGCGACGTGTTGACGAGGCCCGTGTTGTAGAAATAGCGGTCGATCAAGCCGTTGAGCACATGCCGGATGTCGAGTCCGCCGGTCCGGCCGGCGACGTTGGCATACCTGACGATGTTGATCGTGCAGCTGTTGGAGAGCAGGTGGTACCACTCGGCCTGCCCGTAGAGTTCGTTGATCCGCTCGAGATACACGAGGAACAGCCGCCGCGCGGCCTCCGGCGAAATGGCCAGGTGGTAGAGAAACACTTCCTCGTCGCGGTAGTTGGTGCGCAGGCGGACCAGGTCGCGCTCTTCGCCGACGATGTAGATGAGTTCATATTGCTTGAACATCGACGCCAACGGCGAATAGCCTTCGTGCGCCTCAGGACGCGTCTCGATCGAGATGCTGAGCGGCGGAGCGTTGTCGAACATGAAGCTCAGGAACGTGTGCCCGATGGGGCCTTCCATCCAGAACGACACGTAGAAATCCACGCCGGTCAGATGCGACAGCGACACTTCGCGCTCCAGGTAGCGCGGCGTGAAGTCGTTCCGGCTCCGGTAGTCGAAATCGCGAACTCCCGTGATGCGCACGCGGTCGCCGTCGATCGACGGCGTGCGGCATCACCGCAACGTCGCGGCGCCAATCGCGGTCGTGCGATGGCAGGATGGTCGCCCACCACGCGCACACGACGAGAAACAGTCCCGCGAGCACCCAGCGCATGCGCGGTCTGCGCGCGATCCACAACGCCCAGATGCCGAAAGCGGCGAAAGCCACCGCCAAGGCGAGCCGCAGCCACGGCCATGGCAGGTTCGAATAGTTGATCGCCAGCGCCGCCCAGATCAACAGCACTGCGGCGCAGGCATGCGCGACCCCGAGGATGATGGCGCGCAGCGCGCCCGTGACGCGACTTCCCCACGTCGGTGCCGGGCGGTATTCAGTGCTGTTCATGGACGCGCATTGGCGATGCTGGAGGTACGCGGATTCTAGCCTGTGCGTATGGACTTGCTAGAATTGCCGCTGCCGGTTCCGGCGACGGGTGTCGCGTGCCCGGCCCCTTCAATTCCCTTCCGAAGGATGCCCATGATGGTTGCCGTGACCCGGGTGGCGATCGCCGCGACGCTGCTCGTCGCCGCGTGCGGCGTGTGCGTCGCGCAGCAGGGGCCGTCGACACCGGTCACGCTGTTCCAGAACGTACGCGTCTTCGATGGCAAGAGCGGTACGCTGTCCGGGCCGACCAACGTGCTCGTCAAGGGGCAGACCATCGCCCGCATTTCCGCGGGACCTGTCGCGATCGAGCCCGACGTGCGCGCCACGGTCATCGCCGGCAACGGCCGCACGCTGATGCCCGGCCTCATCGACAATCACTGGCACACGATTCTCGCGCGCCCGACGCCGGCCGAGGCCATCACCGGCGACGTCGGTTACACCACCCTGCTGGCCAGCGTCGAGGCGGCCGCCACGCTGATGCGCGGCTTCACCACCGTGCGCGACATGGGCGGACCGTCGTTCGCGCTCAAGCGCGCGATCGACGAAGGGCTCGTCATCGGCCCGCGCATCTATCCGTCCGGCGCGATGATCACCATCACCGGCGGTCACGGCGACTTCCGCCAGCCTTTCGAGATACCGCGCGTCATCGGAGGTCCACTGACGCGCGGCGAGCAGATCGGCGGGAGTGCGATCGCCGATAGCCCCGACGAGGTGCGGGTTCGCGCACGCGAGCAGCTGCTGCTGGGCGCGTCGCAGATCAAGCTTACGGCCGGCGGCGGTGTGGCGTCGCCGCACAGTCCGCTCGACGTCTCGACATTCACCGAAGCGGAATTGCGCGCCGCGGTCGAGGCCGCGGAAAACTGGGGCACATACGTCGCCGTCCACGCGTATACGCCGGCGGCGATCCAGCGGGCGATCGCTGCCGGCGTCAAGGTCATCGAGCACGGGCACCTGATGGACGAACCGACGGCGAAGCTGATGGCCGAAAAGGGCATCTGGCTCTCCTTCCAGCCGTTCACCGACGACGGCGAGCCTCCGCGGCTGGCGCCGGCCAACCTGTTGCGGCTGCAGCAGGTCCACGCCGGCACCGAGCGAACGGTCGCGCTGGCGAAAAAGTACAAGCTCAAGACCGCCTTTGGAACCGACATTCTCTTCTCGGCCGCCGCCGCGGCGAAGCAGGGGTCCGAGCTGGTCAAGATGGGCCGGTGGTACACGCCGGTCGAAGTGCTGACGATGGCGACCGGCATCAACGCCGAATTGCTGCGCCTGTCCGGACCGCGCAATCCTTATCCGGGCAAACTGGGCGTGGTGGAGGAGGGCGCGCTTGCCGACCTGCTGCTCGTCGACGGCAACCCGGTCGAGAACCTCAAGCTGATCGAGAATCCGGACAAGAGTTTCGTCGTCATCATGAAGGACGGGACGATCTACAAGAACACGTTGCCGCGCTAGGCTCGTCGCCGCGAAGCAGATGGGCCGCGCAACGCGTTGGCTATTGCCAGCCCGCCCGCCGCCGCCGCCAGGTGCTTCAGCATGTGTCCGGCGAAGAGTTCGCGGGTTGCGTTCCAGACGAAGACGTCGCCGAACTCCGCGATCTTGGCGACGCCGTACCAGGCGATCAGCGCCCACCATGGAAACGAATCGTGGCTGCGCGGGGTCAAGCTCAGCAGCAGCAATATCGCCGCCATGCCGCCGAACTGGATCACCGCATACAGCGACAGGTCTCCGGTGGCCTGCCAGTACAAGACGCTGGCCGGCCCCACGATCAGCATCAACAGCAGGACAATGAAGCCGCTGCGGCTGCTGATGCGTTCGGCCAGCATGGCGCCGAACACGCCGGCAAAGACGATGGTCATCGGCAACCTGTCGCCGACCAGCGTCTCGTTCGTCGGATTCCAGTGGAAGTAGGCGGATCCGAAACCCGTCGCGAAAAGACCTACGAAGAGGACGCCGAGGCTGAGACGAACCACCGGCGCCAGCAGCCGCTCCCCCTGCAACAGTCGATACAGCCCGAGCACGCCGACGGCCACGAACGCGAGATTGGATAGAACGTCGGCCGCGTTGGGTATCCCGAGCCAAGGGCGCTGGTCCGCGAACGGGAAATAGTTCTCGGGCTGCGCCAAGGCAGGCGTGAAGAGCCAGAGCGCCGCTCCGGCCACCAGCACCAGCGCGACGTAGATCTCTCCTCGGGTCGAAACGCCGTGACGAACCATGGCACGCGGGCAGGGTCGAATTCGGTTGGACGGGGCTGCCATTGTAGGGGTAGCCGCAGTCGCAGCGGCAGCGATTCCATGGCCGCATTGCTCAGAGTGAACACTCACCATCGCATTAGTCATTGATTTTCATGAATTTGGCTTTCAACCTGGCGAAGGGAACTGCCCCAACGCTTGGGTTCCGGTTTAAACCCGATTGATTTGGTCGGGAACTTGCCGCACACTTAGCACTCCAATGGCCTGAGTGCTAAAATCAATTCGGTGGTTCGCGGTTTGGATGCCCGGACGGGCATCGGCGACACCCCAACTCGGAGGCATGGCATGACGAGTACCACGCTGGCTTTCCCCACTCCCGCGTCACTGGGCAGCCTCGATCACTACATCCAGGCGGTTAACCGGTTCCCGCTGCTCACGCAGGAACAGGAGACCGCGCTCGGACGGCGCCTCCAGGAACACGACGACATCGACGCGGCGCGTTCACTGGTTCTGTCGCACCTTCGCCTGGTCGTAGCGGTGTCTCGCAACTACATCGGTTATGGCTTGCCGCAGGCCGACCTGATCCAGGAAGGGAACGTCGGTCTCATGAAGGCCGTGCGCCGCTTCGACCCCGATCGCGGCGTTCGCCTGGTCTCGTTCGCGCTGCATTGGATCCGCGCCGAAATGCACGAATACATCCTCCGCAACTGGCGGCTGGTCAAGGTCGCCACGACCAAGGCGCAGCGCAAGCTGTTCTTCAACCTGCGCAGCATGAAAGCGACCACCGCCGCGCTGTCCGTTGCCGAGGCGAAGGCCATCGCCAAGGACCTGGGCGTCAAGCCGGAGGAAGTGGTCGAGATGGAAACGCGTCTGAGCGGCCGCGACGTCTCGATCGATCCGACGCCGGGCGACGAGGAGAACAGCGTATCGCCGATCGCCTACCTGACGGACAGCGAGGACGAGCCGGGCAGGATCCTGGAGCGCAAGCAGAACGCCCAGAATCGCACGAAGGGGCTCAACACCGCGCTCGCGAAGCTTGACGACCGCAGCCGCCGCATCATCGAGGCGCGCTGGCTGCGCGAGGACGATTCGACGTCGACGCTGCAGGAGCTCGCCGACGAGTACGGCGTGTCCGCCGAGCGGATCCGCCAGATCGAGAGCAAGGCGATGAAGACGATCCGCGGGCAGATGGCGCACGCGTCGTAACGACCGCTATCCCGTCCGCAGGAAACGCCGGCCGCGAGCCGGCGTTTTCTTTGCCGGTCAACCAGGCAACTCTTCGCCCGGTCGGCGAGCCCCCAGCAGCACCCCAGCAAGCGCCCCGCCCAATGCACGTCCGGATTAGAATCCGCCGGTTCGCCCCACGGCCACGACAGCTCCGGATACCACAGGAGACAATCATGGGAACTCGCGACAATCGCGTCGATGCCTATATCGCCCGTTCCGCTGAATTCGCGCAGCCCATTCTGACGCACCTGCGCGCGCTGGTGCATGGCGCCTGCCCGGGCGTCACAGAAACGATCAAGTGGGGCTTTCCCCATTTCGAGCACAAGGGCGTGCTGTGCTCGATGGCGGCATTCAAGGCACATTGCGCGTTCGGTTTCTGGCATGCGGACATGCGCGCGAACGCGGACGCGCGGGCCGGTGGCGACGCGGCCATGGGTCAGTTCGGACGGATAGCAAAGCTCGCCGACCTGCCAAAGGATCCGGCGTTGAAGGCGCTGATCCGCAAGGCGGCGGAACTCAACGAATCCGGCGTCAAGTCGCCACGCGCAGCGAGTCCCACGCCGAAGGCGCCGTTCGAGGTGCCGGCCGACCTCGCCGCGGCGCTGCGCGCAAACCGCGTCGCGCAGGCAAACTTCGATGCGATGAGCCCGAGCCATCGCCGCGAATACATCGAGTGGCTCGTGGACGCCAAGCGCGACGAGACGCGCAGCAAGCGCCTCGCGACCGCGATCGAATGGATCGGGGAAGGCAAGACCAAGGAGTGGAAGTACCGCACGCGCTGACGCGCACCTCGCCTGCCTCGGCGTCGTCCGCCGTCAGTCGATCACTTCATCCGCGCGCTGGAGCACCGACGGGGGAAGGGTGATGCCGAGCGCCTTGGCCGTCGCCCGGTTGATCACGAGCTCGAAAGTCGTGGGCTGCTCGATGGGCAGATCGCCGGGCTTTGCACCCTTCAGGATCTTGTCGACATAGGTTGCCGCGCGGCGATAGATGGCGGCGAGGTTGGTCCCATAGCTCGCGAGGCCGCCGATCTCGGCAAATTCCCGCCAGAAATAGATTCCGGGCAGATGGTTCTTGTTGGCGAAGTTCACGATGCGATCCCGCTCGAAGCCCAGGACCGGATCGGCGACGACGAACAGTGCGTCGGCCTTCGCCTCGGCGATTTCCGCAAAAGCGATCTCCAGTTCCTGCCGATTCTTCGCCTTCCATTGGATGATCGTCATGTCGAGTCCGCGCGCGGCCGCTTCGACACTTTTGACAATGTCCTCGACATAGGGCTGCGCCGGATTCCAGACGATGGCGATCCGCTTCGCGCGCGGCAGCAACAACTTCAGCATTTCCAGTCGCTTGGCCTCCAGGTCGCCGGCAAGGACCGCAAAGCCCGTCAGGTTGCCTCCGGGCCGCGCAAGACTCGGCACGATCTGCTCAGCGACCGGATTGCCGGTGATGAACACGATCGGAACCGTCGCCGTCGCTGCCTTGACCGCGCGAACGGTCGGTGCGCCCCCGGTGCTCACGATGACCGCAGGCTTGATGTTCACAAGTTCATTCGCCAGGCTCGGAAGCTGATCGGCCCTTTGCTCAGCCCAACGGAACACGATCTCGAGATTGCGTCCTTCGACATAGCCCAAGTCAGCCATGCCGGCCCGGAACGCCGCGACATTCTTCGCGTTGGGCCCTGGCGGACCGGAGTTGATGAACCCGACGACGTGCTTGCCCGGTGCAGGCTGGGCGGCCGCGCCGAACGATGCGATGAACGTGCCGCACACGCACAACAGCGCGAGAACCCGGCTGAGCGCAGTCATGGCATCGCCTCCATCACTGTGCGCCCTCGGTCACTCCGCGGTGAGCGACGTTCACCACAGCTGCGCGGAAATCTGCAGGAAGAACCGGTTGCCGCTTGCCCGGTTCTCGACCAGGTATTCGTGCTGCCACTTGAACGCGATGCCGAAATTCTTCGACGGGTGATAGCGAATGAACGGCCCGACCGCCACTGCCTGCCCCTTGTTGCCGCCGGGAACCGCGACGCCATTCACTTCGTCGTCCGTGACCTGCTTGTACAGGTAGCCGTTGAGTCCTACCTGCCACGTCGGCGTCACCGCGTATCCCAGGCCGTAGTCCAGGTTGACTTCCTGCCCCGAAAGATAGTTCGTATTGTCATTCTTGAAGTTGTACAGATAGACCAGGCTGCCGCTGACTTCGGTGGCTTCGGTCGGGAACCACGTGATCCAGTAGGCAGGCGCCACCGACCAGTACCCGGAAGAGACGTTCACGACCTGTGCCGGTTGGTATTCGCGACCAGGGAAGAAGATCTCGAGCCCCGTGACCTGGTGCACGGTCTCGCCGTGCCAGCCGAGCAGCGCTGGCGCGAGCAGGCCGCCTGGCAGGAAGTCGTTCTCCGAACCGGAACGGTGAATCTTGCCTCCGGGTGTTTGCACGTCGAGGTGCAGATCCACGTCGGCAAACCAGGTCAGGCCGACCCGTGTTTCGATGTCGGCGCCCCACAATTTCGCATCGGACCAGACGTATTGGAAGCGGGTCGTGAATGCCGCCGCGTCGATCTTGAAATTCGATATTCCGGGTCTGGGGTTGCCGGAGCCGTCGAGGGTCTGATCGGCAGTGTAGTAGCCCAGGTACGACGTCAGCCGCATGCCGGGCGGAGGCATGACGCCGGGCAATACTGTGTCCACGCCCAGCGCCTTGTTCGTCGCTCCGCCTTCGGTAGCGATCGCAGCGAATGGCAGCAAGCCGGCAGTCAGCGCTGCCACAAGCGACGGCCCGACGACCGTGAGCCGGCGCGTTCGCTTCCTCGGCGCGATTGAACTTGCGGAAGCCTGAAGGTCGTCCGGACGCGCTTTCAATGCATGAAGTCCAGCACACTGTTCAATCGAATCCATTGTCTCCCCTTGGTGGATTGCAATTCCTGAACGCGTGTTTCTACTTGTTGTCGATCACCTCGGTCGCCTGCCTGCGAAGTGTCGGTGAAATGGTGAGTCCAAGCCCCTTGGCGCTTGCGAGATTGATCACGAACTCAAATTCGCGCGGCTGCTCGACAGCAATGTTGGCGGGATTGCCGCCCTTGAGAATGAGGTCGACGAAATGGGCCAGCCGGTAAAACAAATTGTCGATGCTCGCGCTGTATGTCATCAGGCACCCGTCGACGACGTAGTCGCGCATTTCGCAACTCGCCGGAATCTGGCTGGCCCTCAGTTGCTCCAGGAGAACCTTACGATGCTTTGTGATGAACGGGGAGGCTAACTGGACCATGCCCTGCGCCCCCCAAGTCTTCGCCGCCGCCACCGCCGTGGCGAAGTCACCGGGCTCCTTGACCTCGAGCGCGAGAATCTGGAAACCCAGGCTTCGCGCCGCCGCCGTCACCACTTCGAGGGTCACGGCGCCGCCGCCTTCCCTGTTCCAGAGGAGCGCGACGCGCATAAGGCCGGGAACCGCCTGCCGCAGCAGGTCCAGCCGCTTGGTGGACAGTTCCTGGTCCTGGAACGTAACACCCGTGATGTTGCCGCCGGGGCGGGCAAGGCTCGCGACGAATCCCTGGCCGACCGGATCATGCACCGCGATGAGGATCGGGATGGTTGAGGTGACGTTCTGCGCGGCGCGGACCGCTGGCGGCCCGGCGGTGACGATCACGTCCGGCTTGAGCGCAACCAGTTCGGCGGCAAGTTGCGGCAGGCGATCGAAGCGGCCTTCCGCCCACCGGTATTCGATCCTGATGTTCTTGCCGTCGACGTAGCCCAGCTCACGCAGCCCATCCGCAAACGCGGCGATCCGTGGCGACTGCATTTGCGAGTCCATGCCCAGGAATCCGACCATCGGCAGCTTTGCCGGTTGCGCCGCGGTGGTCGCAATGCCTGATGCAAGGAGGCCGAACGCCACTATCGCAATGTAGGTTCGCTTGTTCAATCGTCCTGGTCCATCGACGAGCGCAGGGCTGGAACTCTGCAACCGTTGCCGGCATTGTGCGGGGACATCCCGCGCGCAGGCTACCGGAAAATTTTGCCGCGGCCAAGGGAAGCCGATACGCGGGCTAGAGCTCAACCTGCGTGCCCAGCTCCACGACGCGATTGGACGGAATGCGGAAGAAGTCCGACGCCTTGGTCGCGTTCTTCG
The DNA here is from genome assembly GCA_963816165.1 of uncultured beta proteobacterium. GTDB lineage: Bacteria > Pseudomonadota > Gammaproteobacteria > Burkholderiales > Casimicrobiaceae > VBCG01. The sequence goes on from CAWFJL010000003.1 coordinate 311,596, forward strand.
ACATCGACACGAACAGCCTCTCGCGCCACAGCGCCATGCCGGGGGCCACCGTGGGGATCAGCGTCTCCCGCGACACGAAGAACGACGTCTCCATCATGTCGAAGACGAATCCGCGGCGGCCGCACTCGTCCAATAGCTCCGGGATGTCCGGGTCGTCCTTGAAGCCGTAGTGCGCGATGATCTGGAAGAAGTCGCACCCCAGCGGCTTGGCCTCGTAGCGCTCCTCGACCGGCACCGTCGGAACATCGCCGGTCACGACGGTCAGGAATACGATTCGCTCGTGCAGCACCTTGTTGTGCTTCAGGTTGTGCAGCAGCGCGTGCGGCACCGAATTGAGCGACGAGGTGAGGAATATCGCCGTGCCTTCGACGCGCGTCGGCGGCGACGCTTCCACGCTCTGAATGAACAGGTCGAGGGGCATCGCATCGTCGGACAGGCGCTTCATCAGGATGGCGCGCCCGCGCTTCCATGTCGTGAGCACGGTGAACACGACGATGCCGCTCAAGATGGGGAACCAGCCGCCTTCGGGGATCTTGAGCGAGTTCGACGCGAGGAACGCGACGTCGATCACGATGAACGGGACGGCGATGGCCAGCGCGAGGGCGATCGGCCATTGCCAGAGGCGTCGCATCACGACGAACAGCGAAATCGAATCGATCAGCATCGCCAGCGTCACCGCGATTCCGTACGCGCCGGCGAGATTGCTCGAGCTCCTGAATCCGATCACAAGCAGGATGACGGCGATCAGCAGCGCCCAGTTGATGAAAGGGATGTAGATCTGCCCGATCTGCCGCTCCGACGTGTGCGTGATCGTCAGCCGCGGGCAGTAGCCCATCTGTATCGCCTGCCGGGTCAGCGAGAATGCGCCGGAAATCACCGCCTGCGAGGCGATCACCGTGGCGCAGGTCGCGAGCACCACCAGCGGCAGCAGACCCCACGTCGGGGCCAGCAGATAGAACGGATTCTTCACAGCGGTTGGATCCGCGAGGATCAGCGCACCCTGGCCGAAATAGTTGAGCACCAGCGCGGGCATGACGAACAGCGCCCATGCCCTGCGTATCGGCGACTTTCCGAAGTGCCCCATGTCGGCGTAGAGCGCTTCCGTGCCGGTCACCGCCAGCACGATCGCCCCGAGCGCAAGGAAGGAGAGCGTGGGGTGGTCCACGAAGAACCCGATCGCGTAACGCGGATTGATCGCCGCCAGCACGCCAGGCTCGCGCGCAACCTCGATCGCGCCGAGCAGCGCGATCACGACGAACCATATGCACATCACCGGCCCGAAGAAGGCGCCGACGCGGCCCGTCCCGTGGCGCTGGATCGCGAACAGCGCGACGAGAATGGCGATCGTCGTCGGCACGATGAAGGGGTGCAGCCCGGGTGCCATGACCTCCAGTCCCTCGACCGCGGACAAGCACCGAGATCGCCGGCGTGATCATGCCGTCGCCGTAGAACATCGCCGCGCCGAAGATGCCGAAACCGACCAGCCACCAGCGCCGCCGCGGCTGTCCTTCCAGCCCCCGCGAAACAAGCGCGGTCAGCGCCAGCACGCCACCTTCGCCATGATTGTCGGCGCGCAGCACCAGCGTCACGTACTTGAACGTCACGACGATGACGAGCGCCCAGAAGATCACCGACAGCACGCCCAGCACGTTGGTAGACGTCAGCGGCAGCGCATGCGGCCCGTGGAACGCCTCGCGCAGCGTATACAGCGGACTGGTGCCGATGTCACCGTAGACGACGCCGATGGCGCCGACCACCAGGGCGGACATCCGGTGCTGGGCGGGAGTGGAAGTGCTCACGTGGGGCGTCGCCGCCGGCTGCCGCTAGGTCGGCGTTTCGTCCGTGCGGCGCGAGAAGCGGATGTTGAGCTGCTTCAGCTTGCGATAGAGGTGCGTGCGTTCGAGGCCCGCCTTTTCCGCGACCTTGCTCATGTTGCTCTGCTCCTTGCCCAGCAGCTGCTCGAAATAGATGCGCTCGAACGCCTCGCGCGCTTCGCGCAGCGGGATCTCGAAGAAGTGCGCGGTGATTTCAGGGGCAAGCGAAGGATTGGGCGCGGCGGCCTCGCCCAGCAGGCGCTTCACGAGGTCGACCGTGACCTCGCCACGCAGCAGCACCAGGTTCTGCACGACGCCGGCGAGATGATCGAGATTGCCCGGCCAGTAAGCGTTGGAGAGCACGGTAAGCGCGGCGGGGGGCAGCGCGGACAAGAGCGGCTGCGCCGTCGCGCCCTTGTTCGCGTCGCGCCAGAATCGTTCGATCAGCGGCGGGATGTCCTCGCGGCGCGTGCGCAGCGGCGGGAGCATGACCGCCCCCGCGGATAGCTGCGCCAGCAGCGCCGCGTCGAACTTGCCCTCGGCGGCGAGGTTGCCCAGCGGTTCGGCACTCGTGCACACCAGCGTCACGTCGTGGCGCTCGAGCTTGGGCAACAGGAATGCCAGTCCCTTCTGCTCGGTCTTGGAATACTGTCCAATCTCCGCGCAATACAGCGTGCCTTCGTGCGCCTCCTCGATCAGCGCCTGCGGATTCGCAGTCAGCCGCTGTCCGTTGGCCAGCGCGATCCATGGCGCGTCCGGCATCTGCAGCGCGCGCGCCGCGATGTCGTGCCCGGCGCCGGGTTCGCCGACGATCAGTATCGCGCGCCGCGCGGCAACCAGTTGGTCCAGCGCGCGTTCGGTATCCCGCACCGCGGCGCCGCCGCCCAGCGCGGCCAGCGAAACGTGCCGGGGCTCCTGCGTCGCGGCGACCTTGAATGCGCGCGCGATCGTCGCGAGCAGCTTGGAGAGGCCGATCGGTTTCTCGAGGAAGTCGAACGCGCCGATCTTGGTCGCGTCGACGGCGGTTTCGATCGTGCCGTGCCCGGACATCATCACGACCGGCATCGTCAGCAATCCGCTGCCCGCCCACTCGCGCAGCAAGGTCACGCCGTCGGTGTCCGGCATCCAGATGTCGAGAAGAACAAGGGCCGGCTGCTGCTTCAGCCGGTACGCGCGCGCCTCGCCCGCGTTCTCGGCCGTCGCGACACGATAGCCTTCGTCCTGGAGGATCTCCGACAGCAATTCGCGAATGCCGACTTCGTCGTCGACAATGAGTATTTCCCGATGCAGTGGTGCCATTGATTCTTCCGTCAGGCCGCTGCGGCGGCAGGTTTCGCGGCCGGCAGGGTCGGAAAATGCAGCGTCACGCGCGCGCCGGTAGGCTGCGCGTTGTCGAGCACGACACGTCCGCCGTGCTCATCGATGATCTTTTTCACTATCGCGAGCCCCAGGCCCGTTCCTTTCGCTTTGGTCGTCACATACGGCTCGAACGCGTGCTCCAGCACGTCCGCCGCAAAAGCCCGGCCCGCCATCGGCAAAGGTGAGCGTGGCCTCGTTCCCGCTCGCGGCCAGCGCGATCGCAAAATGCGGCTCGGCCACGTCGACCTGCGCGTCGACCGCGTTCGAGAGGAGATTGTGAAACACCTGGCGCAGGCGGGTGGGCTCGCCCTGAACCATGACCGGCGCTTCGGGCAAGGATAACGCAACGTGTGGGCGCAGATTGTCGTACAGACCCAGCACGTCGAGCAAGAGGGCCCCCAGATCGACCTGCTGCAGCTGTCCCGGCCGCGGCTGCCGCGCATAGATGGCGAAGTCGTCGACCATGTTCTTCATGGCGCCGACCTGCGACACGATCGTCTGCGTGCCGCGCTTCAATGTCTCCTGGTCCGGGCCATCGAGTTTTCCGGCGAGCTTGACCGCGAGCCGCTCCGCCGAAAGCTGGATCGGCGTCAACGGGTTCTTGATCTCGTGGGCCAGGCGCCTCGCGACTTCCGCCCATGCGGCATCGCGCTGCGCCTGCACCAGTTCGGACACGTCGTCGAAGACCACGATGAAACCGGCAGCGACCGGCGTGCCCGGCAGCGGCGTTCCGCGCATCAGCAGCGTTCGCGACAGGTTGGCCACGCCCAGTTCGGCTTCGCGCTGCCATTGCCCGTCGCGGCCGCCGCGAAAACCTTCGGCGACCAGTTCGGCGAACGACGCCAGTGCCGGGAGCCGCTTGCCCCAGTCCGCCAGCGGCATGCCGATCAGTTCCGCGAGGGGCTGCTGCAGGATCACCGCGGCGCTTGGATTGACGGTGCGCAGACGATGCCGTTCGTCGAACGCGAGCACGCCCGACGACAGGTTGCCGAGAATGCTGTCCAGATACGCTCGCGCCGTCTCGGTCGCGCGTCGGCTGTCCTCGGTCTTGCCCTGTGCATCGGCCAATTGCGCCGTCATCGTGTTGAACGACTCGGTCAGCACGCCAAGCTCATCGCGCGAGACGACCGGCTGGCGGCGCGTGAAATCGCCCTGCGCAACCGCGCGCGTGCCTTCGGCGAGCAGCCCCAGAGGCGCCGCAAATCGCTCGGACAGAATCACCGCAAGGCCAAGCGCCGTCGTCAGCGCCAGCAGCAGCGTCAGCAGCAGCGTCAGCTGGTAGAGCTGCTTCAAGCCCTGCCGCAGCAGCGTGAGCTCGCGGTAGTCGCGAACGCCGGAGCGAACGCGTTCGGCTTCCTGCGCCAATGCCCTGGGCACCGGTTCGATCACCTGCAGCAGCTTGAGCGGGTTGGCCGCGTCGTCAGTGTTCACGGGCACCACGACGCGCAGCGCCAGGCCGCCCTCTCCGGTTTCCTCGATCTTCTTGTACGGCTGCTGCAGCCGCGCGAGCCGCAGCGCTTCCGGCGGCGGCGGCTCCGGCGTCGCGCGCGAGCCACCGGTGCCGGCGACCGCCAGCACGCCGCCGGTCGGCGTGAACAGCGTCGCCTCGAAAACGCTCGCCTGTTCGGCGGCGCGGTTCAATGCCGTCGACAGGTTGCCCGGCGTGTCGGACAGCGCGACGGCCAGCTGCGTGGCCTTGTTCGTCGTGTCGTTGAGCAGGTACTTGAGCGAGCTGTCGGCGAGCGTCAAGCCGCTTTCGAGCGCGCGGTCCACGCGCACGTCGAACCAGCTCTCGATGCTGCGACCGATGAACTGCGCCGACACGGCGTACACGAGCGCGCCCGGCAAGCCCGGCGACCAGCGCGAACAGCAGCACCAGGCGCACCGCCAGCCGCGAACCGAAGACACCGGCCTTCAGGTTGCGCCGCAGCTGCCAGAGCTGCCAGCCGACGACGAGCATCAACAACCCGACCAGCACGCCGTTGACGACAAGAAGCGTGTCGTACCCTTGCGCGAACAGCGCCGTGTTCGCCGTCGCCGTGGCGAGCAGGAATACCGCGATCGCCGAAATCGACGCCGATACCAGCAGCAGCCAGCGCAGGCCGCGCTTGCCCGGCAACGCGCTCATTGAAGGACCCCCACGCTCACTGCGTTCGCTGCCCCCAAGGGGGCGCAATTCGCGCCTTGGGACGGCCCGGCGGCGCTCATAACGACCCCCACGCTCACTGCGTTGCGGCGCTCACGGCGTGAAGCTCCAGCGCTGCCAGTCGGAGGCGAGCGTCCATTCGCGGGACGCCAGCGCATTGACCTGGAATGGCTTCGGCAGCTGGTTGACGTCCAGGCGCAGTCGCACCGCGGCGTCGTACTTGGCACCCTTGGTCAGCGCATCGGCGGAGGCGACACGTCGCGACGTGATCCGCCCGATGAAGCGCTCGACCTCCTCCAGCGAATTGAATGTCTGCGTGAGCAGCCCGCTGGCGACCCGGTATTGGCGGGTCAGCGCGTTGTAGGAAACCCGGTAGACGATCGCCGTCTGCGCGACCTTTTCGTCCAGCCAGTACCAGCGTCCACGCGTGAGCTCGAAGTCGATGACGAAATAGAGGGGAATGCCCTTTTCCAGCGCATCCTCGAGCGTCGGATTCAGCGAGAATTCGAATTCGGCATTGAGCAGGACCTCGCCTTCCTCGATCCGCAGTTCTGCCTCCTTGACCGGGATCGAGTCGGCCCGTGCCGGCGTGGCCAGCCAGCACACGGCCGCCAGCAGCACCGCCAGCAAACCGAGCGCCGCCTGCCGGCATTGCGCGCGCGGCGAGCGGGGCAGGACAAGGACGGAATCGCGGAACGGCATGCCGGAGACAATCAAGGTTCGGTTCCGGCGGCGCGGCTTTAGGGACCGCCACGTTGCGACGGGGCGATCGTGGCATTTACAGCCAATCCAAGCCCGCGTCAGGCCTTGCGGAACAGCGCGTAGAAGAAACCGTCCTGATTGTGGCGCGTGCCCTTCCCGGAAGGCAAGAGTTGGCCATCCTCACGGGGGATTTCCGGGTCGAATCTGATGGTTTCGCGCAACGCCCCCGGCGTTTCGGCCATGAAGTCGCGTACGCCGTGCTCGTTTTCGGCGGAAAACACCGAACACGTCGCATAGAGGAGCCTGCCCCCGGGAGCGAGCAACGGCCACAGCGCGCGCAGGATGCGCTGCTGCTTCGCCGCCAGGTCCACGAGGTCGGATTTGCGCCGCAGCCACTTGGCGTCCGGGTGGCGGCGCACGATGCCCGGACGCCGTGCAGGGCATGTCGGCCAGGATCCGGTCGAATGCCTGTCCATCCCACCACTTGGACGGCTCGCCCGCGTCGCCCGCAATCACGCGCACGTTGCGCGAAGCGAGGCGCAATCGCGCCAGGTTCTCGCTGACGCGCGGCAGGCGCGCCTCGTCGCGATCCAGGGCGGTCAGCTCGATGTCCGCCAGTTCCAGCAGATGCGCGGACTTGCCGCCGGGGGCGGCGCAGGCGTCCAGCACCCGCATGCCGTCGCGCGGAGCGAGTATCGGCGCGGCCAGTTGCGCACCCAGGTCCTGTACCGCGAACGCTCCTTCGGCGAATCCGGGCAACCCCGTGACGGGACGCGGTGGGTCGACGATGATCCCTTCCGCGCCCGCGGCACTTGCTGCCACCCCGGCCGCCGCGAATGCCGCGAGCAGTGCCTCCCGGGTTCCGGCCCGGCGATTGACGCGCAGCGTGAGTGGCGGACGCTCATTGCCGGCGGAGAGAATCGACTGCCAGTGCAACGGATGGTCGGCTTCGACGCGGCCGATCCACCAGCGCGGATAGGACCAGCGAGCGACCGGGCTCGCCGCGGCAACCTGCGCGTTCAGCGCGTCGCGTTCGCGCAGGTAGCGCCGCAGCATCGCATTGACCAGCGCCTTCGCCTGCGGGCGGGCTAGGGTCCCTGCGGCATCGACCGCGCGGTCGACGATGGCGAACGGCGGCGCGTCGGTGTGGTCGAGTTGATACAGCGCGACGGCGACCAGCGCCGCGAGCGAAGCATCGGTGATGGGCTTGGCCGCCAGCGCCCGGGTCAGCGCCTCGCAGCGGCCCCAATGCCGCAACGTTCCGTAGGCGAGTTCCTGCACCAGCGTCCGGCCGCGCAGTGCCGAACCATCGTCGACCGCCGCAAGCGCCGCCGGGAGCGCCATGCCCTCGAAGACGTGCAGGACGGCTCGGGCCGCCTGCTGCTGTTCGATTTGCATGGTCGAGAACGAAGCGTCAGGACGCTGCGGACGCGCCAAACCGCGTTCCCACCACGACCCCGTGCCCGGCGGCGAAAGCGGATGCCGACATGCGCTTGCCGCTGGCGGGCTGCACCTCGCGCAGCCGCAGCGCGCCGTGGCCGCAGGCCACCTCGATGCCATCCTTGCCCAGGGCCAATGACTGTGCCTGCCGGCGCGTCGCTCTCTCGTGCAATGGGCTCGGCGCGCCAGACCTTGAGCCCCAAGACACCGAAGTGAGTGGTCGCTCCCGGTACCGGATCGAAGGCGCGTATCTGCCGGTCGATCGCGTCGGCGGAGCCGGACCAATCGATGACCGCGTCGGCCCGCTCGACCTTGGCGGCATAAGTGGCGCCCGTGGCGGGCTGTGGCGTCGCCTTCAGTGAGCCGTCGCGAGCCAAGCGCCTCAAGACGTCCACGACAGCGGCGGCCCCGGCCGCGGCCAGCTCGTCGTGGAGCGTTGCCGCGGTTTCGCGCGGATCGATCGGTACCGGGACGAGTTCGACCATGGCTCCGGTATCGAGCCCGGCATCCATTTGCATGATCGTGACGCCGGTCGCGGTGTCTCCCGCCGCGATGGCGCGCTGGATGGGCGCTGCGCCGCGCCAACGCGGAAGCGACGAGGCGTGGATGTTGAGGCAGCCGTAGCGCGGCCAGGAAAGGACGGCAGGCGGCAGGATCAATCCGTAGGCGGCGACCACCAGCACGTCCAGCGGCACGGCCAGGAGCGGCGCGCGCGCGTCATCCGTCTTGAGCGTAGCGGGTTGCAACACGGCCAGCCTCCGCTCCCCGGCAAGACGTTTCACCGGCGACGGCTCGGCGAGGAGGCCGCGCCCTTTGGGCCGGTCGGGCCGGGTCAGGACCAGCGGAACCTCAAAGCCGGCCGCAAGGATGGCGTCCAGCGCCTGAGCGGCAAAACCCGGCGTGCCGGCAAAGCCGACCCTCATTGCGCGCGTACGGGCGGAATCAACCCGCGAGCCGCTGTTTCTTGCGCTGCTTGTTCTTGAGCCGGGCGCGCTTCAGCGGCGAGAGGTAGTCGACGAACATCCTGCCCACGAGGTGGTCCATTTCGTGCTGCACGCATACGGCGAGCATTTCCTCGGCGGTGCGCTCGAACGGCTTGCCGTGCTCGTCCCAGGCGCGCACAGTGACCCGCTCCGCGCGAACGACCTTGTCGAAGTAACCGGGCACCGAAAGGCAGCCCTCCTCGCATTCGATTTCGCCGGAGGCAGCGATGATTTCGGGATTGACCAGCACCACCAGGTCGTCGCGGGCATGGGAGACGTCGATGACGATCACCCGCTTGTGCACGTCGACCTGGGTCGCGGCCAGGCCGACGCCCGGGGCCGCGTACATGGTCTCGGCCATGTCCCGGACCAGCCGGACGACCTCGGGCGTGAAGGCCGTGACCGCAGCCGCGACTTTTTTGAGACGCGGATCGGGGTATTCCAGTATGGGAAGGAGCGCCATAGCTTGCCAAATGCAGGTGCCGGATGCAGAATCCCTGTTAAGTCCTTATTTTGCGGCGGTTTAGGACGTTGGTTTAAGACGTCGGCATAAGCCGCCCGTTGCGGCAACCTAGGGAAGAGCCGTTATGGTTCAACAGTTTACCACAGCGAAGCACCTGGTCGCGGCCATCGCCGCGGTGGGCACGCTTGCCTTCGCCTGCTTGGCGGGAGCGCAGAACCCGCAGGGCCTCCAGATCGCGGACCGCGCGCCGTCGAGCTATACGGTCCAGAAAGGCGACACCCTCTGGGGTATCTCCGGCAAGTTCCTCAAGGACCCGTGGCGCTGGCCCGACATCTGGCGGATGAACCGCGACCAGATCAAGAATCCGCACCTGATCTATCCGGGCGACGTCGTCCGGCTCGACTACGTGGACGGCCAGCCGCAGCTTTCGCTGACGCGTAACGGCGTTCGCGTTTCGCCACAGACCCGCGCATCGACGCTCAACATCGAGGTCATCCCGTCCATTCCACCCGGCGACCTCGAGCCGTACCTGTCGAAGAACCTCGTCACGGGGCCGGACGGACTGGCCAACACGGCGGAAATTCTTTCCGGGCGCAACCCAGCCCGCCTGGTCCGTGGCCTCGGCGATATCGTCTACGTCGCCGGGCTGGATCCGAAAGCGGGCGACTACTGGTACATCTATCGCCCCGGTCCCCCGATCACCACGCTCGACGGCGTCAACGTGCTGGGCTATGAAAGCAAGTTCATCGGCACCGCGCGCGTCGAGAAATTCGGCGAGCTCTCCACGGTGCGCATCGAGTCCGCGGATCTCGAGGTTCTCATCGGCGACCGGCTCCTGCCTGCGCCGCGCGAGACGGTGGCGAACTACGTCCCTCGTGCGCCCGACAAGGCGATCGACGCCCGCATCCTGAAGGTCCCATTCACCAACACCGAGACCGGCCGCGGCTACGTCATTACGATCGACAAAGGCAAGGCGGACGGCCTGCAGCCCGGCAATGTGCTGGCCGTATACCGCAGCGTCGAACCGATTCCCGATCCGCGCCCGTCGAAGCAACAGTCGGCCATCCTGCGCTTCCTCGACCCGACCAAAGTATTCACCCCCGATGTGCTGGTCGCGCCTGCCGATGAGCGCACGGGACTGATGTTCGTGTTCCGCACGTTCGACTACGTGTCGTATGCGGTGCTGCTGAACACGACCGATCCGGTTCGTCCCGGCGACTACGGCCGCACGCCCTAAGGTGCGCGGTCGGCCGTTCGTCCGATAGCGGCGAGCCCGGGCCGCCGCGCATTCTTTGCCCATGTCCGTCGCCGCCTCGATCCCGGAGGCCTGGGCGACGTTGTCGCTCAAGGCCCTGCCCCACCAGTCGCTGGTCGCGCTGTTGCGCGCGTTCGGCGATCCCGTTTCCGTACTGGCCGCCACGCGCGCGCAATTGAGCGCGGTCGTGCCGGATGTCGTCGCCGCGCGCATCCGTGAACCCATCGACGAGGAGGCGATGGCGCCGACCCGCGAGTGGCTTGCCGACCCCTCGCACCAAATCATCGCCTGGGATGACCCGGATTATCCGCGTGCGCTTCTCGAGCTGGGTTTCGCGCCGCCGGCGCTGTTTTTTGTCGGACGCCGCGAACTCCTCAATCGACCCGCGCTGGCGATCGTCGGCAGCCGCAACTCGACCGCTCAGGGCGCGGAGAACGCGCGCGCTTTCGCGCAGGCCTTGGCGCAGGCGGGGCTCACCATCGTCTCGGGCCTGGCCATCGGCGTGGATGCGGCCGCGCATGCCGGGGCATTGACGGCCGCGGGTTCGACGCTCGCGGTGGTCGGCACGGGGCTCGATCGCGTCTATCCGGCGAGCAATCGCGATCTTGCCCATCGAATTGCCGAAGGCGGTGGCTTGATCTCCGAATTCCCGCCCGGCACGCCGCCCCGTGAGAAGAACTTTCCGCGCCGCAACCGGCTCATCAGCGGACTCGCGCGCGGCGTGCTGGTGGTCGAGGCCGCGCTATCGTCCGGCTCACTGATCACCGCGCGCTACGCCGGCGAACAGGGCCGGGAAGTGTTCGCCATTCCGGGCTCGATTCACTCGCCGTTGTCCAAGGGATGCCACAAGCTCATTCGCGAAGGCGCCAAGCTGGTCCAGACGGCGCAGGACATACTCGAGGAACTCGGCATGAGTCCGCCTGCCGCCGACGCGGCGACGCAGAAAGAAACTCCGGCGACGGCCGCTGAACGAAATGTGCTCGACGCGCTGGCCGGCGACTCCGCCGACGTCGATACGCTGGTGGCGCGAACCGCGTTGCCGCCGGACGTTGTCGTGGCGGCGCTCACCAACCTCGAGTTGACGGGCCAGGCGGCGGCAATTCCCGGCGGACTCTGGCAACGTCTGCACCGCTCGTGAACGTGGGCGGCCCTCGCGCGTGCGCACGCGCGCCTCGCGCGCACGCGCGCGTTGGGCCGGCCGAATCCTGCGTTTTCTTGCCGCGGTCGTCCCCGCCCGGTTAGTATCTGCGTCCCTTAGCGTTGACCCCATCCGTGTCCAAGACCCTCATCATTGCCGAAAAGCCTTCCGTCGCCGCCGACATCACGCGCGCGCTGGGCGGCTTTGCGAAACACGACGACTACTTCGAAAGCGACAAGCACGTCGTCTCGTCGGCCGTGGGGCACCTGCTCGAGATCGGCATGCCCGAGGACGAGGAGGTCAAGCGCGGCAAGTGGACGTTCGCGCACCTGCCGGCGCTCCCGTCCAAATTCGCGCTGAAGCCGATCGAGAAGAACGAAGGACGCCTGAAGACGCTGCTGAAGCTCATCAAGCGCAAGGATGTCTCAGCGCTGATCAACGCCTGCGACGCCGGGCGCGAGGGCGAACTCATCTTCCGTTACATCGTCCAGTTCGCGAAATCGGGCAAGCCGATCAAGCGCCTCTGGCTGCAGTCGATGACGCCGGCCGCAATCCGCGACGGATTCGCGCAACTGCGCACCGACGAGGCCATGCTGCCGCTGGCCGATGCCGCCGTGTGCCGCTCCGAGTCCGACTGGCTGGTCGGCATCAACGGCACGCGGGCGATGACCGCGTTCAATTCCAAGTCCGGCGGCTTCCAGCTCACGACGGTGGGCCGCGTGCAGACGCCCACACTCGCGATCCTGGTCGAACGCGAGGCGAAGATCCGCGCATTTCGTCCGCGCAACTATTGGGAACTGGTCGGCACGTTCCGCGCGGCAAGCGGCGAATATACGGGCCGCTGGTTCGACGAGAAATTCCGCAAGGTCGACGACGACCCCGACGCCCGCGCCGAGCGGCTGTGGGAGGAGGCGCCCGCCCGCGCGATCGCCGAGCTCACGGCCGGCAAGCCCGGCGTGGTCACCGAGGAATCGAAGCCGTCGACGCAAGGCGCGCCGCTGTTGTACGACCTGACCAGCCTGCAGCGTGAAGCCAACGGCCGCTTCGGCTTTTCCGCGCGCACGACGCTATCGCTCGCGCAGGCGCTGTATGAGAAGCACAAGGTGCTGACCTATCCGCGTACCGACGCGCGCGCGCTGCCGGAGGACTATCTCGGCACGGTGAAGGCGACGATGGAAGAGTTGGCCGAGACCAACGCCTTCGGAGGCTTCGCGCGCGAGATCCTGAAGCAGAAGTGGGTCCGGCCCAACAAGCGCATCTTCGACAACTCCAAGATCTCGGACCACTTCGCGATCATTCCCACGTTGTCGCGGCCCAAGCACCTGAACGAGATCGAGACCAAGCTCTACGATCTCGTGGTCCGCCGTTTCCTGGCCGTTTTCTATCCGCCCGCGGAATTCCTGCTGACCACGCGCATCACGCGCGTGGAGGCGCAGCCGTTCAAGACCGAGGGCAAGGTGCTCGTGTCGCCGGGCTGGCTCGCGGTCTACGGCAAGGAAGCGCAGGGCGACGAGGCCACGCTTGCGCAGGTGAAGCCCAACGAAGTCGTCGCCACTGAAAAGGTCGATGTCGTCGCGCTCGTTACGCGCCCGCCGCCGCGGCTGAACGAGGCGACGCTGCTGTCCGCGATGGAAGGTGCTGGCAAGCTGATCGAGGACGACGATTTGCGCGAAGCGATGCGCGAAAAGGGACTGGGCACGCCGGCGACGCGCGCGTCGATCATCGAAGGGCTGATCGCGGAGCGCTACATCTATCGCGAAGGCAAAGAGCTCGTTCCGACGGCCAAGGCGTTTTCGCTGATGACGCTGCTGCACGGCCTGGGCATCCCGGAGCTCTTCTCGCCGGAACTCACGGCCGAGTGGGAATTCAAGCTGGCGCAGATGGAGCACGGCAAGCTCGGCCGCGACGAGTTCATGCGCGAAATCGTCGCGATGACCGAACGCATTGTCGGGCAGGCCAAAGGTTACGAGAGCGACACGATTCCCGGCGACTTCGCGACGCTCACCAATCCCTGCCCGAAGTGCGGCATCGGCGAAGTGCACGAGAAGTACAAGAAATTCCAGTGCACGAATCCCGCGTGCGACTTTGCGTTCTGGAAAATTCTCGGAGGCCGGCAGCTTGAGCCGCATGAGGCGGATGCGCTGATCAAGGACCGCGAAATCGGCCCGCTCGACGGCTTCCGCAGCAAGATGGGGCGGCCGTTTTCGGCAAAGCTCAAGCTGACCGACGCCAACGAGGTCACGTTCGACTTTGGCAACGACATCGGCACCGAGGACGGCGAAGTACCGGACTTCTCGGCGCAGACGCCGCTTGGCACGTGTCCCAAGTGCGCGTCGCGGGTATTCGAACTGCCCAACGCCTACGTTTGCGAAAAGGCGGTCGGCGCGGACAAGACGTGCGATTTCCGGTCCGGCAGGATGATCCTGCAGCGGCCGATCGAACGCGCGCAAATGGAAAAGCTGCTCGCGACGAAGAAGACCGACCTGCTGCAGTTCGTGTCGTCACGTACACGGCGGCCGTTCCAGGCGTTCCTCGTCGTGCAGAAGGACGGCAAGGTCGGCTTCGAATTCGAGGCCAAGGACCCGACCAAGGCGCGCGCGCGGGGCGGGCGTCCTTCCACCGCATTGAAGGTCCTGGGCGCGCATCCCAAGACAAAGGCGCCGGTGGAATTGCACAGCGGAAAATACGGTCCCTACGTCAAGCACGGCGCGGTCAACGCCACGCTACCCGACAGCGAAAAGGCCGAAACGCTGACACTCGAAGAGGCGCTTGAGATTCTCGCCGCCAAAACGGGCAAGTCGACCGGCGCCAAACCGAAGCGCGCCACGAAAACGCCGGTGAAAAAGCCGGCGAAGACGGCATCGGCGACTCCCGCCACCAAGCCTACCGCCAAGACCGCCGCGAAGCGACCGGCGGCGAAGAAACCGGCTGCGAAGAAACCGGCCGCGAAAAAACCAGTGGCAAAGAAGCGCTAGCCGAACTTGATGCCCTGCGCGAGCGGCAGCTCGCGGCTCCAGTTGATCGTATTGGTCTGCCTGCGCATGTAGGCCTGCCACGCGTCGGAGCCGGATTCCCGTCCGCCGCCGGTTTCCTTCTCGCCGCCGAACGCGCCGCCGATTTCGGCGCCCGAGGTGCCGATGTTGACATTGGCGATGCCGCAATCGCTGCCGCTCGCCGCGAGGAAGGCCTCCGCCGTGCGCATGCCCAGCGTGAACACCGCGCTCGACAGGCCCTGCGGCACGGCGTTGTTGAGCGCAATCGCCTCGCCCACCGTCGCAAAGCCCATCACGTACAGGATCGGCGCGAACGTCTCGCGCTGGACGCACGGCCACTCGTTGCGCGCGCCGCTGATGATCGCCGGCTCCACCCAGAATCCCGGACCGGGCAGCACGCGGCCACCGCAGACCAGTGTGCCGCCCGACTTGGTGGCCTCGGCGATGGCCGATAGGTAATTGGCAACTGCGGCGGCATCGATGAGCGGTCCCATCAGCGTCGCCGGTTCCAGCGGGTCGCCGATGCGCACTTGCGCGTAGGCGGTCTTCAATCTGGCAAGCAGTTGGTCGATACGCGACTGGTGGACGATCAGCCGCCGCGTTGTCGTGCAACGCTGGCCTGCCGTGCCCACGGCGCCGAACACGACGGCGGGAACGACCAGGTCGAGGTCCGCATCCTCGGCAACGATGATCGCGTTGTTGCCGGCGCATTCCAGCAGCGACTTGCCGAAGCGCGAGGCGACGCTCGTGGCGATGTCGCGGCCGACGGCCGATGACCCGGTGAACGAGACCAGCGCGATGCGCGGATCCGCGACGAGCGCGCGCGTTTCGGCGTTGCCGGCGATGGCCAGTGCAAAGATCGGCGGCAGCGACAGTTCGGACATCACGCGATTCGCGAGCGACTGCACCGCCAGCGCGGCGAGCGGCGTCTTGGGCGACGGCTTCCACACCGTGGCATTGCCACAGATCGCGGCGAGCATCGCGTTCCACGCCCAGACCGCGACGGGAAAGTTGAACGCGGAGATGACGCCAACCACGCCCAGCGGATGCCATTGCTCGTACATGCGGTGCGCCGCGCGCTCCGAGTGCATCGACTTGCCGTAGAGCATCCGCGACTGGCCGACGGCGAAGTCGGCGATGTCGATCATCTCCTGCACTTCGCCGTCGCCTTCGGCCTTGATCTTGCCGTTCTCGAGCGACACCAGCGTGCCCAGCGCATCCTTGTGCTCGCGCAACAGGTTGCCGAAGCGGCGGACCGCCTCGCCCCGGCGCGGCGCCGGAATATCGCGCCACGCGCGCGCGGCCGATGCGGCCGATGCGATCACCGCCGCCACGTCGTCCGCGCTGGCCAGCGTGACGTACGCCAGCGTCTGTTCATTCGCAGGATTGAACGACGCGATTCGCGCACCGCCGCCACGCCATTGGCCGGGGCCTGCGCACGCGCCGGGATTGTCGGCTGCGATGCCGAAACGGTCGAACAAGGCGCGCTTCTGATCGGGTTCCATTGGCTGTTTCCTTCCAGGGAGTGCGCGTAGTTTACTGAATCACCGCGGGAGCGCGCCGCGGTCAATACGCCTTCGGCGAGAGCACCCAGCTCGTTCCCAGGACCAGCGTGAAGTACGCGAGCGTCGTCGCCGCCTTCAGCTTGCGCGATGAACTCAACAGAAAGACGAGCGGCAGCACGATCTCCGCCACCAGCAGCGCCGTGGCCGCCGACAACGGCGGCGTGTGGAACAATTCGAAGTCGATCGCCAGCGCGAGCAGTGAATAGGCACAGAGGCTCAGCAGCGCCCAGCGTCCATCGCGGTCGAACAGCGCGCGCAGGCTGGCGCCGGGCTCCAGCTCGACTGGCGGCAACACCATCGCGGCGGCGACGAATAGTGCCAGCGGTATGCCCATCAGCGTCAGGAACGAAGTCAGCGTCCACGTGTGGATCAGGTTGGGCAGTTCGATTGCCGCCCACCAGAACTGGATCTGCAGCACGAAGATGGCGGCGGCCCAGACCAGCGGGATCCAGTCGAGCGTCGCATGCGTGCGCGACCGGAACGCAGCGATCGACGCGGAAAGCACCCGTGTGACTCCCAGCCCAAGGATCATCGCGAGCGATATGGCTATCCACCGAAAGGCGTCCATAGGTTGCCGATGATAGACCAGTGAGCCAGCGTTCCCGGGACGCAGTCTAGAATCCGGTCTCGTCGTCCAACGGCAGCACGGCTGCGGAGCATGTGGTGTGAAGAGCCGGTTCGGCATAGTGGGCGCATTTCTCTTCGTCGCGCTCGTCACGGCGGCGCTGCTTTATCTCTGGCAGTCGCAGCTTGTCGCGCCGTCGGATTCGTCACCTGGGGCATTCTCGACACGGGCGTTCGCGACGCTTTCGCGCTTGCTGAAGGAGGAGCGGCCGCATCCGGTCGGGTCGCCGGAAAACGCCGTCGTGCGCGACCGGATCATTGCCGAGTTCAAGGCGGCCGGCTACGCGCCGGAAGTCCAGGCCGCGCTCCAGTGCGAACCCACCGGACGCAATGCCGGGTGCAGCGCGATCGAGAACATCGTCGCCGTGCATCGGGGAACCGGCAGCGGCAAGGCGGTGCTGGCCAGCGCGCACTACGACAGCGTTCCCGGAGGTCCTGGCGCCGGCGACGATGGCGCGGGCGTCGCCGTCGTGCTCGAGCTCGCGCGCGCATTCTCCAGCAAGTCGACCCGCAACGACATCGTCTTCCTGATCACCGACGGCGAGGAAACGGGCCTGCGCGGCGCGCACGCATTCGCCGAGCGTCATCCGCTGATGGGCCGGGTCGGCGTCGTCGTGAATTTCGAAGCGCGCGGCGCATCGGGGCCAGCGATGATGTTCGAAACCGGCCCCGGAAACGCGCGGCTGCTTAACCTGTACGCCCACACTGTCGCGCGTCCGTCGGCGAACTCCGTGACCTATGAGGTCTATCGGCTTCTTCCCAACGACACGGACTTCACTGTCTATCGCAAACGGGGACTGACCGGTTTCAATTTCGCGTTCTCGAACTCCGCGTCTCTCTATCACTCGGCCCGTGACGACCTAAAGAACCTCGATCCCCGCTCACTGCGGCACATGGGCGACCAGGCGCTCGCCGTTACGGACGTTCTGGCCGACGCCGAGCTCGACCGCCTCACGAGCGAGTCGAATGCTAGCTTCTTCGACGTGTTCGGCTGGTTCACCGTGGTGTGGCCGGCGGCGATCAATGCGCCCTTCGCCGTCGTCACCCTTGCCGCACTCGTTGGTCTTCTCGGATTGCACAGGGACGCATTCCGTTGGCGCGCGACAGGTTGGGCCGGCGCGGCGTTTCTCGCGGTGCCGGTGCTGCTATTCGCCGCCGGTTGGCTGCTTTCCTATCCGCTGGGCAACTGGCCCGGCGTGCATCCGCTCGATCATCCGCAGCCATGGCCGGGGCGCGTCGCCGTCATCACCGCGGGCATCCTTGTTCCGCTGTTCGTAGCCGCCGTGGTGCGAAGCCGTGCCGATACGCGCATGCTTTTCCTCATCAACTGGATCGTGCTTGCGCTGCTCGCCGTCGGCGCCGCGGTGTACGTCACGGGCGCGGCGTATCCGCTGCTCTGGCCCGCGGTCGGTGTCGCCATCGCCGGATGGATCGAGACCGCGCTGCGCAGGGGCCGGGCGCGATCGCTGCGCGTCAGCGCCCTGATCGGATTCGTGCTCGTCGCGTTGCTGTGGCTCTGGCTGGTGCTCGGGCTCGAGATGGTGCTGGGCTTCGACCTCACGCAGTTTCGAATCCTTGCGCTGGTTCCGCTTTCGCTGTCGCTGGTGCCGGTGTTCGCGGATAGCGCCGAGCCACGGTCCGGCGCTACGCGGGGCTTGATCCTGGCCTGCGTCGTGGCCGTTGCCGGCGCGGCGGCCGTGGCTTACCGGACGCCGCCTTTTACCGCTGAACATCCTCGCGGTCTCAACATCGTCTACTACGACGACCGTTCGAACCGGCCACGCTGGCTTGCGGGATTCGTCGGCCCGCCGGATGAGAGCTTCCTGGCCTCACAGGGATTTCCGCCGCGGGACGAGGCGTACCTGCAGTTCGGTGTCCTGAAGGCGCAGGGGCGATTCAAGCCGGCCGCCGCGCAGAACCTTCCCGCGCCGAGCTTTGAGGTGAGGGACGTCGCGACTCGCGACGGCACGACCGTCGTGCGCGGTGTGCTGCGCAGCGGACGCGGCGGCTTCCTGCTTGGTGTCGGCGCCGCGGCCGGCTCGGGGATTCGCTCGGTCCGCCTGGACGACCAGCCGGCGATGGGCACGGCGCCATCGCAAGGCAAGGATCCGCTTCTGTTGCGGTTCTGGGGCTTGGGAACGCGCGAAGTGCCGATGGAGGTGGCATTCGCCGCGGATGCCACGCCAAGGCTCGTGCTGTTCGAGCGCTCAGCGCTGCCGGATTCCGACGAGGGGCGCGCGCTCAAGGCCGCGCGTCCCGCCGACGCAGCGGCGGCCTACACGGGCGACTCGGCGGTTGTTGTCGTTACGTTCGACTTGAAATCGTAGTCTGCGCGTGGCGGCGCCTGGCGCACGGCCAATGCGCAGATCCGCGATGGGTACCGCCGACCTGCGCACAACCGGCGCGGAATTGCGCGGGTCCGCCTATTTCTTGGCGGCCGGCGGTGCCGCTGGTGCCGGCGCGGCCACCGCGATGGGCGCATCCGCATTCCATGTGTCGCGAAGGTAGTGCCACTTGCCGTCCTTCTTGCGCGAGACCGACAGGAACTTGCCCGTCTCGACGACAGCCCCTTTCACCGTCACCTTGTACGTGCCCGATTCCCAACCCATGTTGCCGGAGACGCCGACATCGGTCTTGGGATCGAGGACAAACACCGCCCCGGCGGCCTTCGAGTTGGCGATGTCCTTGGTGAAGAACTCCAGGATCGCCGGCTTGCCGCTCACTGCCGATGCGCCGGGGGGAAGCAGCAGTGCATCGTCGGCGTACTGTGCCGCTACGCCTTTCGCGTCGCCGCCGTTATAGGCCTTCCCCCAGCTCGTTGTTTGCGCGCGGATCGCGGCCTCGTCCGCGGTCGCGGCAGCGTGCGCGATCCCGACCAGCGAACCCGCCACTGCGAAGATTGCGGCACTCACCCACGACACGGGTTTCGGACGATGCATTTTCTTCTCCCCTTTGTTGTAGCGTGCCCAAGATTGAGCACGAAGTATTGTTTTCAGCGCTTCCCGTCCACAAGACTGCCCAGCATAGCGACCCCATTATTGAACACGCAGAGCGCTTCCGCCAGCCTAAAGACTGAAACCGAAATCTCAGCCTTGTTCACGGGAGAGCCGCCGAGATGGGCTGGCGCTGACCTGCATGCGGCGCTCAGGGTTCCTTCCTGAGCACGATCTCGATCGAGGCGAACCATGCGGCGAGGTCGGCGATGTCGGCATCGGTGAGAGGCTTCGCGACCACGCCCATGACCTCGTGCGTGCGCTTGCCGCTGCGATAAGCCTTGAGTTGATCGACGAGATACGGCTCCGGCTGTCCGGCGAGGTGCGGAGTGTTTGGCGCCACGGCCAATCCATTGCCACCATGACACGGCGTGCACATCTGCGCCTTCGTGCGCCCCGCCGCCGCATCGGCCAAGGCAGGCGAAGGGGCGGCCGCGAGCGCGAACGCTGCGGCGACCGCGAGGGCCACCCCTTCTCGTGACACGGCTGCTCCGCCTTACTGCGAGTAGCTGATGCGGTAGATCGCGCCTGCGAAATCGTCGCTGACAAGCAAAGAGCCGTCCTTCATCACCGCGACGTCGACCGGGCGGCCGCGATAGACGCCGTTCTCATCAAGCCAACCCTCGGCGAAGACGCTGCTCTTGTCGGCCGAACCATCGGCCTTGAGCGAGACGAAGTTGATCAGGGCTCCGGAAGGTTTGGTGCGGTTCCACGAACCGTGCGCGGCGACGAAGATGCCGCCCTGGTACTGCGCGGGGAACATCTTGCCGTTGTAGAAGGCCATGCCCAGTTGTGCCTGGTGCGCGGGGAACTCTATCTGCGGTTTCGTCCAGTTCGCGGGCGGCTGCATGTCCTTCAAGTCCGGCGCGGCCGAAGTTCCTGCGACCGGGACATTGTTGCCGTGAATGTACGGGTAGCCGAAATGCTCGCCGCCGGTCTTGGTGATGCGGTTGAGTTCACCGGGCGGTGTTTCGTCACCCATGCCGTCGGTCTGGTTGTCGGTGAACCATACGACCTTGTCCTTGGGGTTGATGTCCATACCGACCGAGTTGCGAACACCCCGGGCGACCACCTCTCGACCCGACCCGTCGAACGCATTCAGCCGGATCATGCCGCCGATGCCGAGCTTTTCGTACATCGCAACCTTGTCTCGCGGCTGCACATTGTACGGCTGGCCGAGCGTGACGTAGAGCTTTCCGTCATCGCTGACGCGGCAGGTGCGTGCACCGTGGTTGTAGCTCTCCTCCTCGGGAGGAACCAGCTGGCCCTGCGGCACGACCTCGATCACCGCGACGTCCGGGCCTTCGTAGAAGAATTCGGCGGCTGGGAAGTTGAGCACGCGGTTGTGCTCGGCGACGATCAGGAAGCCATCTTTGGTCCAGCACACGCCGTTCGGGTTCGTGAACTTGAGGCTCGGCGCGAAGCTCTTCACTTCGTCGGCGACGCCGTCGCTGTTGCGGTCGGTCACCGCCCAAACTGTGGTCTTGCGAGTGCCGACGAAGAGCATGTTGGTGCTCGGCGCCACCGCCATGTGGCGCGCGTCGGGGACGATCGCGAAAAGCTCGATCTTGAACCCGGGCGGGAGCTTGATGCGCTTGAGGTTTTCGCGGATGGCATCCGCATTCTTGCCGGTTTGCGGGACCACCGGGATGTTGAGGTCGGTAGTCGCGACCTTCATCTGTTTGAGCTTCTCCAAGTTCGGGCTCGGCGCCTGCGCCTGGGCGCCGAAGGCGACGAGCAGCGCGCTTGTCAGTGCAACCGCGGTGACGGCTGTGGGAATTTGCATGATCTCCTCCTGAGGTCTCGTGATGACCTGCTGCGCGGGATGAGCAGGGCGTGACGTGTACGCTACACCACGCCCAGGCGGAAATGAAGGGGACCGTGCGGCACGTCCTGGCCGGCAGGACTACATCGGCGGCGGCGGCTGGTCTGTCTTAGACGTCGAGATTGCGCACGCCCAACGCGTTGGACTCGATGAACGCGCGCCGCGGCTCGACCAGTTCACCCATCAGCGTCGAGAAGATTTCCTCCGACGTGATGGCGTCCTCGATCTGCACGCGCAGCAGGCGGCGCACCTTCGGATCCATCGTGGTTTCCCACAGTTGTGCCGGATTCATCTCGCCGAGCCCCTTGTAGCGCTGGATACCCGTGAGGTTGCGCGCCTCGGCAAGCAGCCAGTCGAGCGCGTCCTTGAAGGAGCGGATGGCCAGCTGTTTGTCGCCGCGCCGGATCGATGCGCCCGGATGCACGAGCCCCTGCAGCACGTCGGCTGCGGCGCGGATCTGCGCGGCATCGCCGCTGGCCAGGAAATCTCCGTCGATCGCGGTGACGTGCGGTGTGCCGTGGTGCATGCGGACGATCACCAGCCGCCGCGTCTCGGTCGTGGCGTCGTAGCGCGCCTCGACCGTGACCTCTTCGTCGCCGATCGCCTTCTGCAGCGCCTGCGCACTCGCCTGCGCCGCAGCTTCGGTCGACAGGTCCACGCGCACGCCGCCCAGCATGGCGTGCAGCGCCTGCGGATCGGTAAGGCGCGCGACGCGCTCGATGACCGCTTCGGCCAGCAGGAACTCGCGTGCGACATTGGCGAACGTTTCCGCCGCCAGCGGCGGCCGGCCGGTGCCCGGCGTCAGTTCCGCGCCTTTCAGCGCGAACTTGAGCAAGTGCTGCTTGAGTTCGTGGTCGTCCTTGAGGTAGACCTCTTCCTTGCCCTGCTTGGCCTTGTACAGCGGGGGTTGCGCGATGTAGATGTGGCCGCGCTCCACCAGCTCGGGCATCTGCCGGTAGAAGAACGTGAGCAGCAGCGTGCGGATGTGCGAGCCGTCCACGTCCGCGTCGGTCATGATGATGATGCGGTGATACCGGAGCTTGTCGGCGTTGAAGGCGTCCTTGTCTTCCTTGTCGCCCGTCGACTTGCCGAAGCCCGTGCCGAGCGCGGTGATCAGCGTGACGATTTCCTGCGACGAGACGAGCTTCTCGAACCGGGCCCGCTCCACGTTGAGAATCTTTCCGCGCAGCGGCAGGATCGCCTGGAACTTGCGATCGCGCCCCTGCTTGGCCGAACCACCGGCGGAATCTCCTTCGACCAGGTACAGCTCGCACAGCGCCGGGTCGCGCTCCTGGCAGTCCGCAAGCTTGCCCGGCAGCCCCATGCCATCCAGCACGCCCTTGCGGCGCGTCAGGTCGCGCGCCTTGCGCGCGGCTTCCCGCGCGCGCGCCGCATCGACGATTTTCCCGCAGATGATCTTCGCGTCCGCGGGCTGTTCCAACAGGAACTCGGACAACTTGGCCGATACCACTTCCTGCACGATCGGCTGCACTTCCGAGGACACCAGCTTGTCCTTGGTCTGCGACGAGAACTTCGGCTCGGGCACTTTCACCGACAGCACGCAGGTCAGGCCCTCGCGCATGTCGTCGCCGGTGGTCTCGACCTTGGCCTTTTTCGCGACCTCTTCCTTCTCGATGTAGCTGTTGAGCGTGCGCGTCATCGCCTGGCGCAGGCCCGTCAAGTGCGTGCCGCCGTCGCGCTGCGGGATGTTGTTGGTGAAGCACTGCACGCTCTCGGAGTATGAGTCGTTCCACTGCATCGCCACCTCGACAATGACGCCGTCCTTTTCGCCGACCGCATGGAAAATTTTCGGATGCAGCTTTTCCTTCAGCTTGTTCATGTACTCGACAAAACCCTTGACGCCGCCCGAGTAGGCGAAGTTCTCGCTCTTGCCGTCGCGCTGGTCGATCAGCTCGATCTTGGTGCCGTTGTTGAGGAATGACAGTTCGCGGATGCGCTTGGCGAGAATGTCGAAGTGATATTCGATGTTGTTGAAGGTCTCGGCGGACGCCATGAAATGGACTTCGGTGCCGCGCCGGTCGCTCGGCCCCACGACGGCCAGCGGCGAGACGGCGACGCCGCGCCGGAATTCCATCTGATGTAATTTTCCGTCGCGCCAGATCTTGAGCTTCAGCCAGTTCGACAGCGCGTTGACGACCGACACGCCGACGCCGTGCAGGCCGCCGGAAACCTTGTAGCTGTTGTTGTCGAACTTGCCGCCGGCATGGAGTTCCGTCATCACGATCTCGGCCGCCGAGCGCTTTTCCTCGTCACCTTCCTTGATGTCCGTGGGAATGCCGCGGCCGTTGTCGGTGACACTGATCGAATTGTCGCCGTGGATGATGACCTTGATGTCATCGCACCAGCCGGCGAGTGCCTCGTCGATCGCGTTGTCGAGCACCTCGAAGACCATGTGATGCAGGCCGGTGCCGTCCGACGTGTCGCCGATGTACATGCCGGGGCGTTTGCGCACGGCGTCCAGGCCCTTGAGGATCTGAATGCTTGAGGAATCGTAGTCGCCGCCGTTGGCCTGGCCGTTGGGCTGCGGCTGCGGCGTCGGATGCGACTCAGTTGACATATTCGGCAGGGGTTGCGCTGGTGTCATTCGGTCTTTCTTCCGTCATTGGGGAGGATCCGTCATCCCCGCCAAAACAACCGCGCCGACGAAAGCGTCGGCGCGCGTTACAGGTTCATTTCGCGGACGCGCGCCGCATTCAGATGCGCATGGGCATCACGACATACTTGTAATCGTCGCGATCGGGCATCGTTACCAGCGCACTCGAGTTGGCGTCGCCGAAGGCAAACCTCACCTTGTCGACATTCACGTTCTGCAGCGCGTCCAGCAGATAGGTGATGTTGAAGCCGATGTCGAGGGGATCGCCCTTGTAGTCGATCTCGAGCTCTTCCTCCGCCTCTTCCTGTTCGCTGTTGGTGCACACGATCTTCATCAAGTCCGTGGCGAGCACGACGCGCACGCCGCGAAACTTCTCGTTGGAAAGTATGGCCGCACGCTGCAGCGCGGCCAGCGCCAGCACACGGTCCAGCTCCACCATCTTGGTGTGGCCAACGGGGATGACGCGGTTGAAGTCGGGGAACTTGCCGTCCACGACTTTCGAGACCAGCTCGATGTTGTCGAAGCGGAACCGCACCTGGTTGGCCAGGATGTCGAGCGTGACGGGCTCTTCGCTATCGGTGAGAAGCTTGCCCAGTTCGAGCACTGTCTTGCGCGGAAGGATCACCTCCTGGCGAGCGAAATCACCGGGCACCGCGAGGCTGGCCCACGACAGGCGATGGCCATCGGTGGCCACGGCCTGCAGCGTGCCCTTGTCGACCACCAGCAGCATGCCGTTCAGGTAGTAACGGATATCCTGCTGCGCCATCGCGAATTCGGCGAGCTTGAACAGCTTGCGCAGGTCGCGCTGCGGCAGCGAAAGTGTCTGCAGCTGCTCGGTACCCAGGCTGATCCGCGGATAGTCGGCGGCCGGCAGTGTCTGCAGGTTGAAGCGCGAGCGTCCGGCGCGCACGGTCATTTTGCTGCTGGTGACGTCGACGTTGAGCGTGGCGTCGTCGGGCAGCGCGCGGAGCAGGTCCTGCAGCTTGCGCGCGCCGACTGTCGTGGCCTGGCCGTCCTTGCCCTCGAGCGTGCTGTGCGCGGTGATCTGCATTTCCAGATCCGTTGCCGTCACGTAGAGACGGCCCTCGCGCTGTTCGAGCAATACGTTGGCCAGGATGGGCAGCGTGTGCCTGCGCTCCACAATGCCGGAAACGGCCTGCAAGGGTTTAAGGAGCGCGTCGCGGGCGATCTGCTTTAGTTGCATTGTTTAACAATAAGAATAGTTAATAGGAGGCGCAGCGAATTCGGTATCGATCCAAAAAACGCTTCCGGTTCAGTGAGTTTTGACGCCGCCAACCGGCGGGATAATCGCGGTTTTCCCGGTGGATCGATTGGGGATGAAAACGCGCTTTGCGCAATTGCCGTAATTACCCACAACCTATTCGTCGTAAACCTTTCAATTATACGCGCAGAACACCGCTTTTCATAGGGAAAAACCACCTTTGGAACGTCCTTCCCAAAAGGACGCCGGACCCCTGCCTCAACTGCGCAGCACCTGCAGCAGGAAGTTCACGTCGTGGTTCATGTCGGGAAGCGATTCGCGCAGCTTGGCGACCTGCCGGCAGGCGTGCAGCACCGTCGTGTGATCGCGTCCGCCGAAGTTGCTGCCGATCTCGGGCAGGGACATCTGCGTCAGTTCCTTGGCCAGCGCCATCGCCACCTGCCGCGGCCGCGCGACGGCGCGCGAGCGCTTCTTCGAGTGCATGTCCGAGATGCGAATCTTGTAGTAGTCCGCTACCGTCTTCTGGATGTTGTCGATGGAGATCTGGCGGTTCTGGACGGCGAGCAGGTCGCGCAGCGCTTCCTTGGCCAGCGACAGCGAAATCTCCTGGCCGTGGAAGTTGGAGTACGCGAGAACCCGTTTCAGCGCCCCTTCGAGCTCACGGACGTTCGACCGGATGTGCTTGGCGATGAAGAACGCGACCTGCTCGTCCATGCGCATGCCGGTCGACTGAGCCTTGGCGAGCAGGATGGCGACCCGCATCTCGAGTTCCGGCGGCTCCAGGGCGACGGTCAGCCCCCAGCCGAAGCGCGAGATCAACCGCTCCTCGATGCCGGCGATCTCTTTCGGGTACGTGTCGCAGGTGATGACGACCTGCTTGTGCGCCTCGATCAGCGTGTTGAACAGGTAGAAGAACTCCTCCTGCGTGCGGCTCTTGCCGCCGAAGAACTGGATGTCGTCGATCAGCAGCAGGTCGAGCGACCGGTAATGGCGCTTGAACTCGTCGAAGGCCTTGTGCTGGTACGCGCGCACCACGTCGGAGACATAGGTCTCGGCGTGGATATAGCGGATCTTGGCCGCCGGGTTCTGGGCCAGGATGTGGTTGCCGATGGCCTGGACCAGATGGGTCTTGCCCAGCCCGACGCCGCCGTACACGAACAGCGGGTTGTAGGATGTCGGGTGGTCCGCCACCTGGAGGCCGGCAGCCCGGGCCAGCTGGTTGGCCTTGCCGGCCACGAACGTCGAGAAATTGAAGCCCGGATTGAGGCTGGTGGCGTCGAGCTTGCGGGGCGCAGCCGGTGTCTGGGGGGCCATCCTCCCCGGCGCGGCGAAGTGCAGCCGCGGCGAGCTATCCACAGGGGCGGCCGGTGGGGCGGGCGGGGCCGGGACCGCGTCGTCCATGGTCGTTTCGCGCCGGTTCTGTGCGGCGAACGCCGCGTCCACGACGGCGAACTCGATGGTGACGGGCGCGCCCGTCGCTTCACGGGCAAGGGCTTCGATGCGGTTGCTGAACCGGTCGCGAACCCACTGCAGCACGAAACGATTGGGGGCGACGAGCTTGAGCGTGCCGCCCTCATCCGCACAGGAGAGCGGGCGTATCCAGGTCGCGAACTGCTGTGGCGTCAGTTCGCGCTCGAAGGCGCTCAGGCACAGGGCCCAGGCAGGGGGAGGCAGGTTGGCATGCATGCGGCGTACCGGTCCTTGGGGACTCTTGGTGTGGGTCAAACGTCCCGGCCAACGACTGTGACTGGAACCTCGCTCCCCGAAGGCGCCGGGCGCATTCGGGTTGTGGATTGTATTCCGCGATGTTCCAGTTATCCACAGGATTTTGTGCGCGGGCCGAGGTGCCCACGGCTGCCGTTGTCCAGCCGCGCCCCGCATGGATAGTAATTGCTCGCACCCACGCCGCGCAGCGGTCGCTCCCCTGCAGAGGGATTGACAGTTGGGGGTATAACGCGCTCTAATATAAGGCTTTTCCGACGCAATCCCGCATCGATTCCAAGCTTCAACATTCAGTCAAGGCACAGCGATGAAACGCACCTATCAGCCCTCCAAGATTCGCCGCGCGCGCAAGCACGGCTTCCGCGCGCGCATGGCGTCGGTCGGCGGCCGCAAAGTGCTCTCGGCGCGCCGCGCCAAGGGCCGCAAGAACCTTACCGCCGTCTAGCAAATCGCGCTGCCGACTCCGTCCGCAGGGCTTGGCGCCCGGCTTCATGGCCGGGCGTTTCGTCTCACCGGCCCCGGTGCATTCGAGGCGGTGTTTCGAGAAGGGCGCCGCAGCGAGGGTCGCCACGTGCAGCTGGTCGCCGCCGCCGCCGCGCAAACCCCGGGTCGCATCGGCTATGTCATCGGACGCAAGACCCTTCCCCGTGCCGTCGATCGCAATCGACTGCGGCGCCGCCTGCGCGAAACGGTGCGCGCCATGCGTCCATCGCTTGCGGGGTATGACGTGATACTGCGCGTCAAGAAGGTCGCCAATCGCATGGAGCTCGATGCCGCGGTCGTCGAGGCCGCGGAACTCCTCGCCGCACTCGTGGCGCGCACATGAAAGCGGTGCTGCTGACCGGCATTCGCGGGTACCAGTACCTGCTGCGTCCCATGCTGGGCTCGAATTGCCGCTTCGCGCCGAGTTGCTCGGACTTCGCGCGCGAAGCGGTGGAAAAGCACGGCGCGTTGCTCGGTTCCTGGCTCGCGGTCAAGCGCATTGCGCGCTGCCACCCCTACCATCCCGGGGGCTACGACCCCGTACCCTGACGGGTCGTGGCCGCAGATAAGCCCGCCCCGCATTCGCCAAAGTCGCCATGGATACCCAACGCATCATCCTGTTCATCGTCTTCTCGTTCTCGTCCTTCCTGCTGTGGGGGGAGTGGCAGAAGGCGCACACGCCGGTCCCGCCGCCAACGCAGCAGGCCGCGCCTGCTGCCGGCCAGAGCGCGGCCCCGGCGAAAGACCTTCCCGCGGTGCCTTCCGCCGGAAACGCGGCCGGCGCCGTGCCTGCGGCCGGAACCGTGCCGGGGCAGGCCGAGGCCGCAACCAAGGGCCAGACGATCACGATTCGCACCGACCTGTACACCGCCGAAGTCGATACGACGGGAGGCGTCATCTCGCTGGTCGCTCTCAACCAGCATCGCGACGGGCAAGACACCGGCAAGCCTTACCTGGCGCTGCAACGCAACGCCGAGCGCATCAGTGTCGCGCAAGCCGGCTTGCTGGGCGAAGGGCTGCCCAACCATCGCACGCAGTACGAAGCGTTGCCGGGCGTGCGTGAGCTCGCCCCCGGCGCGGACCGCGTGGAACTGAAGCTCGCCGCCACCGCCGCCAACGGCGACAAGGTCGTGCAGGTGCTGACCTTTCATCGCGGCAGCTACGTCATCGACGCGGCCTTCGACGTCACCAATTCCGGCAGCGCGCCGCTGTCGCCCTACGCGTATTTCCAGCTCACGCGCGACACGAAGCAGCCGGTGGTGCCGAGCTGGGGCGCGCCGGCGGCGTTCGTCGGTCCGGCGGTTTATACCGAGCAGGGCAAATATCAGAAGGTCGAGTTCTCCGACGTCGACAAGCTCGCCGCGGATCCGTCGCGCAAGCTGCCGTACCAGAAGTCCGCCGACAACGGCTGGGTGGCGATGGTCGAGCACTATTTCGTCGCGGCATGGGCGCCTTCCGACGAGAAGAAGACGCCGCGCGAGTTCTACGCGAAGAAGCTCGACAACGGGCTCTATTCCGCCGGCGTGATCGTGCCGGTCGGCACCATTGCGCCGGGCGCGACCGGCGAAGTGCGCGTGCCTCTCTACGTCGGACCACAAGATCAGGAGACACTGGCCAAGACCGCCAAGGGCCTGGACCTGGTCGTCGACTACGGCATCTTCACCGTCATCGCCGCCCCGCTCTTCTGGCTGCTCAAGTGGCTGTACGGGATCATCGGCAACTGGGGCTGGGCGATCGTCGTGATGACGATCATGATCAAGAGCGCGTTCTATCCGCTCAACCACGCGAGCGCTCGCTCGATGGCCAAGATGAAGGTCATCGCGCCGAAGATGAAGGCGCTGCAGGAGCAGTACAAGAACGACAAGCAGCAGTTGCAGGTCAAGATGATGGAGATGTACAAGACCGAGAAGATCAATCCGCTCGGCGGCTGCCTGCCCATCCTGGTGCAGATTCCGGTGTTCATCGCGCTGTACTGGGTGCTGCTGTCCGCGGTCGAACTGCGTCACGCGCCGTGGATCTTCTGGATCAAGGATCTGTCGGCGCCTGACCCGTATTACGTACTGCCGGTCATCTACGCGGTCACGGCGTACCTGCAGGTCAAGCTGTCGCCCACGCCGATCACGGATCCGGTTCAGGCCAAGGTGATGCAGATCATGCCGGTCGCGTTCTCGGTGCTGTTCCTGTTCTTCCCGTCGGGCCTGGTGCTGTATTGGCTCGTCAACAATTCGCTGCAGATCTTCCAGCAGTGGCACATGAACCGCGTCATCGGCAACGAGGCGGTGGCCGCGGCGGCCAAGCGGCGCTGAACTCTTCCGCAGGTCGCGAACGGACGGGCCGCGCATGTGCGTATACATGCCGGCCCGTTTCATTTCCGGCAGGCGATACGCTATAAACCCGAAATGCCCGCAGCCGTAGCGCCCCCCACCATCGCCGCGATCGCTACTCCGCCCGGGCGCGGCGGTGTCGGCATCGTGCGTGTCTCCGGCACAAACCTGGAGGCGCTGATCGCAGCGGTGGCGGGCGCGGTGCCTGCGCCGCGCGTGGCCACGTTGACGACCATTCGCGACGCGGCGGGTGCGCCGCTCGACCAGGGCCTGGCGCTGTATTTCCCTGCGCCGGGTTCCTATACCGGGGAATCGGTCCTGGAACTGCACGGGCACGGCGGACCCGCGGTACTGCGGCTCGTCCTCGCGCGCTGCATCGAGTTGGGTGCGCGCATCGCGGAACCCGGCGAGTTCACCAAGCGAGCGTTCCTGAACGGCAAGCTCGACTTAGTCGAGGCCGAAAGTGTCGCCGATCTCATCGATGCCTCGACAGCGACCGCCGCGCGCGCGGCGGCGCGCAGCCTGACCGGCGTCTTCTCGCAGCAAATCCATGAATTGGTGGAGGCGCTGATCGAATTGCGCATGTACACCGAGGCCACGCTCGACTTCCCGGATGAGGACATCGAGTTCCTGCGCGCGGGCGACGTGGTCGCGAAGCTCGACGCCATTCGCGAGACGCTCGCACTGGTTCTCGCGCGCGCTGCCACCGGCGCTCTGCTGCGCGAAGGCCTGACCGTCGTTCTGGTCGGTCGCCCCAACGTCGGCAAGTCGAGCCTGCTCAACGCGCTCGCGCGCGAGGAAGCCGCGATCGTCACGCCGGTGGCGGGCACCACGCGCGACACCGTCGAGCGGCGCGTGGAAATTGCCGGCATTCCGCTGACGATCGTCGACACTGCAGGATTGCGCGACACCGCCGATCCGGTGGAGGCGATTGGCATCGAGCGCACGTGGGCGGCCGTGGAGCGCGCCGATCTCGTGCTGTTGCTGGTCGATGCGCGCGCCGGCGCCGACGCGCTGGATGCGGAAGACCGCGCGATCCTCGCGCGGTTGCCGTCCGGATTGGCGCGCGTGGTCGTGCACAACAAGGCCGACCTCGCGCGGATTGCGCCCCGGTCCGCGACACGTGAGAACGACGCCATCTCGCGGCGGCATGTGTGGATCTCGGCGAATCTCGGAGGAAGCAGCAGCGCCGGCATCGACTTGCTGGAACTGGAGGTGCTCGCCGTAGTCGGCGCGCAAGCCGCGACCGAGGATACATTCCTGGCGCGCGAGCGGCACGTGCAGGCGTTGCGGGAAGCGTCAGGGCATCTGGCCACGGCGGCCTCGCAGCTCGCGTCGGCGCCGCCGCCCATCGAGCTCTTCGCCGAGGAATTGCGCGAGGCGCAGACGGCGTTGTCCGCGATCACCGGCGAATTCACCGCCGACGACCTTCTCGGCGTCATCTTCGGGCGATTCTGCATTGGCAAATAGCGGCGGCGCCGCGCGGGAAACCTCGCCATGACCGGTCGCGGTCTCGGCAGAACACTCGGTACGCTGGCCATCGGCGCTGCCGCGGGGTACGCGTGCGCACTGCTGTACACGCCGATTCCTTGGATGCTCGGCCCGCTGTTCTCGCTCGCGTTCCTGCGCGTTGCCGGCGTCGACGTCGGCGTTCCGACGCCAGTGCGCTACGGCGGGCAATGGATCATCGGAACTTCGCTGGGACTCTATTTCACGCCGGACGTCGTGCGCGAGGTCGCGGGACTCTGGTACCTGCTGGTCGCCGGGGCGGTGTTTTCGGTGGCCGTTGGCTATGCGTCGGCGCTTGCGCTTGCGCGGATGTCGGGATTGGACCGCACGACGGCGCTGTTCGCGAGCGTTCCCGGCGGCGCCGCGGAAATGGCCGTCCTGGGCGAGCGTTTCGGCGCGCGCGTCGATCGCGTCGCCGCCGCGCAGAGCCTGCGCATTCTCGTCGTCGTTGCGGTCATTCCCGCGATCTACACGCTGCTCGGCGTGCATGGCGCCGATCCCTACGTGCAGGGCGCGAAGTCGTTCGTGCCGACGGGCTTCGCGCTGCTGATGGCCGCCACCGCGCTCGGCGGATTCATCTTCCACAAGTTCCGCGCGCCCAACGCATTCGTGCTGGGCTCGCTTGCCGTGGCCATTCCGCTCACGGCGGCCCAGGTCGACTTGTCCGCGATGCCGCAGCTGGCATCGAACGTCGGGCAGTGCCTGCTCGGCTGCGCGTTGGGCTCGCGCTTCGAACGCGATTTTCTGCAGGGCGCGCACCGCTTTGTCAGCGCGGTCGTGGGTTCGATTCTGGTGGCGATGGCGCTGTCCGCGCTTTTCGGCGCGGGCCTGGCGCGGATGTCCGGACTGCATCCGGCGACGCTGGTGCTGGGCACAGCACCCGGTGGCATCGCCGAGATGTGCATCACCGCCAAGGTGCTGCAATTGGGTGTGCCGCTGGTGACAGCGTTCCATGTCGCGCGCGTCGTCGTCATCCTGCTCACCACGGTACCGCTGTACGCGCGCATCGAGCAGTGGTGGAATGCCGGTGAACAGAATCGTGACGACGATCGCGCGAAGGGGGGCTGAAAGCGTGCCGTGGAATCCCGCGCAGTATCTGCAGTTCGAAGGCGAACGCCTGCGTCCGGCGCTCGACCTGCTCGCGCGCGTGCCGCTCGAGAACCCGCGCAACATCATCGACCTCGGGTGTGGTTCAGGCAACGTGACGCGGCTTCTGGCGGAACGCTGGCCGGATGCGCAGGTTGTAGGCGTCGACAGCTCGCCGTCGATGCTGGAACAGGCGCGCACGACAACGCGCGGTGACCCGCGGTTCACGTTCGTCGCCGCAGACCTCGCGCACTGGCATCCCGCCGCGCCGGTCGATCTCGTCTACAGCAATGCCGCGCTGCACTGGCTGCCCGATCACGCGGTCTTGTTTGCACGCGTTGCTGCAATGGTGGCTCCAGATGGCGCGCTCGCCGTGCAGATGCCGGACAATTTTCGCGCGCCCTCACACACGTTGATCGCCGACCTCGCACGCAGCGAGCGCTGGCGAAAGCAGTTGGCGCACATCGTTCGCGAGCCACCCGTCGCCGCTGCCGCTTCCTATTTTGGTTGGCTCGCCCCGCTGATGTCCGCCGTCGATATCTGGCTCACGGAATATCTGCAGATCCTGCCGCCGCGAAATGACGGCGAGCATCCGGTTGCGGCCTGGACCAAGGGCACGTGGCTCGTTCCCTTCCTCGAGGCGCTCGATCTGCAGGAGCGCGCGGAATTCCTGCGCGACTACATGCGGCATCTCGCGTGCGACTATCCGCCGACGCAGGATGGGCGCACGCTGTTTCCGTTCCGCCGGTTGTTCATCGTCGCCGCGAAGCCGAACCGGTAAGGCCGCCCGACCAGTGCGTCGACCGCGTTCGGCGGAGTAAACTTATCGACCGCCGCGCGATCGATGTGTGAATGACGGCGGATCGAAGTCCCCCTGCCACTGTCCTCCCCCGAAGATGAATCAACTCGAATCGCTGGTCACACTTGCCGCATCCGTGGGTGCGCCGTCCTATGTGAAGCATGCCCGCCTCATGGGCTGGGTTCGCGAAATCGCGGCCTTGACGCAACCGGAGCGCATCGTGTGGTGCGACGGCAGCCAGGCCGAATACGACCGCCTGTGCGCCGAGATGGTCGCCGCCGGCACGCTGACGCGCCTCGATCCGGTCAGGCGGCCAGGCAGCTACCTGGCCTGCTCGGATCCCTCCGATGTAGCGCGGGTGGAAGACCGCACTTTCATCTGCAGCGCCAGCCAGGACGACGCCGGCCCCACCAACAATTGGGTCGCGCCCGCGGACATGCGGCGCACGCTGAATGGCCTCTTCGCGGGATGCATGCGGGGCCGGACGCTCTATGTGGTGCCGTTTTCGATGGGCCCGCTGGGCAGCCCGATCGCGCACATCGGCATCGAGTTGTCGGACAGCCCGTATGTCGTCGTCAACATGCGGATCATGACGCGCATGGGCCGCGCAGTTTTCGACGTGCTCGGCAGCGACGGCGTGTTCGTGCCATGCGTGCATTCGGTCGGCGCGCCGCTGGCTGTGGGGCAGCGCGACGTGGCCTGGCCATGCAACAAGGATCAGAAATACATCGTGCATTTCCCCGAGAGCCGCGAGATCTGGAGCTTCGGCTCGGGTTACGGCGGCAATGCGCTGCTCGGCAAGAAGTGCTTCGCGCTGCGCATCGCGTCGGTCATGGGCCGCGACCAGGGCTGGCTCGCCGAGCACATGCTGATTCTTGGCGTCGAGTCACCCGCGGGCGAAAGGAAGTACGTCGCCGCCGCATTCCCGAGCGCCTGCGGCAAGACCAATTTTTCGATGCTGATCCCGCCCGCCGGCTGCGAAGGCTGGAAGGTCACGACGATCGGCGACGACATCGCATGGCTGAAACCCGGTCCGGACGGCTACCTGCGCGCGATCAACCCGGAATCCGGGTATTTTGGCGTGGCACCCGGCACCTCGTACGAGTCCAACGCGAACGCGATGGAGATGCTCAAGAGCAACGTCATCTTTACCAATGTCGCGCTGACCGACGACGGCGACGTGTGGTGGGAAGGCATGACGAAGGAACCGCCGGCGCACCTCCTCGACTGGCAGGGCAAGGATTGGACGCCTGCGGATGGCAGGAGCGGCCGCAAGGCCGCGCATCCCAACGCGCGCTTCACCGTCGCGTCGATCCAGTGTCCATCGCTGGATGCGCATTGGGACGATCCGGCGGGCGTTCCCATCTCCGCCTTCATTTTCGGCGCGCGACGCTCGGATACCGTCCCGCTGATCGCCGAGGCGCGCAGCTGGGAAGAAGGCGTCTACAAGGCTGCGACGATGGGATCGGAGACGACGGCCGCGGCCGCCGGCACCGTCGGCGAAGTGCGGCGCGACCCCTTCGCCATGCTGCCGTTCTGCGGGTATCACGTCGGCGACTATTTCCAGCATTGGCTGGCGATGGGCAAGCGCGTGGCGCATCCGCCGCGGATCTTCAGCGTGAACTGGTTCCGCAAGGACGCCAACGGCAAATTCGTGTGGCCCGGCTTCGGGCAGAACATGCGTGTGCTGCGCTGGGTTGTGGAGCGCTGCGCCGGCAGGGCCAAAGCTCATGAGACCGTCACTGGCCTGGCGCCCTCCTACGAGGATCTGGACTGGACGGGTACGGACTTCGATGCCGCCCGCTTCGCCGGTGTCATGGAAGTCGACCGCGCGCAGTGGCAGCGTGAACTCGCGTCGCACGACGAACTGTTTGCCAAGCTGGGGTCCAAGCGCCCGGCGACGCTGCAGCAGGAACGGCAGCGGCTCGGGGAGCGATTCTCCCTCTGAGCAGTTGTCTGGCAGGGCGGATGCGTTCGCCGAGGCGCCCTGATAATGCCTCAAACCCGAAAGTAAGCGGTCACTAGCGGCCGTCGGGCACCGCTGTTTCACGTGAAACATCGGGGACGCGCGCGACCGGCTTGGCCGATGGCCGACCCGCAAAAAACTGGGGTCCGGCCGGTTCCACGTGAAACAGGCGTCTATCGGCGGCCCTCTGGATCGCGTAAAATCAACTGCTGTGGCGGCTTTCGGTTGCCTAGCAATTTAATGATTGAAATCATGGACTTCGCGCAACGCTTCGAGGTAATTGTCGTCGGCGGCGGGCATGCCGGCACCGAGGCCGCGTTGGCGTCCGCCCGGATGGGACGCGCGACGCTGCTGCTCACGCACAACATCGAGACGCTGGGTCAGATGTCGTGCAACCCGTCCATCGGCGGCATCGGCAAGGGGCATCTGGTCAAGGAAGTGGATGCGCTCGGTGGGGCGATGGCAATCGCGACCGACGAGGCGGGCATCCAGTTCCGGATCCTGAATTCGAGCAAGGGGCCCGCCGTGCGCGCCACCCGGGCACAAGCCGATCGGATTCTCTACAAGCAGGCAATTCGGGCGCGGCTGGAAAACCAGCCAAACCTGACGCTATTCCAGCAGCCCGTGGATGACCTGCTGCTGGAAGGCGACCGGGTTTCCGGCGTCGTAACGGAGATCGGCCTCACCTTCCACGCGGATGCCGTGGTGCTGACGACTGGGACGTTTCTGTCCGGGCTGATCCACGTCGGCCTCGAAAACTACGAAGCGGGCCGCGCCGGGGATCCGCCGGCCAAGCGCCTGGGCGCGCGGCTGCGGGAGCTCAAGCTGCCTGCGGGCCGCCTCAAGACCGGGACGCCGCCACGATTGGACGGTCGGACAATCGATTTTTCGGTGCTGGCCGAACAGCCGGGCGACGATCCGGCGCCGGTGTTCTCTTTCATCGGGACTGCGGCCATGCATCCGCGCCAGGTCCCCTGCTGGATCACGCACACGAACGAACGCACCCACGCGATCATCCGTGCCGGCCTCGACCGGTCGCCGATGTATTCCGGGGTGATCAAAGGTGTCGGCCCGCGGTACTGCCCGTCGATCGAGGACAAAGTGGTGCGCTTCGCCCAGCGCGACAGCCACCAGATCTTCCTCGAGCCGGAGGGCCTCGCGACGCGTGAGATCTACCCCAACGGAATCTCCACGTCCCTGCCCTTCGACGTGCAGCTCGACCTGGTGCGTTCGATGCGCGGCTGCGAGCACGCGCACATCCTGCGTCCCGGCTACGCCATCGAATACGACTATTTCGATCCGCGCGCGCTGAAGGCATCCCTTGAGACCAAGGCGATCCAGGGACTCTTCTTCGCCGGGCAGATCAACGGGACGACAGGTTACGAGGAGGCCGCCGCGCAAGGATTGCTCGCCGGCATCAACGCGGCCCTCCATGTACGCGCCGAGGCGGGATGGTGTCCGCGCCGGGACGAGGCATACCTGGGCGTGCTTGTCGACGACCTGATCACGCGCGGCGTGTCGGAGCCGTACCGGATGTTCACGTCGCGTGCTGAGTACCGACTGCAGTTGCGTGAAGACAACGCGGACCTGCGCCTGACCGAACACGGACGCCGGCTCGGGCTGGTCGACGACGTACGGTGGGACGCCTTTTCGCGCAAGCGCGATGCCATTGCGCGGGAAATCGAGCGCCTGAGGACGACGTACGTCAACCCCAATATCGTCGCCCAGCACGAAGCCGAACGCGTTCTGGGGCAAGCCATAGACAAGGAGTATGCGCTTACTGACTTATTGCGGCGCCCGAAGGTGACCTACGCGTCGCTGCTGACGTTGCCCGGCGCCGGGTCGCCGGTGGCCGACCCGCAGGTGGCGCTGCAGGTGGAGATCGCCACGAAGTACGCGGGTTACATCGACCGGCAGCATGACGAAATCGCGCGGCACCTGGCGATGGAGTCAGCGCAACTCCCGGCGAATCTCGATTACCGCAGCGTGCGCGGCCTGTCCGCCGAAGTGCAGCAGAAGCTCAACCTGCACAAGCCGGAGACCATCGGCCAGGCCGCGCGCATTTCCGGCATCACGCCGGCGGCAATCTCGCTGCTGCTCGTGCATCTGAAGGGCGGCACGGCGGCGCGCGCCGGTAGCGAGGCGCTGTCGGCATGACGGCGGTCGTGCAAGGGACGACGCGCGACGTCGACCTGGCCTCGGGAATCGCCGCGCTCGGGCTTGCGCTCGACTCGGCCCAGCGCGCGCAATTGGCGGCGTACATCGCATTGCTCGCGAAGTGGAACAAGATCTACAACTTGACGGCGATCCGCGAGCCGGCGCGCATGGTCACGCATCACCTGCTCGACTCGTTGGCTGTCGTCCCGCATCTTCCTGCGATGTCGGGCGCGCGCATCCTTGATGTCGGCTCGGGTGGTGGCGTTCCCGGCATCCCGCTCGCCATCGCGCGGCCCGACGCGCACGTCGTCATGATCGATTCGAACCACAAGAAGGCCTCGTTTCTTTTGCAGGCGGCGATCGAACTCGGGCTGCGCAACGCCGAATCGCACGCGTTGCGCGTCGAAGATTTTGCGCCGGCAAAGCCCTTCGACGTCGTGATCTCGCGCGCATTCTCGGATCTCGCTGCTTTCGCGCTGGCAGGGGCGCGACACCTCGCTCCGCAGGGCAAGCTGTTCGCGATGAAGGGCGTGCATCCGGACGAGGAACTGGCGCAACTGCCGCACGAATTCGTCGTCGTCGCGAAACCCGCGCTTGCGGTTCCGGGTCTCGACGCGGCGCGACACCTCGTCATCATGCAAGCCAGGCACGCCATGGAAAGCCGGCACGCATGACGCGCATCATCGCAGTCGCCAACCAGAAGGGCGGCGTGGGCAAGACCACAACCGCGGTCAATCTTGCCGCGAGCCTCGTCGCGATGAAGCGGCGCGTGCTGCTCGTCGATCTCGATCCGCAAGGCAACGCGACAACGGGTTCGGGCCTCGACAAGCGCGGCTTCGATGCCACCGTGTACCAAGTGTTGCTGGGTGAGCGCAG
This sequence comes from uncultured beta proteobacterium, assembly GCA_963816165.1. Lineage (GTDB taxonomy): Bacteria > Pseudomonadota > Gammaproteobacteria > Burkholderiales > Casimicrobiaceae > VBCG01. The sequence goes on from CAWFJL010000003.1 coordinate 349,654, forward strand.
GATCGCCGACGTGCGCGTGCCGTCGCCGTCGGGCGGCTTCGACGTCGTTCCCGCCAATCGCGAACTCGCGGGCGCGGAAATCGAACTGGTCGACCTGCCCGAGCGCGAAACGCGGCTGAAGGATGCGTTGTCCGAAGCGCTGTCGCAGATGAAGACCGCGATCAGCGAGGTCGCCACCGACTACGACTTCATCCTGCTCGATTGTCCGCCGTCGCTGTCGCTGCTCACGTTGAACGGCCTGTGCGCGGCGGATTCCGTGCTGATCCCGATGCAATGCGAGTACTACGCGCTGGAAGGCCTGTCGGACCTGATCCAGACGCTGAAGAAGGTGCGCGCGCATCTCAATCCCGCCTTGGAGATCGAGGGCCTGCTGCGCACGATGTACGACCCGCGCAACACGCTCGCGCTGAACGTCACCGCCGAACTCGAGAAACATTTCGGCGAAAAGCTCTATCGCACGATCATTCCGCGCAACGTGCGATTGGCCGAAGCGCCGTCACATGGCATTCCCGCATTCAAGCTGGAGCCGCAATCGAAGGGCGCGCTCGCCTACCTGGCGCTGGCGGGCGAAATGCTGCGCCGGATCGAGGCGCGAGAGTTGGAAAATAAGTTGGCAAATAAGTTGGCAAATACATCGGCAGATGAGTCGGCAAATGAGCCGACGCAAGTGTCGGGTGCGACGCCGGGCGCGGCGTAGCGCATTCATTCAGGTGGCATGATGATTCGACCCAAGGGACTAGGCCGCGGCCTCGACGCGCTGCTTTCAGGCGGCAACGAGGATGCGCCGCGCGAAGCGCTGCAATCGCTGGCCATCGGCCGCATCAAGCCGGGCAAGTACCAGCCGCGCACGCGCATGGACGAAACGGCCTTGAACGAGCTCGCCGATTCGATTCGCGAGCAGGGGCTGATGCAGCCGATCCTGGTGCGGCCGGTCGACGGCGGCAGCTTCGAGATCATCGCCGGCGAACGGCGCTGGCGCGCGGCGCAACGCGCGGGGCTTACCGAGGTGCCCGCGCTGGTCAAGCACGTGCCGGACAAGTCGGCGCTCGCGCTGTCGCTGATCGAGAACATCCAGCGCGAGGATCTGAATCCGCTGGAGGAGGCCATCGGCCTGCAGCGCCTGATCGACGAATTCGGCCTGACGCACGAAGCGGCAGCGAAAGCCGTCGGCCGCTCGCGCAGCGCCGTGACCAACCTGCTGCGGCTGACGACGCTCGCGAAGGCGGCGCAGGAGTACCTGCTCAGCGGCGGCATGGAGATGGGCCATGCCCGCGCAATGCTTGCGCTGCCTGTCGCGCAGCAGACGACGACCGCGGTGCGCGTCGTGAACGGCAACCTGTCGGTGCGCGAAACGGAACGGCTGGTGTTCACGCTGCTCAACCCGGCCAAGCAGCAGGCGCGGCGCGCCGCGCGCAAGGGTCACGACGCCGATACCGCGCGCCTCGAAACCGACCTCGCGGAAAGACTCGGCGCGAAGGTGACGATCGATCCCGGCCACAAAGGCGCGGGGCGCCTCGTCATCCACTACTCGAGTCTCGAGCAGCTGGACGGCATCCTTACGAAAATCAAATAGGCGCGGACGTTACGGTAGACGTCCCCGGTTCACGGCGCCGAACCCGAACGGACGGCGGGCGCCAATTCGGCTTCCAGCCACTGCGCGACCAGCGGCTTCTCGTAGCGCAGCGGATCACCGCTCAGCTGCGCTTCGGGATGACTCAGGCGAAAATCGAGATCGGATAGCGTGCGCCGCCCTGCGCGGATGAGCGTGCCATCAGCGGCCGCGAGGCGAAACTCGAGCTCGATGCGGGGCGGATAGCGTCCGTCGACCATCCGGACCGAGTTCCATCCGGGATGGCGCCAAGGCTCGAGCGTTCCGGCGAGCGCCACGCGCGTGAAGGTCACGGCAAAGGTGTTGCCTTCGGCGAGATACGGCGCTGCGCGCGCGATGACAAACACGCGCAACTCTTCGCGCAGCGCCGCGGCGTCCGGCGTGTATGGCAGGTCGCGCTCGACGTTGCCGGTGGACGCCGGATCGAAGCTGACCAGCACCACGGGCGCCGCCGCGTGTGCTGACGCGGCGACAAGGGCCAAAGCCAACAACGTAGCGGCGCGTTTCACGGCAGTCAGCCGAGCTGCGTCAGCATCGTGTCGCCGCCGGACACTTCATACTTGCCTGGCGCCTCGATATTCAGCGTCTTCACGACGCCGTTGTCGACCAGCATCGAGAAGCGCTGGCAGCGCACGCCCATGCCCTTTCCGGTGAGGTCGAAGACCAGGCCGAGCGCCTTCGTGTAGTCGGCGCTGCCGTCGCCCATCATGCGCACCTTGCCGCCCGCCTTCTGGTCGCGCGCCCATGCGCCCATCACGAACGGGTCGTTGACGGACATGCACAGGATGTCGTCGACGCCCTTGGCCTTCAGCTTGTCGTAGTTGGCCAGATACGACGGCACGTGCTTGGCCGAGCAGGTGGGCGTAAACGCGCCGGGCAGGCCGAAGATCACAACTTTCTTGCCGCGCGTGAGGTCGTCGACCTTGAACGTGTTGGGTCCGACGGAACAACCGTTGCCTTCGACTTCGATGAATTCGGACAGCGTGCCCGCGGGCAGTGTATCGCCGACTTTGATCGTCATGGAATCTCCTGGTGGCAGTGTTTCGGAAAGGGAAGGGGAGCCGTGGAGGATTGCAGGCAATCGCAAAAATTTCAACCCTGCTTATTGCCGGGACAATCGCGAAGCGGTAACTTTCGAGGTCTTTGATTCCGACCGCGAGGAGAACGTCATGGCGCGCACCGCAGCGAAGCAACCGGCAGGGAAACGCGTCGAGGCTCCCAAGCGGACGCGCCTGCTGATTGCGACGCGAAAGGGATTATGGACGCTGACCACCGACGGCGCGCGTCGCACCTGGAAGCTGGCCGGACCCCAGTTCCTGGGCCATATCGTCCATCACGTGATGCTCGACCCGCGCGATGGCAAGACGATGCTGGCTGCGGCGCGCACCGGGCATCTCGGCCCGACGGTTTTTCGCTCGGCCGACAACGGCAAGACGTGGAAGGAGGCGGCCACGCCGCCCGCGTTCGACCCCGGCAGCGGACGCGTCGTCGACCACACGTTCTGGCTGACGCCGGGTCACGCATCGCAGCCCGGCGTGTGGTTTGCCGGCACGTCGCCGCAGGGACTGTTCCGCTCCGACGATGGCGGCGCCAACTGGAAAGGCGTCACCGGGTTCAACGCCCATCCGCAGCGCAAGGCGTGGTGCGGCGGCGACCAGGACGGCACGCCCGACGGCCCGAAGCTGCACTCGGTGCTGATCGACCCGCGCGATGCGAACCACATGTACATCAGCATGTCGAGCGGCGGCACGTTCGAGTCCACCAACTGCGGCGCGGACTGGCACCCGTTGAACCAGGGCGTGCGCGCGGACTTCCAGCCCAACCCCGACCTCGAGTACGGCCACGATCCGCATTGCGTGCGCTTCGCCGCCGGCAATCCCGACCGCCTGTACCAACAGAACCATTGCGGCCTCTTCCGGCTCGATCGGCCGGCCACACGCTGGACCGACATCGGCACCGGCATGCCCAAAGCCGTCGGCTATGTCGGATTCCCGATGGTGCCGCATCCGCACGACCCCAACAGCGCCTGGATCTTCCCCATGGACGGGACCGATGTCTGGCCGCGCATTTCCCCGGGCGGCAAGCCGGCCGCCTACCGCACGCGCGATGCGGGCAAGACGTGGAAGCGCCAAGCGGATGGGTTGCCCAAGGCGCAGGCATGGTGGACCGTGAAACGGCAGGCGATGACCGTCGACCGCTTCGCGGTCGCGGGCGTGTACTTCGGGACGACGTCCGGCGAGGTATGGGGCAGCCGCGACGAGGGCCGGACCTGGAAATGCCTGGCCGCGCATCTGCCGCATATCTATGCCGTCGAGGCGGTCTGACGGCGACAGTCGGCGGACGATCGCTGCGTGAATCATCGCGTCGCGATTCCGTCGCCGCTGCGCTCCTATTGCGGAGGCGCGGCGACGGTGACGGTCGCCATGCGCGTCATCGTCGCCGTCGTCTGGGCGGACGTGCTGGCCGGGCTCGAGTCGGCCCATCCGGGCATTCGCTTCAGGATGCAGGATGAACAGGGAAAGCTGCGCCCGCACATCAAGGTGTTCGTGGACGCCGCAGTGCAGAGGAACCTCGCGGCGCCGATTCCCCCCGGCGCCGACATCATGATCGTGGCCGCGTTGTCTGGAGGCTGATCGCGCGCTCTGGATCGAACGGCCGTGCGCCGTTGCGCCGCAACATTCCGTTGCGAGCCAGGGGTCAAAGCGGTTAAAATCGACAAGTTTGCTGCGTTGCCCGGGCCTATTTGCCTGGCGCGGTGATGAAAGCGCCCCTCTCGACCAAACCGATCCGCCGCGTCCTTAAATGGCAGGCGGCCGCGACGGTCGTGATCGCGGTCATTGCCGGGTTGTGGCAGGGGCCGCATGGGGCGCTGTCGGCGATGCTGGGAGGCATCGTCAATATCACCTCCGTGGTGGTCTACGCAGTGGTGCTGTCGGTGTCGAATCCTGCATCGGCGGGGGGCACCGTGGCTGCACTGTTCCGCGCCGAGGCATGCAAGATCCTCGTGATCATCCTCCAGCTCTGGCTGGTGCTGGTGAACTACAGGGAAGTCGTTTTCGTGGTGTTCTTTGCAAGTTTCGTGATCACGGTGTTGCTGTTCCGCATGGCCCTGTTGGACAGCTGAGCGCAGCGCAACTGACCCCTCCAGATCCTTAGAACCCGATCCCCGAACCCATGGCGGCCAGCTCCCCCTCCGAATACATCGAGCATCACCTCTCGTTCTTCACCAAGTCGGTAGGAGACGGCGATTTCTGGTCGGTCAACGTCGACACGATGGTCGATGTCGCTGATCCTGGGCGTGATCGGGCTGGGCTTCCTGTGGCTGGCGACGCGCAAGGCGACGTCCGGCGTGCCCGTCGAAGCACGCAGGCGTTCGTCGAGTTGTGCGTCGGCTTCGTCAACGACCAGGTCAAGGGCATCTACCACGGCGAAAGCAGGTGGGTCGCGCCGATCGCGCTGACCGTGTTCGTCTGGGTGTTGCTGATGAACGCGATGGACTTCCTGCCCGTCGACATCATGGCGTGGTTCTACGAGCATGTTCTGCATCTTCACAAGTGGCGCCACGTTCCGACGTCCGATATCAACACCACGTTTGCGCTGTCGCTGACGGTCTTCGGCGCTGATGATCGGCTTCGGCATCAGGTCCAAGGGCCTGGGCGGATGGACGAAGGAGCTCTTCGTCGCGCCGTTCGGCAATCATCTTCCTGATGTGGCCGCTCAATTTCATGTTCCAGATGGTCGAATTCGTCTCCAAGCCGCTGTCGCACAGCCTGCGGCTCTACGGGAACATGTACGCCGGCGAGATCATCTTCCTGCTGCTGGCCATGCTGGCGGCCGGCCGGCGTGGGCTGGGCGCGGCTAGCCGCTGTTCTTCAACTGGTGTGGGCGCTCTTCCACATCCTGATCGTCGCGCTGCAGGCCTACATCTTCATGATGCTGACCATCGTGTACATGTCGATGGCCGAGGAACATCACTGAAGTCATCACCGACCCAGTCTCCAATTCATTCAGTTCGGACTTCCCACCACACCGCTGTCACGTGCAATCGAAAGGATAGAACATGGACAAGCTCCAAATGCTGTCGATGATCCAGGCCTACACCGCCGTCGGGATCGGTCTCATCATCGGTCTGGGCGCGCTCGGCGCCTGTGTCGGCATCGGCATCATGAGCTCGCGCTTCCTCGAAGGCGCCGCGCGCCAGCCGGAGCTGATGCCGCAGCTGCAGGCAAAGGTGTTCCTGCTGCTCGGCCTGATCGACGCGTCGTTCATCATCGGCGTCGGCCTGGCGATGTTCTTCGCGTTCGCCAACCCGCTGCTTAGCGTGGTGCCGAAGTAAGGACCCGCAAGGCCTCTTTTCCGCGTAGAAGGTCCGCCATGAATTTCAATCTGACGCTCATCATGCAGGCCGCGTCGTTCCTGGCCTTCATCTGGTTCTGTGCGCATTTCATCTGGCCGCCGCTGATGCGCGCCATCGAGACGCGCCAGAAGCAGATCGCCGACGGCCTGGCCGCGGGCGAAGCCGGCCGCCAGGAACTCGCGAACGCCGAGAAGCGGATGGCCGCCATGCTGACCGAAGCCAAGGGCAAGTCCGCGGAGATCGTCGCGACCGGCGAGCGTTTCAAGTCGGAGACGATCGAGCAGGCAAAGATCGAAGCCAAGGCCGAGGGCGAGCGCATCATCGCCGCGGCCAAGGCCGAGATCCAGCAGGAAATCGCGCGCGCGAAGGAGCAGCTGCGCGACGCGGTGGCGGACTTGGCGGTGGCCGGCGCGTCGAAGATTCTGCAGAAGGACGTCGACACCAAGGTCCACGCCGATTTGCTGGCGCAACTGAAGCGCCAGCTCTAGCCACCGGACGCAACCCGAGCAGTCACACCCTAAACCATGGCTGAACTGACCACGATCGCACGTCCTTACGCCGAAGCCGCGTTCGCGCTGGCCCGCGAAGGCAATGCGCTGCCGATATGGTCGCAGATGCTGCGCCTGACCAGCTGCCGTCGTCGCCGACCCGCGCGTGGCATCGGCGCTGGACAATCCGGCGCTCGACGCGGGCGCCAAGGAATCGCTGCTGCTGTCGATCTGCGGCGACAAGCTGAACGCGGAAGGCCGCAGCTTCGTGCGCGTGCTGATCGAGGGTGAACGGATTTCGGTGCTGCCGCAGATCCAGGCGATGTTCGAGATCGCTGAAGGACTCCGCGGACGGCGTTGCCAAGGCGAGGATCGAGACGGCCTTCCCGTTCGCGGGCAACGAGCTCGCGGAGCTGACGGCAGCGCTGGAGAAGCATTTCGGCAAGAAGATCGAGGCCACCGTCGAGGTCAGGCCCGAGTTGATCGGCGGCGCGCGCGTGACGGTGGGCGATTCGGTCATCGATGGATCGGTCCAGGAACAGCTGCGGGCAATGGCCGCGCAGTTGCGGGCGTGACAACGGTTGAAATTGCAAACGTGGGAAATGGGAATTTTCCAATGAATTTGCGGCCTGGAATTGACGCGCGTCAGTTACCAGACTGAGCGCGATTCAAGCGGAAACTGAACCCGGACCAAAGCAGGTTTGCACTTTGGTCGAAGGAGTAATCATGCAACTGAACCCTTCCGAAATCAGCGAACTGATCAAGACCAAGATCCAGCACCTGGACACGGCCGCCGAAGTGCGGACGCAGGGAACGGTGGTCTCGGTTTCCGACGGCATCTGCCGCATTCACGGCCTGTCCAACGCGATGCAGGGTGAAATGCTCGAGTTCCCCGGCAACACGTTCGGACTCGCGCTCAATCTCGAGCGCGACTCGGTCGGCGCGGTGATCCTGGGCGCGTACGAGAAGATCAAGGAAGGCGACACCGTCAAGTGCACGGGGCGCATTCTCGACGTGCCGGTCGGGCCGGAGCTGATCGGCCGCGTCGTCAATTCGCTCGGCGAGCCGATCGACGGCAAGGGGCCGGTCAACGCGAAGATGCGCGACGTGATCGAAAAGGTCGCGCCGGGCGTGATCGAGCGGCAGAAAGTCTCACAGCCGGTGCAGACCGGATTGAAGTCGATCGACGCGATGGTGCCGATCGGCCGCGGCCAGCGCGAGCTGATCATCGGCGACCGCCAGACCGGCAAGACCGCGGTGGCGATCGACACGATCATCAACCAGAAGGGCAAGGACCTGATCTGCGTGTACGTCGCGATCGGGCAGAAGGCGTCGTCGATCAAGAACGTGGTCAACAAGCTGACCGAATACGGCGCCATGGACTACACGATCGTCGTCGCCGCGACGGCGTCGGAATCGGCGGCCATGCAGTACATCGCGCCGTACTCCGGCTGCACGATGGGCGAGTACTTCCGCGATCGCGGCCAGGACGCGCTGATCATTTACGACGACTTGACCAAGCAGGCGTGGGCGTACCGCCAGGTGTCGCTGCTGCTGCGCCGCCCGCCGGGCCGCGAGGCGTACCCGGGCGACGTGTTCTATCTGCACTCGCGGCTGCTGGAACGCGCCGCGCGCGTCAACGCCACCTACGTCGAGAAGTTCACCAAGGGCGCGGTCAAGGGCAAGACGGGCTCGCTCACCGCGCTGCCGATCATCGAGACGCAGGCCGGCGACGTGACGGCTTTTGTGCCGACCAACGTGATCTCGATCACCGACGGACAGATCTTCCTCGAGACTGACCTCTTCAACGCCGGCATCCGCCCCGCGATCAACGCCGGCATCTCGGTGTCGCGGGTCGGCGGCGACGCGCAGACCAAGGTCATCAAGAAGCTGGGCGGCGGCGTGCGCCTGTCGCTCGCGCAATACCGCGAGCTTGCCGCGTTCGCGCAGTTCGCCTCCGACCTGGACGAAGCCACCCGCAAGCAGCTGGACCGCGGCAAGCTGGTGACGGAACTGATGAAGCAGCCGCAATACTCGCCGATGTCGGTGGCCGACCAGGCGCTGACGCTGTTCGCGGTGAACAAGGGCTACTACGACGACGTGCCGGTCGAGAAGGCGCTGGCATTCGAATCGGCGCTGCGCCAGTTCATGAGGGGCAAGTACTCGGGCATCACCGACAAGATCGCGCAGACCAACGAGCTGACGGCCGACGACGAGAAGGCGCTGGCCGCGGCGATCGAGGACTTCAAGAAGACCGGCACGTACTAGTACCCGCTGCTCAGTTGCGTTGAACAGGTAGCGCAAAAGAAGGTCCGACATGGCAAGTTCCAAGGCAATCACCACCAAGATCAAGAGCGTGCAGAGCACGCGCAAGATCACCAAGGCGATGGAGATGGTCTCGGCCTCGAAGATGAAGAAGGCCCAGGACCGGATGCGCGCCTCGCGCCCGTACGTCGAGCGCACGTTCAACATCGTCATGCACATCGCCAAGGCGAACACGGAATACCGCCACCCGTTCCTGCAGAAGCGCGACGTGGTGAAGCGCATCGGCGCCATCGTCGTCACCACCGACAAGGGCCTGTGCGGCGGCCTCAACACCAACGTGCTGCGACTGGTGCTGGCGCAGCACAAGGAGTGGCGCGCCAATGGCATCGACGTCGACTACGTCGCGATCGGCAGCAAGGGACTGGGTTTCCTGCAGCGGATGGGCGCCAACATCGTGTCCAGCGTCACGCAGCTGGGCGACCGCCCGCACGTGGACAGGTTGGTCGGCCCGGTAAAGACGCTGATCGACGAATATTTCGCAGGCAGGGTCGACGAAGTGCATATCTACTTCACGACGTTCCGCACCACGATGAGCCAGGAGGCGCGGCACGGAAAGATCATTCCGATCCCCGAGCAGTGGCGTACGTCGGCCGGCGAGGTGCGCAAGGCGGATTTGTCCGACGGTTCCTGGGACTACATCTACGAGCCGGACGCGCGGACGCTGCTCGACGGCATGATGCGGCGCTACCTGGAATCCGTCGTGTATCAGATGGTCAACGAGAACATGGCCTCCGAGCAGTCGGCGCGGATGGTCGCGATGAAGGCCGCGTCCGACAACGCCGGAAAGATCATCAAGGAACTGCAGCTCATCTACAACAAGACGCGGCAGGCGGCGATCACGAAGGAATTGTCGGAGATCGTCGGCGGCGCGGCAGCCGTCTGATATTCGACGGCGAAACGAATTCGCAAATCTGAATACGCGGTTAACGGGCAGGGAAAACTATGAACCAGGGAACGATAGTTCAATGCATTGGCGCAGTGGTCGACGTGGAGTTTCCGCGGGACCAGATCCCGGAGATCTACGACGCGCTCAAGCTGGACGAGATCGGGCTGACGCTCGAAGTGCAGCAGCAGCTCGGTGACGGCGTCGTGCGCACAATCGCGCTCGGCTCGTCCGACGGCCTGCGCCGCGGCATGCAGGTGGTCAACACGAGGGCGCCGATCAAGGTGCCCGTCGGCACGGAAACCTTGGGCCGCATCATGGACGTGCTGGGCAGGCCGATCGACGAGCGCGGCCCCGTCAATGCCGCGAAGACGATGTCGATCCACCGCACCGCCCCGGCCTATGAAGAGCTTTCGCCGTCGACCGAGCTGCTCGAGGTCGGCATCAAGGTCATCGACTTGATCTGCCCGTTCGCCAAGGGCGGCAAGATCGGCCTCTTCGGCGGCGCCGGCGTCGGCAAGACCGTCACGATGATGGAACTGATCAACAATATCGCGTCGGCACACTCCGGGCTGTCGGTGTTCGCGGGCGTGGGCGAGCGCACGCGCGAAGGCAACGACTTCTACCACGAGATGATCGAATCCGGCGTCGTCGACAAGGTCGACCTGGGCAAGTCGAAGGTGTCGATGGTGTACGGCCAGATGAACGAGCCGCCGGGCAACCGGCTGCGCGTCGCGCTGACCGGCCTGACCATCGCCGAATCGTTCCGCGACGAAGGCCGCGACGTGCTGCTGTTCATCGACAACATCTACCGCTTCACGCTGGCCGGCACCGAAGTGTCCGCGCTGCTCGGCCGGATGCCGTCGGCGGTGGGCTACCAGCCGACGCTCGCGGAGGAAATGGGCCGCCTGCAGGAGCGCATCACGTCGACCAAGTCCGGCTCGATCACGTCGATCCAGGCCGTGTACGTCCCGGCGGATGACCTGACCGACCCGTCGCCCGCGACGACCTTCGGCCACCTCGACGCGACCGTCGTGCTTTCGCGCGATATCGCATCGCTCGGCATCTACCCTTCAGTCGACCCGCTCGACTCGACGTCGCGCCAGATCGACCCGCACGTCATCGGCGAGGAGCACTACAACTGCACGCGCCGCGTCCAGCAGACGCTGCAGAAATACAAGGAATTGCGCGACATCATCGCGATCCTGGGCATGGACGAGCTGTCGCCGGAAGACAAGCTCGCCGTGTCGCGCGCGCGCAAGATCCAGCGCTTCCTGTCGCAGCCGTTCACGGTGGCCGAGGTGTTCACGGGCTCGCCGGGCAAGTACGTGTCACTGAAGGACACGATCAAGGGCTTCAACATGATCGTCAACGGCGAGTGCGACCAGCTGCCCGAGCAGGCGTTCTACATGGTCGGCACGATCGAGGAAGCATTCGAAAAAGCAAAAACGCTGCAATAGGCGCAGACTGAACGACCATGGCCGATACCCACACCATCACCGTCGATGTCGTCAGCGCCGAAGAGCAGATCTTCTCCGGCGAGGCGGAATTCGTCGTACTGCCGGGCGTCGATGGCGAACTCGGCATCTATCCCCGTCACACGCCGCTGTTCACGCAGATCAAGCCGGGCGCGGTTCGCATCAAAGTCCCCGGGCAGGCGCAGGAAGAGCTGGTGTTCGTACAGGGCGGCTTCCTCGAGGTCCAGCCGCACAAGGTGACGGTGCTGGCCGACACGGCGATTCGCGCGCATGACCTGGACGAGGTCAAGGCGCTCGAATCCAAGAAGCGCGCTGAAGAGGCGATGACGAACAAGGAGTCCGACGAGTCGATGGCCGCGGCGCAGGCGGAACTGTCCGCCGCGCTGGCGCAGCTCGAGGCAATCCGGAAGTTCCGCCACCGCGCATAGTTCCCGCGCGGCGGTCGAATACAAAAAGGGCGGCCGTTACGGGCCGCCCTTTTCTTGCCGCCGATCGTTCCGGGCGCATGAAGGCGTACTTGACGTGACGATGACCGCCGGATCTTCCAGTCCTCGCCGGGCGGAGGATCGACGGCGGCGTCTCCTTCGGCCAATACAGGCGCATCACCAGGTAGAAGGCGTCGTTTGGCGCAGGCAGCCAGTTCGGCTCCTTGTCCTTGCCGGGCGACTCCTTCTGGACGTAAAGAGTGAGCGATCCGTCGGCGTTCTTCTTCAACTGTGGCAGCTGGCTGACGGGGTAGCGGTTGATCGGGTTGGGCACGAAGCAGGCTATTGCCGTCGTACATCGTCACCGACCAGAAGCCGTTGACCGGCGGGAGCTGACCCGCCGGGAAGGTGATCGTGTAATTGTTCTTGCTGGTGTCGATCGCTTCCGTCCGCATCGTGCGGCTATACGGATACATCGCCTCCGCCGCATCGTTGCCGTAGAGTCCACCTTTGGCCGCGCCGCCCGCTTCAACCAATCGCCTTGTAGAAGTCGCGGTCGCCGAACATCGCACCCATGTTCCAGCCGTTGATGTTCTTCGTTCCGCCGCGAGGTACTTCTAACTTTGTCGTCGCCCTCTTTCATTCCGAGCAGGACCGCGGCCTTGTGCTCCGCCGAAAGGTCCTTGAATCAAACGTCTTGCCCGGGCCGATGCCAATACTGGCGAGCTTGGCCCGGATGCTTTGTCCTCCTGCCGACGGCGGGACGAACTGAATGCGGCGTCGAGGTACTCGTAGTAGTTGTTCTTGATGCCCGCGGTGGTGGCGGGACGAAATCGATCTTTGGCGCGGCGGCGGTGCGGTTGCCTTGAGGAACCCGAGAGGGGTTGTACCCTGTATCCGCGCCTGCACCTTCTCGACGTTGGCATGTCGCCGGCATCGAAGAGCTGCGTCCGGATGAGGTGAGCCCAAAGGGTGTGCGTCGACGGAAGACCTTCTTGATTCCCGCAGGCGTATCGCCTTTCCAGTCAGGACCGGCGATAGGTATCGCCGGCGTCGCTCCCCGTCGCACGGGTGCCGATGTACCGAAGTTGTACGTATTTCCGTCGATCAGTTGCACGGAGTAGTAGCGCGACTTCTTGCCACGGCCGGCACCGAGATCACGATCGGTTCCGCTCGCAAGTCGAACGAGAATCGAATAGGGTGTGTCGCTGTTGGGCGTGACGACCGCGGTGTCGCCGGGGTCGCCACGCGGTGGTGTTGTGGATTTGGTTGAATGGCGCCTTGAACTGATTGGACTTGGTGTCACGGCGAATTCATTCATCACCGCGTAGTTCATACGAGCGGCAGACCGTAGATGAAGCCTCTTCCGCGATCGCCTTGGTCTGTTCGACGCTAGGCGCCGGAACGCCCTTGGCCACGTCCTTCTTTTCGGCCTGGGCAATCAGGTCGTTTTGCTTGCCGCAGCCGGCGACGAGCAGCGTGCCGACAGCGCAGATCAGCGCAATGCGCGTTCGGTAACTGAGCAGGGTCATAAGCCATTTACTCCAGTAAATTGGGCAAAAAAGTGACGAGCGACCCGGAAGTGCGGAGCGCCCGACTAGCTGCAGTCTAGCCGCGTTGAACGCCTCCGGGAAGGGCTCCGGGGGCGGCTGTGGCGCATCCGGTCAATGGCACCTTGCGGAAGCGCAAGTTGCGGCACAACGACATGCTAGAATGGTGCAGCGCAACATTACCCTGTTCCGACGGGAAATCCATGGCCGACCTGCACCGCACCATCGACCGCTCAATCAGCATCTCGCGATCGGTCGCCGACGTTCTCCAGCGCCGGACGCGTACCGCGAACGAGCGCTTCGGCGAACGCCTGCGCAAGGCGGGCGCCGCCTGGCAGGAAGGATGCACGCCGCCCAAGACGCCGGCCGAATTCTGGCGGCAGTGGGCCGAATACAACGTCGACTTCGCACAGCGCTCGGCGCTCTACTGGGACACGCTGCGCCAGCGCGGCAACCAGTGGCTCGAGCACGAAGCGGCAGGCAAGCCGCCGGTGCTCACCTACAAATACGAGATGATCGCCGACGCGCGCGACTATGCGCGGCCCGCGAATCATGCGTTGGTGCGGATCATTCCGCCCAAGGGGGTCGTCGTCGACGACACCAAGCGGCCCTTCGTGATCGTCGATCCGCGCGCGGGCCACGGCCCGGGCATCGGCGGCTCGAAGGAAGACTCGGAGGTCGGTGTCGCGCTTTCCGCCGGCCATCCGGTGTACTTCGTGATCTTCTTCCCCGATCCGTGTCCCGGCCAGACGCTTGCCGACGTCACGGACGCCGAAGCCGAGTTCATCCGCATCGTCGCCGAGCGCCATCCGCGCAGCCAGAAGCCGGTGATCATCGGCAACTGCCAGGGCGGGTGGGCGGTAATGATGCTCGCGGCCGCGCGGCCGGATATCGCAGGCCCGCTCGTCATCAACGGCGCACCGATGTCGTACTGGTCGGGCAACGACGGCGATTCGCCGATGCGCTACATGGGCGGCCTGCTGGGCGGCGCGTGGCTGTCGCTGTTTTCGGCGGACTTGGGCGCGGGTAAATTCGACGGCGCCAACCTCGTTTCCAACTTCGAATACCTGAACCCGGCGAACTCGCTGTGGGACAAGTGGTACCACCTGTTCGAGAACATCGACACCGAGCCGGAACGCTTCCTCGAGTTCGAACGCTGGTGGGGCGGCTTCTACGCGTACAACGAGGAGGAGATCCGCTGGATCGTCAACAATCTCTTCGTCGGCAACAAGCTGTCGGCCGGCGAAGCGCGGCTGGGTCCCGGACGCTATTTCGACCTGAAGGCGATCAAGCAGCCGATCATCGTGTTCGCGTCGATGGGCGATAACATCACGCCGCCGCAACAGGCATTCAACTGGATCGCCGACGTGTACTCGTCGACCGAGGAAATCAAGGCCAACGGCCGAGACCATTGTCGGATTGCTGCACGAAGACGTCGGACACCTGGGCATCTTCGTGTCCGGAAAAGTGGCCAAGAAGGAACACGCGCAGATCGTCGAGGTGCTGAAATACATCCAGCAGTTGCCGCCCGGGCTGTACGGCATGGACATCGAGGAACACTTCGACGCGCATGGCGAAGTCAGTTACGAGGTCACGCTGAAGGAGCGCAAGGTCGAGGATCTGCGCTCGATGCAGAAGTTCGATCGCGTCGACGAGAAGCCTTTCCAGGCCGTCGCGGCATTGTCCGAATTGCTGGAACGCGCGTACTCGCTGCTGGCGCGGCCGTTCGTGCGCGAGTTGTCGCCGGAGTGGCTGGCCAAGGCGCGCCGGACCATGCATCCGCTGCGTGTCCAGTACTGGGCCTTTTCCGACAAGAATCCGTTCCTGTGGGCGGTGCCGTACCTGGCCAGCGCGGCCGCCAACAACCGCAAGCCGCGAGCGCCGGACAATGACTCGGTCAAGTTGGAAAAGCTCGCGTCGGAACTGATCAGCGCATCGCTCGATCGCTATCGCGAACTTCGCGACGCGGCGTCGGAGGCCGCCTTCTTCGAGGTCTACGGCAACATGCTTTCACTGCACATGGCGGATGAACGCGAGGAAATCCGGCGCAGCCGCAAGTTCGACCCGCGCTCGCTCCCCGCCGTGCGCGAAGTGCTGGACACGATCGACGAGGGCAGCGCGATCGAGGGCCTTGCGCGCATCGCGATGCTGATCACCAAGGCCGGGCCGGGCCAGCGTCGGCTGTCGCAGATGCAACGCACGCGCGAGATACTGTCGCCGGAAGGCGATATCGCGCACTTGTCCGAAGACGAGCGCCGCCGCTTGCTGCAGGAGGAGACCATCGTCGTCGAATTCGAACCGGAGCGCGCCAAGCGCTCGCTACCCAAGCTGTTGCGCACGCCCGCCGAACGCCGGCATGCGCTGGCGCTGCTCGATCGCATCCAGCAGCACGGAGACCTGGACGACAAGCAGCGGCACCTGGTGATCGAACTGCGCGGACTCCTGCCGGCCGCAGCGGCGCGCATCGGCAGCAAAGCTCCCAAGGCGTTGCCGCCGCCAGCGCGCAAGCCACGTACCCGCGCCGCGCCCCGCGCCCGCGCCCGCGCGTAGCGATTCGGGCTGATTGCGGGGCGCGCGATGCACCAGGTCACCAACCGGACGTTCGACGAGATCGCGGTCGGCGCGACCGATACCGTCGTGCGCACGCTCACGGCCACCGATGTCGAAGCGCTGGCGCTGGCGGCGGGTGACGTCGAATCCTTCCACCTGGACCTCACGCCGGGCGCGATAGCCGAGCCCGCGACGGCGCCAGGGGCGGCCGCCGTTGCGCTGGTGGCCGGCGTCCTGAACCGCCGATTGCCCGGGCCCGGCAGCGCCATCGTCGGCACGCATTTCCGCTATGCAGGGCAAAGTCCGCGCGGGCGACACGCTGACAGTCGTCGTCACCGCGACCGCCAAGCATGCTGCCGGGCAGCGCATCGACTTCCAGTGCCGGTGCACGAATCGGGAAGGCGA
>CAWFJL010000004.1:0-264853 GCA_963816165.1 uncultured beta proteobacterium
CCAGGCGGCGCTGTTCGCGCTCGCCGCCACCCGGTTCGGCGGCGTGATCGACGCCTTGCTGGTGGCGTCCTTGTTCGTGCTCGGCATGCTGTTCGTCGACGGAGTCAACGGCGTCTGGATCAGCAGGATGATTCGCCGCGCTGACCGGACCGCGGTGATCGCGTCGCGGTTGATGGCGCTCACAGTCGCGGGCATCAGCATTGCCGTCGGTCTGCTTGCATTGGCCCGGCTGGCCCTCCCGGCGGTTGACACGGCGATCGACGGCCGGGAAATCCTCGTCAGCGGCGCCGTTGTCACGGCCGTATTGACGGCGTTCGGTGTAGGCATGCTTGCTGCACGCCGAAACGCCCCACGCGCCGGCACCGCGACTCGTGTATTGCCAGCGCGGCTCGCGCCCGATACGCCACAGCGATCCTGACCCCCGTCAGTGGCGGTGATGGATGTCCGGATAGTGCGGATGTCGATGCACGAGCACGTCGTGCTCGTGGGCATGCGTGTGCGGTTCGGTCCCGTCCCACGGAAAGTCGTGAAGATGCCGGTGATGCTCGTCATGGCGATGAGAGTGGTCGTGTGCCAGCGCCCCATGCGTGTGCACATGCTCGTGGCGCTCGGTGAGGTGCAGATAGACGCCAAGCGCCATCAGCAGCCCGGCCGCCAGGAGTTGCGGCGTCACCGCGTCGTGCGCGACGCCGATCGCCAGCGCTGCGCCGAAGAACGGCGCGATGGCGAAATAGGCGCCTGTGCGGGCCGCTCCCAGGTGCCGCAGCGCGAGCACGAACAGCGCGAGACTTACTCCGTAGCTCAGCAGACCGAGCAGCGCCGCGGCGGCAGCCGTCGCGACCGGCGGCAACGCCTGTCCCAATTGCAGCGCACAAGCCAGCGAAACGGCCCCCGCGACGAGTCCCTTCACGCCGGCGATGACCATCGCGTCGCTCGCGGCCACCTTGCGCGTCAGGTTGTTGTCGATGGCCCAGCACGCGCATGCCGCCACGACCAGCAGTGAGCCGCGCGCGACCTCCACGGCGTCCGGCGCCCACGACAGCGCGACCGCCCCGGCCACGATGAGCAGCATGCCCAATGCAATGCGCCGGTCGAAGTTCTCGCGGAATACGAACCACGCGACTAACGCGGTGAACACGCTCTCGAAGTTGAGCAGCAGCGAAGCGGTGGCTGCACTGCTCGTCGCGAGACCGTACATCAACAGCACCGGACCCAGGAAGCCGCCGAAGAAGATCGCCCCGGCCAGCCAGCCCCAATCCGTCATGACCGGCCATGCGATGGCGCGGTCGCCGCGCGCGAACAACCTGCGCACACCGAGCAACAGCGAGAGTCCGAAACCCGAGCCCAGGTACAGCAATCCCGCGAGCATCAGCGGCGGCACGTCGCCAACGAGGCGCTTGGCGAATGGAGTACTGGCGCCGAACAGCGCCGCCGCCAGCAGAGCGTAGGCAATTCCCGGTTTCATCGAATCGCGGGCCTCTGAAGCACTCGTTCCGATTCGGTTCGAGGAGGGCGACTAGTATCCCACTACGCTTCAAGGGCGCAAACGCACTGCCGGCACGATCGTAGTTGCTGCGGCCAAGCAACTCGACGACGATCGCCAGCGCCACCAGCACCCACACGATCATCGGTCCGCTCGGCAGGTCGGCCGTTGTCGACAACACCAATCCGCCGGCGTAGCCCGCGGCGCCGAGCGCCCAGGCGGCGGGCAGCCGGTTCCTCGTCATCCGCCGCGTCGCGAGCGGCGGCACGATCAGCGTCGCGAACACGAGGTACAGGCCGACCAACTGTACCGACAACGTGACGGCGACCGCGAACAGCACGTAGAAACCGGCGCGCCCGATGCGATCGCCCAGGCCGAACCAGAGCGCGAGGATGCCCGCGTAGACGATCGCGACCCACAGGAGCCGGGTCGGCTGCGCCCACAGGATCTGCCCGACGAGCAGGTCGCGCAGATGCTCGCCGCCGTGGACGTTGCTCGCCAGCAGCAGCACGCTGCCGGTCGCCGCGAGCACGAACACGACGCCGATCACCGCCTCCTGCACGTCGGCGAACACGCGCTCGGTCCACGTGAGAAGCAGCGCACCGCCCAGCGCCGCGGCGAGCGCGGCGACCTGCACGGCGGCGCCTTCCGCCTCGAAGCCCAGCTGGTCGGCGAACAGCACGCCGCAGCCGGCGATCTGCGCGATGGCCAGGTCGATGAACACGATGCCGCGCGCGAGCACCTGCGTGCCGAGCGGCACGTGAGTGGCCGTCACCAGCAGCCCGGCGGCGAACGCCGGCAGCAGGATCGACAGGTCGATGGCGTTGAGATTCATTGCGCCCCCTTCAGCAGGCGCGCGATCGTGTCGTCGAAGAGCCCGTACAGGTCCTTCGCCTCGGCGTCGCCGCCGACGGTGAACGGCAACACGACGACGTTGATCTTCGCGCGCTCGGCGATCCACGCGACGCGCGGTCGCTCTGGTAGGCGGCGCGAATCGACCATCTTCGCGTGGCTGGCGCTCGCAGCAGTGCGCAGCACCTCGGACAGATGCGCGGTGGTCGGCTCGACGCCGGGCTTGGGCTCGAGCGCCGCGACTTCCTTGATGCCCAGCCAGTCGAAGAGGTACGTGAAGGCCTTGTGCTGGACGACGACCGGCGTGCCCGTGAGCGTCGCCGCCTGCTTCTCCCAGTTGCGCGATGGCGGCGTTCCAGCGCTCGGCGAAGGCCTTGGCGCGCGCCTGATAGAACGCCGCGTTGTCCGGATCGAGTTCCGCCAGGCGCGCGGCCAGCGGCGGCGCGACCTTGCGCGATGTTGCGCGGATCGGTCTGGATGTGCGGATTGCCTCCCGGATGCACGTCGCCGTCGGCGCGATCGAGACGCGTCGGCTTCTCCAGCATCGTCACGAAGGCCGCGGCCTCGAAGTAGCCGGGCTTGCCCGGCTGGATCTTCGGATTGCCGGCGCTGCTGCGTGACCAGCGGCAGCCAGCCGATCTCGAGTTCGGCGCCCGTCGCCACGACGAGGTCGGCGCTGCGCGCGCGGGCGATGAGGCTGGGCTTGGCCTCGACGTGATGCGGGTCCTGCAGCGCATTCGTCGCGACGTAGACGCTTGACCTTGTCGCCGCCCAGTTCCTCCGCCAGCGCGCCCCATTCGGGCACCGTCGCGAAGACGTTGAGCACTGCCAGCGCCGGTCCGGCGAGCACCAGCAGGACGGCGGCGCAACACAACATCGCAATGATCGTTTTCATCGCAGGATTCCTCTAGAACTTGTGCGCGCCGTGCGCGCCGAGCGTCAGGATGTATTGCACGAAGATCTCGTTGTCGGTCACGTCCGGCCGCAATTTCGCCTGCTGGTACTGGATGCGGAAGCGGCTGAATTCCGACGGCGTCCAGTCGAGCATCACCGCGGTGCGCTGCGGATTGAAGAGCGCCGGTCAGGTACGCGCGTTCGCTACCGTAGTCGACGCTGCCGGGATTGAGCCAGTCGTAGCGCACCCCGACGCGCCAGCGCGGGCAGGAACTGGTAGACGCCCTGCACGTAGAAGCCGCTCTGGTTCGGAGCGGTAGCTGCCGGTCTGCGTGAGACCGAGCGCGCCGTCCGCGTCGTAGGTCAGGTCGCCGTTCTCGCGGCGCCAGAAGTATTCGCCCTGCAGCTTGAAGTTGCGCTCCTGCGCATTGCCGTTCGGCGCCCACTTCCAGACGAAATCCGCGATGGCGAGCTTGCTGCGTACCGGTGAACGCGACCTGCGCGTCGTTGCCCGCAGGAATCGAGCTGCGAGTACTCGCGATCCTTGGCGGCGGTCTGAAGGTACGAGAGCCCCGCGCGCCAGCTGTTGCTGGCGCCGACGTCGCCGCCCGCGTGCACGTACACGATGCCGTTGCCGGTGCCGTTCTTGTTGCGCGAGTTGCCGGGGAAGCTCTCGCCGCTGCCGACCTCGGCCCCGAACTCGAGGAACGTCGTCGGTCGGCGCGAGCCACTTCACCTGCAGTCCGTTGTTCTGGTACTGACCGCCCAGGAACGCCTGATAGACGAGCGGCGCGTCGTAGAAGTCCCACGCATGCTGATGCTGGTCGTTGAGGTAGCCGATGCGACGACAGGAAGCGGCCGAACTTCGGCGCGATACCGTACGGTGCCGCGGTGTACAGGCCGTACGCTTCCTCGACTTCGACGGTGTTGTCCGGCGACAGCGAAAAGATCAGGTTGCCGTAGAACTTGTCGTCGACGTTGGCGGACAGGCTCAATTCGGACTCCGCGATGCTGAGAGCTCGCGCTTCGCCGGGAGCGATGTCGCCGCTTGGCGCGAAGCCCGCGATCGCGTAGTGATCGGGTCCTGCGACAGGTTGGCGTAGGCACCCTGCAGCACGGCGGAAATGGCCGGGTTGAACGCGCTGATGCCGGACGACGCTGCGGGCGGACGCCTGCCGCCGCGAACGCAGCCGGCGCGGTTGCGACGGCCGGCGCGGCAACCGCGGCGGCGGCCACGGCGGCGGGAACCGCGTCGGCCTTCGCTTCGGCGGCCTTCAGCCGCTGTTCGAGCGCCTGGATGCGCGCTTCGTAGCTTTCCTTCAATTGCCGGATCTGGTCGCGGATTTCCGCGAGATCGGCGTCGGTCGCGGCATGAACATCGGCCGCCATGAACAGCGCGAGCGCCAATGCGCTGCGCACCAGTAACGGACTGGACACGGTTGACCTCCTCGGGTCGCCTGCAGTGAAACCGGATCGCCGCAAGGCGATGCGGCGAGACGCGGGACGACGTCAGAGGAGGACGGGCGGGGCGCGGCTGGCGAAGTAGACGGGCGCGGCGGCGGCGCGGGAGCGGAAGGCCGTCAACGCGCCCCGGATGGTCCCCGACGCGAGTTGCGCCGCCGGCGCATCGCGATGGACCGTGTCGCGACCCCGATGCCAGCAGCGCGCACTCGGCGCAGGCGGGCACGGCGTGCGGAAGCGCGGCTTCCACCCTGTCCGGACGCGCGAGCGCGCGGGTCCGAGATGCGCGAACGGATGCACCAACGCCTGGCCCTGCATGACCAGCAGCAGGAACGACAGGACCGCGTACAGGACCGGACGGCGCATGGGAGAAGAGTGTACCCGACTGTCGACGAGCGCCAACTCAGCCGTTGCGCCTAGTCAGCAGCGCGCAGTGTGCGCAATCGCTCCGCGGCCGCGCAGCAGTCGTCTCGTCGCGCTTGGCGAAGCAGAACCGGATCACCCGGTGGTCGGTGCCGTCCTGGTAGAACGCCGACAGCGGTATGGTCGCGACGCCGTATTCGCGCACCAGCCGCTGTGCGAAATCGGCCGCGGGCTCCTCGCTGATGCGCGCGTAGGTGGCGAGCTGGAAGTAGCTGCCGCGGCACGGCAGCAGGTCGAGCGGCGTGTCGGCGAGCGCCGCGCGCAACAGGTCGCGCTTGGCGGTGAAGAACGCCGGCAGTCCCTCATAGCGCGCGGGGTCGCGCAGGAATTCCGCCAGGCCGTGCTGCACGGCGCTGTTGACCGTGAACACCGTGAACTGATGCACGCGCCGGATTTCCGCGGTGATCTCCGGCGGCGCCAGCGCGTAACCGACCTTCCAGCCGGTGGCGTGGAACGTCTTGCCGAACGAGCCGATCACGACGCTGCGCGCGGCGAGTTCGTCGTGGCGCGCCAGGCTCTCGTGCCGCGCACCGTCGTAGACCATGTGCTCGTACACCTCGTCGCTGACGATGACGATGTCCGTGCCGCGCGTGACTTCGGCGAACTGGCGCAGGTCGTCCGCGGACAGGATGCCGGTGCCGGGATTGTTCGGCGTGTTGACCACGATCATCCGCGTGCGCGGCGATATCGCGCCGCGCACGGCATCCCAGTCGATGTCGTAGCCCGGGACCATCAGCGGCAGCGGTACGGGCGTCGCGCCCGCGAGGCGGATCGCCGGAATGTAGCTGTCGTACGCGGGCTCGAAGACGATGACCTCGTCGCCGGCGTGCGCGAGCGCCTGGATGGTCGTGAATATCGCCTGGGTCGCCCCGGTGGTCACCGTGACCTCGTTGCCGGGATCGTAGGATCGACCATAGAGGCGCTGCACCTTGGCGGCGATAGCCTCGCGCAATGACATGACGCCGGGCGAAAGCGGATACTGGTTGTGGCCGGCGCGCATCGCCGCGGCGACCAGGTCGATCAATTGCGGATCGATCGCGTAGTCCGGAAAGCCCTGCCCGAGATTCACCGCGCCATGCGCCTGCGCCAGCGCCGACATCACGCTGAAGATCGACGTGCCGGTGGCGGGAAGCTTGGAGCGGATTGGAAACGGCGCGCGAAAGGTGGACATCGGCGGGAAGCGGGACGGCATTGTAGAGCGAACGCCGGAAGGCGGACGCCCCAACGCTGCTACATGCCTTGTCCCGCGTAGGTGGGTGCCAGCACTTCAGGCGCCGCGGCGTCCAGCGAAGGCTCGAGCACCGTGATCCGCCACAGCGTGCGCGCGTCGTTGGGGTCGATCAGCGTGGCGGAGTGCAGCAGCGATGCGTTGTCCCAGACGACGATGTCGCCGACGCCGTACTTGAAGCGCAGCACGTACTTGGGTTGGGTCGAGTGCGCCGCCAGTTCGTCCAGCAGGTCGCGCGCCTCGTCGTCCGGCATGCCGACGATGCCGAACGAACTGCCGGATACGGCGTACAGCGACTTGCGCCCGGTGACCGGATGCGGGCGCGCGATCCGGTGCGTGATCACCGGCATCTTCGCCTTCTGCTCCGGCGTCAGCACCGACGCCACCGTGCGGCTCGCCTCGTCCTGGTCGTTGCGGTTGCCGTAGTGGTGAATGCCGAAGAGCGGCTCGATGCGCTTCTTCATCGCATCGGAAAGGTCGTCGTAGGCGGCCTGCTGGTTGGCGAACAGCGTGTCGCCGCCGACCTTGGGCACCACCCGCGAATACAGCGTGGTTGCGCGCGCCGGCACCTGCAGGTACGAATAGTCGGTATGGAAGTACGACCCGGCGTCCTGCAGGCCCGTCGGCTTGCCATCCTTCTTCACGTTCGACAGGATCAGGATGTTGGAGTCTTCGGGGTGGTGGAACTGGTCGATCACGTGCGGCTGCGGTGGTCCCAAGCGCCGCGCGAAAGCCACGAAGTGCGCGGCGGAGATGTCCTGCGCGCGAAGCGCCAGCACCTGATGCGCGTAGAAAGCGTGCTCGAGCTCCGCAAAGGCGCCGTCCGACAGCGGCTGCGACAGATCGACGCCGGCTGCTTCGATGCCGAATCCGGCGGACAGAGGTGTGAATTTCAGCATCGCCGTCTCCTGCCTGAATCGAGGGTGCGCGCGCTCGATGGCGGCCGAAGACGCTTTCGGCGCCGTCCCTTTGGCGGCGACCGCCTTGGGGCTGTCACTGCGGCGGTTGCGACAAGCACCCCCGGTAGAGCAATGATAGGGGCAAGTGTCATTGTCGCGCCAGCGCCCGGGCCATGAACCTGCTGCGTCGCCTGCTCAACTCCGCGCTGCTCGTGGCGCCGATCCGCGCCACGGCACAGGATCCCTACGCCGAGAAGCGCGAGCGCCTGGTGAGGCAGATCGTCGCCCATGTGTCCGCGACCGCGCCAGACACGGGACGCTCCCAGCTGCGCGAATCGGTCGTCACCGCGATGGCGCGGGTGCCCCGGCATCGCTTCGTTCCTCCCGACTTGGTCGACGTGGCCTATCTCGACCGCCCGCTCCCGATTGGCATGGGGCAGACGATCTCGCAGCCTTTCATCGTGGCGTTGATGACGGATCTTGCCGAACCCGTGCCGACGGCACGCGTGCTCGAAGTCGGCACCGGCTCGGGGTACCAGGCGGCGGTGCTGGCCGAATGCGTGGCGCAGGTCTACACGATCGAGATCGTGGCGCCGCTCGGCGAAGCCGCGCGCAGGCTGCTCGCCGAACTCGGCTATCGCAATGTCGAAGTGCGCGTCGGCGATGGGTATCGCGGCTGGCCCGAGGCCGCGCCCTTCGACGCCATCGTGGTCACTGCGGCGCCCGATCATGTGCCGCAGCCGCTGGTGGACCAACTGGCGCCACGCGGACGGATGGTGATTCCCGTGGGACAACGCTACGGCGTGCAGGACCTGCTGGTGATCTCGAAAGGCGCCGACGGGCAAACGCTGACCCGCAAGTCGCTGGAAGTGCGCTTCGTGCCGCTGACGCGGGAGCGTGAGCGATAGCAGTCCGCGCACCGCGGCAGGCGCGAAATGGTCCGCCGCACTACTTCAGGAAGTCCGGCGAGATCAGCTTGGGGAGGAACAGGATTATCTCGGGGAACATGATCGTCAGCGCCAGCACGCCCAGCATCGGCATCAGCATGATCATCACGTCCTTCAATACGTACACCATGCGCACCTTGGCGATCGCGCACGAGATCATCAGGCACAGCCCGTAGGGCGGCGTCACCAGTCCGAACGCCAGCGACACGATGCCGATCATCGCGAAATGGACGGGGTCCATCCCCACGGTCCGCGTCAGAGGCTCCAGGATGGTCCCGACGATGATGATGGCCGGGATCGCGTCGAGGAAGCAGCCGACGACGAGAAAGCAGAACGCGATGAAGAATCCGGTGGAGGTGATGCCCATCTCCCATGACGCGACGCCCGCCAGCAGCGCCTTCGGGATCTGGTAGTACGCGAGCAGCCAGCCGAACGCGCTTGCCGTTCCTACGCAGAACAACGCCACCGCGGCCAGCTTGCCCGTGTCGAGCAGCGCGCCGTGCAACTGCGTCCTGCCCATCTCCCGGTAGATGAATATCGATAGCGCCCCGGCGTAGAGCACCGCGATCGCGGCGGACTCGGTCGCGGTGAACCAGCCGAAGATCTTGCCGCCGATGATGATCACGGGGGTCATCAGCGCCGGAATCGCGACCACGATCGCCGTGAGCACCTCCTTCAGGTTCGAGCGCGGATACTTGGGATAGTTGCGCAGCTTCGCGTAGACGTGGACGGTGGCCATCTGCACGAAACCGAGCAGCAGCCCGGGAATGATGCCCGCGAGAAACAGCGCGCCGATCGAAACCGTCAGCGTTCCGCCCCAAACGATCATCAAGATCGACGGCGGGATGATCACCGCCAGGACTGCTGACACCGCGGTGATCGCCACCGAGAACGACAGGTCATAGCCTTCCTTCACCTGCGCCTCGATGAAGATCTTGCCCTGGCTCGCGGCGTCGGCCGTCGACGATCCCGAGATGCCGGCGAAGAATATCGACAGCACGACGTTGACCTGGGCGAGGCCGCCCGGAAGGTGGCCGACCAGGTCGCGCGACAGGCGGACAAGCCGGTCGGTGATGCCGCCGACGTTCATCAGATTTGCCGTCAGCAGGAAGAACGGCACGGCCAGCAGGATGAACGAGTTGTAGGACTTGAACGTCTGGTTGAACAGCACCAGCGGCGACAACCGGGGCTCGATGACCAGGATCGGCAGGCATGCGAGCCCCAGCGCGAACGCGATCGGCACGCGCAGCGCCATCAGCGTGAAGAACACGCCGAACAGAATCAGCGCGGCGACGGACGGCGTCAGCAATGCACCGCCGCTCATGCGTCGCTCCGGGGCGAATCGAACAGCGTGCGCAGGTCGGCGCGGAACTTTTCACCGAGGAACAGGATCCACGTGAGACCGGCCAGCGGCCAGGCCGCGAAGATGAACGGCATCGGAAGCTCGGCCAACTCGGAGTTCTGGTCCCAGCCGAATTGCACGAACTTGATGCCATACCAGAGGAATACCAGCGCCATCACCAGCACGAACAGTTGCGAGACGAGCCGGAGCAGCGCATTCGAGCGCGGTTTGAGCACCGGCCACAGGTCAACGTCGAAGTGCGCGGCGTCGCGGATGCCGACCATCGAGCCGATCATGATCATCCAGATGAAGAAGAAGCGCGCCATTTCCTCGGTCCAGATGTAGGACGGAATCAGCGCGGTGAATCGGGAAAAGATCTGCAGGCTGACCGGAATGATCAGGATGGCCACGGTGGCGACCAGCAGCCAGTTGAGGAGTCTGTAATAGCCGGCGATGAACTTGCGCATGGCGATTCCCGGGGCGTGCGGGCTGACGTTGGGCAAAAAGAAGGCCGGCGCAAGACAGCGTTCTTGCGCCGGCCGCGGTGCCGGTACTACATCGAGTTGATCTTGTTGTAGATGGCCTCGGCGCCGATTTCCTTCGCGTACTCGGCCATGACCGGATCGGCCGCCTTCTTCATCGCCGCGCGGTCGGCGAACGGGATCCGCTTCAACTTGCCGGCTTTCTCCATCGCGATCAGCTTCTCTTCGTCGGCGCCGGACTCGATCTGGCGCCCAAAGATGCCCGCTTCCTTGCCGGCCTTCAGGACCGCAGCCTGCAGGTCGGGTGGCAGCTTCTTGAAAGTCTTGCCCGAGAAGCAGATCGGCCGGATCGTGATGGCGTGCTGCGTCATGTTGAGGTTCGGTCCGACTTCATAGAACTTCATCGCCTCCACTCCTGCCGCCTCGTTCTCGCCAGCCTGAATGACACCGTTCTGGATCGCGTTGTAGATTTCGTCATACGCAATCACGGTCGGGGACATGCCCGCGGCGCCAAACGTCTTGCTCCAGATGGGCGCGCCCTGCACACGGACCTTGAGTCCTTTCATTTCCGCCATGTTGCGCACCGGCTTGTTGGCGAAGATGTTGCGCGTGCCGCCACCGGCGAAGCCGATCAGCATCACGTCCCCCTTCGCGGACACTTCGTCGGCAACGGGTTTCAGCGTATCGGCGTCGAGCACCTTGTTCCAGTGGTCGAGGTCGCGGAACAGGAATGGCGCATCGATGAACGGTGCGGCCTTCGAGAACGTCGACATGTGCGCCGGCGAGACGATCGCGTAGTCGACCGAAATGCCCTGGTTCATGTAAGCGAAATAGTCCTTCTCGAGGCCCAGTTCACTGTTCTTGTGCAGCACGAAATTGATCGGCTTGCCGTAGTACTTGGCCGTCAGTTCCTGGAATTTCTCGAGGGCTCGCGTAAAGGCATGGCCGTCGTTGAACTGGACGGCGCCGTGCAGCGTGATGGGTGCCTGCGCGAACACTGCCGCAGATACTGCAAGGCCGGCGACCAGCAGGCCATGCAGCACAACGCGTATCGGGTCTCGCATGTAATCCTCCTCAGGGTGGTGGGTCCACGCAAGGCGCTTTGCGGAACGGACGGCCGCGGCGCTCTGGTCAAGTGGCCAGACCAATTGAACCGCGTTGCCCGATACGTGTCAACGCGAATTCCATTGTGCTGTGCAGCACGTCCGCGCTTCTTCCGGGCTCCTGCGGGCGCGCGGCGTCGCCGGACGTACCTGAATGGACTGACTGCTACAATCTTCGGCGATGAGGCGAATGCTGCGTTTTTCCCTGATGGTCCTGGCAGCTGCCTTGCACGTCGCTGCTCCCGTTATGTCCTACGCCGCACCGACGCCTGCCGCGGTGCCCGGCGACATCTGTACGTCGGTGCGCGGCGCCCCCGCCGCATCTCCCGATCGTGCCCCTACCCGGCATTCGGGCGAGCATCATTGCGCGCACGCACCCTGCTGCCCCGCCGGTGCGCACGATTCAGCGGCGCTGCCGCCATCCGTTCTTGCCGTGTTCCCCGGAACCCGGGCGGCCGATGCCCCTCTGGAGTCGACGCCGGGCGCCGCCACGATCGCGGCTGTCCTTGCCGCGCAACCGCGCGGGCCGCCATCGCGCGCCTGACGTCGGACAGCACACGCTAAGCGTCGTGTGCGGTTTCACGCGCGGACATCCCGGCGCGCCACCCACGATTCACGAAAAGGTAACCCTATGGCACGTACCATCGCCTTTGCCTTGCTTGCTGCCACGGTATTGAGTGGCGCCGCGCTCGCTGACGACTACTCGGTGAAGGCGCTGCGCATCAGCAGTCCATTCACGCGCGCCACGCCGCCGGGCGCTAGGGTTGCCGGCGCATTCCTGTCCATCGAGAACCGGGGCCAGGAGGCCGATCGACTCGTTTCCGCCAGTTCGCCTGTCGCTGGACTGGTGGAGATTCACGAAATGGCCATGGACGGCGGACTCATGAAGATGCGCGCGGTGAAGGGCATCGATCTCAAGCCGGGCGCGACGGTGGAACTTCGCCCCGGCGGCTATCACGTGATGCTGGAGGACCTGAAGCAGCCATTGAAGCAGGGCGATCAATTTCCAATGCTGCTGACGTTCGAGAAGGCCGGGGTTGTCGAAATCAAGGTCAAGGTCGAAGCGATGGGCGCCGCGGCGCGCTCCCATTGACCGACGTAACACGCAGCGTAAAAGAGAATCGCGCGCAAGCTTATCGAGCCACACGTTCAGATGCCAAATTCATGGGTTACCTGGCGGGCGTGGTCGCGCGTCATGGCACCGTGGCGTTTCGCCCATCCGGACATGGGCGGGCGCTTGCGTCGCGCTGTCAGTTCGCCATCCGCATCTGCGCGTCGGCGTTCTGCGCGGCCAGTGCCGCCATCGCCGGGCCCGACTGCGGATAGACGGCGCTGTCCAGGACGTCGGCTCGCCGCTCACCGATGTTCGGGACCGGTAACTGCCGGGAAACCGCGGCGTTGCTCGCGGCCAGTGCCGCGGTCGATGGGCCGGACTGCGGGTAGACGGCGCCGGCAAGAACGTCGGCTCGTCGTTCGGCGAGCGTGGGACCTGGAATCTGGCGCGATATCGCGACGTCGCGCGCATCCTGTGCCGCGGTGGCGCGCGCGCCTGTCGTAGCCACGGCGGCCTTGGTCACCGACTGAACCAGTTCCTGGCGGGCCCTCATCTCGGCCGAACTGTAGCTCGCCGCATACGAGGGCGCCATTGCAGCGATGGCGAGGCCAACGACTGTTACTGCGAGTGGCTTGTTCATCAGTATCTCCTTGCGATCGTGAACGAACGCTGCGACGCGGCCGGTGCGAAGCCGCATCCGGCCAGCGCCATGCGCGGGACCCCATTGCTTGTCCCGTGACCGTTAGAGGGGAATGGTGCGTCGAAGTTGCACGAGTCCGAGTGTGCCGGCGTGCGGGGGTCACTTCCGGACAGCGTGAGATAATTCGCGCCATGGAAACGTTGGCGCGTCGCTCCGTATCGCTCTCTGCCGACACGCTGGACAGCGGCGCGCGGCGCCCGGATCGCCAGGTCGCCACGTGGCTCCTCGTCTGCTGCGCGCTCGTGTTCGCCATCGTCGTCGTCGGCGGCGTCACGCGCCTCACGCACTCCGGCTTGTCGATCACTGAGTGGCAACCCATCGTGGGCACGCTGCCTCCTCTGTCCGATGCCGACTGGGACGCCGCATTCTCGAAGTACAGGCAGACGCCCGAATACCTGCAGGTGAACAAGGGCATGACGCTGCCCGAGTTCCAGCGCATCTTCTGGTGGGAATATTTCCACCGGCTGCTCGGTCGCGCTGATCGGCTTTGCGTTTCTCGTGCCGTTCCTGTGGTTCCTCGCGCGCAGGAAGATTCCGCCGGGCCATGGCGTTCGCCTGGCCGTCATCTTCGCTCTCGGCGCGGCGCAGGGCGCGCTCGGCTGGTACATGGTGAAGAGCGGCCTCGTCGACGACCCGCGCGTGTCGCAATTCCGGCTCACGGCGCACCTGGGGCTCGCGTTCCTGATCTTCGCGGCGATGTTCTGGACCGCGCTGTCGTTGCTGGCGCCGCGTCGCACGCATTCTCATGGCGCCGAAACGACGACGGCGTCCACGCGCTTCTGGTCCGCTGTCGTCGCGCTTGCCGTCTTCCTGCAAGTTCTCTCCGGCGGTCTGGTCGCAGGCATCCGCGCCGGTCTCGCCTACAACACGTTTCCGCTGATGAACGGTGCGTGGGCGCCCGCGGAGATCCTGGCGCTCGAGCCCAAGTGGAAGAACTTCTTCTACAACATGGCGACCGTGCAGTTCGATCATCGGCTGCTGGCATGGATCCTTGCGTTCGCGGTACCGATGCTGTGGTGGCGAATCGCGCGCGATTCCCGCTCGCCGCGCGCGGCGCGTTTTGGCGCGCACCTGTTGCTGGCGATGCTCGCGGTTCAGGTGACGCTCGGCATCCTCACGCTCGTAAACGGCGTACCGCTGCCGCTCGCGGCGCTTCACCAGGCGGGCGCGCTGCTGCTGTTCGCCGCTGCGCTCAACGTCGCCCACGCGGTTCGCTGACTGGGGTCGTCCGCGCGAGGTTGCGTCAACCCGCGATAACGGTGATCATATGCGGTTCGAAGTTCGAACCATCCACTCAAAGCCGCACGACGTAACCGCTGTTACCGGAAAGAAGCCATGGCTGCCGAAACCAAAACCCTCGACGAACCGCTGAGCGACGCCGAACTCGACGAACTCGAGACCTTTCTCGCCTCCGATGCGGTTCCCGAAGACTGCATGGACCTGGAGATGCTCGATGGATTCCTGGCGGCCATCGTCAGCGGTCCCGAATCGATCCAGCCTTCCGAATGGTTGCCGCAGGTCTGGAGCGACGGCGGCCGCAGCGCCACGCCCGCGTACGGCAACAGCGAGCAGGCGCAGCAGATCATGACGCTGATCCTGCGGCACATGGTCGGCATCCAGCGCACGCTCGCCGAGTCGCCGACGCGCTTTCGCCCGCTGCTGTACCTGCCCGAGGAAAAGAAGCCGAGCAGCAAGCCGTCGGAACGCCAGCCACCCGAGGGCACCGCGTGGTGCGAAGGCTTCATGGCGGGCGTGAAGTTGCGCGATGACGAGTGGCAGCCGCTGTACGATGCCGAGGACGCGCGCGACTGGGTCTTTCCGATCGAAGCGCTCGCGTTCGGCGAGCAGGACCCCGAGTTCGCCGAGTGGATCGACGACCGCGAAAAACGCGCGAGCCTGGTCGAGGAACTTGCGGTTGCGTCGGTGCTCATCTTTCGCTTCTGGCAGGATCGCCGCAAGGCCACGTCCACCCGCGGAGGGGGCGCGCGCCGTACGCTGACCGAAACGGCGCGCAAGTCGCGCGAGCGACTGCACTAGAAGGGCTTCCGGCGCACGCAACCCCGCGTGGGTGCGCGCCCGGCGGCGCCGCCGAAACGGTACCGCGCTGTCACGGCGTCACGTTCGACACTTCCCTTGAACTTCGACTTTCGCTCCCTTGACTGGGGTTATGCCTACGTCGCGAGCGAGTGGGTCATACGCGTGGCCGCGCTGCTCGTCGTGCCGCAGCGGCGCGCACCGAGCGCCGCACGCGCGTGGCTGCTGTTCATCTTCTTCCTGCCCTGGCCCGGCCTGCTGTTCTATTCGCTGATCGGCCGCGCGTACCTGCCGCGGCGGCGGTTCGACGTGCAGAAGCAGATCTACGAGACGATCCGGCGCATCGAGCCACGCGCGTTGACCGGGGAGACGGTCGTGGCGCCTCAGGTTGTCGCCGGAATTGCTCCCGGCGCTGCGCCTGGCCGAGCAGCTCTCCGAGTTCCCCGTCGTCGGCGGCAACCGCTTCGAATTGCTGCCGGTCTACGACGCCGCCATCGATCGCGTCATCGCCGATGTCGATGCCGCGGAGCATTACGTGCACATGCTGTTCTACATCTTCGAGAACGACGACGCCGGCGCCCGGGTGGCCGCCGCGCTCGCGCGGGCGCGGCAACGCGGCGTCGTGGTGCGCGTGCTGATGGACGCCATCGGCTCCCGCGGTGGGTTGAAGGGCCTCGCGCCCGGATTGCGCGCGGCCGGCGCCGAAGTCCTATCCGTCATGTCGTTGCGACTGTGGGGACCGAACGCCGCGCGCTTCGACCTGCGCAATCATCGCAAGATCGTCGTCGTCGACGGCCGCTTCGCCTTCTTCGGGTCGCAGAACATCGTGAGCGCGCATGCCAATCGCGGGCTGATCAACGAGGAAATGTTCGTGCGCGCGACCGGCCCCATCGTGCGCCACCTGCACGCGGTGCTGCTGGGCGACCGTTATCTCGAGACCGGCGACCTGCCGCCGGAGTCCGACAGCCTGGCGCCCGCCGAGCGCCCGGGGACGCCGACCGGGCTCGCGCAGGTCGTCCCCAGCGGACCGGGCTACAACGAAGGCACGGCGGAGGCGGTGATGATCGCGCTGATGTACGGCGCGCGGTCGCGGGTCGTGCTGACCGCGCCCTACGTCATTCCGAGCGAGGCCTTTCTGTCTGCGATGTGCAGCGCCGCACGGCGCGGCGTGGCGGTCGAGCTGATCGTCGACCAGGAGTCGAACAAGCCGCTGGTGCAACTCGCGCAGCAGTCCTACTACGACGTCATGCTGAAGGCCGGCGTGCGCATCCTTCGCCACACCGGCAGCTTCCTGCACGCCAAGCACCTGAGCGTCGACGACGAGGTCGCGCTCATCGGCTCGTCGAACCTCGACATCCGCTCGTTCGCGCTGAATGCCGAGGTCAGCGTGCTGATCTACGATCGCTCGGTGGTGGCCGACCTGAGCGCAGGTGCAGCAGGGATACATGCGCCACGCGTCGCTGGTCACGCGGGACGAACGCCGCCAGATGCGCTTCGGCCGCCGCGCGCTGGAAAATCTCGCGCGGCTGACCGACTCGCTGCTCTGACTCATTTCTCAGAATCCGCGCCTTGGACGAAGCCCACCACCCGGAGCCCAAGTTGCCGGCAACCGCATCCGAAGACGATTCCCGCGACAGCGCCTGGTGCTGTTCTCCGGCGGCCAGGACTCGGCCACGTGCGTCGCGTGGGCGCTCGACCGCTTCGCGCACGTCGAGACCATCGGCTTCGACTACGGCCAGCGGCACGTGGTCGAACTTGCCTGCCGCGGCGCGTTACTCGGCGCGCTGCGCGAGCGCTATCCGAAGTGGTCGCGCCGGCTCGGGGCCGATCACGTGCTGGACCTCGGCCTGATCAAGGATCTCGGCGACACGGCGCTGACCGGCGACGGCGAAATCGCGATGGGCGCCAACGGCCTGCCGACGACGTTCGTGCCGGGTCGCAACATCCTGTTCCTGACGGCCGCTGCGGCCATTGCCTATCGGCGCGGACTTCGCGTGCTGGTCGGCGGCATGTGCGAGACCGATTACTCCGGATATCCCGACTGCCGCGACGATACGCTGAAGGCGCTGCAGGTCGCGCTGAACCTGGGCATGGACAAGCGCTTCGTCATCGAGACGCCGCTGATGTGGCTGGACAAGGCGGCGACGTGGAAGCTGGCGGAATCGCTCGGCGGCGGCGGATTCGTCGAGTTGATCATCGAACATACGCACACCTGTTACCTGGGCGACCGCACGCAGCGGCATGCCTGGGGCTATGGCTGCGGAACGTGCCCGGCGTGCCAGTTGCGCTCGCGGGGCTACGCCGCGTACCGCGCCGGCGCGTCCGCGAGCACCTAGCGAGGCGTGCCGGCGGCCAGCATTCGCTTCATCCGATCGAGATCGTAGCCGTCGCGCCGCAACTCGTAGTCCTCGATCAGCCGGACCAGCTCGTCGAAGCGCTTTCCTGCCGGCGTTCCGGGATCGGCCAGCATCAGTTCCTCGAGTTCGTCGAGCGCCGCGCAGTATTGCGTTTCATCGCGTATCTGCGACGGATCGAGCAGGTGGGTCATGGATCCTCCGTTCGTGTAGGAACGCGAAACGGATGATCGGCGCCGACGCGGCGTCGCCGCCATCGGCCGGATTGCCTAATCCAGGTCGACGCTATTTCGGCGGCGCCGCCACCGGTTCGATGACGGCAGGAGCCTCGGCCGAGGGCGCCGCCATGCGATGCGCGAGCGCGGTCAGGGCGGCCGTGACGAGGACGATGAGCATGACCGAACCGAAGGGGAAGTGGTGCAGCTGGCCGGAGTCATTCGCGCTCAGGAACAGCAGTACGGTGATGAGGCCGCGCGGCGCGATCCACAGGAGCCGCTCCGCGGCCTCCTGCCGCAGTATCTTCAGGATCAGCCACCGCGACACGTAGATGATCGCGATCCCCGCACCCGCGACCAGCCACGCTCTCACCGAGACCATTTCCTTGAGATCCGTCCAGTAGCCCAGCAGCAGGAAGAAGAAGCTCTTGGTCGCGAACGTCAATTCGGCGACCAGCCCCTTGAACTCCTTCAGCGTCTGCTCGTACTTCTCGCTGTGCAGCGAGCGCAACGTCGCATTCCACTTGATCAGGCCCGGATTGTTGATCAGCAACCCGCAGCCCAGGACCATGATGAGCGGCGACAGGTGAAGCTCCTTGCCGACGGCATAGAGGCAGATCAGTCCTGCGATCAGCGGCAGGAAGCGCACGTGCCCTTCGAGCTGGTTGATGAAATAGTAGAGCAGAAGCGAAACGACAGCCGCTGCCGCGAGCGACACGCCGCCGCCGCCCAGCAGGTCGAAGGTGAACAGTTCCAGCGAGCCTTCAGCGTTCAGCCACGCGTAGAACACGAGCACGCCGAAGATGTCGGAGAGCGAGGATTCGTAGATGACGAACTCGCGCGGCTGCGCGGGAAGTCCGTGCGCGGCGGGAATGGCCACGGCGCTGCTGATGACGGCGAAGGGAATCGCCGCCAGCACGGCGACCGGTATCTCCAGCGAAAGCCCCAGATGGAACAGCGTGGCGAAGGCGGCGAGCGTTGCCGCGAATCCCAGCACCGTGGACGCGCCCGCGCGGGCGATGAGCCCCAGGCGATCGCGCGAAACCTTGAGGTCGAGCGCGCCCTCGAGCACGATCAGGATCAGGCCCAGCGTTCCGATCACCGGGACGACCGGATCGATCCAGTGCAGGTGCAGGTGGACCGACTCCATGACCTGCCGCAACACGATGCCGGTGACGATCAGCAGGACCACCGAGGGCAGCTTCCACCGCCGCCCGACGATGTCGAGCAGGTACGCGAACATCAGCAAAGCCGACGCGGTGAGGATGGCGGTGTTGGTCATGCGAGCGCAAGCGGAATGCCGTTACGGCATCTGGATTTTTCCGCCGCCGGGAAAGCCGCCGC
Source organism: uncultured beta proteobacterium (assembly GCA_963816165.1). Lineage (GTDB taxonomy): Bacteria > Pseudomonadota > Gammaproteobacteria > Burkholderiales > Casimicrobiaceae > VBCG01. The sequence goes on from CAWFJL010000004.1 coordinate 18,816, forward strand.
TGGCCAGCGCGCTGGCGGCGCCTGCGGGAGGCACGATCAAACCTGACGACTGTTGGCGCCGCAGTTCCTGCAACTCGCGCATCGTGCGTTCGATGCCGACCTTGGCGGCTTCGCCGTAGTTGGCGACGGCCTCCGCGAGGTTGGAAGCCTCGATGTCGAAGCTCACCGGCAGCGCGCCCATGTTGGTCATGATCTGCGCGTCGCCCGTGTAGATGGTGGGCCGGGCGGGGTCGGTCGAGCCGTCGCTCTTCACCGGCACCATCAGGCGAATGGTGCCGACCTTGCGATCGGTAATGATTTCTTCGCGGTACAGCGACGCGGCATCCATCGTCGCTTCGGCGGTGCGGGAGTCGGCGGGCATGTCGGGTTCCTTGGCTTAGTCCTGGGGAACCGCCCATTTTAAAGGACTCCGCCGCTTCCTGCCCGCCGGGGTTACGCGTGCGCCCTCGCCTCGTCGGCGTGGAACAGGTAGGAGTCCATCGCCAGCGCACCGTTCAGGAATCCGTCGATGAAGCGCTCCGGCCGCGCTCTGTCGCCGGCGGCGCCGTACGCGACGAACAGCGGCAGGAAGTGCTCGTCGCTGGGATGCGCACGATCGGCGTCCGGCGCGCGCTCGCGATAGCCGACCAACGCGTCTGTATCGTGCGCGGCCAGCGCCGCAGCGAGCCACGCCGAGAAAGCCTGCGCGTACTTGAGCGGATCCGGGCGCCGCGCATTGGCCATCCAGTCGCGCAGGTTGTGCGTTGTGTGTCCGGAGCCGATGATCAGCACACCGTCGCCGGCCAGCGGCGCGAGCGCGCGTCCCAACTGCACGTGGTGCGCAGGCCCCAACCCAGGCTGCACCGACAACTGCACGACGGGGATGTCCGCCTGCGGATACATCCAGCGCAGCGGCACCCAGGCGCCATGGTCGAGCCCGCGGCAGCCGTCGACACCGGCGGCAATGCCCCCGGCCTTCAGCAGCGCGACGCATTGCGTCGCCAGCCCGGGCGCGCCGGGCGCCGGATAGGCGATGCGATAGAGCTCCGGCGGAAAGCCGCCGAAGTCGTGGATCGTCTCCGGCTTGGCGCTGCCGGAAAGCATCGGTACCGCGGTTTCCCAGTGCGCTGAAACCATCAGCACCGCGCGGGGCTTGGGCAGCGTGCGCCCCAACTCCGCCCAGGCGCCGCCTGCGTCGCCGGGTTCGATGGCGTACATCGGCGAGCCATGCGAAAGAAACAATGTCGGCAGGCGGTCTTGCATGTGGGTTTCTCCAGTGAGACCGGTTCGCCACTCCCGCGCGCCGCTCATAACGGCGGCGCGCGGACCAGCAAGGAATCGATCAGGCGGGAACCGGCTCCGCCTTGGCCAGGCCTTCGGCCACCAGCGCCGCATGCACTTGCGGACGGGCGGCGACCCTGGCCAGGAATTTCTGCAATGCTGGCCACGGCGACAGGTCGACCTTCAGCATACCCGCCCAATTCAGCACCGTGAACAGGTACGCGTCGGCGATTCCAAACGTGTCGCCCGTTAGATAAGGCTGCAAGGCCAGCGTCTTGGACACATGGTCGAAACGCTTGGCCAGCGTGGCGCGCTGCTTGTCGCGGGTGGCCTCGGGCGTGTCGGGATACCACAGCGGGCCGAACTGCTTGTGGATTTCGGTTGCGACGAAGTTGAGCCACTCCATCACGCGATAGCGTTCCATCGTGCCGAACACGGGCGCGAGGGAGCCCGGCTTGCGGTCGGCGATGTACTGCAGGATCACGGCGACTTCCGACAGGCGCTGGCCGTCGTCGAGTTCGAGCAGCGGCACGTAGCCTTTGGGATTGATGGTGTAGTAGTCCGTGCCGTCGGCGAGTACGTGCTTGCGCAGATCGACCTTGACGGCGCTATAGGCGAGGCCAGCTTCGCTGAGCGCGATGTGCGGCGCGAGCGAGCAGGCGCCGGGCGAGTAGTAGAGCTTCATGCAGGTTCTCCGGTAGGTTCGAAGGGGGTCCGCCTTGGCCGGATCCCCGCGGGGCCGGCACGCGTTGCGGTGCCACGAAACGAAGCTTGAGCTTTGTCGCAGGCAAGATAAAGTAGGCTACATAGGACAAACTATTGCAGAATATGCAACAATAATGTCCGATGGACCGATTCCTCGCGCTCACTGCCTTTGCCAAGGTCGTCGAGACCGGCAGCTTCGCCCGCGCCGCGCAGCGCCTCAATACCTCGGTGTCTTCCGTATCGCGCCACGTTTCGGAACTCGAGGCACATCTCAACGCGCGATTGCTGAATCGCACGACCCGCAGGCTGTCGCTGACGGAAAGCGGGCGCGCCTTCCACGAGCGCTGCGTGCAATTGCTGGCGGACCTCGAGGAAGCCGAGGAGTCGGCCGGCGCGGCCACGATCCGGCCGCGCGGCACGCTGCGGCTGACGTCGTCGATCACATTCGGCGCGCGCCACCTGGCGCCGGCGATCGCTGCCTTCATCACGCGCTATCCGGAGATGCGCTTCGACATCGAGCTGTCCGACCGCGCGGTCGACCTCGTCGACGAAGGCTTCGATGTCGCCGTGCGCATCGGCCCCATCGGCAGCCAGAATCTCGTCGGGCGCAAGGTGGGAGAGACACGGCTCGTCTGCTGCGCGGCGCCGTCGTACCTCGCGCGGCATGGCGCACCCGCCACGCCGGAGGATCTCGCGGCGCACGCGTGCCTTACCTACGAGTATTCATCGCTCAGGAACGTGTGGCCTTTTCGCGATCGCTCCGGACGCGAGCGCAATGTGCGTGTCGCCGGCCCGGTTCACGCCAACAACGGCCGCTTTCTCGAGGCGCTGGCCGTGGAGGGCACGGGGATCGCATACGAGCCGGACTTCATCGTCGGCCCCGACGTGCGGGCCGGGAAGTTGACGACGATCCTGCGCGAGTTCGCGCCGCCGCCATCGTCGATCTATGTCGTGTATCCCAGCCGGCGCCATTTGTCCGCCAAGGTCCGGGCGTTCACCGATTTCCTGGCGGAGCGCTTTACTGCCGCCGACTGGACGCTGACCACGCCCGCGAAATCCGCGCGCAGCAGGAAAAGATGACGCGATAGGTCAGAATTTGCGCCGCCAGGTGGGTCCTCCGCCGCGCCAGTAGCGAAGCATGATGAAGCCGCCGACCATGCCGCCCAGATGCGCGAAGTGCGCCACTCCGGATTGCGCGCCAGTCACGCCCATGACCAGTTCGAGCGCGGCGTAGATGAGGACGAACACGCGCGCCGGCAGCGGTATGGGCGGGAACAGCAGCATCACCCGGTTGTTCGGGAAGTACAGCCCATACGCGAGCAGCAGTCCGAACACGCCACCGGATGCGCCGACGGTCGGATAGAACCCGCCCATCAGCTTCGCGACGAGCAGTTGCGCTATCGCCGCCGAGACGACGCAGACGGCGTAGTAGATGAGATAGCGGCGCGACCCGAACACCTGCTCGATGGCGGTGCCGAACATGTACAGCGCGAACATGTTGAACAGCAGGTGCAGCATGCTGCCGTGCAGGAACGCGTAGGTGACGAGCTGCCACGGAGCGAATCCGATGCCGACATATTGCGCGGCGCCGAGCGGCCACAGCGCGAGCGGCGACAGCAGGTCGCCGGTGCTCGAAAAGAGCAGGAACATCGCGACGTTGGCGACGATGAGCGAAGTGGTGACGGGGGGCATGTTGGGGAAAATTCGGAGGTGCGATGCGACCGTATTACAGCACAGGCCCGGATTGAGGTAGATTGCAGCGGCGAATCGCGCCCCCGTGACAAGAGGAGTTTGCCATGAAGCGTTCCACGTTGAAGGTGTTGGCCTGCGTAATCATGGCGCTTGCCGCATGCGCGGTTCGCGCGCAGGACTATCCCAATCGCCCGGTAAAGATCATCGTGCCCTTCGCCGCCGGCGGGCCTGCCGATGTCTATGCGCGCTTCCTCGCGCAACGGCTGCAGGAGGCGATGGGTCAACCCTTCGTGGTGGAGGATCGTCCCGGAGCGGGGTCCGTCACGGGAACCGACGCCGTGGCCAAGAGCCCGCCCGACGGCTATACGCTGCTGCTGATGTCGAACGCGCAGACCGTCAACGAGTCGCTGATCCCGAACAAGCCGTATGCGCTGCTGCGCGACTTCGCCCCCGTGTCCCCGATCAACTACTCGGACCTGGTGCTGGTCGTGCATCCTGCGGTCGCGGCCAACTCGCTGGCCGATCTGATCCGCATCGCGAAGGCGTCTCCCGGCAAGCTCAACTACGCGTCGTCCGGACCGGGCACGCCGTACCACATGGCCGGAGAATTGTTCAAGGCGATGGCGGGCGTGGACATCGTGCACATTCCCTACAAGGGCAGCTCGGGTGCGCGCACCGACGTGCTGGGCGGACAGGTCGACATGATGTTCGATGCCGTGACCACGATGAACGAATATGCGAAGGCCGGCCGCGTGCGCCCGCTGGCGACGACCGGCAAGGCGCGCTCGTCGGTGCTTCCGAACGTGCCGACGATGAACGAGGCCGGCGTGGCGGGCTACGAGGCCGTGATCTGGCTCGGCGTCATGGCGCCGAAGGCGACGCCGCCGGCGATCGTGAACCGCCTGAACGCCGAGATCCGCCGAATCGTCGCTCGTCCCGACGTCCGCGATGAATGGGCGAAGCAGGGCGCGGTCGGGAATGCTGATGACACCGGAGGAATTCAGCCGCTATGCCGCCGACGACATCGTCAAGTGGGAACGCATCGTGAAGATCTCCGGTGCGAAACCCGACCAGTGACTTGCGGCGTGCATAGTGGTTGACGCCGCCGGCGTCGTGCGCGATGCGATGACGGAACTGCATGTGCTGAGCGCCGGCGCGGCGAAGGGTCTCGTCGAAGCGCTCGCGCCCGCGTTGCTTGCGGCGACCGGCACGACGCTGCGCGGCGAATTCGGAGCGGTCGGCGCGATCCGCGAACGGCTGTTGAGCGGCGCGCCATGCGATGTGATCATCCTCACCGCGGCGATGCTCGATGCGCTTGCGCAGGACGGCCGCGTTGTGGCCGATACCATCACGCCGCTCGGCCGCGTGCATACGGGCATTGCGGTGCGCGATGACGAGGCGCTGCCGGTCATCACCGGTCGCAACGAACTGCGGCGATTGCTTTCTGACGATGAATGGCTCTCTACCTGCCGGACCCGGAACGTTCCACCGCAGGTGTGCACTGCGTCAAGGTGCTGCGGCAACTGGAAATCTATGACAACGTCGCGTCGCGACTGCGCGCGTTTCCCAATGGCGCCCTCGCGATGCGCGAGCTGGCGCAATCGAGAGAAGGTGGACTCGTGGGCTGCACGCAGATCACGGAGATCCGCTATACGCCAGGCGTGACTCTGGTCGGTCCGATGCCGGCGGAATTCGATCTGGCCACGACCTATTCGGTGGCCGTCGCAACGACGGCGCAACGGCTGGACGTAGCCTGGACGTTTGTACAAATGCTGACAGCCGAGAATTCGCTCGATTTGCGGCGAGAGGGCGGATTCGACGCCTGATTGCCCCGCGCCGGCTTGTAATCCGCGACAGGGGTCGAAGCGTTATTGCTATAGGCTAAGGTGCAGATGAACACGGCTTGTCGACCGTCGCGGATCATGAACTCGGGTTGCGAACCCGGGTCGAACCGCCGTGAATGTAGGAGCGAGGCCATGAAGAAATATCTTGTTACATTTGCGGCGCTGCATTGGCAGTGGCCGTCAGCGGCGCTGCAGATGCGCAGGGTCGCGGTGGCGGCGGTGGCGGTGGCGGAGGATCGCGCGGCGGATCGGGCGGCGGCTCCTGGAGCGGCGGTTCAGGTGGTGGCTGGCATGGCGGCTCCGGCGGCAGCTGGAGCGGTGGCTCCGGTTGGCATGGCGGCTCCGGCGGCAGCTGGAACAACGGTTGGCACGGCGGCTCCTGGAACAACGGCTGGCACGGCGGCTCGTGGAACAACGGCTGGCGCGGCGGTTCGTGGAACAACGGCTGGCGTGGCGGATGGTACGGCGCCGGCTGGCGCGGACCGGGCTGGGGATGGGGTTGCGGCGCCTGGTGCGCCGTCGGCTGGGGCGGCTTCTGGTGGCCGGGGGTCGGCGTTTCCGTGGGTTGGCCAGGCTGGGGTTGGGGAACCACGTTCGTCGATACTTCGCCTACCTTCGTGACCAACCAGACCGGAGTCTGGATCGGAGACGACTCGGTGCCTTCCTTCGCGCCTCAGCCGCAGGCGGCACCGGCGAACAACTTCTGGTATTACTGCGTCGATCCGGCCGGCTACTATCCGTACGTGAAATCGTGCAACAAGTCCTGGATGCAGGTCGTTCCGCAAACCAATCCAGGCTCGCCGGTGGTCCCGCGGCTATCGGAATGACCGTCGTGCGAAAGACACTATGAGCAAGCGCTTGCTATTGTTGCCGCTGGCTGCGGTCACTCGTGCTCGGTGGATGCGTCACCGTTCCCACCGCACCGACGGTCATGGTCCTGCCGGGGCCACAGAAGAGCTTGGAGCAATTCCAGAACGACGGCGCTGTCCTGCCAGCAATATGCGCAGAACGTCGTTGCCCCCCAAGGCGTTGCGGCGGCGAACAATGCCGCAGCCAATGCGGCCGTGGGTACCGCGCTCGGCGCGGCCGCGGGCGCGATCATCGGGTCGGCCACCGGGCAGGCGGGACAAGGCGCCGCGATCGGTGCCGGCACGGGTCTGTTGTTCAGCGCGCCGGGGACCAGCAACATGGCGTACGCGTCGTCCTGGCAGATGCAGCGCGGGTACGACATGGCGTACGTGCAATGCATGTACGCGCGCGGCAACCTGTTGCCGGGACAGGCGGTCGCGCGACGGACGCCGGTCTACAGCTATCCGCCGCCCAACTATCCGCCTCCGCCCGGGGCGCCATCGGGCTATCCGCCGGGCAATTATCCGCCGCCCAATACCCCGCCGCCTGCGGGCGTGGGTCCGCCAGGGTAGCCTAAGCGCGAAGAAATCGCTCGACCGCAGTCGCCAGTGCTACCGGCGTCTCGTGCATCGGAACGTGCCCTGAGTTCTTCAGGATTTCGAGCGTCGCGTTCGGATACCACGCGAGGTACGTCGCCTTCATCGCATCGGCGGTGATCGCCTGGTCGTGCTCGCCGACGATCACGTGCACCGGGTGCGGCAGGCCCTTCACCTCGGCGCTGAAGTCTGTCTTCGCCCACGCGAGCAGATACGCAGCGAATGCGGCCTTCGCCGTTGAGGCCAGGGAATTCGCGACCATCTGGTTGATCCACGTCGGCGACAGGCGGTTGCCGGTGGTGAAGTCGATGATGGCGTAGCGGTTGGCTGCATTCTCCGCGGCGCCCGAGAACAACGCCCAGCCCGCGTCGTCGAACGGCGAACCGGAGGCCGGCACCGGCGTGATTCCCACCAGCTTCTTCACCCGCGCCGGCGCGCGCGTCAGCACGCGCTGGATCGCCATGCCGCCCATCGAGTGGCCGATCAGGCTGAATTCGCGCCAGCCGAGAGCGTCGGCCAGCGCCAGCGTGTCGGCGGCGATCTCGTCCATCGTAAACGCGCCGGCGACATCCTTCATGCCACCGCACCCGCGGTAGTCCATGAACGCGTAGCTGAATTCGCTGCCGGTCAGGAACGCTTCCATCGGCGCAAAGGCGTGCTGGTCCCCGAACCAGCCATGCAGCGCGATGACTTTGTGCGGACCGGTGCCGGTCAGGTGGTGGGTATTGGCCATGGCTTGGCGCTCCTTCGGCTCCGCGTCAGTTCCGACTCAGTTCTGCCTCAGTTTTGTAACACCCACTTGCCGTCCTTGATCTGCACCATGACCCGCGCGCGCGAATCGAGGCCCAGATGGTCGGTCTTGCTCATGTTCACGACGCCGTTGGTCACGGGAAGGTCCTTCGTGGCCTCGAGCGCGTCGCGCAGCGCGCGCCGGAATTCCTTCGTGCCCGGTTGCGCAACCTTCAACGCCTGCGGAATTGCGTTCGCCAGTTCGAGGCACGCGTCCCACGTGTACGAGCCGAACGCGGACACGCTGCCGGCACCGAACGCAGTTTCGTAGACCTTGATGTAATCCAATGCCTGCTTCTTCGCCGGATTACTGTCGGGCAACTGCGCCGCGACGATCACCGGACTCGTCGGCACGTAGCCGCCTTCGATGTCCTTGCCGCCGACACGGAGGAAGTCGTTGTTGGCCACGCCGTGGTTGAAATAGAGCTTGCCCTTGTAGCCTTGCTCGACGAGCGTGCGCGCCGGCAACGCGGCCGGCGTGCCGGATGCGCCGATCACGATGGCGTCCGGCTTGGCGGCGAGAAGCTTCAGCGACTGTCCGACCACGCTGGTGTCCTTCGGCGCGAAGCGCTCGTTCGCGGCCAGCGTGATGTTGCGCGCCTTCGCCGCCTTGTCGATCTCGGCGAAGAATGCCTCACCCAGCGCGTCGTTGAACCCGACGTAGCCGATCGTCTTCACGCCGTTCTTCGCCATGTGTTCCAGGATGGCGCCGGCCATCATCACGTCGGTCTGCGGCGTCTTGAACATCCATGCGCGCTTCGCGTCCATCGGTTCGATGATGCGAATGGACGAGGCGAGCGAGATCGTCGGCGTTTCACCGTCGGCGATCACGTCGAGGATCGCCAGCGTGGTCGGCGTCGTCGTCGTGCCGATGATCGCGTCGACCTTGTCCTCGCCGATCACCTTCTTGGCGTTCTGGACCGCTGTCGTGGTGTCGGACGCCTCGTCGAGCAGGATGAATTCCACTGTCTTGCCGCCCATGGACTTCGAACACAGGCCGACGGTGTTCTTCTCGGGAATGCCCAGCGATGCCGCAGGCCCCGTGGCGGACACGATGACCCCCACCTTGACCTGCGCGCCGGCGCTGCCGGCCATCGCGAGCATCGCGCACAGCAGCGCACTGCCGACCAATACGTGTTTCATGTTTCCTCCGGGAGATCGTTCGATGCGGCGTACCGGTCCGTTGCCGGCGCCAGGCGGCAATGATAGCGGAACCGGTCCACGCCCGGTGCCGCGGCAAGCGGTCACAAGCGCGCGGGCGCTGATGCATAATCGGCAGCGCCGCCGCTTCCCGATGCCACCCGCCCACGACGAAGGACCCGCCCGTGCAGATCACCAGAGCAGGAATCGCGGCGCGCTGGATTGCGCTGGCCGCGCTTGTCGCCGGCTGCGCGGGGCACGCGGCGCATGCGGCGGATCCGGCCAAGGTGCTGCGTTTCGCGTCGTTCGACATCGAGACCTTCGATCCACAGCAGTTCAACGACGACCCTTCGTTCCAGATCTTCACGGCGATCTTCGAAGGACTCTACGAATACGACTACCTGGCGTCGCCGCCGAGACTCGCGCCGGTCACGGCGGCCGGGCCGCCGGTGGTTACCGACGACGGCAAGACGTGGACGATCCGGGTCACGCCGGGCATCTACTTCACCGACGACCCGGCGTTCGGCGGCAAGCGCCGCGAACTGGTCGCGGAGGACTACGTCTATTCGCTGAAGCGCTGGATCGATCCCAATCTGCGCCGCGGCGGCGCCACAGTCACCTCCGACCTGCTCGTCGGCGCGCGCGATGTCGTCGAGGCCGCCAGAAGCCGGCGCGCAAATTCGACTACGACCGACCGATCGAAGGGTTGCGCGCGCACGATCGCTACACGCTGCGCCTGCGCCTCATCGAGCCCAACTACCCGATCATCCACGACAACCTGGTTCGCGGCGCCGTCGCGCGCGAAGTCGTCGAAGCCGCGGGCGGCGACATCCGCACGCGCGCGGTCGGGACCGGCCCGTACAAGTTGCGCGAATGGAGGCAGGGTTCGAAGGTCATCCTCGACGCCAATCCCGGCTATCGCCCGATTCGCTTTCCGGAAAGCAACGACCCCGCGCGCGCTGCGCTGGTGCGCAGCATGAAAGGCAAGACGCTGCCCCAGGTGGGCGTGGTCGACATCAGCCTGATCGACGAGGATTCCGTGCGGCTGCTGGAATTCGAGAAGGGCGGCCTCGACTACATCGTCGTGCGCGGCGAACCGGCGACGCGGCTGATGGTGAACGGCAAGCTGAAGCCCGAGCTTGCGGCGAAGGGCGTAACCCGCCACACGTTCGTCGAACCGGTCGTCTTCTCGGTCTATTTCAACATGGAGGACCGGACGATCGGCGGCATGGACCGCGAGCACATCGCGCTGCGCCGCGCCATCGCGCTTGCGATCGACACGGAAACGCTGGTCAAGGTCGTTTACGCCGGGCAGGGAATCGCGGCCAACCAGATCGTGCCGCCGACGATGACCGGATACGATCCGACGTTGCCGAAAAAGCCGCTGTTCGACCGGGCGGCGGCGATGCGCCTGCTCGATCGCGTGGGCTTCGACAAGCTGGATGCCGACGGCTTTCGCAAGAGTCCGGACGGCAAGCCGCTGACCGTGACCTTCACGATCCGCTCGGGTGCGATCTCGCGCGAGACGCAGACGCTGCTCAAGCGCGACATGGATGCGATCAAGCTGCGCATGGAGTTCCACGTCACGCCGTTCCAGGACGCGGTCAAGGAGATGGTCGCCGGCAAATACCAGATGGCGTTCGTCGGGCAGGGCGGCGTGCCGTCCGGCTACGCGGTGCTGATTCCGCTCTGGGGCAAGGCGCAGTCGAGCATAAACCTGAGCCGCTTCAAGCTGGCGGAATTCGACGCGGCGTTCGGCGAGTTCCTGCGCAGCGAGGAGCCCGCCGCGCAAATCGCATCGGCGCGCAAGATGACGGAACTGGCGCAGGCGTACATGCCGATGCTGCCCGCGGTGTTTCGCGTCGAGACCAACTACGTGCAGCCGTGGATCTCGGGCTTCAGTCCGCCGATCTTCAAGCAATACTGGAAATTCCTCGACATCGATGTCGCGATGCGGCGGAAGATGCTGTCGGGGAAATGAGCCGCGGCAACGCGCGCGCGTCAGGGCGCGACCCGGCAGGGCAGATGCAGGAAGCCGCGAAAACGCGCGCGCCCGCCGCGCGTCGGTTCTCCGGCCAGCGCGTAGCCGGGAAAGCGCGCGAGGAAACGGGCGAGCGCGACGCGGGCCTCGAGCCGCGCGAGGTTCATCCCCGCGCAGGTGTGAATGCCGAAGCCGAACGCGATGTGCTTGTTCGGCTCGCGCGTGATGTCGAGCCGGTCCGGATCGGGGAACTGCGCCGGATCGCGATTGGCGCGCGCCGATGCACATCGTGATGCGCGCATCGGGCGGAAGCGTCACGCCGCCGACGGTGGTTTCGCAGGTCGTGATCCGGTTGCCCAGCTGGTTCGAGCTCTCGAAGCGCAGGAATTCCTCGACCGCCGACTTGACGATGGCCGGGTCGCCGAGATTCGCGATCAGCCGCGCCTTCTCGTCCGGCCACTCGGTCAGCGCATGCAGCGCGTTGCCGATCAGGTTGGTCGTGGTCTCGTGGCCGGCGTTGAGCAGGAAGATGCACTGGTGCATCAGTTCGGTCTCGGTCAGCCGCTCGATCTCATTTGCGTTTCCGTGTTCGCCCTGGATCAGCCGCGTCAGCACGTCGGTCTCCGGATCGCGAGGATGCAGGCGGCGATCGCTCGCCAGCGCGCCCAGGTAGTCCATCATTTCGCGTACGGCGGCGTTGCCTGACGCCGCGCGCTCCGGCGTGAGCACCGGCTCCAGCGCGCCCAGGATCGCCAGCGACCAGCCGCGCAGCGGCGCCCGCTCCGCGTGCGGCACGCCCAGCAGGTTGCCGATGATCTCGATCGGGATCGACGCCGCGAAATCCTCGATGAGATCGACATGGCCCTTGTCCGCCATCGCGTCGAGCAGTCCGTCGACCAGCGTTTCCAGTCCCGGCTCCATCGCCGCGATGTGGCGCTGCGACAGCGCGCCCAGGATCAGCCGGCGGACGCGCGTGTGCAGCGGCGGGTCGTTGAACACGAGGCTCGTCGTGTGGTGCTCGAGCAGCGGCGACGGTCCGTACTTCGGCCCGAACTCCTTCTTCTTGTCGGAACTGAAGACCTTCGGTCGCGGTAGACGGGCAGGATGTCGTCGTAGCGCGTGAGGAACCAGGAGCCGTCCGGCATCGCCTTGACCGGCGCGTGCTCGCGCAGCGCGCGATAGTACGGATAGGGATTGGCGAAGAAATCCGGCGTGAGCGTCGCCAGGTCGAAACTGTCGGCGATGCCGGCGCCGTACATGGACATGGCGTGACTGCGCTTCCAGCCTTATGCGTGCGCGAGCCGCTGCCCGTGTTCGCGCGTCGTGTGGAAGCCGACCTTCGGCCAGCGCTCCATCGCCGCCTGCAGGTTGAACCGGTTGGTCGCCAGGTACACGGGATTGTCGTCGACGTCGGTCGCCAGCGATGCCGCGCGGTCGCGCTCGAAATCGCGCCGCGTCGTCTCGTCAGGATAAGTGAGCCAGCGCGCGGTCGCAATGCCCGCGTCGTCGTAGAGCGCGTCGACCTTGTATTCGCTGGCGAGGCGCGCCGCGACCACCTCGAACTGCAGCTGGCCGACCGCGCCCAGCAGCAGCGTCTTGCTCGACACGGTCTCGAACACCTGGATCGCGCCTTCCTCGCCCAGCTGCTGCAGGCCCTTCTGCAGCTGCTTGGCCTTGAACGGGTCGCGCGGACGCGCGACGCGGAACATCTCCGGCGCGAAATACGGAATGCCCTTGAAGCCGAGCGCTTCGCCTTCGGTGAGCGTGTCGCCGATCTGCAATTGACCGTGGTTGTGGATGCCGATGATGTCGCCGGCCACGGCGTCCTGGCTCGCCACGCGCTCGTTGGCCATGAACGTCATGACGTTGCCGAGCTTCATCTCGCGCCCGATGCGCTGGTGCTGCACCTTCATCGCCGGCGTGTAGCGGCCGGAGCACACGCGGAAGAACGCGATGCGATCGCGGTGCTTGCGGGTCCATGTTCGCCTGGATCTTGAACACGAAACCGGTGAACGGCGCTTCCGCCGGATGCACGATGCGCTCGCCGCCGTCGCGCGGCTGCGGCGGCGGCGCCCAGTCGACCAGCGCCTGCAGGATTTCCTGCACGCCGAAATTGTTGATGCCGGAGCCGAAGAACACCGGCGTCTGCCTGCCGGCCAGGAACTCGTCCAGGTCGAACGGCGAGCTGGCGCTGCGAATCAGGTCGATGTCGTGGCGCAGCGCCGCGGTTTCCTGCGGAAACAGCGCGTCGAGGCGCGGATTGGCGATGCCCTCGATCAACTCGCTGTCTTCGGACGCGGCGCGCCGCTCTTCGCCCGGCGTGAAGCGCACCAGCCGATCCTGCAGCAGGTCGAACACGCCGCGAAAGGCCTTGCCCATGCCGATGGGCCAGCTGACCGGCGCGCAATCGATCTTCAGCACCGACTCGATTTCCTCGAGCAGCGCGACCGGCTCGCGCACCTCGCGGTCCATCTTGTTCACGAACGTGATGATCGGCGTGTTGCGCATGCGGCACACGTTGAGCAGCTTGATCGTCTGCTCCTCCACGCCTTTCGCCGCGTCGATGACCATGACGGCGGCGTCGACGGCGGTCAGCACGCGATACGTGTCCTCGGAAAAGTCCTGGTGGCCCGGCGTGTCGAGCAGGTTGATCGTGTGGCCGGCATAGTCGAACTGCATCACCGAGCTGGTGACGGAGATGCCGCGCTGCTTCTCGACTTCCATCCAGTCCGACGTCGCATGGCGCGAACTCTTGCGCGCCTTGACCGTTCCCGCCATCAGGATGGCGCCGCCGAAGAGCAGCAGCTTTTCCGTCAGCGTCGTCTTGCCCGCGTCCGGGTGCGAGATGATCGCGAACGTGCGGCGACGGGCAACGTCGCGGACGAGATCGGCGGGGAAGGAGGCTTCGTTCATCGCAAAGGCGACTCGGCCAAAACAAAGCCGCCGGCCGGAATGGCGGGCGGCTGATTCGGGTCACATCGCAGTTGGCATTATACCAAGCGAGGCAATACCCACCTGGCGCGGTCCTTCAGTCCACGCAGGAGAACGCGAGAAACTCCGTGGGGTCCTCGGCGTGGGCGTGCCCGAAGGCTACGCGGCCGCGCCCGCGCAGCAGCAACTCCTCGCGGCGCAGCATGATCTCCGGCTCGCCGTCGACGGTGACGTAGGTGCCGTTCGAGCTCTGGTCGACGATGACGAACTTGTCGCGGCGGCGTTCCACGCGCGCGTGCAGCCGCGACGCCTTGCGGTCGGCGATCACGATGTCGTTCTGCGCGTCGCGGCCCAGCGTGATCGTCGTGGCGGATTCGTCGAGAATGCGTTCCGTCGCGCCATGGCGCAGCACGATGCGCGCGGGCAGCGGCTTCCAGCGCGTCGCGACCGCCGTCAGGTCCGCGTCGGAGTCCTGCCAGATCAGCTCGAAGATGCCGATGTCCTGCGCCTTGCCCTTGACCGACAGCGTGTCGACTTCGCGGACTCGCTCTCGCAGCCACGGGGCCAGCGCCGCGACCGTGTGCGACGACAGGATGATCTGTTCGCGCTTGGCCAGCGCGGCCATCCGCGACGCCACGTTGACGGAGTCGCCGAAGACATCGCCGGCGGCTTCGATCGCCGGTCCCAGGTGAAAGCCGACGCGAATCGCCAGGCGCGAGCCGCCGACCGGTGCGTGCTCGGAAATCCGCGACTGCATTTCCGCCGCGGCTTCGGCCGCGTTGTCGGCGGACGCGAACACCGCCATGACCTCGTCGCCGATGGTCTTGACCACGCGGCCGCCGTGCCCGACGCACACGTCGCTCATGAGCGCGACGCACCGGCCGATGGTCGCCAGCGCTTCCGTGTCGCCGAGCGACTCGTACAGCTTGGTGCTGCCGCTGACGTCGGCGAACAGCACGGCAAGGTCCGACGTGGCGTCAGTCATGCGTGGCGCGCGCGTTGTTCGTCGCGACGATCATGAGATCGGGGGCCACGCCAGCGAGTGTCACTTGGCCGGCGTGTCCAGCGGCCGCAACTTGGGCTTGTGCGCGTCGATCGTATTGCTGTAATCCGCCTTGCTGAATCCCGGGATTCCCATGCGCAACGCCCACCATTTCCACTTGGTCACGGCGTGGAACGGCAGGTCGTCTCCCGGGGCGCGATGGACCGGCCGGCCATCGGACAGTTCATGTGTGATGGACGGCTGCTCGCCGGGGTGAGGCTTGCACGACCAGAGGTCGCGGTCGGTGACTTTGCAATCGGTGAATTTTCCGGAAGCGGCGGGCGAACCCGCGATCCAGTACACGACTTCGTTGCGGCTGCGGCTGGAGCGGAACCGGTGGCGGTCGCCGGCTGCAATGCGCCCGGAACATCGCAGGCCCTCCCACGACGCCCCGTTCGCACGTGACCGTGTAGATCGTGCGTTCGCCTTCCAGCGTAATGCGGTCGCTGGACCAGATGAACGCGGCGAGGGCGCCGACGATGACGACGACGAAGAGCGTGGCGCGCAACATGGCCGTCAGGTTACAACAACGTCCCCGCCGCCGTCTGCGGTTTCTGGTTGACCATGGAAAACGGGCCGGAATTCCGGCCCGTTGGCCAGTGACCGCGGCGAACCGCGGTGGCAGCCCGGTTTGGCAACTCAGTTGGGTGACTCAGTTGCGTAGATCAGGCGCCGATGTGGACCTGATACTCGGCGCCGGTGGATACGTGACAGCTTCCGGTGCCCTGGTACGGCGTCGTCATGGCGCGATTAGATTTCAGTCTCACGCCGATTTGGCCGGCTGCAACGCGCCGTCGCAGGTGGCGCGCGCGGGGTCGCCGGCCGGCAGTTTCGCGCACACGGAGGTCATCTGCGCGCGAATGCGCTGCACCGATGCGCCATGCTGGTTGTCCTTGTTCCATGCAGTGAGTTTCTTGCCCATCTTCTCGAGCGCGCGCTGATTGCGGCCGAAGAACGTGTCCGGCTTCGCTTCCAGTTCGCCGATGACTTGCGCGGCGGCGGTCTCGATGCGCTTCGCGTCCTGCGGCGACAGGTCGACCAGCGCGTTGACGTACCCTGCGCCCCATTGCAGGCGGGTCGCCGGGCCGTCGGCGGCGGCGTGCGCCTTTTCGTACCACGCGAGCGCGGCCGCCTTGTCGCCGCGCTTCTTCGCATTGGCCGCCAGGCCGAGCATGAAGTAATAGGGCGTATTCGATCGCGTCAACTCGGCCGTGAGCAGCGCGTCGGATTCCGCCATCAGGCCGGCTTGCGCCAGCGTGTCGGCGCCCGTGCTGATCGCGGCCTCCCGCGCATACGGCTCGGTCGTTTCGCGATCGGCGCGCGCGACCTGCTCGCGCACGCTCGCCAGCAGCGGCGCGGGCAGCGCGTCCTTGCCGAAGCTCAACTCCGCCAGTTGCACTTGCGTGGTGACGGCCGTCAGGCGATCGGCCGTGAACAGATTCGGCAGGGCGATCCAGCGCGACAGCGCGGCATCCCAGTCGGCAAGCAGCTGCGCGCGCTCCGGCGACTTCGGGAGCGTGACGTAGCTCGCGAGGTCGCTCGCGTTGTTGGTGAGGATGTCGAAGTTGGCGCGGGACGTTTCGCGCTCGGTCAGCACACGCCGCAGCAATGCGGCACCCGCCTTGTCGTCGTGCGGCTTCGCATCCTTCGCCGCGGCCGCAGCAGCCAGCGCCTTGAGCGCCAGCCGCGTCGCGGAAGCGCGCCTGGTCGGCGGGACACGCGCTGCGCCAGTTTCGCAAGCGTCGGCGCCACGTCGTTTTTCGCGACCAGCTGCGCGTCGTCGGTTTCCCACGAGTAGAACGACAGCATGCGCCAGTCGTCATCGGTGAGCGGCTTGGCGGCGGCGCTCGTGGCGAGTGCCGCCGTCAGCGTCTCCTTGATCGGCCGCGCGCCGTTCATTCCCGAGTTCAGCACCTGCATGTACTGCTCGGCATCCACCTCGCCCGGAAGGCGCGTGATTTCCTTGCCGTCCGGCGTGAACAGGATCATCGTCGGATAGCCGCTGACCTTGAAGCGGGATCCCAGGCGCTGTGCGTTCGGGCCGTCGCCGTCGACATACACCGGGACGAAATGGCGCGAGCGCTCGATGAAGTCCTGGCGATTGAAGAGCGTCGCCTTCACCTGGTTGCACGGCGGGCACCACTTGGCGCCCCAGTACAGGAACACCGGCTTGCCGTCTGCGCTGGCCTTCGCGAACGCCGCGTCGACGTCGGCCGGCTGCCAGGCGATGCCATCGTCCACATGGGCCGCGGCGACTTTGGGCTGCGTGGCCGCGGCCGTCGGCGGCGCGGATTCCGGCGCCTTGGAACAGGCGGACAGCAAGCGACGGTGACCGCGATGAGCGCGGCGAGGCAGGAGGCGATGCGGGAACCAGGATTCATCGCGGAAACGCAGGGAAAATGCGCCGATCGGAAAGGCCGACATTATACGGCCGGGACGCAGGCGAGACCCGTCCGTTCGACGGGCTCCGCGGCACGTCGGGCGTGCGGCCATGCGGTGTAACCTGTGCCGGCCATGCCCGACGCCCCCCGGTTGATCGCCCACCTCGACATGGACGCCTTCTACGCGTCGGTCGCGTTGCTGCGCTATCCGGAATTGCGCGGCAGGCCCATGGTCATCGGTGGCGGCAGCCGCCATCAGCCCGTCGAGACGCCGGACCCCGGCACCGGTGGCGTCGTCCGCAAATTCGCCACGCTGCGCGACTACACGGGACGGGGCGTGGTGATGACCGCAACCTACGAGGCGCGCGCGCTCGGCCTTCATTCCGCGCTGGGCCTGATGAAGGCCGCCGCGATCGCGCCGGACGTGGTGCTGCTGCCGACGGACTTCGACAGTTATCGCAAGTATTCGCGGCTGTTCAAGGCAGCCGTGCGCACGTTGGCGACGCAAGTCGAGGACCGGGGGATCGATGAAATCTACATCGACCTGACCGACGTGGAGACTACCCTTCCACGGACTGGCCGCGCGGGAACCGTCGCCCGATCCGTGGCGCGCGCGCCCGCGCCGTGGCGCAATCCATCAAGGACGCAGTGCGGGCCGCGACCGGGCTTGTCGTGCTCGATCGGCGTGGCGCCGAACAAGCTGCTTGCGAAGATCTCGTCGGACCTGGACAAGCCCGACGGGCTGACGCTGTTGACGCCCGCCGACATTCCGGCGCGCATCTGGCCGCTGCCCGCGCGCAAGGTCAACGGCATCGGACCCAAGTCCAGCGCGAAACTGGAAGCGCTGGGAATCCGGACCATAGGCGAGCTGGCGCGCGCCGACCCGCAATGGCTGATCGAGAAATTCGGCGCCAACTACGGCGCCTGGCTGCACGCCGTGGCGCATGGCCGCGACGAGCGGCCTGTGGTCACCCACAGCGAGACGAAGTCGATCAGCCGGGAAACCACGTTCGAGCGCGACCTTTCGGCGACGCGCGATCGCGACCTGCTTTCGCGCGTCTTCACCGAATTGTGCGCGGGCGTGAGCGACGACCTGCGCCGCAAAGGCTATGTCGGCCGGACCATCGGTCTGAAGCTCCGCTTCGACAATTTCAAGACCGTCACGCGCGACCAGACGCATCGACCCGCCGACGCAGGACGCGCAGACGATCAGGCGCGTCGCCGGCGAATGCCTGAAGCGGGTACCGCTCGACCGGCGGATCCGCCTGCTCGGCGTGCGCGCCAGCGCGCTGACGCCGGAGGACGAAGCGGGGACGATGCCCGAGCCGGCGCAGGAGCAGGCGACCGGCTCGCTCTTCGACTGACCCCGCCCTCGACATAGATGGGGGTTATGAAGGTCATCCAAATATACAAATTGATTTATGACCTGGCATCCCCGATGATGATCTCCATCATCCCTAGACAAGGAATATCTGCCATGTCCCAAGCCAAGCTGCCCCTCCGCGAGGGCCAACGCGTTCCCGACGTCACGTTCCGCCTGCGCCGCAACGGCGAATGGGCGACGGTGACCAGCGCCGACATCTTTGCCGGCAAGAATGTCGTCGTGTTCTCGCTGCCCGGCGCGTTCACGCCGACCTGCTCGTCCACGCACCTGCCACGCTTCAACGAACTGGCGCCGGTCTTCGCCGACCAGGGGATCGACTCGATCGTCTGCATCTCGGTCAACGACCCGTTCGTGATGGAAGAATGGGGCAAGGACCAGGAAGCCGAGAACATCTTTCTGCTGCCCGACGGCAACGGCGAATTCACCGAGAAGATGGGCCTTCTGGTCGACAAGTCGGACCTGAACTTCGGCAAGCGCTCGTGGCGCTATTCGATGCTCGTGCGCGACGGCAAGATCGAGAAGCAGTTTCTCGAACCGCAGGAGCCGGGCGATCCGTTCAAGGTGTCCGACGCCGACACGATGCTCAAGTACCTGAACCCGGGAGCGCAAGAAGCCCGATCAGGTGGCGGTCCTGACCCGCGAAGGCTGCGCATTCTGCGCCAAGGCCAAGCGTCAGCTGACCGAGGCTGGATACAAGTTCGTCGAGGTGCCGCTCACGCATGCGATCCGCACCAAGGCGCTGGGCGCCATCGCGGGCGCCGGGACGGTGCCGCAGGTCTTCATCAACGGCCGGCTGATCGGCGGTTCGGAGGCGCTCGAAGCCTTTCTCAGGAAGGCGGCGTAAGCTCGGCGTGCAGCGTGCGCCATAACGTGGGCGAGGGCGGTTCCCGTAGCCGGTGCGCCGCTCAGCCCGCGCACATTGAAGGTTCAGCGATGACGAATTCCGAATCGAGGATCACCAGCGAACTGCGCGTCGACGTGGCGGTGATAGGCGCGGGCACGGCCGGATTGGCCGCGTATCGCGCGGCGAAGGCGGCAGGCGCGCGCGCGCTGATCATCGAAGGCGGGCCGTACGGCACGACTTGCGCCCGTGTCGGGTGCATGCCCAGCAAGCTGCTGATCGCGCCCGCCGAGGCTGCGCATGCGGTCGATCGTTTCCCCGGGTTCGGTCTCACGCTGGAAGGTTCCGTCCGCGTCGACGGGAAGGCCGTCATGGAACGGGTGCGCAGCGAGCGCGATCGTTTCGTCGGCTTTGTCACGCGCGGCGTGGACGAGATTCCCGACGGCGACAAGGTGCGTGGCTACGCCCGGTTCCTGGACAACAACACGCTGGCCGTGGACGGCGGCATCACGGTCCATGCAAAGTCCGTTGTCATCGCGACCGGTTCGTCGACCGCCTATCCGGCGGCCTGGAAGGCGCTCGGCGACCGGCTGATCACCAACGACGAAGTATTCGAGCTCGCCCGATCTTCCCGGAAGCGTCGCGGTGTTCGGCCCGGGCGTCATCGGCCTGGAACTCGGCCAGGCGCTGCATCGGCTGGGCGTGCGCGTCAAGGTATTCGGACGCGGCGGCGGCGTGGGTCCGCTGTCCGACCCGGCGCTTGCTGCGCGAAGCCAGGGACGATTTTCGGCGCGGAGTTCTACCTCGACACCGACGCGCATGCGGAAGTGGCGCGCGACGGCGATGACGTCGTGGTCAACTATCGCGCGCTGGATGGCTCCACGCAGTCCGAGCGCTTCGACTTCCTGCTCGCGGCCACCGGCCGCACCGCCAACGTCGCCGGCCTGGACTCGGCGCGGACCACGCTCGCCACGGATGCGCGCGGCGTACCGCTGTTCGACCGGAACACGATGCGATGCGGCAATTCGTCGGTGTTCATCGCCGGCGACGTCGACAACGATGTTCCGCTGCTGCATGAAGCCGCCGACGAGGGCCGCATCGCCGGCGAAAACGCCGCGAGATTCCCGGCCGTGCGTCCCGGCTTGCGCCGCGCATTGCTGAGCGTCGTGTTCTCGGATCCGCAGATTGCCATTGTCGGCGGCGGCTGGACGCGCCTGCGCGACACGCCGCATGTCGTTGGCGAGGTGTCGTTCGCGAATCAGGGTCGCGCGCGGGTCATGCTGCGCAATCGTGGCCTGCTCCACGTCTACGCGGAACGCGACAGCGGTCTCTTCCTGGGCGCGGAGATGCTCGGGCCCGACGCCGAACATATCGGGCACCTGCTCGCGTGGGGGTTGCAGATGAAGCTCACCATCGCGCAGATGCTGGAGATGCCCTTCTACCACCCGGTCGTGGAAGAAGGCTTGCGCACGGCGCTGCGTGACGCGCAGGCCAAGCTGAAGCTCGCCGCCGAGGCACGGCGCGCGGCCTGAGACAGGTGCCGGCGGTTCCCGACGATCCGGCGAGCGCGGGTCAGAACGGCGGGTGGCGACGGTGCCACGCCGTCGCCCGCTGCACGGCGCGTCCGATCCGGACAAGAGTGACCTCGGTAAATGGAGCGCCGATGAACTGCATGCCGATCGGCAGCCCCTTCGCGTCCGGCTCGACGGGCAGCGACAGCGCGCAGGCGCCGAGGTAATTGGCGACGCGGGTGTAGGTCGCCAGCGGCGTCGCTTCCTCGTCCACGTCGGCGACCGGCGTCGCGGTGATCGGCAGCGTGGGCGTGAGCAGCGCGTCGCGACCGCGCATCCAGTCGGCGAAAGCCGCGCTCGCTCGCCGCTTGTAGGCAAGATCGTCGATGTAGTCGGCCGCGCTTCGTGACTTTCCTCCCAGCAGGCGCTTGCGGACCCACGGATCCAGCGGCAGCGCCTCGTCCTCGACGCTGCCGCGATGAAACGCGTAGGCCTCGGTCGCGATGAGCCTTCCGTTGCGCACCATCAGGTCCTCGAAGTCGAACGGGAAAATGCACCTCCTCCACGGTCGCGCCCAGGTTGCGCAACAGCGCGATCATCTCCGCGTGCCTCGCGCGAACCGCGGGAACGACATCGGCGGTGAATTGTTCTTCCGCCAGCGCGGTGATGCGCATGCCGCGCACGTCGGGCTCAGCCGCCGAGCGCGGCGGCCGCGTCGAAGCGCGGCGCGCCCAGCGTTGCCGGGTCGAACGCATCGGGCCCGGCCATCGCCGCCGTCAGCAGCGCGGCGTCTTCGACGGTGTGCGCGAGCGGCCCGAGCGAATCGAGCGTCGTCGACAGCGGAACCGCGCCGTGGAGGCTGATGAGGCCATAGGTCGACTTGAGGCCGGTGAGGCCGCACAGCGACGCGGGAATGCGGATCGATCCGCCGGTATCCGATCCGATGGCCGCCGGCGCCAATCCTGCCGCGACCGCGACGGCGGAGCCGCTGCTGGACCCGCCGGCTACGCGATGCGTCGTCATGTCCCACGGATTCCACGGCGCGCCCATCGGCTGGTTGCGGCCCCAGCCGCCGAATGCGAACTCGACCATGTGCGTCTTGCCGAGCGGAATCATGCCTGCTGCCAGCAATTTTGACAGCGCGGTGGCGGTATGGTCGGAAATGCGGCCCAACCAGCTCTTCGATCCGGCAGTGGTCTGCCGTCCTTCGATAATGAATGAGGTCCTTGAGCGCGATCGGCAGGCCGTGCAGCGGACCGCGGTTCTTGCCGCTCTTGCGTTCCTGATCGGCCGCTGCGCGCCATCGCCAGCGCGTCGTCGCGATAGACATCGATGAACGCGTGCAGCTTGCCGTCGAGCGCGTCGATGCGCGCAAGGCACCCGGCGACGATGTCCTGCGACGTGGTTTCGCCGGCGTCGAGGCGGCGCGAGAGTTCGGTCAGCGAGCAGTACGCGGAATCGGAAGACATGTCGTCGATCACGAGGGTGGACTGCGGTGGCCGATCGTACTGCGGAAGCACGACCGGAAAGGCCGAATTCTGCCCGTAGTCAAAGCGCCGATGTCGCCCGTCGCTTAAACTATCGCAGCCGTACCACCGGTTTTCCAGTCGTCATCTGCCCTCTCCATGTCCACCTATCCACACCTGCTGGCGCCCCTCGACCTGGGCTTCACCACGCTCAAGAATCGCGTGCTGATGGGATCGATGCACACGGGACTGGAAGAGGAATCCAACGGCTTCGCGAAGATGGCCGAGTTCTACGCGACGCGCGCCCGCGGCGGCGTGGCGCTGATCGTGACCGGCGGGATCGCGCCGAATCTCTCCGGACGACTGGAGCCGCGCGCCTCGCAGCTGTCGTTCTCGTGGCAGGTTCCGAAACACCGGATGGTCACCGACGCCGTGCATGCAGCCGGCGGAAAGATCGCGCTGCAGATCCTGCATGCGGGCCGCTACGCGTATCACCCGCTGGCGGTCGCGCCGTCGTCGTCGCGCTCGCCGATCAGCCCGTTCCGCGCGCGCGGCCTCACCAGCTGGGGAGTGCGCAAGACGATCGCCGACTACGTGCGCTGCGCGCAGCTGGCGCAGCGCGCGGGTTACGACGGCGTGGAGATCATGGGATCGGAAGGCTATCTCATCAACCAGTTCGTGGCGCCGCAGACCAACCATCGCGACGACGAGTGGGGCGGCTCCTTCGAGCATCGCATCCGCTTCCCCGTCGAGATCGTGCGGCGCACGCGCGATGCGGTCGGGCAAGGAGTTCATCATCATCTACCGCCTGTCCATGCTCGATCTGGTGGACGGCGGCAGCAACTGGGATGAAGTCGTGCAGCTGGCGCAGGTGGTCGAGGCCGCGGGCGCCTCGATCATCAATACCGGCATCGGCTGGCACGAGGCGCGCATTCCGACGATCGGCACGATGGTGCCGCGCGCGGCGTTCGCGTGGGTGACCCGGCGGATGAAGGGGTGCGGTGAGCATCCCGCTGATCACGACCAACCGGATCAACGACCCGGCGACGGTCGAGGCGATCCTCGCGCGCGGCGACGCCGACATGGTGTCGATGGCGCGGCCGTTCCTGGCGGACCCGGAGTTCGTCAACAAGGCCAGCGAAAATCGCGCCGACGAGATCAACACGTGCATCGGCTGCAACCAGGCGTGCCTCGATCACATCTTCGCCCGGCAAATCGCGTCGTGCCTCGTCAACCCGTTCGCGTGCCGCGAAACCGAAATGAAGTTGCAGCCGGCCGCGCAGGCGGCGAAGGTCGCGGTGGTCGGCGCGGGACCGGCGGGGCTCGCGTGCGCGACGACGGCGGCGGCGCGCGGCCACTACGTGACGATGTTCGAGGCGGCGCGCGAGATCGGCGGCCAGTTCAACCTCGCGCGCCGCATTCCCGGCAAGGAGGAATTCGCGGAAACGCTGCGCTACTTCCGCACGCGCCTGCGGCAACTGGGCGTGCGCGTCGAGTTGAACCGCCGTGTTTCCGCGGACAACCTGCGCGGCTTCGACCGCGTGATCCTGGCCACCGGCATCGTGCCGCGCACTCCGCCGA
This sequence comes from uncultured beta proteobacterium, assembly GCA_963816165.1. Classification (GTDB taxonomy): domain Bacteria; phylum Pseudomonadota; class Gammaproteobacteria; order Burkholderiales; family Casimicrobiaceae; genus VBCG01. The sequence continues at coordinate 42,809 of CAWFJL010000004.1, forward strand.
TTCCCGGCATCGACCATCCGCAAGGTCGCGAGCTACGTCGAGATCGTCGACGGACGCCGGCAGGCGGGCCGCCGCGTGGCGATCATCGGCGCAGGCGGCATCGGCTTCGACGTCGGCGAATTGCTCACCGCCGGCGACGCGCCGCCGGACGGCCACGAGTGCTCGGGCCGTGACGACGATCCGGCCGTCGTCGCGTTCCGCGACGAATGGGGCATCGACCGGACCTACGCGCAGCGCGGCGGCCTCATGGACGCGCACGATCACGCTTCGCCGCGCCGGCTTGTGGCTGCTGCAGCGCAAGGACGAGAAAGTCGGCGGCGGCCTTGCCAAGACGACCGGCTGGATCCGCCGCGCGCTGCTCAAGAAGCGCGGCGTCGCGATGCTCTCGGGCGTGCAGTACGACCGGATCGACGACGCGGGGCTGTCCATCACGGTGGACGGCATCCCGAGTTGCTCGACGTGGATACCGTCGTGATCTGCGCCGGACAGGAGCCGCAGCGCGAGCTGGTCGCGGGGCTCGTGGCCGCGCGGATCCCGCATCAGCTGATCGGCGGCGCCGATGTCGCGCTGGAACTCGACGCCAAGCGCGCGATCGAGCAGGGAACGCGCGTGGCGATGGCACTGTAGCCGGCGCGCTCGGCCCGCGTCCGTCTACTCATCGTGCCGCGGCGCGACCCGCCGTGCCGGCCAAACGTCGCGTCGAGCACACGCTGCGCGGTCGCCCGCAGGCGCTGCTGCACGTCGGCGGCTCGGAACCAGGCGCCGCAGCTCCGCGATCCACGAGGCACGCTTCGACGAAAGCTGTGCCCGGCGCGGACTTCACCAAGGTACCGGCCGAGCTCACCCGTCCCGCGAAAACGTCGGTGCGATTGGCCGGTTGCCGTCGTTGGTCTTGCACGTAGAACGGCACGAACGTCGTGCCGATGCTGGCCAGCGCGTGATAGTCGCCGAGGAAGAGCCCTCCCGCGTTCGGCGCGATGGACAGGTCGAACGGGCCCGTCACATGACTCTCGCGCCAGGTCACGCCATCGGTTGACTGCGCGAGCCACAGATCGGTGGGCAGGTCGTGGGGTCGCTCGTGTTGTTGCGGAAGTCGTAGTAGGTGACGCCGATCGTTCCGTCGTCTCGTACGTTTACCGTTGGCGAGAACGCCGGCACGTTCGGGATCGCGGTTGACGCGGACGGGCGCCGACCAGGTGAGGCCGCCGTCGGTCGAGCGGGAAAACGCGATGCCGTCGCGGACCCCGCCGGAAAACCGCGAATCCTGCCAGGCACGACCAGCATGCCTTCGCGCCCACCGCTGATCGATCCCATCGCCGCGCTGTCGCGCACGTCGGCGCCGCGTTCGGGATCCTCGCACGCCGAGCGCCTGCGCCTGCGCGATGACGATCGGCGCGGACCACGACACGCCCTTGTCGGTCGAGCGAATGACGGCCAGCTTCGGACCGGGATCGAACAGCGTGAAGAAGTCGACCAGCGTGCCGTCGGGCAGCACGACGATCTGGTTGTTGAGCGTCTGCTTGTCCGCGCCCGGATCGAAGATCGCCCGCGCGGGCTCCCACGACGCGCCACCGTCCGTCGTGCGCGCCAGATAGGTCGGGCCGCGATTGTCCGCCAGCCGATCCCACGTCGCGTACACGAACCGCGCATCGGTCGGGTCGGCGGTGATCGACTTCCTTGTCGTTGAACGCCGCCGGCCCGTCGCGGATCAGCGTGACCGGAACGCTCCACGTCCTGCCACGGTCGGCTGCGAGCGGCTGACGAGGATCGCGCTGGACGAGCCCGGCTGGCCCTCGGCGCCGCTGAAGGAAAGCGAGATCTGGTACGCGGTGCCATCGGGCGCGAAGCTGACCCACGGATCGCTCGCGCGTTCGTAGTCGCCCCCGTTGGCGGCGTTGCCGCCGGCGCAACGTGAAAGATGCGCCGCGGTGCGCGCCCACGTGCGGCCACCATCGGACGAATAGCCCGTAAGCAGCCCGCGCGCGCCGCCGTTCGACCAGCGGTCCTGCTGCCAGACGCCGATCAGGTTGGCAGGATTCGTCGGGTCCACCGCGACCATCGGTTCGACTTCCGCGTTTTCGAACAGCGTGCCGGTGGCGGCGACGCCATCGCATCCGGGCGCGAACGGCGACGCGGCCGACACGGGGAATTGCGGATCGGGTTGCCCCGCGCTGCTGGCGCACATGCTGACCTGCGTCCGGCCCGTAGCCTTCGACGACGTAGCCGCGGGCGACCATCTGCGTCCTTGACCACCGGATCGGTCGTGAAGCGGTGGTTGGAGTCGAAGCGCTGGTTCCAGAGCCGGTAGACCGGGAAGCGTGCCGGCCGGGCACGCGCCGGTCGTCGTGTTGGGCAGCGCCATGAAGAAGGCGTTCGGCGACTCGTAGGATGTAGCCGCTGAAACTGGGGTTGGTCGCGGTCTGGTCGAGGATGAATGCGCAGTCAGCCGGCGACGCGGAGAAGAAATGCGAATTGCCGTGCTCCGGCGGGATGAAGAAGCGGCACACCGGATTGACGCCGGCGCCGCCGCTGGCCTGGCGGTCGGATACGCGTTGAACGTGAACCCGGTGCGCGCCCAGCCGTCGAACACGGCCGGTGTCCAGCGCATCGATGTCCGGCGCGAGCGGGCTCATGAAGTAGTGGTCGAGCGCCAGCGTTGTAGAACTCGACGACGCTGATCGTGCGTGGCGGGAAGCGACGCGGCGACGCCCGGCGAAATTGGTCGCGATGTTGGGACCGATGCTCGGGCCCGGGAGCGTGGCCGCGAACAGCGCGTTGACGCCGTCGGCGGGGAGCACGGGTAGTTGAAACGAATCCGACGTTCGCATAGATCAGCGAGCCGCCATCGGTCGGCAGGAAGCGATCAGGCATGATGTAGTCGGGCGTGACAAGCCCGGTCGCGGCGACCGCCTGCGTGGCGATCAGCACGCGCTTGCCCGCGGTCACTAGGCTCGGGAGGTCGAGGCCGAAGTGGTAGGTCTTGGTAACGTCGAGGTGCGTGGCCGTCAGCGCAAGTCCGGCCAGGTTGTACATGCCGTTGGCGCCTTGCGATTCCTTCAGCACGACGAATTGCCGGGAACCGTCGGCGTTGGAGTAGATCTCGTCGATTCTCCAGGACTCGAAGCCAGCCCTTGCGGCGGATGCCGCTACGCCGAGCAGGCATCAGAGCCAGACCGAGACGCAGGAGGCGCATGTGACACGCGTGTCCGTGTGACATTGGAACGATCTCCGTACGGGCGAGCTGGGCTTCAGGCCGCGCCGCGCATGACGTCGATGGTGAGGCGCAGCAGCTTCGCCAGCGCCTCGGTGTCCGGCAGTGTAGCGTCGGTCACGCCGATCGCGCGCAGATACGCCGCGCCGGCGCGCAGCGCGCGCGCCCGCGTGTCCAGCGGCACGCTGGAATAGCGGGAGCCATAGGCCACGCGCAATGCGTCGACCAGCGCGACGTTGAGTTTTTCCTGCAGCAGCGAAACGTCGTCCTCGTCCAGCCGCATTGTCCCGCGGCCCGTGAGCAGCCAATGCAGGTTGATGTTGCGCGACTCCGCGATCCGCAACAGGTACTCCTGCGTCGCGGAATCGCGCCGTTCGGCATTGGACACGGAGTTCTCGTGGACCCCCAGTTCGGCCGCAAAGGCTTTCTGGCTGGCCGTGCCCCTGACCAGCTTCAGGCGTTCGCCCAGGGTCACTGCGCGCGTCCGGGGACCGACACGGGCATGACGCTCTCGCCAGATTCTGTGTGTTGCATTTATGCCAATCGCGCGATCTATTTTGGCGCGTCGAACCTTGCGTTCGCGTGCCGTGAATACTACCATTGCATCACTAGCCCACGTTGTGCGCAACGTCGCACCTGAAACCCATGCTGAACGCACAGTACAAGACCACAGCCGCCGCACCGGACCTTCGCGTCCGTGGCACTGGCGCGTGCTCTTTGGCAGGCGCCGGCATGCGGAATTCGCAGGTCTTTGCTGTTTGCATCCAGCCGGCCGGGTCCGGCGTGAACGCGGGCAACAAGGCGACGTAGCAGTACCCTGACCGGAAGACATTCCGCCAGGTGGGAAGGCGGAACGCTCTGAAGGTCCTTCACTCTCCTTCGTGCAGTTCCGCCGTCCGGCAAGGATGGCCGTTTTCGTTGCCCGCGCGCATGGTGCGCGCGGGTGCCGCAGGAAAGGAGAAGCGAACCGAATGATCAATTTCAACGACATGACCGCAATGGCCCGAACCAGGCTGCGCAGAACCGTGACGCTCGTCCGCAGGGACGCGCTGTCGAACGGCTCTCGCGTCGCCGGGGCATCGGGCACGCACGGCGGCCGGATTCTCGCTGCGGGAGGCGCCAGCTAAAGGACGCGCACTCTCCCCGACCAAGTCCGGCCCGGTGCGATCGTACCGGGCTTTTTTGTTGCCTGGTATCACCACAATTGACGAGAATGAGGCACAACAAATGACCAGGCTCTGGGATGAGTTGGAGCTGCCGTCCAGGTTCGGGGAAGGCGTGCGCCTGCGGGCGCCGCGCGAAGGTACCTGGTGGCAGTTGAAGGATGGGCTGATCGTCCGCGTGTCGGCCGGGGAATCGGTCGATGCGGCGGAAAGCCAACAGCGTGCGTTGCTGGCGCTGGCGGTCCGCGACGCGGTCGAGCAGCAGTAGACACCGGTCCGGTGACGACCCGGTGGCAGTAACGGCGATTCCGAGCGCTGTGCGCGGCGCTCCTAACCGACAATGCGGGATCGCCGCCGCGCCCGTCCTCCAGCGGGCGCGGTCGGCAGTCGCGGCAACCCGGCGGGGCGACCCGCCGGGGCCGTGGCGAAACTGGCCGGCCTCGGAGCCCTCTAACCCCCGGGTAAAGACAAACTCACGCAAGGTCGTGCATACTTATGGGCACGTACTTTGCTAACGGATATTCCCAAGGAATTCAACCAACTGGGCATAGGTCGGCTGACCGGATTCCGCGATCGCTGCATGGAACCACTGGTACTCACCGTAGACATGGCGGGACTTCCCCAGGCGTGGGTGGCGCTGGAGGAAGCGATCACCTATCACGCCAAGCAGATGGTGGCGTGGTCGCTCGGGCAGGAAGTCCGCGAGTTTCGCGGCGGCTGGCAGCGCAACGGCGAACGCTCGCGCATCGCGACCAAGTCGATTCTCGCGATCAAGGGCACCGGCGCTGGCGCGCACCTGCACGCTCCCGGTCTCACCAATCCGATGCTGTTCGCGCGCGACCGCCAGCTGTGCGCCTACTGCGGCAAGCGGTACCTGGCGCGCGACCTGTCGCGGGACCACGTCATCCCCGTGTCGCGGGGCGGGCGGGATACGTGGACCAACACGGTCACCGCGTGCCGCCACTGCAACATCCGCAAAGGCGGCCAGACGCCCGAGCAGGCCAGCATGCCGCTGCTCTACGTGCCGTACGTCCCCAATCGCCACGAGCACTTCATCCTGCGCAACCGGCGCATCCTGTCCGACCAGATGGAATACCTGCTCGCGGGCGTTCCCCGTACCAGCCGCCTGCATGCGCCACCGGCGCTCGCGAAGGTCGCCCGCGTCTCCTGACGATTTCGTTCCGGCGGCAAGCGCGTTACAGCACGACCTGCGACCCCAGTTCGACGACGCGATTGGGCGGCAGCATGAACCACGTTGCCGCGTCGCCGGCGTTGCGGAACATCGACACGAACAGCTTCTCGCGCCAGAACGCCATGTCCGAGCGCAGCTTCGGGATCAGCGTTTCGCGGCCGAGGAAGAAAGACGTGTCCATCGCGTCCAGGTCCAGGCCCTGTTCGCAGCACCATTCGAGCGCGCGCGGCAGGTCCGGCGTGTCCATGAAGCCGAAGAACACCTTCACCTTGTGGAACTGGGAGTTGATCGACTCGACGACGACGCGCTGCGCCTCGGGCACGTGGGGCACGTCCAGCGTGACGGCATTGAGCAGGATCACCTTGCTGTGCAGGCTCTTGTAGTGCTTGAGGCTGTGCAGCAACGCGTGCGGCACCGAGTCGAGGTTGGTCGTCAGGAACACTGCGCTGCCCGGCACCGTCGCGCAGCCCAGCGACGCGCTCGCGACGAAGGCGTCGACCGGGATGGAGTCCGCCTCCAGGCGCGACGTCAGCAATTGCCGGCCGCGCTTCCACGTCGACATCAGCGTGAATACACCGAGGCCGAACACCAGCGGGAACCATCCGCCTTCGCTCACCTTGAGGATGTTGGCGCTGAAGAACGCGACGTCGATCAGCAGGAAGGCACCGAACAGCGCCGCGCTTGCGGGCACGCTCCATTTCCACATCGATCGCGCCACCACGTACGCCAGGATCGTCGTGGTCGCCATGGTTCCTGTCACCGCGATGCCGTAGGCCGCGGCCAGGTTTGTCGAGGACTTGAAGCCGATGACGAGCGCGACGACGCCCAGAAACAGTGCCCAGTTGATTCCCGGAATGTAGATCTGCCCGATTTGCCGGCTGGACGTGTGCTGGATGGCCATGCGCGGGCTGTAGCCCAGTTGCATCGCCTGCTGCGTGATCGAGAACGCGCCCGAGATCACCGCCTGCGACGCGATGACGGTGGCGATCGTCGACAGGATCACCAGCGGATAGAGGGCCCAGTCCGGGGCCAGCAGGTAGAACGGATTTTCGATCGCCTTGGCATCCGCGATCAGCAGCGCACCCTGTCCGAAGTAGTTCAGCGTGAGTGAGGGCAAGCACGACGCAGCATCCACGCCAATCGCACCGGCACGCGCCCGAAGTGCCCCATGTCGGCGTACAGCGCTTCGGCGCCGGTCACGACCAGCACGACCGCGCCGAGCGAGAAGAACCCCAGCGAGCCATGGCGGAACATGAACTCCACCGCGTAGCCGGGGTCGAGCGCGGCGAGCACGCGCGGTACGTGGACGATGTTGACGACGCCGAGCAGCGCGAGGACGGCGAACCAGAGCGCCATCACCGGGCCGAACAGCGCGCCCATGTGCCCGGTGCCCCATTTCTGCACGGTGAAAAGCCCGGTCAGGACGAGCAGCGTGAGCGGAATGACGTACGGCTTGAATGCGGGCGTGGCGACTTCGAGGCCCTCGATCGCGGACAGTACGGAAACCGCCGGCGTGATCGTCCCGTCGCCATAGAACAGTGCGGCGCCGGCCAGCCCCAGCAGCATCAGGATTCGCGCGCGGCGGGCGTCCGGCTGCGCGTGCACGACCAGCGCCATCAGCGCCATGATCCCGCCTTCGCCCTTGTTGTCGGCGCGCATGATGAAGATGACGTACTTGATCGTCACCACCAGCATCAGCGCCCAGAACACCAGCGACAGGATGCCCAGCACGTTGTGCTCGTTGATCGGCACCGGGTGATGCGTGCCGCCGAAGACTTCCTTCAGCGCATACAGCGGGCTGGTGCCGATGTCGCCATACACCACGCCAAGCGCGCCGAGCGAGAGGAGCGCCAGGCGCTTGGGGTCCTTGGTAGCGCGTCGGTTCATGGGGATCGGGCGGTCGGGAAATTCGTCGCCGTCGCAAGCCGCCGAAGCCTTGCGCGCTGCGGGCAAGCGAGGATGCTACGCCGAATGGTGCGGCGCGGCAAAGACCACTGGGCAAGGGCAGGCGACGTTGCTTCAGGGGTGTCGCTGGTGCAGCGCTACATGTGTAACCTGCCGTGAACCGCCTTGCGACAAACGGAAATCAGGTCGATCGGAAACAACGCTTGCATACCGACGCATCGGGGGCGACACGCGAGCCGCAGAACGTGCAGGTCTTGATCAGCGACGCGCGCCAGCGCCAGATGCCGAATAGCAGACCCATGGCCGCCAGCGCGATGGCGCCGATCCCCGCGCGGCGAACGAGGTCGGAACGGTCGCGCTCGAACACCACTTCCGGCGTCACTGGCGGCGATGCGGGCACGGCCGTACGCGATGCCGCGGTCGGCACGGGGAACAACAGCCACTGCTCGGCCTGCTGGATCGGCTGATGGGCGATCTGGGCCGCGGGACGCGGCGATACCGCGCCAACCGGCGTCGCCGCGTGCGAATACTTGTTGGCGCAGCCAGCCACAGCGACGTTGTCGCGCTGCTTCAGGCATTCCTCAGGCCCTGCAGCGACGCCGGTGCCGGCCGCGAACGTGCAGGCCAGCAGCAAGGTCAAGCAATGGCGGCTCGTCATAGAAGTTTCTCCAGCGCGGCATCGTGCCGCATCGGTCCTTGTGCCGGTCGGGTCGCAAATCCTGGGCACGGCCTCGGTATCGGCGTTCAAAGCAAGAGGCACGCCATTCGACGTTGTCGAGAGCGAGCCACAGCGCTTGTTTGTACGGCACAAATCGATAGAAATTGTGGCGGCCCGGGAACTCTGGCGAGGAACTTGCTAATCGAGTGGAAGTGCCTCCGCGGCCAATGCGGTCACTTTTCGCTGGCGAGCGGCAAACTGAAACGGATCTGACGATTCCGGAGGTCTTTCCATGTCAACCGAACTCGCGCTGACTCTCATTGCCCTGCTGCTCGCGTTATGGGCACTGACCTGGGCGCGCCGCGCCGCGACCGCCACCGAGCGAACGGCCATTGCGGCGGAGAAGAGCGCGCTTGCCGCCGAACGCAGCGCGCTGGCTGCGCGGCGCGCGGCCGAGGCGGCGGAAGCGAGCGCATCCTCCGGCCTCGAGGCAATGTTCAATGTCGACGAGACGTCGCTGGAAAGGCTGGCGCGTATCGACGCTGTCGTGAAGCAACTGGTCGACAGCTGGTCCCGTGACGGCAGCGCCTGGCCGCTGGTCGAGCGCAACCCGGGGCTGACCAATGCGGAAGTGGAGCAGATCATACAAAAGGCATTTCACATGCTGGGCCGCACCGAGCCCGAAGCGAAGCAGCATTCGGTCGCGGTCCTGAACATGCGGCGGGATCAGCTGCGTTCAGGCACCTCGACGCGCGCGGCATAGCAGAACAACGGACACCTTGACGCCGCTCGTTGCGTCGCGCCAAGGCAACAGCTAGTCGTCTTTGGCGTCGCCGGGAGCGGGGGTGTCGAGCAGCCACTCCATCGCGGCGGCCTCGGTCGTGTAGACGTCGCAAACAAGCCCGAAGCTGGCTGCGACCTTGACGCCGAACTTTCGTGGATGGATATACTTGGCTGGCACCACCAGCGCGGCCACGACGGTACTTTGCGCGGCCTGCGCCCAGTCCTCGACCATCAGGAAGCGATCGACGAGCGACGGAATGGGCAGATCCTCCAAGCCGGAGGCGTCAATCAACAGGCGGCTCACGCCGTGGTCGCGACAGTGGGCGATTACGCGCGAAATGAGGTCGACGGCATCCACCAGCGAATGCCTGCCACGCGGGCGGTATTGACATATGCCATCCTTGTATTCGATCGCTTCGAGCTTTTGCAACATGGCGCTTTGCTTCCTTGTTGGTCACCGGAGATTATGCACGCCGCTCATGGCCGGCAGGCAGTGCTGACGACCGCGCAAGGAAGGCGATGACGACATTGCGGAAGCCGCTGGCCGCCCCCATGTCACGAAAGACCGTCGACCGCCCGTCCTCTGCCCAATGGAAATTCACCAACCGGACCCGGAATACACCAACTCCGCCCGCGCCCGCGCCAACTTTCGCCTGGCCGCGCTGACGTCGCTCTTCTTCGTCGCGTTGCTCTGGCTGATTCCGCTGCTGGGGTGGGGACTGGGACTCGCGGACTTCGGCATCCGGCCCCGGCAACTAGCCGGGCTGCCCGGGATTCTCGTGGCGCCACTGCTGCACGCGGACTTCTGGCATCTCATCGCAAATTCCCTGCCGCTGGTAGTCCTCGGCACCGCCATGTTCCATGTCTACCCGCACGCCGCCTTTCGCGTGCTGCCGATGGTCTATCTCGTCCCGGGCATCGCCGTCTGGCTGTTCGCAAGGGACGGAGTCCATGTCGGCGCCAGTGGCCTGGTCTACGGCCTGGTCGCGTACATCTTCGTGGCCGGACTCCTGCGGCGCGACCGGCGCGCGATCGCCACGTCGATGATCGTCGCGTTCATGTACGGCTCCGTCGCATGGGGCGTGCTGCCGATCAATCCCGGCGTTTCCTGGGAAACCCATCTGGCAGCCCTGCTGACCGGCGTCGTCATGGCGATCCTGATGCGCAACCGCGACAATCCGCCGCGCGTGCGCTATTCGTGGGAGAACGAGGTCGAGACGATCGACGTCGAGGAATTGGGGGACGAGCCCGCCGGCGACGGCGATGCCCGTCCCCCGGTCACGATTCACTGAATGGCGCACCGTCACGCTGGGCCGCCTTGCCCGGCGCGGCTACGGCTTGACGAACCGCAGCGCAAACTTGTCGGTGGGAATCTTCGCGTCGCCGGAGGAAACCTCGCGCGTGTCGGCGGGGTCGCGCAGGAAGTCGCCTTCCGCCTCGAGCACGAATCCGGCCTTGCGCACCTCCGCGATGACGATGGCCTGATCGATGCGATGCAGCGTCTTGCCCGACGAAATGTCCGCGCCGGCCTTGGCCGAGTGATCGACTACGACGAACCTCCCGCCGGATTTCAACGCCGCGAACAGCCGCTGGTTCATCTTGTCGCGGTCGACGGGAAGATACGTGATGTCGTGATAGTTGTTGACGAGCGTGATGAGGTCGAGGGGCGGCGTCTGTTCCGGCACCGGATCCTCGAACGGGCGCAACACCACCACGAAGTTGGGCTGAGGCGCGTCGGCGAGCCGCTTGGTGATCGCGTCGCCGGCAGAAACGCGCTGTGCCCAGACCTTGCCCGTGGGTCCCACGGAAAGCGCCATGAGCTGCGACGTGTAGCCGCCGCCCGCCGCGACGTCCAACACCTGCATGCCCGGCTTCACCATGGTGAACGGCAGGAACTCGGCGGGACGGCGCGACGCATCCATGCGCCGGTCCTGGTCCGTCCGGATCGGGCTCGCGATGACCGCCTGCGCGCGTTCAGCGGCGGCGCGCGGGTTGTCGGCCGGCACGGACGAGCATCCCGCGAGCGCGATCAGGAACACAACGGAAGCGGACACGCAAAGGGAGCCTTGCCCAGGGACAGTACGAAGACGTGATGGCATGGAAGTTTTTCGCTAGAGGACCTAGGAGAGAGGGCAGGATACTACGTGGACCACGGCTACGGCAGGAAGTGCTTGCCCTCGAGCAACGCGCGCAGCTTGTCCGAATCGCGGCGAAACACGTCGGGATCGTACTTGGCCGTGCTCGTGTAGAACTGCGCCAGCGAAGTGATGCCCAGTTCTTCGATCCGCGCCTTCAATTCCGGGAACGCCATGTACCGCGCCCAGCCGCGGACTTCGCGCTGTGCGTAGATCTCCTCGAGTTCCACGTCGGATGGCCGGCGATAGACCTCGTCGTGCATGCAGCCCCGCACGGGAAGACGGTCGCGCTTGGCCGGATCCTCGTCTGGCCATCCGGCCACGATGGTGGTCACCGGCACGCAGGTGTCGGGAAGCTCCAGGAATTCGGCGATCTCCGTCATCGAGTGCAGCGTCGTGCCCATGTAGCAGATGCCGATACCCAGCGCCTCGAAGCCCAGGCAGACGTTCTGCGCGACGATGATCGCGTCGAAGGCCGCGACGTGATACCCGAGCAGGTTGTTGAAATTGTCACGCGCGCCGCGCTTGCGCAGCCACTCGCGCGTGCGGTACCAGTCCGCGCAGAACGTGATGACCAGCGGCGCCTGCAGCACCATTTCCTGTTCGAAGTGCAGCTCGTAGAGCTTGCGCTTGCGCTCGGCATCGCGCGTCAGCACCAGCGTCACGCTGTTCAGGTTGCCGGACGACGAGCCGCCCGCGATCGCGTCCGCGCACACCTGCTCCACCAGCGCCGGGTCGATCGGGTCCGGCTTGTAGCTGCGAATGGAGCGGTGGCGGTTGAGGAGCTGCGAGGTTTCGGTCATGAAAGTTCCGGGTTCGATGTCGAATCAAGAAGGTGCGCGGTCACGTGGTCGGTAACGACCGCGGATGCGGGAAGCCGACGCTGTCCGTGACGCGCATGAAAACGCCGGCTGACGCGCCGGCGGATGTAGGCCAGCCTAACCAAGAACAGCGCGCCAGGCAAGGGAACGCGTTGGGCCAGCGCACCCGATGCGTCCGGGCGTTCACCGCCGTTACCAGCGCCGCATGGCCGGCCATGCGACGGCGCTCCTATTGACGGACCCCGGCCCTGGACATAATCTTTGCCGATGCTGGAACAGCCATCCCAAGTTGCACCGAGCCCCCGAAGGCCGGTCCGTTTTCTTGACGTTGACGCCCGAGACCTGACGGCGGTCGCCAACGGCATCGAAGACATGTATGGCGAGGTCCTCGACGTGATCGTCGCCAGGGGCGCTTTCGACGCCGCGGTGTTGGCCGAAGTCGGGGAACGACTGGACTCGGGCGCGCGTGACCCGGGCTGGTCGCGCCCCAACGAGAAGATGCCGGTGGAGGACTTGCAGCTGCTTGGCACGGACACACCGGCGACTCCGACGTATCAGGCGCCACGGGGTGCGTCGCTCGACGCGTATCTCGGCAGCGCGGCAGCTCATGCGGCCGATGCTGCGGGAGTTTTCGAGCCAGGTTTCGATGCCGTCGATGAAATTCGCACTGTTCTGAGTCAATTTTCTGGAGGACGGCCGGCGGTGCTAGCCCACGCGTCCGGTGGCCGCCCTTATGTGCCGTTCACCATCCGTCGTCTCGTCGACGGCAAGCAGATCGGCATCCATCACGACTATCACTATCGGCTCGACCTGTATCGGGAGATGTCGCAGCAGGTCGATACGCGGACATTGATCAGCTACGTGGCCACACTGCGCACACCGCGGTCTGGCGGCGAGCTTTTTGTCTACGGCGCCACCTCCGAAACGCCCGACGTGCCGAAACTACCCAACGGGTTCTCATACGATCTTGCGGCCATCGAACAGCGCTATGAGTGCGCGCGCTTCGTGATGAACCCGGGGGATCTTTTCCTGCTTGCTTCGGGCCGTTGCCTGCATCGTGTTGGCCGCATCTCCGGACCGCAGGCACGGATCACGATGGGCGGATTTCTAGCGCTGTCCAAGGAGCACGACCGCGTTCTTTTCTGGAGCTGACACCATCGGCGTGCCGACAATCTCTCAGATCCTATCCCAGGCGATCGCGAAGTCCCTTCACCAGACTGCCAACGCTTTCCTTGCGAAGCTTCGCGCGGTCGACAAGAATGCCGGACAGGAAGAACGCGAGAGCCAGTCCGACCAGCGAGCGATCGACTGGAGGACGGGTCCGGTTGCTGTCGCGATGCCGCGCAAGAAATCCAGGGTTCCAATCGCTGACAAGTCCGGCGGTCCTCCACGTGTCCAGCGCCGGGTTCGTGCCCCACGTCTCGTTCTCCGCACGATGTCGCCGGAGGTGCACTTGGCGCTGGGTACCGAGCGAAGAAGAAACCAGGAACGTGTAGAGGCCGGAACCTGCGTCGGGCAGCGTCGCCCGCAACCGGCCAGGGGCGACAGGATTCATCGACAGCGACTGGCTCTGCGTCGTCGGCGTCTGCACCGCTACGGATACGCCGTCCGTGTCGGCGCCACCCGCGGCGGTCCGGAAATCGGCCTCGACCAGAAGCCCGTCCGCGACGTCCGACACGTCCAGCGTGACCGCGCCGCGCTGCGGTGATCCGCTGATCCAATCGGTCAGACCGCCGGCGAGCAGCGGCCATTCTCGCCACGGCAACCAGCGTGGGGTCCAGCTTCCCAGTCCGCTTGTCACGGCAACCACGCGGCCCTGGCCGGACCTTTGGAATGGCGATCAACGGGTCGCCTCGTTCGGTCTGCACGGACACGGATGCGGCGGGTTGCGGCCGCGTGACGGCGTAGGCCGCGACCGCCGGCCAGTCCTTCAGCGTTCCGGGTGTGAACGGCAGCGGCTGACGCTGCGTCACGGCGATCGTGCCACGCTCGACGCGCGCCCGGCGGCGCTCGACTCCTGCGCGCATGACGAGCGGCAGTTCGGCGGCTTCGTTCACGCGAAGCACGACGCCCGATTCGCCGCCGACGAGCCGTTCCAGCGCGCTTACGTCGGCGTCAGGCCCGACGGCCAGTGCGATCGTCTCGATTCGCGCACGATCGAGGCGCGCGCGCAGTTCGGCGAGCGGCGCGTCGTCGATGAAACCGTCGGTGACGAGGACCAGCATGCGCCGTGCGCCGCGCGAGCGCTCGAGCTCGTCGATCGCAGCGCCGAGCGCGGGAGCGAGCCTTCGTTCCGCCATTCGGGGTTGCGTGCCAGTCCCGCTCCAGCGCCTGCGTCCCGGCAGGGGCAGGGCCGAGCGGAATCAGCACGCGCGGCGCCACGTCGAAGACCACGAGGCCCAGCGAATCGCGCGGCGGTGAGACCGCGCGCGGTCTCGAGCACTGCACGCTGGGCCAGCTGAAAGCGATCCACGCCGCCACTGCCCTGGCCCATGCTGCCCGACTTGTCGACGACGAACATGATGCTGGCGGGCTGATCGAGCGCTGCCGGCTCCGACATCACGGGCAGCACCGACTCGAGCGTGGAATCCCGATATCCGCCGCGGGCAAACGAGCGCTCGCCGCCCAGCACCATCAAGTCCAAGGCCGCGGTTCTGCACAGCGGCCACGAGCGCCTTCCAGAAGCGCGGACCGGCATCGGTGATCGCCACATCGTCGAGCACGACGGCGTGGTATCCGTCCAGCCCGTCGGCGTGAGCGTCGAGCCGCGAAGCAGGAACGACGTCCAGCGTCCAGCCGCCTTTGCGCAGGCTGCGCGCGAGGGCCCCGGACGAACCCTGCGCGTACAGGATCGCCGCGCGTGGGATCATGTCGACGACGGCAGCGTCCGGCAGCGACCCGAGCGTTTGTCCCGAAACCGGGTCCTCCAGCGCAACGTCCACGAGAACGGCGCCGTTGCGGCTCGCGTCGAGTTCGATCGTCGCCCGGCCGCTGCCATCCACGTCGCCATTCGCCGCCTGCGTCTCGCCGCTTGCGCCGCGCGTGGTTGCCTTGACGCGCAGCGGTCGGTCGAATCGCCCCGCCAGCTGCACTGCGATCTGGATCGTCTGGCCGGCGAATGCGCGGTCCGGCGCCAGCACCTCGGAGATGCGTGTTTCCGGCAGCGGACGGCCCACAGGAATCCAGTGGACGGGCAAGCGTGCGTCGCGTGCGGCGCGCAGCGCACGTTCCAGGTCGCCCGGCGTTTTCTGAGCCGTCGGAGATGACGACGACGCTGGCGAACGGCGTGCGGGCGTCCACAGCCAGCGCCGCATCCAGTGCCGCCTCGATGTTCGTCGTCGACGGCTCGAGATCGGCAACGGAGTCGGCCGCTTTCGCGGACGGCGCCGCCGGTCTGCCCGCGAACTCGAGCAGTTGCAGTTCGCCGCTGCCGGCCGCATTTGCCGCGCGCATGACGTCGGCGACTGCCGCGTCGCTGGCCACGCGCGGCACGCTCTGCGAGCGATCCACGAGCACCAGCACCCGCGGCCGACTGCGTGCGTCGAGCCACGAGAAACCGAGCAGCGACAACGACAGCGCGACAAGAGCCGCCATTTGCAGCACCAGCGCGACCAACGTCCTGGAACCGCTCGCGCTCACTTAGCGTTCCGCGCTCTGGTAAGTCGTCCGATCGGTGCCACTGTCGCGCGAGCGCGACCAGTTCCCACAGCAGCACGAGCAGCGCGGCCACGAGAAATGGTTGTGTCCAATCGCGGAGCGAATGCGCGAGACAGCCGGCGCGCGCGCGACCGCACTCGCGCTGGCGCGTTCGGACGGCACGACCTGGGCCGAGCCCGCGCCGCGGTCGGCCATCGCGATCTCGTCGAGCAGGTGGCCGCCGAGGAGCCGCTCGAACATGAAGTTCACCAGCAGCGGAATCTCGGGACCGCGCAGCGCCTCCTCTGCGTCGAAATCCAGTGACGTCTCGAGAAGTTTCGAGGCGCCAGTGCGACTGACGATCAGCGGCTCGTCGCCGGCAGCGAGCAGGACGACGTCCCCCGGCCGCGCTTCGAGCCGCGCCGCAACCTGCATTCGTTCGCTGTCGAGCCTGATGCGGCGCGACGTCGGGCACGGCGGAAGACCATTGCACCGATCCGTGCGGCCGCGCCGGCGTGCGGTTCGCAAGTACACGGATCGCGGCAACGCCGCTGGCCGCGTCGCGCGTCCCGCAGTCCAGCATCGGCGTCGACGTCGGTGGCGCCTTGCTCGACCAGGACAAGGGCAGGGTGCGCGGCAACCGCGGACTTGAGCGCGGTGGGACACTTCGCATCGGTCGCCACGCGGCGCCGTTGCAGCGGACGCAGGTCGAGGACGATCTCGTCGTCTTCGGCAAGCGCGTCACCGGGTTGCAACTGTGGCGCGAACCTTTGCCGATGCCGGGATCGTCACATTCACGAGCGCGAATGCTCCCGGGTCCAGGCGGATATTGGATCGGACGAGTTCGCCGGCATCCGTGGCCGTGACGACGACCCGCGACTCGGCCGCGGTCCCGCCGTTTGCGACCTTGAGCGACACGTCATACCTCTCCGGATCGTTCAGGCTTCGACGCGCGGATAGCCGCTCCAATCCGACGTTGCGCGTGACGCCAGCCACCTGGACGACGCGATCGGGGCGGGTCGCGCCCGGCCACTCGAACAGCGCGGAGTGCGCACTGTCCGTCAACAGCCAATGCAGACTGTCGTTGCGCAGCAAGGCCGCGGGTGGGGCGGCGGGCTGCTTCCTTCCGACGCCAGTTGCAACGCTCGCGATGGTCGCGTCGGTGAGCGGGCCGAGGCTGTGCCACGGGTCACCGAGTGTGCGCACCTCGACCCTGGCATGCGGAACCTCGTCCAGCAGCGAGCGAACTTGCGCCAAGCCTTCGGCGAGCCGTGTTCCATGTTCCTCGCGCGTCAGCATGCTGAGCGAATCGTCGATCCACAGCGTGACGTCCGTACGCTGCTCCGGTAGCTGCGGCCCGGCCAGCGCGACGGCGAGAAGCGTGGTCAACAGCGCACGGCGTCGCCACGCCGGGTCCGGCGGACGGCGTTCGCCCGCGGCGGGACTGTTCGCCGCGGCGCGTCGCCACAGGTCGAGCCGGGACACGGGTACGGCGCGAAGCTGGCGTCCCCCGCGATGCAGCCAGCGAATCACCGGCACCAGCACGATCCCGACCAACCAGACCGGCGAGACGAAGGTCAGCAAACCGATCGCGCCTGGATCAGGTGTCGTAGCAGCGTGTGCTGCCACGACTGCGCGACGTCCCAGTCGGTAAACGCGATGCCGCTGCGGGCGCAGAAGCTGCGCAACCGGCCCGTCATCGCGGCACGTTCGCCGGCCGCCAGCGCGTTCACGCTCTTCGCCGGTGCGCGTCTGCATCCGCGCGCCGGTCTCCACGTCCACGAGATCGAAGTCGCCAGCCATCTGCAGTTCCGTCTCGGCCGAATCGGTCACCTGCAACGCGTGCAGCGCGGTGCAGCGCTGCAGCAGCGCGCCCAAGTCGCGGCGCATCTCGTCGTCGGCTAGGAAGTCGCTGATGGCGAAGACCGAGGCTGCGCCGTGCACGTGTCGCGCACAAACGCCGAGCTCGGAGCGCTCACCGGCCCGCGCCGGCTGCAGTTCGACAAGCCGGCGCGCGATGGCTGCGTAATGGTGCTGCCCGCGCCCGCGCGGAACTTCCGACAGCACGTGCCCGCCGAAGGCCAGCACTCCCACCCGATGACCGAGTTCGAGCAGCGTGTAACTCATCGCCGCCGCCATGCGCACCGCCGCCCGCCACTTGGCCGCGCCGTGCACCGCCATGGAGGAGCTGGCGTCGAGCAGCAGCGTCCAGTCGGACACGGATTCGGATTCGAACCGGCGCACGATCGGCCGCCGGCGCCGTGCCGTCTGCCGCCAGTCGATGTGGCGGACCTCGTCGCCGGCGGCATAGTCGCGGTGATCGAGATGCTGGATGCCGACGCCGGCGCGACGGTTGACGGTCCGCGAGCCTTGCGCGTGCGGCAGGCGCTCGACCAGAAGTTGCGCGGCCGCGCGCGCGAATGACTGCAGCTCGGACTCGCTCGGCAGCGCCGCGCGGATCAGAACTGGCGTCGCCATCCGTCGATCACCGACGCGAGCGCTGCGTCCGCATCGAGGCCGTCGAGCTCGCTCTCGAGGCGCAGCAGAATGCGGTGGCGCAATACCGGCAGGGCAACGGCCGCGAGATCATCGATGTCGACGTGCGAGCGGCCGGCCATCACCGCGCCGCACGCGCGCCGCGCGGATCAGGGCCTGCAGCGCGCGCGGACTCGCGCCATAGCGGATGTGGCGGCGTGCCTCCGGAACCCGAGCCGCTTGCGTCCGGCTGCGTGGCGACGACCAGGTCGACCGCCGCTTCCTTGCAGCGCTCTGCCAGCAGCACCGTACGGCACAGTTCGGTGATGCGCAGCACGTCGGCGGGGCCGGCGATCGGCTGCAGCGTGTCCGCAGGTTCGGCATCGAGCGAAACGTCGAGCAGGGCCCGCAGCGACCCTCGGTCCGGGAACGGCACCGTGAGCTTGAACATGAAGCGGTCGAGCTGCGCTTCGGGCAACGGGTAGGTTCCCTCGAGTTCGATCGGGTTCTGCGTCGCCAGCACGCAAAATGGATTCGGCAGGCGGTGCGAGATGCCTGCATGCGTGACCTGCCGCTCCTGCATCGCTTCGAGCAGTGCGGATTGCGTGCGCGGCGTCGCGCGATTGATCTCGTCGACCAGCACGAGCTGGGCGAACACCGGTCCGGGCCGAAATTCGAATGTCGACGCGCCGCCGGCCGCGGTCGCGTAAATCTCGGCGCCGGTGACGTCGGCCGGCATCAGATCGGGCGTGCATTGCACGCGTGCCCAATGCAGTCCCAGTGCCGCGGCGAGCGCCTTGGCCAGGTGGGTCTTGCCGAGACCGGGCAGTCCTTCGATGAGTACGTGCCCTCCCGCGAAGACGGCGGTGACCAGGTGGGTGACGAGCTCGCCCTGTCCGACGATCACGCGATCGAGCAGCGCACGCAGATCCTGCAGCGTGCGATGTGCGTCGGCGTAAGCGCTGTCGGCGGAAGGGACTGCCGTCAACGGAGTTGCCTGCTGGCTTTCATCCATGCTTGTACGTAGGCAGCCCTGGTCGGAGTGAGCGGAGTGGCGTCTGTGGCCGGAGGAGGTGTCGCCGCGGCGATGGCGGGATTCTCCCGCTCCGTCGCCGTGCGATGCATCGGAAGATCGTCGTCGAACATCGCCGGCTGATCCGCGTCGGCCTGCCTTTCCAGCGATGGACGCCGTTCGTTCGATTCACGTCTTTGCACCTGGATCGTACTCCGCGGGACCCGCGAAACGCCAGCATCGGCGCGATCGTCGCGGCTGTCGCCGGCGTCGCGGCCGGAGCCGGCGCCGGAAGTCTGTGTTGTCGCGGCCGTGGGGGAGGCATCATCGATGGCGCCAGGAAGCGGACCGCCGATGCGTGGTCCGTTCGCCCTGCGGCGCGTCGCCAGGCTGAGCCATGCGCGAAGGCAGTGCTCGCATCGCTCTTGCCCGCTCCCGTCGTCGGCCCTCGGCTGTCGTCGCGACCGGATGCGCGGCGCGATTCCGTGGAGCGCAACTCGCCCGCAAGTGCGCTGACGAGTTCCCTGGATACAGGCCGTTCGGCACCGGGTATGGGGCGGTCGGCAACTTGGGAGGCCGAGGGCGCGGCGAGTGGCCGCGGCGCCGACGGAGCCGTGCCGGGCAGCGCCAGGACGATCGTCGCCAGACCCGCGCACACCAGTACGGAAAGAAGCGGGCGTGACAGGCGCGCGGCATCGCGCCTTCCGCCTAAGAGACGCAAACTATGCGGCACTCTCGTCGCCGCCCAATGTTCGAGCCATTGCAGGGCCGGGGTGTCCGGAGCCGGCTGCTTGCCTTCGCGCATTTCGAGCAACGTGCTGAACGCGGATGCCCCACCAAGGTTACGGTCCGCCCAGAGCGCGCACGCCGAATCGGAGGGGCGCCGCAACGCCGCCCACGCCATCACCGCAGAACACAGCGCGACGATCGCAAGGACAACAATGTCGACGCGCACCGCGCGCGCTGCCAGGTGCACCGCCACCGCGAACAACATGAGTCCAGCCGATCCCCACAACGCCAGCCGGGTGGCAGCAACGAACTGTCCTCGCCACAATCGGCGTCGCACCGCAATCTGCAAGGTCTGCACGCTCGAATTGGCCATGACTCTCGATTCAAGCCGGCATGTACCAGAAGCCGCGCGCGGCCCAGGCCGACGCGGCGAGCGCGATACCCAATACCGTCCCCGCAACGGCCGCAAGTTCTGCCCTTTGCACAAGGCGATGCAACCCCAGCCCGACCAGCGGCAGCGTCACGCTTCCGGCCAGCAACAGCGCCTCCGCCAGCGCCACGTGCGTCGCCAGCGTGGTGCCGGCGGACCACGCAAGAACCACGATGGGCCACGAGGGGGCGATCAGACCAATCCCTGCCGTCACGCCCGGACGCCAACCGCGCTGCGCGCCGACGCGCACGCTGACCATCGCGAGCACCGTGACGCGGACGAGCAACAGCGCCTGCAGCGCGTCGTCCGCACAGCGGCTCGCGTCGGATCCATGGTCGAGGGCGAGGCGCGTACTGCCAAGCCACCACACGGCGACGGCGGCTGCGAGCGCCAGGCCGGTCATCGCGTCCAGCCGATGTGCAGCCGCTTCGCTCATGGCGCCGGAATGGAAACGAGAAGCCATGCCTTGGATTGCGGCGGAATATCCGCGACACCACCCAGCTCGAGCTCCCACAGCGCGGCCGCGCCATCGCTTCGAATCCGCGCCAGCGCCGTTCGCACCACGGCATCCCGAAGCGGCTTGCCTGAACGGGTGGGGATGGTCGTGTCGTCACCGGGACCCAGGGCGCGCAATTCATGGACGAGGCCGCCTGCCAGGAGCATGCCATTGGGCCAGCCGATGCTTCCTGTGTTGCGAACCTGGAGCAACCCGTCCGGCCGGGCTTCGATGGCGATCGCCCTTGCCATCGGGAAGCTGCCTGAGTAGCAAATCAAGGCCTGCCGGAAGAGGCGCGTATCGAATTCGGCGAACGTCGCGTGTCTGCGGCTGGCGTCGAAGTCGAAACGCATCGGTTGGGTCGGGTCGCAGGACCGAGCGGAGGCGAGTTGCTGCAGGACCGGCACGCGCATCGCGCCGCGAGCGAGGCCAGGGAACCGCTGCCAGGCCTGGTAACGGGCCGACTCCGCGCCGGACGTGGCCTCGCTCCAGACAACGAGTTGCGACGAGGGCTGCATGGCGTGCAGCAGCGCGAGAATCGCCACGGCTGCGAGTGCCGGAACCACCAGCAACACCGGCAACGACGCAAAAAACATCGCCGCCAGAATTGCCACAGCGAAGTACGCGGCGAGGACGACGAGCACCCGATTCCAGGTGACGAGATCGGGGAGAGCGAGCTCGCCGATTCCTGGAATCGCGGTCGCCAATACCATGCTCGCGGACAGTGACGACTTGAGCATTTCCGTGGCGTCCGCGAGCGATGCCGCGTGCATGAGGGCGCGGCCGCCGCAACCGCCCGACCCATCCAGTACGCGACGCACGGGGAGATCCGCATTCAACAACACGATTCGGCCACATTCCGCCGCGTGCACGAGCAGCGCGCCGAGTTGGCGTTGATCGAGGGCGCCCAGCGTCGGCGCGTCGAGGATCAGCGCATCGATGCTCGAGTAGGCCAACGCGTTTCGCGGCAGGTCGTCGGCGTCGAGCGCGACCGTGTGAAAGCCTTCGAGCTGCACCGGGTCGCCCGTCACGATACCCAGGCCCAGCACCGGGGACTCCGACTGCGCAATGCGGACGTCACGCCGCTGCGGCGGTGCGGCCGGCGATACGGCGCTCACCGCCACCACTTCGGCCGATTCGATCGGCACCTGCAGCCGCACGACCCGGCCGGGTTCGAGGTCGACGTTCGCGCGCACGACCTGGCGGCCGGCCGCGACCTCGATCGTCGCTCGCGTTGCAACGTCGGCGCTCAGGCGAATGTCGACTTCCGTCGCCCGGCCCGGTCGGGTCCAGCCATTCCACGCGGGCGTCGCTTCCAGGTCGATGCGCGGCTGGGCGATCACGTCCGTCATGCCGCAAAGAGCAAGCCCCAGGAGCCATGGCCAGCGTGACACTGCGCTACTTGAGCATCTGTTCGAGCGCGATCACGCTCCACGCGGTCGCGAGTTCCGGCTTGTCCTCCCACCAGAGACCCGAGTCCTTGTTGATCCAGGATCCATCCGGGTTCTCCAG
Organism: uncultured beta proteobacterium; assembly: GCA_963816165.1. Lineage (GTDB taxonomy): Bacteria > Pseudomonadota > Gammaproteobacteria > Burkholderiales > Casimicrobiaceae > VBCG01. The sequence continues at coordinate 64,967 of CAWFJL010000004.1, forward strand.
CAGGATGAGCCGGTCGGCAAGTTCGTTGCGCCAGTTGTGCCGCTGGCCGCGGCCATCCACGAACTCCTTGTCCCCGTAGGCGGACGTGACCTTTGAAAGCGCCTGGTAATAATAGAAGAGCCCGCCTTTGGTGTTGGTGCCGGGGTTGTTGTCGAGCGTGTAGTTCGTAGTGAGCCACTTGTAGGCGGCCTGCACGCGCGGGTCGGACTTGTCGACGCCTACATACAGCAAACTGATGAGGCCGGCCGCGGTGACCGTCCCGTACGATTTCGTGCCGCCACCGTATTCGGGTGGATTGTAGCCAGGAGAATAGAGAAAGCCGCCGTCGTTGCCGGCGTATTTCTGGTCGTTGCTCTCGCTGCGGTTCTGCATGCGATTCACGAAGATCAGCGCCTTCTGCCAGACGGGATCCTTCGGATCGAGCGACGTCGCGCGCAGCGATTCGAGCGCGATGTAGAGATTGGAAATGTCGGGCCGCTCGTCGCCTCCATACCCAAGACCGCCGTACCAGTTGTCGACCGGCATGAAACCCCGGCTCTCACCTATTTGTGTCTTCGTGATGTACTTCTGCCCGTTGGCGATGACCTGCGCGTACTTCGGGTCCTTCGTCGCCGCCAGCGCAGTGATCGCCACGGCGGTGTTGTAGCTCTCGTCGTGCTTGATTTCGACGATCGAGCCGTCGGGATTCGCCTTGGAAGCGATGAATGCCGCGTAGCGCTCGATGGCGGGCTTGTCGGCGTCGGAGACGCCGCGAGGGTTCTCCAGAATCGCGCGCAGCGTGAGCGCCGTGAGCCCGACCGAATTCCCGACGGAGCCGTTCGCCGCCTGCTTGCTCTTGAGGAATTTGAGCCCGGCGTCAACGGCCTGCTGCGCCTTGGCGCGCGTCTGCGCGTTCATGTCGTCGGCGGCGCCGTATGCCGGAACTGCCAGTACGAGGCCGGTCAGCAGTGCCAGGAAGAGTCTCTTCATCATTTGGCTTGCTCCTTCGCGGTGAGAGAATTCCGGCTGCACGCCAGCGTGCCGCCGGTGCTGCGTTCAAGTTCATCTATGTGCATGCCGTGACCTGCACGAAGCTGCGCGCCCAATCGCCCGCCTCGCCCGCGGCGAGGACGCCGTGGTGTCCGTTGGCGACGAGCCGTGCCATCCCGCATCAGCAGCACCCGGGCGCCCAGCTCGATGACGTCCGCCGTGTCGTGGGTGATGATGATCGCGCCCGAGACCGTGGCCAGCCGCGTCTTCAGCCGCTTGATCAGGTCGGCCCGCGTGAGCCGGTCGACGTTGCCGAACGGCTCGTCGAGCAGCAGCAGCCTGGCGTCGGCGGCCAGCGCGCGCGCCAATGAGACCCGCTGCGCCTCGCCGCCCGACAATGTGGCTACGTCGCGTCCCTCCATGCCCGTGAGGCCCATTGCAGTCAGCGCCTCGCGCGCCTTGCGGCCGCGCTCGGACGAGCTTGCGGCCCTGATCGCAAAGGCGACGTTGTCCACAGCGTCCAGATGCGGGAACAGCGTCGCGTCCTGGAAGGCCAGGCCGAACTTCCGGTGTTCGGGCGCCACTCGCACGTTGCCCGGCGCCGACACCTCGGTGCCGAACAGGTGGACGCTGCCGGCCGAAGGAGCGTCGAACCCGGCGATCATCCGCAGCAGCGAGGTCTTGCCGCTGCCCGATGGCCCCAGTATGGCCAGTATCTCGCCCGGCGCCATGTCGAACGACACGTCCGCAACCACCGCCTTACCGGCGATGACGCGCGACACCGACCGGACCGACAGGATCGGCGGGCGAGAATTCGCAGCGCTACCGTCAGCCACGATGTGGCGCTCCCAGGCGACGAATTTTCCACCACAGAAACGCCAACGGCGCCGCCATCAGCAGCTGGCTGACGAGCACCCAGACGGCTGCGCGGTCCATGTTCTGGAACCGTGAAAAGGCGTAGATCTTCAGTGCCGGCGACGTGTAGCCGAAATGCTGCAGCATCAGGCTCAAGTCCAGCTCCTTGACCGATTCGATGAAGACCAGCGCACAACCGAGCAGCAGCGCCGGCCCGACATGGCCGGCGAGTGCCACGCGGCGTGCGCGCACCGGTCCGGCGCCGAACGCCCGTGCCGTCTCGATCATCGTCGGCGGCGTGCGGCGCAGGGCGTCCAGCACGGGCAGCATCGCGAACGGCATGAAGCGCAGCGCCTCCGCCGTCACGATCAGCACGCGGCTGTCGCGCGCGCCGCCCAGCCAGGAGGCCAGCACCGAGCCGTCGCGGCTCATCATCACGAAGGCGAGTGCCAGCACCAGCGAGGGCAGGAAGTAGTTGCTCAGGAACAACCATGGCATGCGTTCGGCAAGTGGCGAGCGGCCACCCGAGCGCAGGACCAGGACCGTGAGCGCGCAAATGCTCAGCACCAGCAGCACGGTGGCCACGGATGTGGTCGCCGCTTGGAGCATGCCGACGGGGATGGCGGCGAAGCGGGTGCGCTCCCACGTGTGCCAGACCCAGCGCAGCGTGAGGAATTCCGGAATCAAGAAGGCCGGCATCGAACACAGCACGCTCCAGCCCACGACAGCCAAGGTCGCAGGGCCGGACAAGCGTTTGCGCGAAGCGGCCGCCGCGGCCGGTGGAATCGGATTCTGGCTGATGATGGACGTGGACGCCCAGGCCGCCACCGCAACCAGCAGCACCGAGGGCACGATCAACACCACCGAGATGATGGCCGCCACTTGCGAGCTCTGGCTGGCCAACCACAGGTTGTGCATGCCGACGCTGACGGTGTCGATGCCCATGCGCTCGGCAGCGGCGTAGTCGCCGACGGATTGCGCGAACACGATCATCAGGCTGGCTGCCGCCGGCACCGCGTACACAGGTGCATGGACGCGCAGCAATCGTCGCCAGGGGCCGTGACCGAGCGCAGCGGCGAGTTCCGCAAATGCGTTGGGAATGCGCGCGGAAGCCACGCGGAAGACAATGAACACATACGCCGAACACGCCAACCCGAGCTGGAGGGCCAGCGCATGCCGGCTCTCGAGGAACGCCCATGAAAAGCTCACCGTCCAGGTGCCTGCAGTGACGTAGGGTGCGAACAGCAACGGCAGCAGGGCCAGCACGGTGACAAGGCCCCTGCCGCGAAAATCGAAGCGCGATACCGCAATCGCCGGCACCGCACCCACCGCAAAGGCCACCGCCGAGGCCTCCAGCGCCACCCACAGGCTCGTGCGCGCCTGGTGGGGCAGGCTGGTGCTGGCGAAGTGAACCAGCCAGCCCCCTTCCGACAGCACAGGCAGCGCCGACAGGAGCAGGTAGCCGGCGGGCCACAGCGCAAAGAGGGCAAGCGCCAAGGCGAAGCCCAGGCGCGACTAATCCAGCCAGCCCCTGCTCGGCACGCCAACCGCCCAGGAAAAGGGCGCCAGGCGTGCCGGCGAGCTCAGCGCTCAGCGTCGAAGCGGATTTCATTCACCAGCTTGATGACCTCTTCGCGCTTGCCCGCCATGCTGGGGAGCGGCACGAAGTCCATCTTGAAGCGGCCATCAACCAGATCCTTGTTCGGCGCCGAGCTTTACCATCTGAGGGTCCACCGGGACGTCACGCCGCACCGAATACTGCTTGGTCCGATTGACCATCAACTGCTGGCCCTCCTTCGACGCCATGAATTCCAGCAGCCCGATGGCCAGGTCGCGGTTCGTGCCGGACTTGGTCAGGCCCGCTGCCGAGCGCATGATGAACGTGCCCTTCTCTGCCTGATTCGGGAAGAACACGCCCACCGCCTCGGCCCACGGCTTCTGTGCCGGGTTGGCGAGCATCATCGGGTAGTAGTAGGTGTTCATCAGCGCCACGTCGCACTTGCCTTCGAAAATTCCCTTGGCCTGCTCGCGGTCGTTGCCCTTGGGCGTGCGCGCCAGGTTGGCGGCAATGCCCGAGATCACCGCCCTGGCCTTGGCCTCGCCGTAGGACGCGAAGAATTGTCCGAACAGCGCCAGGTTGTAGTCGTGGCTGCCCGAGCGAATGCAGATTCGGCCTTTCCACTTCGGACTCGCCAGGTCTTCATAGGTGGACAGTTCGCTCGGCTTCACCCGCTCCTTCGAGTAGAAGATCACGCGCGCCCGGTAGGCTTCCACGAAGTAGCGGCCGGCGGGGTCCATGAATTCCGGCGGTATGGCGGCCGTTATGCTGTCCGACTTGATCACGTCGAGCAGGCCGCGCTGCGCTGCGATGTCCAGCAACTCGGCATCCTTGGTGATCACCACCTCGGCCTCGGTGGGGCGCGATTCGAGCCGATTGACCAGGCCCTGGTCCATGAAGATGCCTTCGATCTTGGCGCCGGACTTGGCCTCGTACGCCTCAAGGATGGGCCGCAGGGTCCCCTCGTCGGTGCGATCGGATATCACCCGCAGGACACGCTGCTGCGCCATCGCGCCGGTGGAAAATGCGATCAGCGAGATCACCACCACGAGGCTTCGCGACGAAATCCATTGCTTGCAAGGCATACTCGATCTCCAGTAGGAAATATTCACGGCAGGAATCACTTGAGCGCCTGCTCGAGGGCGATCACGGCCCACGCGGTGACGAGCTGTGGCCTGTCTTCGAACCATGCGTTCGAATCAGGATTGGACCAGGACCCATCCGGCGCCTGCAGGCTGAGCAGCTTTTGCACCAGCTCGTTCCTCCAGTTGTGCTTCTGCCCCTTGCCGTCAGTGAAGGTGTCCTCGCCGTAGGCCGCCATCACCTTGGCGTAGGCGTTGTAGAAGTAAAAAAGGCCATGCTTCTTGCTCGTGCCCGGGTTGAGCTCGAGCGTGTAGTTCGCCGTCATCCACTTGTAAGCGGCCTGCACCCGCGGATCGTTCTTGTCCGTGCCGGCGAAGAGCAGGCTGAGAAGACCGGCGGCCGTCATGCCGCCGTAAGACCCGGTCCCGTTCTCGTACTCGGGCGGGTTCGAGCCGGGCCGGTAGGCAAAGCCACCGTCGTTGGCGGCCCACTTCTGGTCGTTGCTCTCGCTGCGGTTCTGCGAGCGGCTGACGAAGACCAGCGCCTTCTGCCAGACGGGATCCTTGGGGTCGGTCGACGCGGCCTTGAGGCCCTCCAGCACGACGTACACGTTGGACATGTCGGGCCGCTCGCCTCCGCCGTAACCGATGCCGCCATAGTAGGGATGGTCGGGCTTGTAGCCTTCGCCCTCGTCGGCCTGGTGCTCCAGCAGGAACTTTCGGCCGGCGGCTATCGTCGCGTCGTACTTTGGGTTCTTCGTCGCGGCGAGCGCGTTTAGTGCTACCGCGGTGTTGTAAGCGGTGGCCTGTAGCGACGCACTGATCGATCCGTCGCTCTTGACGTTGGCCAGCAGGTAGTCGACCTGCCGCGTGATGAACGGGCCGTCGCTTTCCGTGTACTTTTCCGGGCTCTCGAGAAACGCGCGCAGCGACAGGGCCGTGATGCCGACCGACTTCAGCATCGAACCGTCAGGAGCTTGCTGGCCGCGCAGATAGTGCAAGTCCGCCGGCAATGGCGCGCTTTGCGCGCCGCTGCAGGTCCGGATCCAAGCCGTCGGCCGCGCGGACCGCCGGCGCCACCAGTACAAGTCCCACCACTGAGACCAGTAACGCAAGAAGCAGCCTCTTCATCATTTGCTTTGCTCCATCGTGGGATAGGTCGGGCCAGGGTCGTCGATTGGGCGCCGGCGGCGCAGGGATGCCAGCGGAAAAAGTACGAGTAACGACAAGACCGAGGCGTACGCCACGGCGAGATCGGTCATGCCTGGATAGGAGAATTGCAGAGCGGCCAGATTCGAATGCTGATAGAGCCACTGGTTGCGCAACAGGTCGTTGCCGCTCGCGATCGCCAGATGGGTAAGCGGGCTGATGCCGATGGCTGCGTCGATGATCCACGGGTGGCGCGGGGCAAGCAGTTCGCACGCGGGTCCCAGCCAGAGCGGCAGCGAGCCAACGAGTGCGAGCGCGAGCGCCGCGGCGCGGCCGGCCATCTCGCGTGCGGTTTCGGCGTTCTCCGATCGACCACGCAGGCGCCCCTCGAGTCCCGCCGCCGCCGCGTGCGTCACGAGCAGTATCAGCAGCAGCATCCCGCAAGCCGCGAGGATTCGCGCGAACGGCTGTCCAGCATTGCCGGCGATTCGCAGGGCAATCGCGGCCAGGCACGCCGCTGCGGCCGACCATGCGGCGATCCGGAGTGCGGTGCGCGCTGGCGTCGCGGCGTTGCCGGGCCAGAAGAGCGGGGCGATCAATCCGATGATCGCCGTGACCGCGACCCGCAGCGCGGACGGCTGCAGATCGGTCGCGCCGAATGCGGCGAGCATCAACACGCCCGCCACCGCCAGCATCGCCCAGCGCGCTGCGATCATTTCTTCACCGGCGCCACTTCAACGATCAGCTCGACGGCCGAGCCGACGGGGGGCAGTGCCGCGTTGCCGCGCACGGAACCGTACGCGCCAATGCCAACGCCGACAACCGATTCGATGACGCTGTTGGAGTCGTGCACGAACCCAACCAACGTCCCCGTGACATCGGCGGCGAACGGACCGTCCGGGTCTCGACGCGGGAGCCCCCGTGTATACCCACTCGACCGATTCCGGCTTCACGCCGGCCTCCGGATTGAGCACCGCCTCCGCCGCCGATATCTGCCGCCGCTTCCCGCCCTCCGACCAGGCAACGTAGATGGCGATCCGCCGGCCGACGAGCGGCGGTCAGGCTGAACTGCTGGAACTGCACCTGTTTCGGGTCGCGCTCGAGTCCCAGCAGGATGCACGCGAGGTTGAATTCGCTGCCGGTGGCGTCGAGTTCCAGCAGCGTTTCGTATTCCTTCATGCCGCCCGGGACTCGTGGCCAGGTATTCGAGCGGCTTACCGAGCACGTGCACGCGACCAGGCACGGTGAACGTGCCCGCTCGCTTGTCGACGACGATGCGCCCGATCTGAAAACGGTCCTGGCCAAGCGGCTTCAACTCGCCCAATGGCGGCGCGGAGGGCGACTGGGGCGGCGTCTGCACCGGTGTCTGCGCGCGCACCAGCAGACCGCACATCGCCGCCGCCATCGCCAGTGCTAGGAGCAGGGAACGGCGACGATTCATGGCTTCACACCCAGCACGACCCGGTGCGGCATCGGCGGCGGCAGTGCGGCGGTGCGCAGTTCGGTGAATCCGGCGTCGGCCATCCAGCGCTTCACGTCCGAGTCGGCGTGCACGCCGCCGTCCGGCGCCGTCAGCATCATGTTGAGACCGAACATCGCCGCGAACGGAGGATGGGTCCCGCCTTCGTCCGCGAACACGTCGCTGACGACAAGCAGGCCGCCGGAAACCAGGCAGTCCGCGGCGCGTTTGATCAGGCTGCGGCAAGCCTGCTCGGTCTCGCGGTGGAACATGCCGGACATCAGCACGACGTCCTTGCCCGTGCCGAAGTCCGCGGTGTGGTAGTCGCCGTCCCGCAGCGTCACGCGGTCGCCGGCACCGGCGGCCGCGACGAGGTCGCGCGCCACGGCTGCGACGCCGGGCAACTCGAGCACCTCGGACTTGAGGCCGGGAAAGCGCTCGGTGAGCAGCACCGAATACGTCCCCGGTCCGCCACCGACGTCGAGCATCGCGCGCCGGCCGTTGAGGTCCAGCGAGCCCACCAACGCGCGCGCGATGCCGAGAGCGCGCTCGTGCATCGCCTGCACGAAACTGCGCGTTCGAACCGGATCGTCGCCGAGATAGCTCTCCGCCGGCAGCGCGGGGCGGCCGGAACGCAGCGCATCTTCGAGCTTGCCCCACGTTGCGTAGAGCTGGTCGCTGTAGCGGATGACGTTGCCCATGAACGCAGGGCTGCGAGTGACGAGGAATGCCGCGGCGACGCCTGAGTTCTCGAACCGGCCGGAACTTTGCTGAAGCAGGCCCAGGCCGACGCAGGCGCGCAGGAACAGCGCCGTGCTGCGCGGATCGAGATGCAACTCGGCCGCCACTTCGTCGGCGGACCGGCCGCCATTGGCCAGGACGTCGAAGATCCGCAGCCGGTTCGCGGTGAGCAGCGTCTGGCTTTCCCAGTACGCCGTGCTCAGGCGCACGATCGACGACGGATTCGGGGGCGCTGCCCCCGGTTGCTGCGGCTCTGTCGCGCTCATGCCCCGGTCTCCCGGCGTCGCAACCACATCATCGCCTGCATGATCTGGTCGCGATCGAGGCTGTTGACCTCCTCGCCGCGACCGATGCCGCGCAACATCGTCACCGTCAGCTCGCCGCCCAAGTGCTCGCGGAATTCCTCGATGCCTTGCAGAATCTGGAAACGGCCCCGATCGTCGCGCGACTCCATCGCCGGGTGCCACAGGTGGAATCCGAGCCGCTTGAACAGCGCATAGACGCGCTCGTCGACTCCTGCCGGCAACATGCCGGTCAGCACGGAATAGCGCGTGTCGAGCGTCACGCCGATCGCCACCGCCTCGCCGTGGCGCAGTTCATGCGCCGTGAGCGCCTCGAGCTTGTGCGCGGACCAGTGGCCGTAGTCGAGCGGCCGGCCGCTGCCGCTTTCGAAGGGATCGCCACCTTGCGCGATCTGCCGCATGTGCAGTTCCGCGCAGCGGCGAATCATGCGCGACGTGGCATTGGCAACGCAGTCGCGCAATCCGTCGGCGTTTGCTTCCAGCCACTCGAAGAACGTCGCGTCGCGGATCAGTGAAACCTTCACCGCCTCGGCGATGCCCGAGATGCGGTCGCGCGGATGCAGCGTGCGCAGGAAGTCGAAGTCGTTCAGGACCGCGTGGGGAGGCGCAAAGCAACCGAGGAAATTCTTCTTTCCGAATGCGTTGATGCCGTTCTTCACGCCGACGCCGGAATCGTTCTGCGCCAGCACCGTAGTGGGAACGCGGATGTGGCGCACGCCGCGGTGCGTGGTCGCGGCGACAAACCCGATCATGTCGAGCAGCGCTCCGCCGCCCACGCCGACCACGTACGAATGCCGATCGATGCCCAGTTCGCCGAGGCGCTGCTGGAGACGCGTCACGAGCGCCGGATCGTTCTTCACCTGTTCGCCCGCCGGCACCACTTCCGGCGGCGCGACGAGTTCCATCGTATCCGCATGCGCCTGCGCATACGCGGCGATTTCGTGCACCAGCGCCGGCCAGCTCGCGGCGACGTTGGCGTCGACGAATGCGGCGAAGCGATGCCGCTTGCCGGCTTCGCGCCGCGACAGCGCGTGCGCGAACACGGGGTTGTCGCGATCGAATACGCGCTCGGTGAAGTACACCGGATAGTCGTAGCGGATCGTGAATTCCTGCTGATAGACCGTCGCAGCCATCAAGTCGACGACCTGCGCTGTGTCGGTACTCATGGCGGTCCCTTTTCCAGAGTGTCCCGTGCTCACTTGATCACCTGCTTATCGTCGCGCTCGGGGATGACGGGGAGTTCGTCCACGCGCGGCTGCTGTCCGCGCAACACGGAATTGCCCTGGAAGAGGAGCCGCTCGTCCCGCGGCTTGCTGCTCATCCAGTCTTCTTCCTTGATCTGGCCGCTTTGGCCGAAGGCCGCGAGAGCGTTCGAGTAGCAGGTAGCTTCGACGACCGCGCGGGGAATGCCGCGCTCGAGCATCAGCCGCGCCGTCTTCGGCACCGCGAGCGGATCCGACTTGCCCCAGTCGGCGCTCGAGTCGATGAAGATGCGGGTCGAGCCATAGCGGCGCGCGATCTCCACGAAACGCTCGCTGCCCATCTTTGTCTCCGGATACAACGTGAAGGCGGCCCAGAATCCGCGGTCGAGTACCTCCTGGACCGTCTCTTCGTTGTTGTGATCGATGACTACCGACGCGGGATCAAGTCCCATCTCGATGGCGACGTCCATGCTGCGCGACGTGCCGCGCTTCTTGTCGCGGTGCGGCGTGTGGACCTGCACCAGCATCCCGAGATCGCGCGCGAGTTGCAGCTGCGCGCGGTAGTACTTGTCCTCGGCCGCGGTCTGGTCGTCATAGCCGATCTCGCCGACGGCGACCACGCCCTCCTTGCCGAGATAAAGCGGCAGCACGTCCATCACCTGCTCCGCCAGCGCCTCGTTGTTCGCCTCCTTGCTGTTGAGCCCGATCGTGCAGTAGTGGCAGATCCCGAATTGGGAGGCCCGGAAGCGCTCCCAGCCGACGAGACTCGAAAGGTAGTCGATGAACGTTCCCACCTGCGTGCGCGGCTGGCCAAGCCAGAATGCCGGCTCGATGACGGCGACGATGCCCGCCGCGGCCATTCGCTCGTAGTCGTCCGTGGTGCGCGCGCTCATGTGGATGTGCGGATCGATGAATCGCATGGTTCTCTCCGTGTTCGAGTCGTCAGTTGCCCGCGGTCGCGAGCCGTTCCCAGGCCAGTATTGAATCGGCGCGGTCGCCCGCCCCGCGCGCATGCAATTCGAGCAGGCGTGCCGCGCCGGGATCGGTCGCCTCGCGCAGCGCAAGCGCGGCAGCCTTGCTGCTCATCGGCCGTGCCGCGCTCGAACAGGCGCGCGAAGTCGTCGAGCACCGGACCTGCCGCGAACGGGCCGACACAACGCCACAGTTCCGGACTGACCGGGCCGCGATGCCGCCCAGCGTTCATGCGCGTAGTCGCACAGCATGCGTGCGAGCGTCGGGTTGCGCCGTCCGTCGAGTCCGACGATGGGGTGCAGCGGACTGCCCACGAACAGGGCCTTCAGCACCAGCTGATTCCACGCCGGCTCGTTCAGTTGTTCCGCCGGATACGGATTGCGAATGCGCCACCGCCTCGAAGACCGCCCGCATGTTGGACCGAATGCCCTCCGCCGCGCGCAGTGCGTATCGCGGCTGGTCCGGGTAGAGCGGCAGGCCGCGATAGTACGCGACCAGTTCTCCGATGTCGCCCGCGGCGCAAAGCCGATCGAGCCTCTCGCTCATCACGGCGCCGTCCGACGTGCTCGCACACAGCAGGTACACGCGCACAGCCTGGTCCAGCGTCCAGTCGCGCGGATCCCAACCCGGCCGGCTGGCCGACGCCGGCTTGAAGTTCAGCGTCGGAAAGGGCGAGCGGCGCCTTGCCCACGCGCCGCGAGACGAGGCTCAGCAACAGAAAGAGGTCGCGATCGGCGATGCCGGTTCTGCAACGATCGATGCCGCTCGAGAGCCATGCCGCTGCGCTCTCCGGCAATCGGGGCCCAAGCCACTGTCCCAGCAGATCCGATGGCTTCACGCGGCTCTCCGGGCGATCGGATTCGCGCGCCGAAGACGTGCTCGAGGAGCAATGCCTTGACGTCGCCGGCCGCAACCGGACCCGCGCCCAGCAGTTCGGGCTTCGACGTGATGAACAGCGGACCGTTCTCGGGCTGGTCGGTCGGCCGGCCGTGGGAACCTCGAACAAGCGTTGCGTCGAGCGAGATGACGTCCATCAAATAGCGCATGCCGATGACCTTCTGCGCCAGGCGGGTAGCGATGCGCAGCTTCGGCAGCCGGAGTTTGGGGTCGACGAAAAGCTCGACCGGGTCGTAGCCCGGCTTGCGGTGGATGTCGACGGTGCGCGCGTAGTCCGGCGCGCGGTCGTCGTCGAGGAAGTGGTAGTAGGTGAACCAGCTGCGCGCGTCGGATATCGCGACCAGCTCGCCCGAGCGCGGATGATCGAGACCGATCGCGCGCTTGCCTTCGTGATCGAGCACGCGCTCGACACCCGGCAGGCTGCGCAGCAGCTGCGCGACTTCGCCGACGAGTTCCGGTCGCGCCACATAGACGTGCGCGATCTGGTGGTCGGCCACGGCAAAGGCATCGGAGGCGCCGGCGTCGAGCTGCTCGCGGCCCTGCTCTTCGCGCACGCGCAGCCAACCGGCCCGGCGCAGCGCCCGGTTCACGTGGATCGGATTCGAGACCTCGGTGATGCCGTACTCGGACAGCACGACGATCGCGGCGCCCGCCCGCTCGGCCGCCGCGATCAGTTCGCCGCAAACTTCGTCGACGGCGGCGACGTCGCGCGCAATGCCCGGGAAATTCGGGCCGAACCGCTGCAGGTTGTAGTCGAGGTGGGGCAGGTAGACGAGCGTCAGCGTCGGGCGGTGGCGCTCGAAAACGCGCAGCGCGCTGCGCCCGATCCAGCGCGTGGATTCGATGTCGGCCGTCGGGCCCCCAGAAGCGGAACAGCGGGAATTGCCCGATGTCGCGCTGCAGTTCGTCGCGAAGTTCCGCCGGGTGCGTGTAGACGTCGGGCAGCTTGCGGCCGTCGGCCGTATACATCGGGCGTGGCGTGACCGAGATATCGGCCGACGCGTACATGTTGTACCACCAGAAGAGCTTGGCGCAGGTGAACGACGGGTCGCGCCGTTTCGCGGCATCCCAGATCTTCTCGCCACCCACCAGGTGGTTGGACTGACGCCAGAACCAGATCTCGGAAAGATCGCGGAAATACCAGCCGTTCCCGACGATGCCGTGCTCGCGCGGCAGCGCGCCCGTGACGAAGGTGGATTGCACCGTGGTCGTGACGGCAGGGGTCACTGTCGTCAGCGGGCGCAGCCCGCCGCGCGCCGCAAGCGCTTTCAGGTTCGGTGCGTGCTCGAGCAGCGCCGGCGTCAGTCCGACGACGTCCAGCACGAGCGTGCGTTTCATGACGCGCTCCCGCGGCGCGCGAGCGAGCTGCACGCGAGCGCAGGAGAGGCGCATGAATCGCCACTCGAAACGCTGGATCCTGGACCAGCAAACATCTTGAGTCCCTCGCGCCCCCCGGCGTTTGGTTCGGCTACTACAATGGACTATCGACCGTGGCCGATCGCATTCGCGACCGGCCACGGCTCGTTTTTCCGCCGATTCCGGCGCGGGAGGGACCGCGCGCCGAATTACCCAGACCAGCAGCATGATTCTGGGGGGACTGCTGGCGGGCAGCATCCACGGCAGGATGCGTTGCGGCCATAATTAAGCAAATGACGTGCCGATCTATGGACCGACGGTCAACTCGCCAGAAGACGATATTTTTCAAGTGCGTTACATGAAGCGATTGCCGACACGTCTGGGAAAACGCGGCGCCGGACGGCATGTGTGCACTTGCGCGCCAGCGCCGGCCGACTAACCGGGCCAGTCACGCGCTTAACCCATTGTCGGCGCTGGGAAAAAGCGGAGTGACCGAAATCTGTCAGGCCGCTGACCGAAATCTGGTCAGTCTCATCGTCACAACTTGGAGCGCAAGGTGCTGCGGCTGATGCCGAGCAGCCGGGCAGCCGCGACCTGATTGCCTGCGGTCGCCGCGAGCGCGCCGCGAATGAGCGCCCCCTCCAGCCGGTCGATGGCCAGTTCGTGGACCGGGACGTCGATGCCACCGCGAACCGCCGCATCTACCAGCCGAGCGGCTTGCGCCTCGAGCGCCCCCAGCAGGCCGTCGAGGCCGGATCCGCCGTCGTCCGCGGGTGCCGCACCTTCCGGATCGAAGCCCAGATCGTGGATGGTCAGCACCGGCCCGCGGGCAACCAGCAGCGATCGCTGATATGACATGCTCGAGTTCGCGCACGTTGCCGGGCCAGTCGCGGGCCTTGAGGTTGTCGAGCACCGCCTGCTCGACCGACGTTATCGCCTTGCCGACCTCGCGGTTCGCCCGCTGGACAAGCGCCTGCACCAACTCGGGGATGTCTTCCCGGCGCTCCCGCAGCGGAGGCACCTGCAGGGTCACGATATTGACCCGGTGGTAGAGATCCTCGCGGAAGGTGCCGGCCGCCACCGCCGAGGCGAGATCACGGTTGGAGGCGCACACGAGGCGCGCGCGGAACGGCACCGGCGTCAGGCTGCCCACCCGCTCGAAGCTGCGTTCCTGCAGCACTCGCAACAGCTTGCTCTGCAGGTGCAGCGGCAGTTCCGAGATTTCGTCCAGGAACAGCGTCCCCTGTCCGGCCGCCTCGAATCTGCCGGTGCGCGCGGACTTCGCATCGGTGAACGCGCCGCGCTCGTGCCCGAAGAGCTCGGATTCGATGAGTTGCTCCGGTATGGCGGCGCAGTTGATCGCGACGAACGGCTCACGCGAGCGCGCGCCCGATGCGTGTATCGCGCGCGCCACCAGTTCCTTGCCGACACCGCTCTCTCCTTGCACGAGCGCGGTCAGGTCGTTGTCGGCGAGCATCACGATGAGCTTGAACAATTCCTGCATCGGGGCGCTCTGCCCCACCAGCGTCGGCCGCGATCCCGCGTCCGCGCCGATCGGCACGCTCGTCGTCTGCGATTCGGGCGCCGGCGCATGCAGCGCGCGCTGCAACACCTGCCTGATCTGCCCCAGGTCCAGAGGCTTGCCGAGATAGTCGAACGCCTCGTTGCGCAGCGCTTCGGCGGCCGTATCCAGCGTGCCGTACGCGGTCATCACGACGACCGGCAGCGTCGGATTCGACCGGCGAATCTCCTTGAGTACGGCGAGGCCGTCCATGCCCGGCATGCGCACGTCGACGAACACCAGGTCCGGCCGCTCCGTGCGCACCAGGCGCAGCGCCCCCTCGCCGGTCGACGCGATGAGCGGCGTGTGTCCCTCGGCCTCGAGCAACAGGCCGAAAGCCTCGCAGATGGACCTTTCGTCGTCGGCGACGAGAACCCTGGCCATGGTGTCAGTCGTCCAAACCCGGAGCGGAAGGCGCTAGGGATAACGGAAACGCCAGCACGAAGCAAGCGCCACCGAGCTCGCTGCTGCGCTCGATCCGCAGTTCGCCGCCGTGCGCCGCAGCGACCTCCCGGCAGACCGTCATGCCCAACCCGAGACCGAAGGGCTTGGTGCTGACGGAAGAGTCGCCCAGGCGGGCGCGAACGTCTTCGGACAGCCCGGGACCCGAGTCCTCGACCAATATCAGCACGCGGGAGGCCGCGGCGTCCTGCTCGGCGCTGATCCGAAGAGCGCCGCCTTGCGGCATCGCATCCGCCGCATTGACGATCAGATTGAGCAGGGCCTGGCGTACGCGCCCCCGATCGAGGCGAGCCTGCAGCCGCGTCGTCGCAGCGGCTGTCGACGCGGATGCCCAGGTGCGCGAGCGACGGCCCCATCAGGTCGAGGACCTCCGCGATCAACGGACGGATGCGGGTAGGCGCCGAGGTCCAGCGGCTGCTCCCCGCCGAGCATGAGCGTGGAGGACACGAGCAACTCGAGACGCTGGACCTCCGTCAGCAGGCGCTCGACCCGGCCCGACTCGCGCCCATCGACGCGTTCCGCAAGCAACTGCAGGTGCAGCTTCAATCCGGTGAGCGGGTTGCGGATCTCGTGAGCGAGCCGCGCCGACATCTCGCCAAGCGCCGACATCCGGCTGCGCGACGCCAGGCGCGATTCGTAGCCGCCGAGGCGCAGCATCATCGTGTTGAGCGATTCCCCCAGCGCGCCGATCTCGTCGGCACGCGGCAGCTCGAGGCGGTGCTCGCGCTCACCGGCAGCGATTCGATCGGCAAAGGCCGAAAGCTGGGCGAGAGGGCGGGTGATGTTGCGCACGAGCGCGAGCAGGATGGCGCCGAGTACTGCGGTCGCCGCAAGCATCGCGAGCCCGAGCCACCGCGCCGCGCTCCTGGCCGCCGCCGCGGCGTCGCCGAGCGGTGCGACGGCGACGAGGGCCGAGTAGCGCGGCTCCTCGCTTGCGTCGATCGGCTGGTAGACGGCGATGCTTTGCACCGGCGCTTCGAGCCTCCGCGTCTCGGAGCCCAGCCAGGGCAGGCGCTCGGCCAGCGACGCCGCGATCGCGTCGCCGACCTTGCCCGACGTGGTCACGGCGACCCTGCCGGCGTGATCGACCAGCACGAAATCCGATTGCTGGACCGATGCCAGTCGCCGCAACACCTCGGGGGTATAGGGGATTCCGCCCGTCGCCAGGACGGTGGCGGCATTGCGCAACTGGCCTTCCAGGCGCTGTTCCAGCGCATTCGTGACGATGCCGACGCCGATCGCCCACGCGGCGGCCATCGCGATGAGCAGCGGACCGAGCAGCGTGAGAATCAGGCGCAGGTACAGAGAGGGACGATAGCGCACGCGGCAATGCTACGTTACCGGCCGGCGTACCGCGATCTGCGATCGGGGCTCGCGCGACCTGCCGCATTCGCATGATGCAGGATCGACGCGTTCCGTCCGACCGTCGCGTGCCGATGCAGTCGGCATGCGGCCGCGTCCGCAGACAGTCCTCTCGACTCTGGTCGAACGGGCTCACCGTGGCTTGTCAGCATTTTTTACAGTGACGGTGATCTCCTACAGCCGTCTGCGCTCTTGAGTCCTGTTTTTGTTGAGGATTCACGTCGCGGTATGGAAGTTGCTGTGAACGCTGCGTCGAGATGGTTTAACGATCGGAGGGTCCGGCGGCGCTTGCCGGGCTCGGATGATCGACGGTGCGCGTTTCGGTGGGTGTTCACCTGCCGGCTCGCGCGATTCGTATTTGGCACGCGTGTGATTAGCCGTTGTGCGGCGCCCGGGGGGGTGCTGCATGAATCGGGTTCAATAGCCGGAGGGACAGCGTGATGTCGAAAGTGCCTGGTGTGATCAAGAAATTGGGGATTGGGGCTGTCATCTGCGGGTCGCTGTGCCATTGCAGCGGGCACAGCGCAGGCCGCCACCCCGTTCCAGATGGACGTTTCCACGTCGATCGACCGCGGCATCGAATGGCTCGCCAATCAAGGCGCCTTCAGCAACCGAGCTCGGCCGGCGATGCGCACCGGCCTCGCCGATGGAGGCGCTGCTCGAGAAACGGGCGAGCGGCAATCCCCTCGACCCGCCCCAAGGCTACACCGGCGCCAGCGCGACCGACCAGGCGCGCCTGAGGACGGCGGCCACGTATATCATCAACCAGACCGCGGCGAACGAAACGGGTTTCTACGCCTACCGCGACGGTGCGTGGATGTTCGCGCTGGCGGGGTATGCGCTGACCGGCGGCCCCGACAAGAGCGTGCTGGCCCGGGAACACGGACTACCAGACCATCAAGGAGGCGATGGATACGCTGGTCGACCGGACGCTCGCGAATCAGAAACGGCGCCGGTCTACGCGGCCGCCATCGAACAGGGCTACTGGTGCTACAACAATGGCGGTTGCAACGATTCGTCCACGACGCAGTTCGCCGCGGCCGGCCTCCAGGCGGCCAGGACGTTCTACAAGTCGCCCAACAGCGGGGACGAGCCGTATGCCGATCGCACGCCAAGGCGACGCTGATCGCCGCCGCGCTGGCGCTCACCAAGACGGCCTACGAGATCAACGCGGCGTACGGGATCGGACAACGCAAGTTGCAACGTCCTGTCGGCCACCGAACGCGGTCACGGCTATCCGCACCGAGGGCTACAAGCCCTCGCTCCAGCAGACGGCCTCGGGCATCTACATCCAGCTGTTCGGCGGCTCGAACGTCAACACGCCGATGGTGCAGCACTACATGGAATGGATCAAGAACCGGTATCGGTACACGGACCTGGACAGCATGGGGAACTCCTGGCCCGGCCATTCCTGGTCGTACTACCTGTGGAGTTCGTTCAAGGGGATGGAGTTGATCCGGCAGGCGGGCATCGCGCCCGATCCCGGCAATCTCGGCCCGAACAGCTACGGCACGTTGCCGGCGGCCAGCGCTCCCGCATGCGTCCAGTACGCCAGGAGAACAAGGATCCGGCGACGGTGGCGCAGACCGCCGAGCTTCGGGGCGGGTGGCGTCGGTTTCTACTCCGCCGAGGCTCAAGAGCCAGTACTTCGACTATGCGTACCGAGATCATCAGCAAGCAGTGCTACGACGGCAGCCTGCCGATCACCGGTAGCGATGGAGGCTACTTCTGCAACGGCGGTCCAGGCCCCTGGGAGAGTTTCTCGCATCAGGCGTATCTGCTGCTCGTCCTGCAGCGTTCCACGGGCAACGTCGTCCAGGCGTGCGACGTCGATGGCGACGGCGACGTCGACACGGATGACCTCGCGCTGATCCGCGCTGGTATCAGCCAGCCGCCGGCTCCCGGCGATCCGCGCGACGCCAATCTCGACGGCAAGATCACCATCAACGACGTGCGCTTCTGCACCTTGAGGTGCACCCGCGCGAGCTGCGCAACGCATTGAGCGTAAGGCCCAACAGCGCGCCGGATGAACTCCGGCGCGCCCACCAAACGAGGTGCAGGAAATGAAGAAAATGCTATCCGCCCTGGCCCTGGCCGCCGGCCTACTGCTGGCCGCCGCACCTGCCAGCGCAGTCATCATCGTCAGCTTCGCGCCGTCGTCGACGCACATCAACGTTGGCGACAACGTGACGATCGACATGTCGATCAGCGGTCTGGGCGCCGAGATACTGTCCGCCGTCGACATCAACTTCCTGTTCTCGAGC
This sequence comes from uncultured beta proteobacterium, assembly GCA_963816165.1. Taxonomy (GTDB): domain Bacteria; phylum Pseudomonadota; class Gammaproteobacteria; order Burkholderiales; family Casimicrobiaceae; genus VBCG01. Next base: position 83,158 of record CAWFJL010000004.1, read on the forward strand.
GTCGCGGCTGCCAACACGGTCGTCTCGATGTCGTCCGCTGAGCTGCAACCAGTCTGGGCACCGCGGCCCGACAGCGTTTTCGACATTCGATCCGCGCACACGAGCGAGGTCGGCATCCAGGCCTATTCCTTGCTGGACGATGCGACGCTGGCCGCGGGGCAGGCCGAACAGCTTCCTTCTCGGCACGTTCACGCTGCGATGGCACCGCTGACGGCGTGACGAACATCACCTTCGGCCCGGACCCCGACTTCCAGCGCAACTTCGTCGGCCTGGACGCGCTGAGCCTGGACGTCGAGGTGGGCAGCGCGTGCATCGCCGTGGGCACGGGTTCGTGTGACGGCGGCCACTGCCCCCGAGCCTGCCAGCCTGGCGCTCGTCGGGCTGGCCCTGCTGGCAGCCGTTGGGGCCGGCCGTACGCGTCGCCGTACGCGCGACATGGCCTGACAAGCCTTTCCGCACGCATCACTCCGAGGGCCGGCCATGCCGGCCCTCTTTGTCTGACCGCCTCCGTTCTATCGCCAGGTCGGCGGGTCGTCAGGACACCGTCCATCCCGAAATCGCGTTCACCGGCACGATCACCGTCTCGGTGAACCGCGCGAACGGCGCCTGGATGCCGCGCACCGTTTCGATGTCGGGCGCTTCGAGCAGCGTGTAATTGTGCGACTGGTCCGCGGCGATCCACTCGCCGCGAATTTGCACATCGGCCGGAATCGACGCATAGAACTGCTTCGCGAGCACCGCGAGTTCGCCGTACTCCGCGGCGGTCAGGTTCGGGCGGGTGCGATTGGTCAGCAGGAACAACATGACATCAACCTCCTCGAAGGGCCGTGCGACGTAGCGCGCCCACGGTCGGGCCCGCCCCGGCCACCGCACATCGGGAAGCCGGAAATCGGTGGCCAAAACAGATGCGGCGCAGGGAAGTACATGGCATGATTTCGGGACGATAACAGAAGAGCCACGGGAGAGACGAGAGAGCTGCCTCGTTCCGCGCGCGGCTAACGCAGGGAAAGGGATTGCCGTCATGAGCACACTCACCGGCTCGCCAGCGCTGAAGGTCCAGGTCATGTGCGAGGGCATTCGCTACACGGAGTCGCTCGGCCTGGCCGCCGGGCACTCGATGCCCAATTACTACCCGTACCGATTCAAGCCCGGCGAGCACGACCCGACCGGAAAGGGAACCGCGACGATCCCTTACCTCATCAACACGGCGGACGGGACCGAAATCCGCATTCTCGGCAGCGGCGATTCGCCGTGGCACGTCGAAGGCGACCGGCAACAGGGTTATCGGCTGGTCGACGATCGAAGCGGCCGCACGGTGCCGATCGAGTTCGAGCCGCTGCGTCCCTGGATGACGCAGAAGACGGCGGATGGCCTTCCCTTCCCGCAGGCCGGAGTCACGACGCACGGCGACATGCTGGTGATCAATGTTGCGCCGGGCTGCGAGTACTTCCTGCACAAGCAGGATGGCGTGTCGATGCGCTGCACGTTCTGCGCGTACGGCGCGCCGGACGAACGCACCGCGCATCTGGGCCAGAAGCCCGGGTTGGTCGAAATTCCACCGCCGACGCTCGAACGCATGCGCGAGGCGCTCGAAGCCGTGATCAACCAGACGGAGATCCGCCACATCTATCTCGTCGGCGGTTCGCTCACCGACGGACAGAAGGAAGGCGACCGGTTCCTGCAGCTCGCGCGCTTCGTCAAGCAGGCCAATACTCGCGGCGTGCCCGTGACGCTGGGGTCCGGCGCGATCCCCGACGATTACATCGAGCGGTTCCATGCCGAGCAGCTCGTTTCCGCACGTGTGCTTCAACCTCGAGATGTGGTCCGAGCCGCTGTTCGCAAAAGTGTGCCCCGGCAAGAATCGCTATGTCGGCTATCACCGCTGGATCGAGGCGCTGGAGACGGCCGTGCGCTACTGGGGCCGCGGCAACGTCTACTCGGCCATGGTGGCCGGCATCGAGCTCGAGCCCGAGCACGGCCTGGAATGGCAAGAGGCCGCAAGCATCGCACTCCAGGGCGCGGAGGATCTCTGCCGGCGCGGCATCATTCCCATCTACTCGCTGGTCTGGCCAGTGGGTGGGCGCGACCGGTCGGACTACCACACGCGCATCCGCAGCTACTTCGAGACGCTGAGCGCGGGCTACCAGGAGATACGCAAGCGTTACGGTCTTGCAGTCTCGGAAGGATTCATGTGCCACCGCTGCGCGTACATGCAACTCGAATGCGATCTCGATCGGACGGTGCTGGAGGCGGCATGAGCCCCACGAGCGGGGTGGCCGGGGACCAGCGGCACGGCGTCGGGCGCGGCGATTCGCGTGCAGGGGCCGGTCCGTGAGGATCGGCAGCAGCCACCTAAGCTACTGCACGAACATCCACCCGGGCGAATCCTGGGACGAGATCCGCGGCAACCTGACGCGCTACCTGCCGCAGGTCAAGCGCAGGGTTTGCCCCGACGCGCCCTTCGGCGTGGGACTGCGGCTGTCGGCATTGGCGGCGCGCTCGCTGAGTGCGCCGGAGGCGCTCGCGGAGTTCGTCGGCTTCCTTCGGCAGAACGATCTCTACGTCTTCACGATCAACGGTTTTCCCTACGGGCCTTTCCACGGCACGCGCGTCAAGGAAGGTGTTTACCTGCCCGACTGGCGCGACGAAGTCCGCCTCGCGTACACGAACGTACTGGCGGATTTGTTGGCGGCATTGTTGCCTTCGGGTGGCGATCACTGGGGCAGCATCAGCACCGTGCCCGGAGCGTTCAAGCCCAATGCGGCCACGCCGCAGGACATTGGCCAAATCGCGGAGACTGCTGATCCGGCATGTCGCGCATCTGGTTGGCCTTGAGCGAAGGACCGGCCGCACCATCGTGCTTGCGTTGGAGCCGGAGCCCTGCTGCCTGCTCGAAACCGTCGCGGAGACGGTCGCCTTTTTTCGCGACCATCTCTACTCGCGGCGCGCGGCCACGACGCTTGCCCCGCTTGCCGGACTTGAATTGCATGAGGCCGAGGTTGCATTGCGCCGCCATCTCGGCGCATGTCTTGATCTGTGCCACGCCGCTGTCGAATTCGAGGACCCCGCGGATTGCATCGATGCGCTGGCCGGTGCGGGCATCCCGATCGCCAAGGTCCAGGTGACCGCCGGACTGCGCATCGCCCACGTTACCGCGGACGCCGTGACGGGTTTGCGAGGGTTCGACGACGGCGTGTACCTGCACCAGGTCGTCGAGCGTGCCTCCGGCGCGTTGCACCGGTATGTCGACATCGACGCTGCGTGCGCGTCGAATCGTTGGCGCGAGGGCAACAGCGAATGGCGCGTGCATTTCCACGTCCCCGTGTACGTGGAGGAACTCGACGGATTCTCGTCCACGCAGCCGTTCGTCCGCGCGGCGCTGGCGCTGCACCGGAAACAGTCGCGGACGCCGCATCTCGAGGTCGAGACCTATACATGGTCGGTGCTGCCTGCGCACGCGCGCGACGTTCCGATCGACGAAGCGATCGCGCGTGAATTGCTTTGGGTACAGCGGGAACTCGCGTGAACTGGCGGGTCGCGTTCACGCTGGGCCGCGTCTCCAACTTGCCTACGGTCTGGACGAACACGCTGGCCGGCGTGGTGCTCGCGGGAGGAGCGACGGGCGACGCCCGGTTGCCGTGGCTTCTGCTCGCGCTCTCGCTTTGCTACATCGCCGGGATGTTCCTGAACGACGCTTTCGACCGGGAGTTCGACGCGCAGCATCGTCCGGAGCGGCCGATTCCGTCGGGTGAGGTGACTGCGGCGACGGTGTTCGGCGCGGGCTTCGCGATGCTCGCGATGGGCGTCGCGCTGTTGCTCTGGGTGGGTTACGGATTTGCGGATGGGACCGCCTGGCGACCTGCGGTTGCCGGGCTGGTGCTTGGCGCAACGATCGTGTTCTACGATTGGCACCACAAGCAGAACGCATTGAGTCCCATCGTGATGGGGCTCTGCCGAATGCTTGTATACGTAACGGCGGGTTTCGCGTTTACCGTCGATCCGCCCAATCGCGTTTTCCTGATTGGATTTCTGCTGCTTTGTTACCTGATCGGACTCACCTATGCGGCCAAGCAGGAACACCTCGACCGTGTCACGAATCTATGGCCGCTCGTGTTCGTGGCGATTCCCATGGTCTGGGGACTTCAAGCGGCGCTGGACGACGCATTCACCGCGGGCATAGGGCTGCTGTTCCTGGCATGGGTGCTCTACTCCCTATCGTTCCTGCGCAGGCGCCGGCCGGGCGACGTGCCACGGGCGATCGGCGGTCTGCTCGCGGGGATTTGCCTGTGGGATGCGCTGGTGATGGCGGCCGCCGGCCGACCGTCGGTGGCGGTGCTCGCGCTCGTGCTTTTCGGGTTGACGCTGCTGCTTCAGCGATACGTTTCCCCCACCTGAGCTTCGCGGACGGCCGGGGTCACGCCTTGATGGCCGTGGCGAGGAACAGGACTGCGAATAGACCCAGCACGATTGCGGTAATTCGACGGATCACCACGCCAGTCAGAAACGCTTCCGTTCTCAGTCTCAGGGTCGCGCCGATGCAGATCCACATTGTCGCTGCTGCGATGCAGATGAGAGAGAACACTGCAAGGAAGGACAAGGTCAGCCGCATCCCTCCCGTTGGAAAAATCTGAAAGGCAAAGATAAGCGATTTCGGATTGAGCAGCGTGGTAATGAACACGCGCCGGAAACTCACCAGACTGGTTTGAACGGCGTCGCGTTTCGAGGTCCGCCAGATGGTCAGCGCCAGGATCGCGAGGTAGGACCCGCATCCGAATCGCAGGACCGTGGCGGCTAAAGGGAGTGCGGCAACGACAGGCTGGAAGATGAAGATCAGCAGAGAAATGGAGGCGAGATATCCTGCAACCTCCGCGGGAATCAGTTTCAGGCCCCTCGATATTCCCAGCGTGGCGCCCGCGACCGCCATGAGCGTGTTGGTTGGTCCGGGCGTAGCAAGGACCGCAAGAACCGCCAATGCGAATACCGTTGGGTCTGCCACCTAGGTCGCCTCATTCGACAGACGCATCCGCGTGTCTTGCAACCGGTTTGGCTCCGGTGTCGCTGATCGGAGTTCGCGCTTGGCACGCAGAGAAAAGGTGCGGGCAATTTTCGAAGCCGAAGCAACTGATCGGCCTTTGCTGCTGCGGCAGGAATCGAATTCTTATCATCCTGCTCCACAAACGCGGCAAGTAGCAAATTGCGGCCTATCCCGATGCGGATGCCATAGGCGGGACGTTAGTCGAACCCGGAGCGGCGAACACGACGGTCACAGCCACGATGAGGGCCGACATATCGTTCATGCGTCCCGCTGCACCGCTTGGACCAAGGAATCATCGTATAGCGCAAGCATCGGTCAATCCAAGACGACAGGCCTTGGTGAACAGCGCCAGCCCACGCCGCTCATTCAACGGCACGCCTTCGCCCGTCACCAGGAGTTGCGCAAGTCTCACGCAGGCCGGGGCAGAGGCTCCCGCGCAAGCTTTCTCATAGGCTGACACGGCCCGCGGCATGTCGCGCACGGTGCCCACACCGTAACGGTAGCTCTCCGCCACGACGCCGCAGCCCGTTGCAAGATTCAGATCGCACGACTTCTCGAAAAAGCGAAAACCGGCGGCGCGGTCGGCGGCTCTTCCGAGGCCCATGAGATGGACGGTGCCGAGTACGTAGCAAGCCTGTGCATTGCGGGAGTTGCATTGCGCCTCGATGAGGCTTGCGCCTCCACTCTTCATCGTCTGGCCCAGTCGCCGACAGGATTCCCGATCGAGAAGGTCGCAGGCGCGGGCAATCGCGAGGACCCCAAGCAGAGCATCCTCGGGTGGCGGTCGCGAGCGCTCCACCATGTCGCCCAGCGCGACGCACTGCGCCACGCTCCCATCGCCACAATTATCCCAAAGGACCGCACGCAGGTTCTCTGCATGCATTGTGGCGGTTCTCGGCGCACGCCGACTCCCAAAACGCGGCCTGCCCGCCAGGGTGCTCGCGACCGAGGAAATGCGTCGTGTACATCGTCGTGAACAGCGCGATCCAGATTGCCATGAAGATGAGATTCTGTCGCTGCGGCGTTTGGGCAGCGATCATGGAGAATGGCACAACGCGCGCCAGGCTGCTTCGACGGGCGTATCCATCGATGACGGGCACGAGCAGGTTCAAGACCGGCACGAACAGCAGCTTGTCGTAAAACCGTGGTTGGCCCGCCCACTCGAGCAACGCGTACAGCGCAAACACGCCGGCACCGTAAAGGGCGCCAAAGATCGCCCGTCCGAAATTGCTGCGCGGTGAGGTTGCAGGATCCGTGACGAGCAGATGCAGACCGAGAAATACCGCGATGGGAATGCCGGCGTCGAGGAACCAGTAGACCCCGGTGGCAGCAGTGTAGGCGAGGTTCAGAACGAGCAGCATCGAAGCTGCCGCGAGCGTCACCAGCGTTACGTGGAAGAAGTACTGGACAATCAGGCCCACCAGGAAAATATGCACGAACATGTACTGCGGTCGCCCGAGCTCTATCGCAATCTGCTGCGCCCAGGTCAGATCGGTGTGCCCGGTCAGCAGTATGGCGACGGAGAAGACGAACAACCCAAAGGCAGATGGATTGAAGATGTGCGTCATGCGACCGTCACGCTTCCAGCGAATGAACTCCTTGCCGAAAATGCCCAGCGAAATCATCGCGAACTGCAGGAAAAACCACTCGTCCTTGAAGCACATGAAGAAGTTCGTGCTCAGGATGATAGGCATCGGCCCGAAGCCGATTTCACACTTCCCGCGGCGCGTCCACGCGAGCAGCACCGTGCATCCATAGGCAAACATCATCTGGGCAAAGATGAGCACGAACTGGCCGGCAATGAATGGCCAGGCGGTCGCCCAGTACAGATATACGGAACCCTGCACCAGTGCCTGCACGTAATGCGTCCGGACAACTACGAACTCGATTGCGAGCTTGCGACCCTGCAACCTGGCACGCACGAGCAGGTATGCGAACCAGACGGCAAGCAGGCCGGCCGCCGCACGCAGCGTGATCACCAGCGATTCGGACGCGGCCACTCTCTGCTGCAGCGATATGACCAGGAGGGCCAGAATGAAGACACCCGGCAGGAGATTCCGGTACTGAGGTCGATCGACGACCGTGTCGGCGATGGAACTCATTTGCGCCTTCCGACTGCGTGCGTGGCTTTATAGGGAATTCGTCGTCGCACCAGCCGCCCCCGGTGAGTGCCCGTTTCAATTGTACGACCCAATCGAACATTCGGTCATTCACGCTTGCAGGCGAGTCAGCGAGAGTGAGCGGCACTTCGCCGCCTCCGGCCAAAACGAAAAGGCCTTGATTGCTCAAGGCCTTGATGAAACGGTGGTGGAGACGAGGAGGATCGAACTCCCGACCTTCGCATTGCGAACGCGACGCTCTCCCAGCTGAGCTACGTCCCCACGAGGGCGGTAATTATAGCCGGGGAGGGGGTATCCCGTAAACTTCGGTCAAATCCCCGCTGGGAGCGGGGTTGGGATCGGAGCCGAAAGCCCCCATCCTTCCATTCCGTGCTTCGCGGGACCCCGGCATGAACCACCTCCTCGACCTGCTGCAGTACTACGGTTTGGCCTTCGTGTTCATCAACGTGCTGGCGTTGCAGGCAGGGTTGCCCGTGCCGGCCTATCCGACGCTGATCGTGACCGGCGCGCTCGCCGCGCGGGGCGGCTATTCGCTGCCGGCGCTGCTGGGAACGGCGGTCGCGGCATCTCTGATCGCCGATCTTTCCTGGTACTCGCTGGGTCGGCGCGTCGGCGGGCCCGTGCTGCGCACGCTATGCCGAATCTCGCTGTCGCCGGATTCGTGCGTGCGCCAGACCGAAGCCATCTTCACGCGCTGGGGCGCGCAGTCGCTGATGGTCGCGAAATTCATTCCGGGCTTCGCGTCAGTCGCCACGGCGATGGCCGGCGTGCTGCGCGTCCCGCTCTGGCGCTTTATCCCGGCGGACGCGATCGGCGCGGCGTTGTGGTCGGGCGTCGCGATTGCGTTGGGCTACATTTTCCGCAACGCGATCGACGACGTGCTCGTGGTACTGCAGGAGATGGGCAAGATCGGGCTGGTGCTGATCGTTCTGGCGTTCGTCGCCTACGTGTTCTGGAAATGGCTGCAGCGGAAGCGCTTCATTCGCCAGCTCATCATGGACCGCATTTCGGTGGACGAGGTGCGCCGGCTCATGGACGAAGGCCGATTGGGCATGGTGATCGACGTGCGTTCGCCGATGTCGCAGCAGGTCACCGGGCGCATTCCGGGCGCGGTGACGGTCGATCCGCAGAACCTGAAATACGACCTGATTGCGGTGGAACCGCAGAGCGAAGTCGTCGTTTATTGCGCGTGCCCGAACGAGGCGACGGCGGCCAAGGTGGCGAAGGCGCTGATCCAGCACGGCTTCAAGCGCGTGCGGCCGCTGCACGGCGGCATCGACGCGTGGATCGAAGCGGGCCACGAGGTCGAGCGCTGAGGTCGGCGCTGCTCCGGTTCGGATGTTAGAGTCTCGGCTGATCGCGACCGACGAGAGCAACACATGACCAAGCAGGCCATTTCCTCTGCCGACGCGCCCAAGGCGCTCGGCCCCTATTCCCAGGCCATCCGCGCCGGAAACACCGTCTATCTTTCCGGACAGCTGGGACTCGATCCTGTCACCGGAATCCTGGTCGAGAGCATCGAAGCGCAGACGCACCAGGTGTTCCTGAACCTGCGCGCGGTTGCCCTGGCGGCGGGCGGCAGCCTCGACGACATGGTCAAGCTGTCGATCCTCATGCAGGACCTCGGCGATTTCGCCAAGGTCAACGAGATCATGAGCAGCTACTTCAAGCAGCCCTACCCGGCACGCGCGACCTACCAGGTGGCGGCGCTGCCGCGCGGCGCGCTGATCGAGATCGAAGGCATCCTCGTCCTGCCCGGCGCGGGCTGAAACCCCGCGCCCGTTCGCGTGAATGAGCAAAGCCGCGACCCGGGACAAGAACGCCGCGCCCAAGAAACCCGCCGGCCGCGGACTCGCCGACCAGCTGGCCAGGCTGGGCATCGCGCGCGACGCGGACCTGGTGCTGCACCTGCCGCTGCGGTATGAGGACCACACGCGGCTCACGCCGCTCGCCACACTGGCGCCGGGGTTGGCGCTGCAGGTCGAAGGCGAGATCGTCAAGACCGACATCCAGTTCCGTCCCCGCCGGCAACTGGTCTGCCTTATTGCCGACCCGGCGCGTCGCGACGCGCAACTGACACTGCGCTTTTTCACGTTCTATCCCAGCCAGCAGAAGGTGCTTGCGCCGGGACATCGCGTGCGCGTGTTCGGCGACGTGCGCGACGGCCACCTCGGGCTGGAGATGGTCCATCCGCAGTTCAAGGTCGTGACGGAGGACACGCCGCTGCTCCGACCGCCTGACGCCCGTGTATCCGACGACGGCGGGCCTGGGGCAGGAGACGCTGCGCAAGGTGGTCGCGCGAGCGCTCGCCTCCGATCCGGCACTGACTGCGGAATCGCTGCCGGAGTGGCTTACCTCGCGCAGGAAGCTCTGGAAGTTCAACGACGCCGTGCGCTTCCTGCACACGCCGCCGCCGCGCCTGAACGCATTGACGCAGAACGCGCTGGATGCACGCACGCACCCGGCGTGGACACGGCTCAAGTTCGACGAATTGCTCGCGCAGCAACTGTCGCTCAAGGCGCATCGGCAGGCACGCTCGCTGCGCCGGGCGCCGGTGCTGACCGGCACGGGCGCGCTTACGAGGAAGCTGCTCGAGCGCGTGCCGTTCAAGCTGACGCGCGCGCAGGAACGCGTGTGGCGCGAAATCGCGCATGACTTGAAGCGCGCGTCGCCGATGCAGCGCTTGCTGCAGGGCGACGTCGGCTCGGGCAAGACGATCGTCGCGGCGCTGGCGGCGCTGCAGGCCATCGAATCGGGCAAGCAGGTTGCGTTCATGGCGCCAACGGAAATACTCGCCGAGCAGCACTACCGCAAGCTGGCCTTGTGGCTGGAAGGCCTGGGCGTGCGCATCGCGTGGCTTTCCGGCTCGCTGCCGGCGAAAGAGCGCAACGCCGCGATCGCGGCGCTGGCGAGCGGAGAAGCGCAGTTCGCCGTCGGCACGCATGCACTGTTCCAGGAGGGCGTGGACATCCCGAAGCTCGGCCTCGCGATCATCGACGAGCAGCATCGCTTCGGCGTCGCGCAGCGCTTGGCGCTGCGCGGCAAGGGACTGGCCGAAGCGCACCAGCTGATGATGAGCGCGACGCCGATACCGCGCACGCTGGCGATGACCTTCTACGCCGACCTGGACGTCAGCGTCCTCGACGAATTGCCGCCCGGCCGCCAGCCGGTCGCGACAAGGCTGGTCAGCCAGAAGCGGCGGCGCGAGATCGTGGCGTGGGTCGAGCAAGGCGTGCGCGGAGGGGCGGCAGGTCTACTGGGTATGTCCGCTGATCGAGGAGTCGGAAAAACTCGAGCTGCAAACGGCCGTTGCGCTGCACGAGGAGCTGACGGCGGCGCTGCCCTCGCCGATCAAGGTGGGGCTGCTGCACGGCAGGATGAAGCCAAAGGATAAGGGTGCGACGATGGACGCCTTCGTGTCGGGCGACATCGACGTCCTCGTGGCGACCACGGTGATCGAAGTCGGCGTCGACGTGCCCAACGCGTCGATCATGGTCATCGAGCACGCCGAGCGCTTCGGGCTGTCGCAGTTGCACCAGTTGCGCGGCCGCGTCGGGCGCGGCGCGGCGGAGTCGACGTGCATTCTGCTGTTCGAGGAGCCGGTGGGCGACGTCGCAAAGTCGCGCCTCAAGGTGATTTTCGAGAACACCGACGGCTTCGAGATCGCGCGCCAGGACCTGCTGATCCGCGGCCCCGGCGAATTCCTGGGCGCCCGGCAGTCGGGCGTGCCGCTGCTGCGTTTTGCCGACCTGGAGCGGGATGTCGCGCTGATCGAGCAGGCGCGCGACGCGGCGAACGAGCTGCTGGAAAAGGAGCCGGCGGCCGCGCAGGCGCACCTGGCACGCTGGCTCGGCGGCAAGGCCGAATTCATCAAGGCCTAGGATTACGCGGTCAGGCTATCCGCAGCGAAGCCGCGCATTCTCCGCTTCAAGCTCCGCGACGCGCACGCGCAGCGCCGCGGATTGCGAAGCGATGGTCGCTTCGGAAAATCGCCGCGGAATGTGCTGCGGACAGTTTGCGGTCCAGCCGCCCACGTCGAAGACGATGACGCGCTCGACGTCCGCGTCGTAGCCGTCAACGGCCGTCGCGCGCACGAGCGCGGGGTCGTCCGTCACATGCGCCGTGCCGTAGATCTTCACGCGCTGCCGTCGCTCGTAATCCATCAGGAACAGGAACGCCTTCGAATTCGTCGCCAGGTGGCCGACGGAGACGTATTGTTGGTTGCCGGAGAAATCGGCGAAGGCCAGCGTGCGCGGATCGATGACGCGCAGGAAGCCCGGCGGGCCGCCGCGATGCTGGATATAGGGTTGTCCGGAAGCGTCGGCGGTGCCCAGGTAGAAGGAATCGATGCGGGCGATGAATGCGCTTATGCTCGCGCTCAGCGAACGCTTCCAACCCTGCATCAGCGCCGGGACTCCGGCGCGATCGTCGTAGCGGGTAGCGGCTGTCGTCATGGGTGGTCTCCGAAGATCCGCTGCGACACCCGGCCGCAGCGGTCTCTTGTTCCGTTTGTGTTCAGGCCGCGGCGGCCAGCCGCGAGAAAACCCGGGGGAAGTCGACCTCGGTCGCCGCGACGTTGTTGAACAGATTGGTGAAGACGTTGAGCGCCACGATGGCGACGACCTCGGCGACCTGCGCGTCCGTGGCGCCTGCAGCTCGCAGCGCGATGACGTCTTCGTCGGCAACCTTGCCCCGCGTGTCGACCACGATCCGCGCGAACCGCAGAAACGCTGCCGTTTTCGGGTCGGCGTTGGCGACGTCGCGCGCGGCGTCCAGTTCCGCTGCGGGAATCTTGAACAGGCCGCCGATCGCCGTGTGCGCCGACAGGCAGTAGTCGCAGCCGTTCGTTTCGGCGACGGCGAGCGCGATCAGTTCCTGCGTGCGCGGCGGAATCGACGCGCCACCCAGCGCGCCGGCGAGGTCGAGATACCCTTTGAGCACCGCGGGGCTCGTCGCCATCGTCTTCATCATGTTCGGCGTCACGCCCAGTTTCTTGTGCACGGCGTCGAGCATCGGCTTGGCGCGGGTATCGGCTTGGGCGGGGTCTATCGGGTTCAGGCGGGGCATGTTGGCTTCCTTGGGTTGGGGTTGGGTCTGGCCGCGCCGCGGTAGAGGGCACGCCGACGCCACGAACTTTAGTGACTTGCGCCACGATTGATAATATGCTTTGGATTCAATCTTTCCTTGCGAAAAACGCAAGCACGTCGGGCATCCGGCGGCCATCCCATGAGCGACCGCGTAGTTGCAATGCAGACGTTTGTACGTGCCGTGGATGGCGGCAGCCTGTCCGCCGCCGCCCGTGCCCTCGGCAAGTCGCTGGCGGCGGTGAGCCGCACCGTGTCTCAACTCGAGGAGCGGCTCGGCGTGCAGCTTCTGCACCGGTCGACGCGCAAGCTCACGCTCAGCGAGGCTGGCACCGCGTTCTACGAGAGCGCCAAGCGGATCCTGGCCGAGATCGACGAAGCGGAGCTCTCGCTCGTAGGCAGCGCCGCCGCGCCACGGGGGATGCTGACGGTGACCGCGCCGCTGTTGTTCGGGCGCCTGCACGTGGCGCCAGTCGTCGTCGAGATGCTCGAGAAGCATCCTCAAGTCTCGGCGAACCTGATGCTCGTCGATCGCAACGTGAGCCTGGTCGAGGAGGGCATCGATGTCGCTGTGCGCATCGGCCGGCTCGATGACTCGGCGTTGGTCGCGCGCCCGCTGGGCGAGGTTCCGCGCGTCGTCTGCGCATCGCCCGCCTACCTGCGCCGGCATGGCACGCCGAAGGCGCCTGAGGATCTGCGCAAACACGAGTGCCTGCGTTTTGGCGGGCTGACGCCGGGCCGCGAGTGGTCATTCCAGCGTGACGGCAAAGCGGTGCGAGTGGCCGTCGGCGGTCGCTTCGACTGCAATGTCGGCGAGCCGGTGATCGACGCCGCGCGCGCCGGCGCCGGTGTCGTCATGGCGCTCGGTTATCAGGTCGCCGACGAACTCATCTCCGGCCGCCTGGTGCGTCTGTTGCGAAAGTTCGAGCCCCCGCCGCTGCCGATCAGCGCCGTCTACCGTTCGCCGCGGCTGATGGCCGGGCAGGTAAGGGCGTTCCTGGACCTGCTCAGCCTGCGGATTCCGCAGCGTCTTCAACGGTCAACGGGAAAATAAAGGGCTTGTCGGGCGCTGGCGGGAATCGGGCCGGCGACGAGTAACGGCCCCCGTCACATCGTTTATTGTCGCAAATCAAAGTGTTGGGCTGGACCGCCCATGGCGGTGCGGTAGAATGGCCGCCCAAGGATTGACTCGGAACCATGGCTCTATTCGCTCTCGGCTTGAACCACGCGACCGCACCCGTCGAGGTGCGGGAACGCGTTGCGTTTCCGCAGGACGGGCTGGGCGACGCGCTGCGCGACCTGGTCGGCGCGCGCCGGGTGAAGGAAGCGGCCATCCTGTCGACCTGCAATCGCACCGAGATCTATTTCCACGCCGACGACCCCGATCCGGTCGCGCACTGGCTGGCGGGCTTCCACAACCTGCCGCATGGGTCTCTGCATCCGTACGTCTACACGCTGCCGCAGAATCGCGCGGTGACGCACGCGTTCCGCGTCGCGAGCGGCCTCGATTCGATGGTGCTGGGCGAGCCGCAGATCCTGGGCCAGATGAAGCACGCGGTGCGCTCGGCGGAGGCCGCCGGGTCGCTGGGACTCGTGCTGAACCGGTTGTTCCAGCGCACGTTCGCCGTGGCCAAGGACGTGCGCACGCAGACCGACATCGGCAGCGCGTCCATCTCGATGGCCGCAGCGGCGGTGAAGCTGGCCGAACGCATCTTTCCGTCGATTTCGGACCAGCGGCTGCTGCTGATCGGCGCAGGCGAGATGATCGAGCTGGCCGCTACGCACTTCGTGGCCAGCAAGCCGAAATCGATCACCGTCGCCAACCGGACGTTCGAGCGCGGAAGCCAGCTCGCCTCGCGCCTTGGGGCCGAAGCGATCACGCTGAACGAGCTTCCCGACCGGCTCGCGCAATTCGACATCATCGTCACGTGCACGGCCAGCTCGCTGCCGATCCTGGGCAAGGGAACGCTGGAGCGCGTGGTCAAGCAGCGCAAGCACGCGCCCGTGTTCATCGTCGACCTCGCCGTGCCGCGCGACGTCGAGCCGGAAGCCGCGGAACTCGACGACGTATTCCTGTACAGCGTCGACGACCTGGCGGAGATCGTGAAGGACAACCTGCAGGTGCGGCGCGAATCGGTCGTGCAGGCGGAGCAGATGATCGCCGACCAGACCGGCCATTTCCTGCGCTGGCTCGAAGGCCGGACCATCGTGCCGACGATCGCGGCGCTGCACGGTCATCACGACAACCTGCGCTCGGTTGAACTCGACCGCGCGCGCAAGATGCTCGCGGCCGGCGAATCGCCGGACAAGGTGCTGGAGGCGCTGGCGCGCGGCCTGACCAACAAGTTCCTGCACGCGCCGCTGTCGGCGCTGAACGGCGCCGGCGAAGCCGAACGCGCCGAATTGATCGCGCTGTTCCAGCACGTCTACAAGCTGCCCGACCCTCCCGCCGACGGGCATTAGCGCGGATCTTTCCTGCCTCGTTTCGACACGAGGCAGCACGCGGTGCCAGTCGCGTCCGCGGCCAGCGCGCTTCCCGTCATCGTCGGCAAGGTCATCATGAAGTCGTCCCTGCGCTTGAAACTGGACCAGCTCGGAACACGGCTGGTCGAATTGAACGGCCTGCTGGGCGCCGAGGACGTCACGCGCGACCTCGACCGCTATCGCGCGCTGACCAAGGAACATTCGGACCTCACGCCCGTCGTCGCGAAGTTTCGCGAATACAGGGATGCGGAGGCGGATCTCGCCGCCGCCGTCGACATGGCCAGCGACCCGGCCATGCGCGAATTCGCGGACGAGGAGCGCGCGGCGGCGCAGGCGCGCATCGCGGCGCTGGAGGCCGAGCTGCAGGCGGCGCTGCTGCCGCGCGACCCCAACGACGAGCGCAACGTGTTCCTGGAAATCCGCGCGGGCACCGGCGGCGACGAATCGGCGCTGTTCGCCGGCAACCTGTTCCGGATGTACGTCCGCTATGCGG
The DNA here is from genome assembly GCA_963816165.1 of uncultured beta proteobacterium. Lineage (GTDB taxonomy): Bacteria > Pseudomonadota > Gammaproteobacteria > Burkholderiales > Casimicrobiaceae > VBCG01. The sequence continues at coordinate 98,374 of CAWFJL010000004.1, forward strand.
AACGCCATCGCTGGCAGACCGAGATCGTGTCCGAGTCGACGAGCGAGCTGGGCGGCTACAAGGAGGTGATCGTGCGCATCGTCGGGCAGGGCGCGTACTCGAAGCTCAAGTTCGAGTCCGGCGGACACCGTGTCCAGCGCGTGCCCGATACCGAAGCGCAGGGGCGCATCCACACGTCGGCGTGCACGGTGGCGGTCATTGCCGAAGCGGATCCGATCGCCGACATCACGATCAACCCGGCCGACCTGCGCATCGACACGTTCCGCGCATCCGGCGCCGGTGGCCAGCACGTCAACAAGACCGACTCCGCCGTGCGCATCACGCATTTGCCGACGGGCCTCGTGGTCGAATGCCAGGACGACCGCTCGCAGCACCGCAATCGCGCGTCGGCCATGGCGGTGCTGGCTTCCCGCCTGCTCGACAAGCAGCAACGCGAGCGGCAGCAGAAGGAGGCGGCGCACCGCAAGTCGCTGATCGGTTCCGGCGACCGCAGCGAGCGCATCCGCACCTACAATTTTCCGCAGGGCCGCGTCACCGATCACCGCATCAACCTGACGCTGTACAAGATCGACTCGATCATGGACGGCGAACTGGACGAGCTGACCGGCGCGCTCGCGCAGGAGTTCCAGGCCGAGCAGTTGTCGGCGCTGGCGGGCGAAGAAATCTGAAGGGCATGCCGATGAAGACGAAGTCGCCTGCGCCCTGGCTCGAGACGCTGCGCCTGTCGATGCGCAATTTCACGCTCGACGACTTCGACGACCTGTACGCGCTCAATTCCGATCCGCGCGTGATGAAGTACATCGCCGACGGAACGGTGTCGACGCGCGAGGAGGTGGCCGGGGCGCTGCGGAGGTTCGTCCGCTATCCGACGCTGTATCCGGACCTGGGAATCTGGCACACGTCGCGGCGGGACACCGGCAAGTTCATCGGGTTCTTCGCGCTGAATTACACCGGCAAGAGCACCGACATCGAGATCGGCTACCGCCTGCTGCATAACGCTTGGGGATTGGGCTTCGCGACGGAGGGCGCAACGGCGCTGGTGCATTTTGGCTTCGACGATCTGGGGCTGGATCGCATCATCGGCGTCACGGCTCCCGGCAACAAGGCGTCGCAGCGCGTGCTGATGAAGGCGGGACTGACGGACCGGGGCTGGGGACGGTACTACAACCGCCGCCTGCGGCTCTTCGCGGCGGAACGCGAAGGGTCATGACGCCGACGGTGCGCCAGGCGCTGGCGCAGAGCGGGCTCGTCCCCGTCGATGCGAAAGCGCTGCTCGCGCACGTGCTGGGTTGCAATCGCGCGTGGCTCGCGGCGCACGAAACGGACGCGCTGACGCAGGACGCAGGCCAGCGCGTTCCAGGCGCTCTGCCACCGGCGCCGCGACGGCGAACCGGTCGCCTATCTCACCGGCTCGCGCGAGTTCTGGGGACTCATGCTGTCGGTGACGCCCGACGTGCTGATCCCGCGGCCGGAAACCGAAACGCTGGTCGAGTTCGCGTTGTCGAAATTGCCGCGGAGACCGGGCAGTGCGCGTGCTCGATCTGGGCACCGGTTCCGGCGCGATCGCGCTGGCACTGGCGCATGACCGGCCGAATGCGGCAGTGACCGCGACGGACCGCTCGGAAGCCGCGCTCTCCGTGGCTCGAGACAATGCTCGCCGGCTTGGGCTGTCCAACGTCGCGTTTGCCGCAGCCGATTGGTACGAAGGCGTTCCACCCGGGCCGTGGGACATGATCGCGAGCAATCCGCCGTACATCGGGGCAATCGACCCGCATCTGCAGGAAGGCGATCTCCGCTTCGAACCGGTGGCCGCGCTGTCGCCGGGCGCCGACGGCCACGCGGCGCTGCGTACCATCATCGGCGGCGCGCGCGAACGCCTGTCGCCCGGCGGCTGGCTCGTGGTCGAGCACGGTCACGACCAGTCGGACGCGGTGCGCGCACTCTTTCGGGACGCAGGATTTTCCGACATCACAGCGTTGCGCGATCTCGCCGGCATTCCGCGCGTGGTGGCCGGACGCTAGCAACAACTATCGCGCGATTCGTGCCGGGTCTTCGCGCATCGTGTCCGTCGTCCCTCGATTTCGTGCGCGGTCAGACGCCGGCATGGCCCGCGGGAATCGGCACGTGCAGTTTTTCCGCCCATGGCTGCAGCGACGGCATGATGGCCGGGAACAACGCGATGCCATTGATCGTTTGCTCACGATGGCGCTTCAATCCGTTCTCGCCAGGAAGGCGCACGCGTTCGACGCCCGGCCGCGGCGTCGCGTCATGGCACGCGCCGACCAGCCAATCCATCTGCCGCGCGTAGGCATCCGCGCCTCCGAACGCCGACGGGTCCATCACCTGCACGTAGACCGTCGCGCCCCAGCCTTCGGCAGGATCGGCGCGGCCGAAGCCGGCGAGCCCGCCGGTCATCGCTTCGACGAGCAGCGCGAGCGCATAGCCCTTGTGCCCGCCGTCCAGCCCGCCCAGCGGCAGCAGCGTGCCCGGCGGTTGGTCGAACAGCACGCCGGGGTCCGTCGTCGCGTTGCCCTGGGCGTCCTGCACCCACGGATGGGCAAGCTTCTCGCCCGCCTTGTGCAGCCGCGCGGTCATGCCGTTTGTCGTGTAGCTCGCCGAGATGTCCAGCAGGATCGGGTCGCCCGACGTCGGGATGCCGGCGGCGAACGGATTGGGCGTGAACACCGACGACACGCCGCCGAAGGGCGCCACGCTGTGCGTCGACGGATCCGAGCAGTAGATGAGCGCCATCATGCCCTGGTCGGTCACGCGGCGCAGATAGGCCGCGAGGCACGCGATATGGTGCGAGCGGCGGATGACGACGGATCCCATGCCGCAGGCGTCCGCCATGGCCATCGCGGCATCCAGTGCCCGCAGCGTGAGCCACGGTCCCGGCAGGCGATTGCCGTCCCATGCCTGCGTGGCCGCCGTCGCGGTGATGACGATCGGTGCACCGGAGGTGGCCATCGAGCCCTTGGCGATTTCCGCGAGATAGCCGGGAAGCAGCGCGAGGCCATGCGTGTTGTGGCCGAGGAGATCGCCTTCGACCAGGACAGTCGCGACGTCGGACGCGATGTCGTCGCGCACGCCGGATTCGCGCAGCAGCGCATGTCCGAAGGCGACCAGCGCGTCGGCTGGGTAACGCGATGGAAGAGGCAGCGGACATGAACTCTCGGGCGTGAAGTCGTTGTGCGGGTTGACGCGGACACTCGATTGCCCGAGGATTCTAGCGCTTTTGACCGCACGGAGAACGGCGCCGATTCGAGCGCCGGTCCTGCCCCCGCCGCCGCTCACTCTACCTTCCCCTTAGCCTTCCGTGCTTCCTTCCTCGCTGCAGATATCGATCGTCACGCACCGTCCGGACGAGAAGCTGCTCGAACGCTGCCTGCGCAAGCTGGCCCTCGCCATCGGCGCGGCGCGCGAGGATGGCGCGTTGCGCACCGTGCACGTCGCGCTGATCGACAACAGCGAGGACCGCGAGGTGGCCGACGCGGTCATGAAGCTGGGCAAGATGCGCTTTTCCGATTCCGGCGTGCACGTCACGTACCTGAACGGCCACGCGAACATCGGCTACGGCGCCGCGCACAACCTGGTGCTGCACGGCACCGGGTCGGATTACCATCTGGTGCTGAATCCGGATGTGGAACTGGCGCCGGATTCGCTTGCCAACGCCGTCCGCTGGCTCGACGAGCACGAGGACGTCGGCGCGCTTGCGCCCTCGGTGCTCGGGTCCGACGGCACGCGCGAATACCTGTGCAAGCGGTACCCGGCGATCTTCGACCTGTTCCTGCGCGGATTCGGGCCAGGCGTGCTGCGCACGCTGTTTCGCCGCCGCCTCGATCGCTATGAAATGCGCGACGTGATGGACGTGGACCCGCCGCGCGACATCATTGGAATTCCCGCGTTGTCGGGCGCGTTCATGCTGGCGAAGCGCGCCGCCATCGACCGCACGGGCGGCTTCGACCCGAAGTACTTCCTCTATTTCGAGGACTTCGACTGGAGCGTGCGCCTGAACGAGGTCACCAAGACCGCGTACGTGCCGTCCGTGCAGATCGGCCACCACGGCGGGGGCGCGGCGAAGAAGGGGTTGAAGCACATCTTCTATTTCGTGAAGAGCGGGCTGCGCTTCTACCGCCGGCACGGCTGGAAGTGGTTCTGAATCCGGTACGCTGCGCCGGTGACCGGCACCGTCGTGGTGACAGGTGCCGACGGCTTCGCGGGCCGCGCCGCATGCGCGCACCTTCACGCCGCCAGCATTCCGGTGCGCGGCCTGGTGCGCGCGCTTTCACCGGCCACTGCCGCCCGGCCGGACATGCTGCCGGTGGGCGATCTCGCCACGATCTCCGCGGCAGCCCTCGCCAATGCGCTTGCGCGGTGCGCATGTCGTCGTGCATCTCGCCGGCCGCGCGCACGCGATGCGCGATGACGCCGCCGATCCGCTTTCGGCATTCCGTGCCGCGAATGTCGCCGCGACCGAACGCCTTGCGCGTGCCGCGGCGGCGGCGGGCGTCGCGCACTTCGTGTTCGCGAGTTCGGTCAAGGTCAATGGCGAATCGGCGTCGCCCGAACGGCCCTTTCGCGAAAGCGACCCGCCGGACCCGCGCGACGCGTATGCCATCAGCAAATGGGAGGCCGAATGCGCGCTAGGCGACGTCGCGCGTGCAACGGCCATGCCCGTCACCGTGCTGCGGTCTGCCGTTGATGTACGGACCTCGTGCGAAGGCCAATGTCGCGCGCCTGACCGATGCGATCGCGCGCGGCGTGCCGTTGCCGCTGGCGAGCATCGACAATCGGCGCAGCATGCTGGGGGCCGGAAACTTCGCCAGCGCGCTGGAGGCGCTGCTCAGGGCTCCCGCGCCCGCGCCACGCACGGTCGCAACCTATTTCGTCGCCGACACGGTGCCGGTCTCGACGCCCGAGTTCGCGCGTGCGATCGCCGCTGCGCTCGGTGTCACTGCGAGGCTCGTGCCGGTGCCCGCGTGGCTCCTGCGGATGGCGTGCGCATGCGTCGGCAAGGCGTCGACATTCGAGCGGCTGACCGGTTCGCTGGTGGTCGACGCCAGCGCCTTCCGCGCGGCATTCGGCTGGCAGCCGCCGCACACGATGGCGGAAGAGTTGGCGGCCATGGCGCGCGCCAGGCACTACGCAGCGGCGCCGCCTCTATAATCGGCACTCGTCCACATTCAAGGCCTCCATGTCCACACGTCCGTCCGGTCGCCGCGCCGACGAATTGCGCGCTGTGCAATTCACGCGCGGGTTCACGCGTCATGCCGAGGGCTCGGTGCTGGTGACGATGGGCGACACGCACGTCCTGTGCACGGCGAGCGTCGAGGAAGGCGTGCCGTCGTTCCTCAAGGGCAAGGGGCAGGGCTGGCTCACGGCCGAATACGGGATGCTGCCGCGAGCGACGAACACGCGGATGCGCCGCGAAGCGGCCGAGGGCAAGCAGTCGGGCCGCACGCAGGAGATCCAGCGGCTGATCGGCCGCAGCCTGCGCGCCGTGGTGGACTTGGCCGCGCTGGGCGAGCGCACGCTGAAAATCGATTGCGACGTGCTGCAGGCGGACGGCGGCACGCGCTGCGCATCGATCACCGGCGCGTGCGTCGCGGTGGCCGATGCCATTGCCTGGTGCAAGGCCAAAGGTCTCATTGCCGGCGAGCCGCTGCGCGATCACGTCGCCGCAGTCTCGGTGGGCGTGGTGGACGGTACGGTGGTCCTCGACCTCGACTACGCCGAGGATTCGAACTGCGACACCGACATGAACGTGGTGATGACGGGCGCCGGCGGCTTCGTCGAGCTGCAGGGCACGGCAGAAGGCGCGCCGTTCTCGCGCGCGGAAATGGACGCGCTGGTGGCGCTGGCGCACGACGGCATCGCGCGGCTGGTGGCGGCTCAACGAGCGGCCCTGCGCAGTTGATCCAGCGCCTCGTCCTGGCCTCCGGCAACGAAGGCAAGCTGCGCGAGTTCCGCCGCTTGCTGGCGCCGTGCGGCATCGACGTGATTGCCCAGGCGGAACTCGCCATACCGGAAGCGGACGAGCCGCACGCGACGTTCATCGAGAATGCGCTGGCCAAGGCGCGCCACGCGAGCGCGATGGCGAAGTTGCCGGCGCTCGCCGACGATTCCGGCCTGTGCGTGGCGGCGCTCGGCGGCGCGCCCGGCGTGACGTCGGCGCGCTACGCAGGACTGCCTTCGTCGGACGCCCGCAACAACGCAAAGCTCGTCGCTGCGTTGCAAGGCGTTGCCGACCGGCGCGCGCACTACTATTGCGTGCTCGTGCTGGTCCGCCACGCGGACGACCCGGAGCCGCTGATCGCCGAAGGCGCGTGGCAGGGCACCATCGTCGATGCGCCGCGAGGCGGCGGGGGATTCGGCTACGACCCCCACTTCCAGGACACCGCGACGGGCCTGACCGGCGCAGAGCTTCCGCTCGAGCGCAAGAACGAGCTGTCGCACCGCGGCCAGGCAATCCGCGTGCTCCTCGCGAAACTCGACGCACTTCGGGCGGGCGAATGACTCGAGGCGCCGCACCGGATAAAGTCATACTGGATGCCGGCGCGCTGGCGCGGCCTTCGTTCACGGCGCTGCCGCCGCTGGCGCTCTACATCCACATTCCGTGGTGTCTCAGGAAATGCCCGTACTGCGACTTCAATTCGCACGAGGTCGCGGGCGACGCGCCGGAGACCGAGTACGTCGATGCGCTGCTCGCGGATCTCGAGTTCGCGCTGCCGTCGATCTGGGGTCGCAAGGTCGTGTCGATCTTCATCGGCGGCGGCACGCCGAGCCTCTTCTCCGCCGAGGCGATCGACCGGCTGCTGGGTGGCGTCCGCGCGCGCGTGCCGCTGCTGCCCGACGCGGAGATCACGCTGGAAGCCAATCCCGGGACGTTCGAGCGGCAGAAATTCGCGGGCTTCTTCGCCGCGGGCGTGAACCGCCTGTCGCTGGGCGTGCAAAGCTTCGATCCGGCGCAACTGCGGGCGCTGGGACGGGTCCACGATGCCGACGAAGCGCGCCGCGCGGCCGAAGCGGCGTTGATGATCTTCGGCAACGTGAATTTCGACCTCATGTACGGGTTGCCGCAGCAGACGGTGGTTGAGGCGCGCGCCGACCTCGCCGAAGCGCTGGCGTTCGCGCCGCCGCACCTGTCGTTCTATCACCTGACGCTGGAACCCAACACGCTGTTTCATCGCTATCCGCCGCCGCTGCCCGACGAGGACACGGCCGCCGACATCGAGGACGCCGTCCACGCGACGCTCGAAGTCCGCCGGCTACCAGCATTACGAGACGTCGGCCTATGCGAAGCCGGGCCGGCAGTGCGCGCACAATGCGAACTACTGGCGGTTCGGCGATTACCTGGGCATTGGCGCGGGCGCGCACTCCAAGCTTTCCTTCGCGGACCGCATCGTGCGCCAACTGCGCTGGAAGCAGCCGAAGCGCTATCTCGAATGCGTCGCGCTTGGCCGGCCGCTGCAGGAGGAGGTCGAGGTGACGCGCGACGACGTCGGCTTCGAGTTCATGCTCAACGCTCTGCGGCTCACTTCGGGCGTGCCCTCAGCGTTGTTCGCCGAACGCACCGGGTATCCGCTGGCGCTCGTCGCCAGGGGAATTGAAGCGGCGACCCGCAAGCGGACTGCTCGAGCCGGATCCCGCCAGCCTCAGGCCCACCGAACTCGGCCGCCGCTTCCTGAACGACCTGCAGTCGCTGTTTCTCGCCGGCGCACCCCGCGGCCGCGCGGCATCGCACGCGGCGCCGCTGGTGCGCATCGAAGCGACGGGAATCGAGCGATGACGCCGAACCTGCGCAGTTACGCGCTGACGCTGACCGAGGCCGCGGAGGCGCTTGCCGACCGGCAGCTCACCGCGGTGGAGCTTGCCGCCGCGCAACTGGCGCGGGTCCGGACCACGGATGCGGCGGTTTGCGCGTGGGAGACGCTGGACCCGGAGCATGTGCTGCGCGAAGCGGCGCGTTGGGACGCGACGCCAACTGCGGCCGCGCTCGGCGGCATCGGCATCGGCGTCAAGGACATCATCGCCACGGCGGATTTGCCGACCACGATGGGCTCGCCGATCTTCGCGGGGCATCGACCGTCCAGCGACGCCACGTGCGTCGCGCGCCTCAGCGCGGCCGGCGCGTTCGTGTTCGGCAAGACGGTCACCACGCCGTTCGCGTTCATGGACCCCGGCAAGACGCGCAATCCGTGGGATCCCGCGCACACGCCCGGTGGATCGTCGTCGGGATCGGCCGCGGCCGTCGCGGTGGGCCATGTCGCCGGCGCGATCGGCACGCAGACCAATGGGTCGGTGATCCGGCCCGCGGCCTATTGCGGCGTGGTCGGGTTCAAGCCGACGCTGAATGCCATTCCGACCCACGGCGTGCATCCATTCAGCGAGACGTTCGATACCGTCGGCACGTTCACGCGCACCGTGGAAGACGCGGCGCGGCTCGCGAGCGCGCTGGCCGATCCCGGCCGCATTGCGGGAACGCTGGCGCCGCTCGCGGGCGCGCGCCGCGCTTCGCCTATCTCGCCGCGTTTCCAAGGACCGCGAACGATGCCGACGCCGACGCTGTCGTCAAAGCCGTCGTGACGCAGCTGCGGACGCGCGCGGAAGTGGTGCCGGTCGACATTCCTGCCCCGTGGCACGACGCCAAGTCCGTGATGCGGACGATCATGCTGCACGAGGCCGCGCGCAATCTCGGCGAACTCCAGCAGCGCGAGCGCGCGCGCATGTCGCCCGCGGTCAATGCCGCGCTGGATGAAGGACGGACGATCAGTGCCGACGCGTATGAAGACGCGCGTTCGCGCGCGGGAACAGGCGATCGCGTTTTTCACGCGATGGCTCGACGGTTTCGACGCGGTCCTGGCGCCGTCGGCACCCGGCCCCGCGCCACGAGGTCTCGCTACGACCGGCGACCCGTCGTGCTGCACGTTGTGGTCGCTGCTGGGCTTTCCGGCCATCAGCCTGCCGGTGGGGCGCGTCGAGCAAATGCCGATCGGCCTGCAACTGGCGGCGCCGCAGAATTGCGACGATTCGTTGCTTGCAGCGGCCGCGTGGTGTGGCGCGCGGCTGCCGTTTCACGGCCTCGTGTAGACGTCTCGTGGCATTTGGCGTTGCCAGCGTGCCGGCGCATCGGCGATCATCCATGCCATGAAGCGCGCCAAGCTGCACTCACCGCCCGCGCCACCGAAGGTGCGCAACCCGGTTGCGCGCTCGCCGCTGCTTGCCAAGGGCGGACCGCACGGCAAGACCAACGCGGCGAAGCGGCGCCAGGCGAACATCGATCTCGTGAAGCTGCAACGTGCCCCGCATTCCGACGAGTGACCCGACGACGCTTCGCCGCAGCGACCTCGAGTCGGGGCGGATGCGCGCGTTGTACATCGAAGCGGCGGGCGACCCGCGATGGGCGCTGACGGACGAGCAGTTGTCCGATTCGCTGACGGCGATGCTGAAGGCCCGGCCCAAAGGCGCAGGCTGGTGGGTGTTCGCCTACGGGTCGCTGCTGTGGAATCCGCTGTTTCCGTTCGCGGAGGCGCGGCCGGCGATCCTGCGCGGATTGCATCGGCGCTTCTGCCTGCGCTCGTTGGCGTCCCGCGGCACGCCGGACCAGCCGGGACTCGTGCTCGGACTCGATCGCGGCGGCGCGTGCACTGGCGTTGCGTATCGTCTGCCCGCGCCGGTCGCGATGGACGAACTGCATCTGCTCTGGCGGCGGGAAATGGTGGTAGGCGCGTATCGACCGCGCTGGGTCCGCGTACGCTCGGGCGAACGCGAAATCTCACGCGCTGACGTTTGCCGTTCGCCACGCGCATCCGCAATACGCCGGTAGGCTTTCGCTCGACGAGGAGGCGCGCGTCATCGCGGGCGCGAAAGGCGCGTTCGGATCGTCGCTGGATTACCTCGAGCGCACGCGCGTCGCGCTGGTGACGCATGGAATCATCGATCCGTACCTCGAAGGCATCGCCGCGAGGGTCGCGGTGTTGCGCGGCTAGCGAGACGCCACGCGCCTTCGCGTCACATCGCCATGTTGCGGCCGCCATCCACGTTGATGGTCTCGCCGGTGATGTAGCCGGCGTCGGCCAGCAGGAAGTGCACGGCGCGCGCGATGTCGTCCGGCGTGCCTTCGCGCTTCAGCGGCGTGTGCGAAATGATCCGCTGCCGCGACAGTTCGTCGAAGGATTCATCGTCGGGCCACAGGATGGGACCGGGTGCAACGGCATTGACGCGAACGTCCGGTGCCAGTTCGCGCGCCAGCGAACGCGTCAGGCCCGCCAATCCGGCCTTGGCGATCGAATAGACGACGTAATTCTTCAGCGGGCGCTCGGCGTGGATGTCGGAGAGGTTGACGATCGCGCCCTGTGCCTTTCTCAGCGCGGGCGTGGCTGCCTGGGCCAGGAACAGCGGTACCTGCAGATTGGTGCCGACCAGGTCGTTCCAGTGCGCTTCGGTGATGTCGCCGACGGGCGTGGGAAAGAACGACGATGCATTGTTGACCAGCGCGTCGAGGCGGCCGAACGCCTGCAGCGTCTGCTCGACGACCGAGGGCAACTTGTGCAGGTCGAGGAGGTCGGCCTGGATCAGCGAAACGGATTTGGGCCGCGTAGTGGTTGAGTTCCGCCTGGAGCAGGCGCGCCTCGCCGGCGGAGGCGCGATAGTGCAGCATCAGGTTCGCCCCCGCCATGTGCAGCCGGCGGCAGATGGCGGCGCCGACGCGCTTGGCGCCACCGGTGATCAATACGGTCTTTCCTTGCACGCAGCACTCCGCTTCCTGGACCTTCGCGCCGATTCCGCTAGACTTCGCGGCAATCTAGCACATGGTACCCGCGCACGCGAACGACGCGTGCGGACGTTGCGCCACGCGATGAAATCCACCACGCCACCTACCCTGCCCGAACCGGACGCCGCCGCGCGAGACCAGAGCGCCCGCGTGGAAGCAATGGTGCGCGCCGAAATCGCGCGTTCGGGTGGCTGGATGACGTTTGCGCGTTACATGCAGCTGGTTCTGTACGCGCCGGGGCTGGGCTACTACGTCGCCGGCGCGCGCAAATTCGGCGGCGACGGCGATTTCGTCACCGCGCCGGAGACCACGCCGTTGTTCGCGCAGGCATTGGCCGCGCAGGTCGCGCCCATTCTCGCCGCGACGACCGCGCGCGAAATCGTGGAATTCGGCGCAGGCAGCGGCGCGCTCGCGGCCGACCTCTTGAACGCGCTCGCCAGGCGGGACGCGTTGCCGTCGCGCTACGCGATCCTCGACGTCAGTCCCGACCTGCGCGAACGTCAGCGTGCGGAAATCGCCGACACGCGCCGGCGACCATCTCGCGCGCGTCGAGTGGCTCGACGCCCTGCCCGCGAAGATCGACGGCGCCGTCGTGATGAACGAGGTGCTCGACGCTATCCCTCCGCATCTCGTCCTGCGTCGGCAAGGCGAGTGGTTCGAACGCGGCGTGGCGCTGCACCGAAAGGTTGCGCTGGGAGGACCGGCCGCTGGCGGACGACTCGCTGCGCGCGGCCGCAACAGCGCGATTCCCGGCGTCCGGCGACTACCTGAGCGAAATCAATCCGGCCGCGGAGGCGCTGGTCGAGGACGTCGGCCGGCGCATGACCGGCGGCGCAATGCTGATCATCGACTACGGGTTTCCGCAGGCGGAGTTCTATCACGCGCAGCGCAGCGAAGGCACGCTCATGGGCCACTACCGCCATCGTGCGCATGCCGATCCGTTTCTGTGGCCCGGCCTGTCCGACCTGACCGCGCACGTCGACTTCACCGCCATCGCGCTGGCGGGGCAACGTGCGGGACTGCAGGTGGCAGGCTACGCGCCGCAGGCGGCGTTCCTGCTGGGTTGCGGCATCCTCGACCGGTTGCGCGACATCGGCGAACCGACGTCGGTGGCTTATTTGCGCGAAGCGGCCGCCGTGCAGAAGCTGACGTCGCCTGCCGAAATGGGCGAGCTGTTCAAGGTGCTGGCGCTGGCGAAAGGCGAGGACATTGCGTGGCCGGGATTTGCGGTGGTCGACCGGTCGCACCGGCTGTGAACTGCACGTCATTTGTCCGGGCAATTGCCGCCCTGCGTGAAATTCGCAGGATTGTTACAACTGTCGTAGCAAATGTTCTGTATGATCGCCGGCTTGCCGGGAGTTGAGCTCCAACCACGCCAGGCAATCCCGAATCCTGATTGGAATGGAGAAGGCATGAACCTGTTGCGAAGTATTTTCCTCGCGTTGACCGGTCTTGCGGCCGCGTTGCTGCTGGCAGCGCCGGCGCTCGCGCAGACGCCGGGCAAGCAGCCCAACATCATCATGATCATGGGCGACGACATCGGCTGGGCCAATATCGGCGCGTACAACCAGGGCGTCATGGCGATGCGCACGCCGAACCTCGACCGTCTCGCGGCCGAAGGGATGCGCTTCACCGACTATTACGCCGAGGCGAGCTGCACCGCCGGGCGCGCCAACTTCATCACCGGCGAACTGCCGATCCGCACCGGCCTGACGACCGTCGGCCAGGCCGGATCGCCGATCGGCATGCCGGCGCAGGCGCCGACGATCGCGACCGCGCTGAAGTCGATGGGCTACGCGACCGGGCAGTTCGGCAAGAATCACCTGGGCGACCTGAACAAGTTCCTGCCCACGGTCCACGGCTTCGACGAATTCTTCGGCTACCTCTATCACCTCGACGCGATGGAAGACCACTGCCATCCGACGTATCCGCAGGCGCTGCAGGCGACGGTGGGCGCGCGCAACATGGTGCATTCGTGGGCCACGAACGTCGACGACCCGACGGTGCAGCCGCGCTGGGGCGCGATCGGCAAGCAGAAGATCGAGGATGCCGGCGAACTGTGTCCCAAGCGGATGGAGACCGTCGACGACGAAATCCTCGACCTCACGCTCAAGTTCATGGACAAGGCGCGCGCGGACAAGAAGCCGTTCTTCGTCTGGCTCAATCCGACGCGCATGCACGTCGTCACGCATCTGTCGCCCAAGTACAACGGACTGCGCAATTCCGACAACAACTGGACGATCCAGGAAGCCGGCATGGCGCAGATCGACGACATCGTCGGCTCCGTCATGAAGTACCTGAAGGACAACAACCTCGAAGGCGACACGATCATCGGTTTCACCACCGACAACGGCGCCGAGAACTTCACGTGGCCCGATGGCGGCCAGACGCCATTCGCCGGCGGCAAGGGCACCGCGCTCGAAGGCGGCTTCCGCGTGCCGATGATCCTGCGCTGGCCGGGCAAGGTGCCGGCCGGCAAGGTCGAGAACAGCATCGTGTCCGGCATGGACTGGTTCCCGACGTTCGTCGCCGCGGCCGGCAATCCGAACATCACCGCGGAATTGCTGAAGGGCAAGCAACTGGGCGACAAGTCGTACAAGGTGCACCTGGACGGCTACAACCAGATGGACCTGATCACCGGCAAAGGGAAGTCGGCGCGCCAGGAGATCTTCTACTTCACCGAGGGCACGCTCTCGGCGGTGCGGATCAACGACTTCAAGTACCGTTTCACCGACCAGCCGCAAGGCTGGCTGGGCGGAACGATCAAGGTCGACTGGCCGATCCTGACCAATCTCCGACTCGACCCGTACGAGCGCACGGGAATGCCGCAGGGCGCCAATGGCTCGCTGGCGTTCTACAACTGGTTCGTGTTCGAGTTCTGGCGCTTCCAGTTCGTGCAGCAGGAGGTGGCCAAGGTCGCGCAGACAGCGATCGAATTCCCGCCGATGCAGCCTGGAGCGAGCTTCAATCTGGAGGCAGTGAAGGCGCAGATCGAGAAGGCGCGCGCCGCGCACGGCCAGTAGGCAATTCCGCACGCAATTCGACGCCGCGCCCTTCGCATCGATCGCGAACGGCGCGGCGAGTTTTTGTCAGCAGCCCGCTCCTAACCCTGCTCCACGAGTTTCCGGGAGACGATCCCGAGTTCCTTTCTCAGGAACGCGTGTCCCGGATCGGCATCCCGATGCGCGTGCCAGATGAGCTTGATCGGCACGCTGGCCGACTTGGGGCCCGACGCCCAGAGGACGCAGCCCAAGCGTGCTGCGGGCCGTCTTTGCCATGCTGCGCGGGATGAGGCCGAACAGGTCCGATTGGCTGGTGACCATGAATACCTCCAGGATCTCGGACACCTCCAGCGCCACAGGCAGGTTCAGGCGCCGCCACTCCCGTATGCCCGCCACCGGATGTTCTCCATCGACGCGGGATCGAAGTGATACGAATCTGCCCTCGCGCAACGTTTTCATCGACACCGGCCGTCGCAGCGCCGGGTGACCCTCGCGCGCCACCGCCACCAGCACATCTTCGAACAGCAGCGTGGACTCGAACTGATCGCCGTCAGGCTGGATCCAGTCGATCGCCACATCGATCCGGCCATCACGCAGCGCGCGATCCAGGTCGATGGGCCGGGATCGCGTGCTGGCGGCAACGCCGATATTCGGCGCCGACGTTGCCAGCCGTTCCAGCAGACGCAATACGATCATCGGTCCAAGCGGGTGGGTGATCGCCAGGAAGTACCTGCGTTTCGATGTCCTGGCTACGAAGCCCCGCCTCTCGGCGACCGTCTCGCGCATCGATCCCAGCGCGTCGTGCAGGTTTGCGTAGATTGCGTCCGCCGTTGGCGTCGGCACGACGCCTCTCGGACGGCGGACGAACAACTCGTCGCCGAACAGTGCGCGCAGGCGGGTCAGCGCGTGACTGACGGCCGACTGCGTCATCGCCAGCCGCACGGCTGCCCGCGACAGGCTCTTTTCCTCATAGATCGCCTCGAACACCGGCAACAGGTTGAGGTCGACGCTTCTGATATTGAACATGTGCATATCACCTATGCGAAATATTCGGTAGTGCGGAGCTTGCCGCGGCACTACTATCTTGCGCCGTTCTGACAACCGGCTTTGGGCCGATTGGGCGCGCGCGCCACGAGCGTGCAGGCGCAGTTCGAGAACGTGTGCGGATCCTGCGAGACGCAATTATGGAATATGACCTGGTGACTTGGTTGTTCTGGCTTGGCGCCGCCGCCGTACGGATTCAGCACGGTCTCCGCGGCCATCAGGTACGTCCACCACTGGCGCCGCGGCGCCAAGGTCCTGGCTGCCGAGGCGGCTCTCCAGGCCTTGGTCTGCACCTTCGGGCTGGTCACTTTCTGGGCGATCTACCGCACCTACATGTCCGGTTAGATATCGCCGGGCCTCGCTGGATCGAACGTACGTTCGGCAAGGCTACTTTACAACTCGTTTCCGCGCCGCGCCGGCCACAGTATCGATAAGGGCGCGGCGCATTTTTTTATGGTCGTGCCACTCGTGCGGCGCCGATCGCGGTGCGCAGTCGCATGCCGGGGGCATGGCATCCGGGCGGGTTCCCGAGGTTGCTACAATCCCGCCGATGACATCCTCGCCTGTATGCGGAGGAAATGTCGCGCAGCGTCGGATTCATCAATGTGGTTGGGCAGCTGCTTGCCACCAAGACCGCTTGAGCGGAGAACAACAAAATGGCAGAAGCAAACGACCGAGGCCCGAATACGCTGACCAAGACGCTCGCCTTCGCCGTGGTCTCGGAAGTGGCGACGGGGCTCGCGCTGATTTTCAAGCCGGCACTCGTCGTAAAGCTGCTGCTGGGCGTCGACGCTTCGGGCATGGAGATGGTAATCGCGCGTTGCTTCGGCATCGGGTTGTTCGGTCTTTCCTTTGCGTGCTGGCCGGACACGCAGAAATCGGTGAGCACGACGGCGGCTTTTCGCGGCATGCTGATCTACAACGCGTTGATCGCGGCCTATCTCGCCTATCTCGGCGCGGTCGGGAACGTTGGAGGACTTCTGCTGTGGCCCGCCGTCGTATTGCATGCCGTGGTGGCGGGGATCATGATCCGGTCGATGCGGATCAAAGCGCCGACCGCCGAAGTCGAGGAATGACCATGCCGCGAAGAGGATTGGTCGTCGCGTGGGCGGCCGCCTTCCTACTGGCGTGGATCGCCGCCGGATCGGCATCCGCACAGGGCGCGGCGCCTGTCGCCTCTGGCGCAGCGGTCTCACCTGGCGCAACGTCACGCTTCGATATGCTTAAAGGAGTGTGGGTTCGCCCCGACGGCGGATATCGAATCGAAATCGCGGGTGTCGCATCGGATGGACAGATTGCGGCGACGTACTTCAACCCGAACCGGCTTCCCTTTGCGAAGGCGCTGGCGACAACGGACGGCGCGACACTGCGCGCGGCGTTCGAGCTCCAGGCCGGCGGATATGCGGGTTCGACCTACGACCTCGCGTATGATCCGGCGAGCGATCGGCTCAAGGGAATCTATTATCAGGCGGTGGTGAAGCAGAAGTTCGACGTTTACTTCGTGCGCAAGTGAGCATCGGTTTGGACGCGGGCCGCGGTCCCGGGTCCGTCGACATCGAGTTCCCCCTATGAATGAAACGCATTTGAGGAGTGGACCATGAACAAGCGAGGCTATCTGGTTGTGGGCGTGGCGGCGTTGGGCGCGGCAGGCATTGCGATAGGGCAGGGAAGGATCATGGACATGGTCGCGGACAAGGTCGTCTCCAAGTATCAGAGCGCGACATGCGAGCAGTTGTGGCAGCAGAAGGGACAACCGAAGTCGCAGGAGGAGCAACGGGCCGTGGATTTCCTGAAGAACGATCCGCAGGCGCGCGCCGCTTTCCTGAACAAGGTCGCGGGACCGATTGCCAACAAGATGTTCGAATGCGGCATGATCCCGTGATCGACTCGCGCGGCGTTGCTCGCGAATGAACCGTCCGAGTATGCCGACGTGGATCGCGTCGGCTCTGCTGTTGCTCCTGCTCGGTGGCTGCGCCACGCGTCCGGTCAACCCACCCATCACCAGCACCGATCCGCGAGCCGGATACCGTTTCGAAATCCGCCAGCAGCAGAACAACAGGAGCGACAAGGAAAACCTCGTCATCCTCGCATTCTCGGGAGGTGGCACGCGCGCGGCAGCGTTTTCGTTCGGCGTGCTGGAATTCCTGCGGCGGACCGAAGTGATCGGACCCAAGGGCAACAGGGTTCGCCTGCTCGACGCGGTCGATGTCATCACCGGCGTGTCCGGCGGCAGCTTCACGGCGCTTGCCTACGGCCTTTACGGCGACAAGCTGTTCGACGAGTATGAACAGCGATTCCTGAAGCGCAATGTGCAGGGCGAGATCGTCGCGCGCACGCTGAGCCCTGCAAACTGGGCCAATCTGGCATGGACCGGCTGGGGACGCTCCGAACTCGCGTCTCAGCTGTACGACGAAATCCTGTTCAACGGCGCGACGTTCGGCGACCTCAACCGTGGCAAAGGGCCGATGATCCTGGCGTCGGCCACCGACATCTCGACCGGCTCCCGTTTTGTCTTCAATCAAAACATCTTCGATGTGATCTGCTCGGACCTGAACGCGATGCCACTGTCGCGTGCCGCGGCGGCGTCGTCGGCCGTGCCGGTTGTACTGTCCTCGATTACCCTCAACAACTATGGCGGGACCTGCAACGCCAAATTCCCTGACTGGTTGAAGCTGTTCATCGACAACCCGGATCCGCCGCGGCCCGCGGCGCGGGCGATACGTTCGCTCACGACGATCGAAAGCTTCGGCGACAGTGTCCATCGGCCCTATCTCCATCTCGTGGACGGCGGCGTATCCGACAACGTTGGAATGCGCGGAGTGCTGGATGCACTGGAAATTCTCGAAGCGCTGCACGAGGCGGGTCTTGCGACGCCGCTCGACAGCGCCCGCAGGGTCATCGTCTTTGTCGTCAATTCGCTGTCCACGCCGCCCACCAACTGGGACGAGTCGGAGAATCCGCCCGGTACCCTGGACATTCTGCTCAAGTCGGCGGGCGTCCCGATCGACCACTATTCGTACGAGGCGGTCGAACTGTTGAAGGACACTGCGGCGCGGTGGCGGACCTTACGCCTGATCCGGGACTCGGCCGCGATGAAGGCGAACAAGGATCCCGCCGTTGCAGGTTTGTTGCGTATCCCGGCCGCCGAGATCTACGCGATCGACGTGTCGTTTCCCAAGCTCAAGGACAAGGCGGAACTGGACTACCTGAATCAGCAGCCCACATCGTTCGTGTTGCCGCCGGAGGCCGTCGACCGACTGCGCGCGGCGGCGGGGACGATCATCATGGATTCACCCGAATTCAAACGCTTGCTGAAGGACGTCGGAGCGACGATCGTGCCGCCGGCTGCGGTCGGGGCCGCGAGCGCTGCACCAGCGCTGAAATAGCTCCGCGGATAACGGCAGGCTATCCCAGCATTCGATCGTACGAATCCAGATCGGCCTTGTAGCAGCCGCATGCCGCCGCCTTGAGCCCGCGCCGGTCGAGAACGGTGATGTTGCCCCGGCTGTAGTGAATAAGCTGCCGCCCCTGCAGGGAACTCGCCGCCTTGGTGATGCCAACGCGGCGGACGCCAAGCATGTAGGCGAGGAACTCCTGCGTGATATGGAACGTGCTGGCGCGCGCCCGGTCCTGCGTCATCAGCAGCCAGCGCGCCAGCCGCGCCTCGACTACATGGAAGCGCGTGCAGGCCGCTGTCTGCGCGAGCTGGCTCAGTTGGACGAAGACATACTGGTCGAGCTTGCGTCGCAGGGCCGGACTGCGTCCAAGCTCGCGGCGAAAGATCGCGGCATCCATGCGCAATGCGGGTCCGGCGCCCTGCACGACGGCGCGCAACGGCGAAACATCCACGCCGAGCGCGAGCGGAATCCCCAGCATTCCTTCGTTTCCCACCAGACCGACCTCGAGGGCAGCTGAATCGTCGATCGGCATGATCAGCGAGATGAAGCCTCCGATGGGGAAATGGACGCTTCTGAAGGTTTCGCCGGGCGAGCAGAGCACATCGGCAAACGCGAGCTCCACCATTTCACACCCGGCAAGCATCGTCCGCCGCTCGCCGGGAGGCAGCGACTCGAGCAAGTGATTGACGACGGGCGTGCGTTGAGGCGATGACACCTGCACTCTCCTGCGAAGCCGGGCAAGGCCGCTGATCGGACGCTGATCAAGGCTCGCTGCTGCGGGGGCGCGCCCCGATGCACGGGAACGAAATCGCGCCAGCTGCTTCCGGGATTCCTGGAGGATACGGGCACAGCTTCGTGCCGTCTGCGCGTTACCGCACATAGGCGCCGTGCGGCGCGGACACCGGCGCAGCGGGCAGGGAATCGAGGCGTTACTTGACGGCGTAGGGCAGCAGCCGATCGAACTCGGTCTTGACCACCTGGTAGCACTCGCAGGCCTTGGCCTCCAGGCCCGGGCGATCGACAACGGTAATCGTGCCCACGGCGGTAGCTGATCAGCCCGGCGTCCTGCAGCTTTCCGGCGGCCTCGGTGACGCCCTCGCGGCGCACGCCCAGCATGTTGGCGATCAGTTCCTGCGTCATCGACAGCTTGTTCGACTGCAGACGGTCGAGGCTGAGCAACAGCCATCGGCACAACTGCTGGTCGACCGAATGGTGCCGGTTGCACACCGCGGTTTGCGCCATCTGCGTGATCAGCGCCTGCGTGTAGCGCAGCAGCAGGTGCATCGTCGGACCGAACCGACCGAACTCGTCCTTGAGCAATTCGGCCTTGAGGCGAAACGCATGCCCCGCGCTCTGCACCAGCGCGCGGCTCGGCGTGGTGTCTCCGCCCATGAACAGCGAAATGCCGAGGATGCCCTCGTTGCCCACGATGGCGATCTCGGCCGACGCGCCGTCTTCCATCACGTACAGCAGGGAAACGATGCACGTGGTCGGGAAATAGACATAGCGAAGCTTGGCTCCCGACTCATACAGGACGTCGCCCAGCTTCATCGTTATCAGTTCCAGATGGGATGCGATCCGATCGTAGTCGGCGGCGGGCAGGGCGTCGAGCAGGTGATTCTGGTGGGGGCTATGGATTGCGGGCGCCGCCCTGCGTAGACGCTCCTCGCGAGACGAGAAAGGCGCCTTCGCACCAGTGCCACCATTGCTTTTCGGGGCCATTACATCATTCTATTACGCCCGCGGTGGCCATGTGTCACACCGCACATAGGAGGTGACGAATGGCATTTATGAGTGCCAGCGCACCGACTGCTTCGGCAAACCTGAATATCCTCGCCTCACTGGCAGAGGAAATCGTGAACGCGAACTCTTTTGCCATCGTCGGCAGCACTGCCGGCGAATTCACGACCGAGAGGGAACATCATGAATTGGGACATCATCAAAGGTGATTGGAAGCAGTTCAAGGGCCACGTGAAGGAACAGTGGGGCAAGCTCACGGACGACAACCTCGACCAGATCGACGGCAAGCGCGAACAGCTGGCGGGCAAGGTCCAGGAAGCCTACGGCGTCACGAAGGATGAAGCTGAAGCGCAGGTCAAGGCATTCGAGGAAGCCCAGAAGGACTATCAGCCGAAGATCCCGGCCTAGTTCCTGCCGGTCACGCCCGCGGCCCGCAGCATCGGCCGCCGGGTGTGACCCGAGTAATCATCACGCTTGTCGAGGTACCCAATGAATGCGATCAGATACGTTGCTCTGTGTGTCTCCGGGGCCGCCATATTGCTGTTCACCCAATATCCGCTCGCGGCGACGATGCTGACGCGCGTCGTACAGTAGCGCTTTCCGCGCCGTCAATTCTTTGAACGAGACCTCGATGAACATCAACAATCGCTGGATACTTTTGCTCGCCGTCACAATGAGCGCAGCAGCGGGTGCGGCGTTCGCCTCTCGCGCGTTGCGCCACCAGGCACGTGCCGCGGGGGAATCGCAACACAGGACGAATCTCAAGACATGGGAAAATGAGGGCGGCAATCTTGCGCCGCCCCCTGCG
This sequence comes from uncultured beta proteobacterium, assembly GCA_963816165.1. Taxonomy (GTDB): domain Bacteria; phylum Pseudomonadota; class Gammaproteobacteria; order Burkholderiales; family Casimicrobiaceae; genus VBCG01. The sequence continues at coordinate 119,140 of CAWFJL010000004.1, forward strand.
TCTGCGCTGCAACCCGTAGCACACTCTTGACCGCGCATCGACCTGGGCGGGAGGTTAAAATGGCAACTGACACCGACTTCCTGGAGGGAATCGAAATGCATATCCTGCCGCCGCTGCCCTACGCGGAAAACGCGCTGGACCCCGTGATCTCCGCCGACACGCTCGGCTTCCATTACGGCAAGCACCACAAGGGTTATGTCGACACGCTGAACAAGCTGATCGCCGGCACGGAGCTCGCAGGTCTGTCGCTGGAGCAGCTGATCAACGAGACCGCCGGCAAGGCCGACAAGGCCGCCATCTTCAACAACGCGGCGCAGACGTGGAACCACACGTTCTACTGGCGTTCGCTGCGCGCGAAGGGTGGTGGCGAGCCTCCTGCGGCGCTGAAGCAGAAGATCGAAGCGGCGTTCGGCAATGTGGAAGCATGCAAGAAGGAATTGGCGACGGCGGCAACGACCCAGTTCGGCAGCGGCTGGGCCTGGCTCGTGCTGGAAGGCGACAAGCTGAAAGTGGTCAAGACCGGCAATGCGGAAACTCCGCTGACCAAGGGCGCCAAGCCGCTGCTGGTCATCGACGTGTGGGAACACGCGTACTACCTCGACTACCAGAATCGCCGCGCCGACTATGTGAACGCGGTGCTGGACAAGCTGGTCAACTGGGGCTTTGCCGCCGACAATCTCGGCTAGTCCACTTGGGACTACAACTTCAGGAGCGAACATGATCAAGAAAGCCTGGGCGGTCTGGAAGGGCAGCATCAAGGAAGGCGGCGGCACCATTTCCACGGAAACGGGCGTGCTGCAACGAGGCGCCTTACGGATTCAAGTCGCGCTTCGAGAACGGCAAGGGCACCAACCCGGAAGAATTGATCGGCGCCGCGCACGCGGGCTGTTTCTCGATGGCGCTTTCGCTGATGCTGGGCGAGGCCGGGCTGACGGCCGAGAAGATCGAAACGCATGCGGACGTGACGCTGGAAAAGGTCGGCGCCGGCTTCGAGATTACGTCGAGCCACCTTACCGTCACCGCGCGAATTCCCGGTGCCGACGACGCGAAGTTCCAGGAACTCGCGAACAAGGCCAAGGCGGGCTGTCCGGTGTCGAAGTTGCTGAAGGCCAGGATCACGATGGACGCCAAGCTCGAGACGTGAGCGGCAGCACTGACCAGCTTCCTCCGGGTTGGGTTCGCCAGCGAACAGACACTGTCCGGCGACTGCACGTACATTCGAAGGCGTACCCAAACCCAAAGGAAATGATGATGTCCAGACTGATGATTGCACTGTTTGTCGCTGCCGGCCTGAGCGTTGCCGGATCCGCATCGGCGCAGATGTACGCGTCCAAGACCACCGTGACGCCGATGTCGAAGGACGGCTATGCGATGGCCAAGACCAACGCGGACGCCCAGTACAAGATCGACAAGGACGCCTGCTCGACGCTGAGCGGAAACGCCAAGGACATCTGCGTGGCCGAAGCCAAAGGCAAGGACACCGTCGCCAAGGCCGATGCCGAAGCGGCGTACCAGAACACGGCAAAGCATCGCGAAGAGCGCGCGCGTTGCCCACGCCCAGGCGAACTACGATGTCGCGATTGAAAAGTGCGACGACCTGGCCGGCAATACGAAGGACGTTTGCGTCAAGGAAGCCAAGGCCGGCCTGGTCAAGGGCAAGGCCGACGCCAAGGTCGACCGTGTCGTGGCCGATACGCGCCAGGATGCGGCCGTCAAGCAGACGGACGCCCGCAAGGAAGCGAACGCCGACAAGCACGACGCGGACTACAAGGTCGCGATCGAGAAGTGCGACGCGCTTGCCGGCGCCGCGAAGGATTCATGCGTCAGCACCGCCAAGGCGCAATTCGGCAAGTCCTGAAACCTGTTCCCCTGGCCGATCTTTTTCGCGAGCAGCTTGAGGGATCGGGTATTGCGGCCGGGGCTGGCGACAGCCCCGGCCTTTTTTCGCCGTGCCATGTCCGCCGGTGCCGGCGATCGAACGACAGGCGAGTATCAGGCGACGGCGCGGATATCCCGGCGGTGCTGGACATCGGATAGCAGGCGCGCCAATTCGGTCTTGACCACGGCATAGCATTCGCATGCGCCAGCTTCCAGACCGACCCTGTTCAGCACGGAGATATGGCCGCGGCGATAGCGAATGAAGCCGGCGCTCTGCAGCCTTCCGGCGGCTTCGGTGATGCCTTCCCGCCGCACGCCGAGCATGCTGGCGACCAGTTCCTGCGTGATGATCAATTCGTGCGACGGGACGCGGTCGAGCGTCGACAATAGCCAGCGGCACAGCTGCTGTTCCACCGAGTGGTGTCGATTGCACGCCGCGGTCTGCGTCATCTGCGTGATCAGCGCCTGCGTGTAGCGCAGCAACAATCGCTGCAGCAAGCCGGCGCGTGCGAATTCCTCTTTCAGCAGGCGGCGCTCCAACCGGTATGCGTGGCCCGCGGTCTTCACGACGGCCGAACTGGGCGTGGTATCCCCGCCCATGAACAGCGCGATGCCGACGACGCCTTCATTGCCCACGCCCGCGGTTTCCGCTGATGCGCCGGATTCCATGACGTAGTGCAGCGACACGATGGCGGTGGTGGGGAAGTAGGCGTGCTGCAATTGCTGGCCGGGTTCGTAGAGGATCTCGCCAAGCGGCAATCGGAACCAGATTCAGATGCGGAGCAAGTCGCTCGAAGTCCGGCGCGGGCAGCGCGCCGAGGAGATGATTCTGATTCGGGCTGTGGAGTATGGGCATCGTTGGAGCGTCGAACCTTTGCGTTCTAGTTGGGCGTGAGGACTTCGACGCCGATGCCGCGATAGCCGATGAAGCGGGACGACTGGTTGAACATCGGCTCTCCGCTTACCCGGAACTGCTGGTGGGAGCCGTCCGGATTGACGCGATTGAACAGGAAGTCCAGGAACGGCTGCCGGTTTGCAATCCTTGCCTGGAGGTCGGCGCGCTCGGCTTCGTCCCAACCCGCCACCTGCGTGCCGGGCGCGCTTCCCGCCAGCGTGTCGACCCGCATGCCCAGCATTTCGAGGACCGGACCGGAAATCTTCGTGAAGTTGCCGGAATCGTCCTGCTCCCAGTACCAGTCGGAGGCAAGTTCGGCGAGGCTCTTGAAGCGCGCTTCGCTTTCGCGCAGCTCGGCGGTCCGTTCCTGCACCGTCTGCTCCAGTTCCTTGCTGTAGTTCTCGAGCTTCTTGTACAGCAGCCTGCACCTCCAGCATGTTGTGGATGCGCGTCTTGACCTCGACCAGGTCGAACGGCTTGCTGATGAAGTCCTTGGCGCCCGCCTGCAACGCGCGCAGCTTGTGTCCAGGTTGCGCGGTGAGCACGATCACCGGAAGGTAGCCGTCGGACTCGTTGGTCTTGAGGCCTTCCATCACCTGGAATCCGTCCATGCCGGGCATCTGCAGATCGAGCAGGATCAGGTCATAGCGGTGCTTGCGATGCAGCGCGCAAACCTCCTTGGGGTCCATCGTCGAGGCAACCTGCGTGTAGCCGGCGTCGGCCAGCAATTGCGAAAGCAGGCTGACATTGGGCTCCTGGTCGTCGACGATCAGAATGCCGGCGGCGAGAATGTCGGCGTCGATCCTCATTTGGTGACCTCCTGAGTCGCGACGGTCGAATGGGCCGTGGCGAACTTCAATGCCATGTCCAGCGTATCCATGAACTCGTTGACCTTGATGGGTTTGGTGAGATAGCGGAAGAACCCGGCCTCCAGCCCTTTCTCGATATCGCGAGGCATGGCGTTGGCGCTCAGGGCGACGACGGGAATGTGCGCCGTCGCCGGATCGTCGGCGCAGGATTCGCAGCGCCTCGATGCCACTGATGCCGGGCAGATTGATGTCCATCAGGATGACGTCCGGCCGGGAATCGCGCGCGATGGCGACGCCGCTGATGCCGTCCCGCGCGCTCAGCAGGCGGATATCGGGCCGGCGCGCGATCAGATCCTCGACCAGCATCAGGTTGGCGGGGTTGTCCTCGACGTAAAGCAGCGTGCGCAGCTGTGCGCCGGCATTGAATCGGCAGATTGGGCCAACGCCAATGAGTTCCGGCGCTCGCGGCGGTGATTTGCGGTTCGTCCGTCAGGTTCATTTCGATCCAGAACACGCTGCCCTTGCCGACGACGCTTTCCACGCCTATGGCGCCGCCCATCCATTCGATGAGCCGCTTGGCCACGACCAGGCCGATGCCCGTGCCTTCCTCGACGTTGGCCTCCTGCCCGAGGCGATTGAAAGGCTGGAACAGTTGCGCGAGTTTCTCCTGCGTCAATCCCTCGCCGGTGTCCTCGACGCATATGCGAATGCGTCCGGGCGTGCTCGTGACGAATTGCACGTCGACCGCTCCGCCTGCCTTGTTGTACTTGATCGCATTGGAGAGCAGGTTGATCAGCACCTGCTTGACGCGTGTCCGGTCGGCCTTGACAAAGTACGGGGTCGCGAACGTGGCAAAGTGCACGCCGATGCCGCGCTTTTGCGCCTGCGGCCCGATCATGGCCTGGCATTCCTGGATCACCTCGGCCAGGGATATGGACTCCAGCGACAACGACAGCTTGCCGGATTCGATCAGCGCCAGATCGAGGATTTCGTTGATCAGCTCCAGCAGGTACCACCCGGCCTGGAGAATCTGATCGATGCTTCGCTTCTGCGAGACCGTCGGCGCCGGCGAGCCGGATTCCATCAGTTGCGCAAAGCCCAGAATGGCGCTCAGCGGCGTGCGAAGCTCGTGGCTCATGCTCGAGAGAAAATCGGACTTGGCGAGGTTCGCCTTCTCGGCGACGGCCATGGCGTTGTTGAGTTCGAGCTCGACCTGCTTGCGCACGGAATTGTCGGTGCCGATCAGCAGGTAGCCGATGATGTCGCCATAGTCATCGCGCAAGCGCGGTGATCGACACGATCGCCGGAAAGCGGCTGCCGTCCTTGCAGATGTAGGTGAGTTCGTAGATATCCTCGATGCCGCGCGAAGCCTTGAACGCCAGCGCTTCGAAGCCCGGCGTGATCGTTGTCTCGAGTTCGCGGCTCAGAGCCTCCGCGCGCGCCATCACTTCCTGCGGATCGTGGATGTCGCTGGGATTGATCTTGTTGACGACTTCGGCGGCCAGGTAGCCCAGCATGCGCTCGGCGCCGACGTTGAAGAGCTGGATGATGCCTTTTTCGTCGGTGGCGATGATCGAGAAATTGGCGCTGGTGAGAATCGCGGTCTGCAACGCGCCGGTCTTCAGCAGCGTTTCCTGGCGCAGCAGTTCGTTGATGCCGCCTGTCTTGCCTGGCATCTTCGGCGCGCGGTAGAAGTTCTTCTGCTATGGGCATGGGCTGTTTCGGTGACAAGCGTGCTCAGGATCCGGAGCGGGAGCAGCCGTTTTGCGTGGCTGGCGACGGACATTCGCGAACTTCGCAGGCGACCGGACGTCCCGCCTCTCCGGGGGAGGTCTGGAGGATGACGTCCTTCGAAGGTGCCGTCTGTGCGCTGGGACACATAGGCCAAACGGGCGCCCCGGGCGATGCCTGCCGCAGCGAGGGGAGCAATCGCGGCGGTACCGCGCCGCCTCGCCTGGGCGTTCAGCCGGACGCTGCCAGCCAGTCCTTGATCCGCGCGTAGACCACCAGGCGGCTGAGCAGGTCGAGGTGGTTGGTGCCGTAGGCCACCCATACCCGCGCGTCGTCGAACGGCACCGTGAGCGCCGGATTTGCGTGGCGCCCCAGCGCGCTGGCGAGCGGAACGATGCCGTCGCCGATCAGCCGGTCGGAGAGATCGCCCGCCTTCTTGCCCGTCGATGCGGCGATCGCATAGCACGCCACATCTTCCGGAAGCGGGACGGGCGTGCGCCGGTCGCGGCCGCGCGCGAAGCGATCGCGCCTGGCCCAATCCTCGTCCAGCAGGTTTCCGAAGCGAAGGTCCGTGATCCCGGCACTGCGGATCTTTCCCAGGCGCGCCAATGGCGCAGTGTAGTCAGTCGCTCCAAGCAGGACATCCACCCAGTTGCCGCCGCGCTCGAGGGGGGCGCCGTGATGCGGCGTGCCGAGGAATACGACCTTGGCGAGGCGGCGCCGCCATTCGTGCTTTGCCAGCGCACCGTAGTGGCAGGCGCTGCGCGCGACCAGCCCGCCCATGCTGTGTCCGATGAGCACCACTTCGGTCAATGGCACCGGCCAGCATTGCACCAGCGCTTCGAGTTGCCGCGCGAACTCCTGCCCGTTGGTCGAGATGTGCAGGCCGCTGTTGTAGTGCAGGTAGACCGGCGTGTAGCCGAGATCGCGCGCCAGCGCGGCGCCGTGATCGTGTCCCTTGCGCTTCCACTGCAGGTCGTTCATGCACAGGCCGTGCAGCAGGACGACCAGCTTGCCGCTGGCTCCCGGGATCGCCGCGGCGAGTGCCTCACGTTCGGACGGCAAGGGAACGCCGCCCCGACGCAGATGCATGGCTATCGCCAGTGGATTGTTCGACGCGGACAGGTAGTCGCCGAGCACGCCGTTCAGTGCCGCGAGAAGCGATTCGCGCCCCGGCCACGTGCTGCGCTCGCCGAGCAACGGCTCGAAACCCGCGAGCAGCCGGTCGAGGCCGTGCCCGACGAGGCCGATCACGCCGTGGATGCTCCGGTACACGAGGCGCGTGATGCCGGACGTTCGAACTCGCCTGGGCTTGGCGAGCAGTCCCGGGACACTGGCGATCTGTTGATGCATCGCCTCGACCAGGTCGACCATGCCGGCAATGCCGGCGATGGTCAGCCGGTTGATGCCGCGAAGGTCGGCCGCGCGCGTTCTGGAACTCCTGGCCATGAATGCGCCGTCCGGTGTTTCGGGATGTTCAACCGTTCACGCCTATTTCTTCGCGTCCTTTGCCGCATCCTGAATGCTCTGTCCGGCCTTCTCGAGTTGCTGTCCGGCCTTTTCGACGGTCTTGTCGATTTCCTTGCCGGCGCGTTCCGCCGGACCTTCCTTCTTCTCGCAGGCGGACAGCCCGAAAACCAGAATACTCATGGCCAGGACTGCGGTGACCCATTTCCCGAGCGACTTCATGTTGTTCTCCTCTAAGTGGCACGTCTCTTCGCGGCTCTCTTTTTAGCGGGCCTTTTCACGGGTCTTTTCGCGACCCCCTTGGCCGCCTTGGTGACTGCAGCGCCGGTTTTCCGGGCCGCAGTCTTCACCTTGGCGACGCCTCGCTTCACCGCGGACTTGGCCGTGGTGGCCTTCCGCTTCGCCACGGGTTTCCTCGCACTCATCGCGCGCTCGACCTTGCCGGCGGCCTTCTTCGCGCCGGTGGCTGCCGCCTTCACGTTGCGCTTCACCGCGCGCTTCGCCTTGCCCATGGCGCTCGTCGCATCCGCCTCGACGGTCCTGGCCGTGCTCTTCACCTTGCGTTGCGCCTTGCCGAAGGCTTTCTTCGCACTCGTTCCGGCGGCCTTCGCATTGCGCTTCACGCTGGCCGTCGCGGCCCGCGCTTTCCTCTCGACCACGGTGCGCGTCTTTCCCATTTCGCGCCTCGCGTCGGAGGTCGCACTTCCGCTTTCTTCATCAGCGAGGCCCCGACTTCCTGGGTCTTGTCCTTGGCCACTTCCACGGCGTCGCCGATCCTGGTCAGCAAACTCTTTTGTTTGCGCATCATCGATTCTCCTGTTTGACAAAGCACCGACACCGCGGTTCCGAACATCCGTTTCATTGCACGAAAGCCGGGCGACCCACGCGACCTGCGGTGTGAGTTTACCCAATCCATTGGGCATGTCCGTTGACGTGGATTAAGCATGTGTTCGCCAACGCACAGACTGCCACGGGCAGGGTAGAGCACATTTTGCCACTGGCAATGACCAAATCGGACCGCACGCCATGATAACGATTTTCGATCCTGCATTTCGGTATACCCCGAGTTTCGATACGGACCTTTCGAAGACGTTTGCGAGAGTTCGGCTTGCCCGTGGGAAAGCCGCGGAATCCGCGACGCGGCCGAGCGCGGAACCGAACCGCCCAAGCGGATCCCATCGCCCCGAGCGATGGCGTGTCTGCCCAGCCTGTGTGCGCTAGCAGACAGACCGGCTTCGGCGCCATGGCTATTGTCCTCATCTACCCGCCTGGCGGATGCATCGAACTCGATGCCCGCGACGTGGTGGCGGTAACAAGGGAGTGAATCATGAGTATCGGCACCATCCTGTTGATCGTACTGATCCTGATGCTGGTCGGGGTCCTGCCCGTATGGCCGCACGCCACGAGCTGGGGCTACGGCCCGAGCGGCGCCCTCGGCGTCGTGCTGCTGGTCATCATCGTCCTGCTGGTCATGGGGCGCCTGTAGCACCACCTCTTCACGCAAGACAATTCACTCAAAGGAAACAGCAATGAACAGCACCACTCGCAAATTGTCCTACTTCTTCGGCGCGCTCGCACTGGCGGTGACGCTGGGATGCGCGTCGACGGCCAAGCAGGAAGGCACCGGGGAATATGTGGACGACACCGTGATCACCGGCAAGGTGAAGGCAGCCATCCTGAATGAGCCCACGCTCAAGTCGGCCGAGGTCAACGTCGAGACATTCAAGGGCGTTGTCCAGCTGAGCGGCTTCGTCAGTTCGAAGGAAGCGGAGAACAAGGCCGTTGCCGTTGCCCGCACCGTCGCCGGCGTGAAGTCGGTCAAGGACGACATGCGGGTCAAGTAAGCACAGTAGACGCAAGAGGGGCGGGTCGTGCAGTTCCACGACCTGCCTCTTCGCCATCTCCAGCGCTCCACATTCGGCCGATCCCGGTCGGCATCAACCAGAATTGGAATCAAGTCATGTCCAAGAACACGGTTCTCACCGATGTCCCGACGCTGCGCAAGCGGGCGCGGCAACACATCGATGACGGTTCGGTCACGGCCGGCTATTCCGCGAACCGCGAAATGGTGCTCAGGTTGCTGAATGACTCTCTGGCAACGGAACTGGTGTGCGTCCTGCGCTACCGGCGTCATCACTTCATGGCCCGCGGCATTCACTCGCAAAGCGTGGCACAGGAATTTCTCGACCATTCCAACGAAGAACTCGGTCACGCGGACGAGATTGCAGAACGCATCGTGCAGCTGGGTGGCGAGCCGGACTTCGCGCCGACGGCCTGGTCGGGCGCAGCCACGCCGAATACGTCGAGGGCGATACGCTCGCGAGCATGATCAAGGAAGACCTGGTGGCGGAGCGAATCGCCATCGACAGTTATCGGGACATCATCAAGTACCTCGGCGACCAGGACCCGACCACACGCCGGATGATGGAGGGAATCCTCGCGGTGGAAGAGGAACACGCCGACGACCTGGCCGACCTGCTGGTTGCCTTTCCCGATGCTTCCGAAGGCAAGACCAAGTCGACGAAGGCGAAGTGAACGTACCCGCCACGAAGGCGCCGCGAGGCGCATGGCGTGACGGCCGCTCGCCTGCGCATCAATGATGCCTGCCGCCAGCTCAGCCTCAGTGGTACCGGCTGAGCCGGCGCGAACTCCCGAGCCAACCGGCTCCACTGTCGATCCGTCGGTGGTCACCTTGCCCGAGACGGGCAATCAGGTCGACGCGCGTGGCCTGGCGCTCGCCGTGCTGGCGGTGCTGGCTACGATCTACGCGTTGTCGTGGGCACAGGCCTTCGTTGTGCCGCTGCTGCTCGGGATCGTCATTTCCTACACGCTGAGTCCCGTCGTCAACTGGCTCGAGGCTCTGAAGCTTCCGCGCGTCGTCGCCACGGTCATCGTGATGGCCGGCGTGATCGGCGCGCTCGGCCTGGGCACGTACTCATTGCGCGGCCAGGTGCAGACCATCATCGAACAATTGCCCGAGGCCTCGGCCAAGTTCGCAGCCGGACTCGCGCGCCTGCAGATCAGCCAGACGGGCAATTTGCAAAAGGTGCAAAGCGCGGCCACCGCGATGGAAAAGGCGGCGACGCAGGCGGCGGGAGGTGCTGCAGCGCCTCGTCAGCCGGCCACTCACGTCATCGTGGATGCGCCGACGTTCAAGCTGAGCAGTTTCCTCTGGCAGAGCTCGATCGGCGCGCTGGGCGCGATGGGCGAAGCCGTGATGGTCGCGTTCCTGGTCTTCTTCCTGCTGCTGGGGGGAGACACATTCAAGCGCAAGCTCGTGCGGCTGACAGGTCCGTCGCTGGCCAAGCGGAAGATCACTGTCCAGATCCTCGACGACATCAACGGCTCGATCCAGAAGTACATGTTCATGCTGCTGGCGACCAACGTGCTGGTCGCCCTGCTCAGTTGGATCGCGTTCAGCTGGATCGGACTGGAGAACGCAGGCGCCTGGGCCGTCGCGGCGGGACTGTTGCACATCGTTCCCTACCTGGGACCGGGCGTCACGGCTGCTGCGACGGCCATGGCGGCCTTCATGCAGTCCGAGTCGTTTGGAATGGCGCTGCTGGTCGCCGGCGCGTCGATGACAATCGCCACCGTCGTCGGCACGTTCGTGACCACCTGGATGGTCGGGCGGATTGCCCAGATGAACTCTGCCGCCGTATTCATTTCGCTGCTGTTCTGGGGCTGGCTTTGGGGTGTCTGGGGAATGCTGCTCGCCATCCCCATCATCGTCATCGTCAAGGTCGTGGCGCAGCATGTCGAACAGCTGCACCCGGTAGCGGAACTGCTCGGCGATTGATTCGTCCAGCAGGAATGCAGCGAATGCAGCACGAAATCGGACAACGCCATTGGTCACAAACAGCACGCCGAGTCTCAAGCTTCCGGCTTGGTTCAAGTCGCGATTGCGCCCACGCATCCTGTCGCGCGCGGCGCCAGTAGAGGAGCCGCCGCTTCGATCGGAGTTGTTCAGTACCGACCAGATGGAGCGATACGGCAGGACGCTGGCCGCCGCACATCGGCTGTCCCCTCGACGCACGCAGGACCCGTTGCTGAAACGGTTGGCCGCAAACGAAAGCGTATTGATCGGCGTTTGCGCCAGATTGACGGAGGCGGTGTCGGCGAACCAGCGGATCAGTCCCGCCGGCGAGTGGCTGCTCGACAACTTCCATCTGATCGAAGAGCAGATCGGCACGGCCAAACGACACTTGCCCAGGGGCTACAGCCGGGAGCTGCCGCGCCTGGCGCTGGGCCCCTCGACGGGTTTGCCGCGCGTGTACGACATCGCGCTCGAAACGATTTCGCACGGCGACGGTCGGGTCGACTCCGACTGCCTCAATCGCTTCGTGGCTTCCTACCAGTCGATTACCGCGCTGAAGCTGGGCGAGCTCTGGGCTATTCCGATCATGCTTCGTCTCGCGTTGATCGAGAATCTTCGTCGCGTGGGCGTACGCGTTGCCGCCGGCATAGTCGAACGCGATCTGGCCAATGCCTGGGCCGATCGAATGATGGAGACCGCTGAGAGGGAGCCGAAGGGTCTCATCCTCGTCATCGCCGACATGGCGCGATCGACGCCTCCCATGAGCAGCGCGTTCGTGGCGGAGCTTGCACGTCGATTGCAGGGACACAGCGCCGGCCTGGCCCTCGCATTGACGTGGATTGAACAACGGCTTGCGGAATCGCATCTGACGATCGAACAATTGGTCCAGCTTGAAAACCAGCAACAAGCATCGGATCAGGTCTCGATCAGCAACAGCATCGGCAGCCTCCGCGGCCTGGGCGCCATCGACTGGCGCGAGTTCGTCGAGGCCAATGGCATCGTCGAAAGCATTCTGCGCAAGGACCCGCAGGACATCTATCGGTCCATGGATTTTGCAACGCGGGATCGCTATCGCCACACCGTCGAGCGCATCGCCAAGGAGGGCCGCCTCACCGAAGCGGAGGTGGCCAGCGAGGCGATCGAACTGGCCACGGCAAACGCGTCCCGCAATGGGGACGCAGATCGGACCGCACACGTCGGCTTCTTCCTGATCGACGAGGGGCTTCCGGAGCTGGAACGCGCTGCCGGTATCCACGGCTCGATGTCGAGGACCGGGCGAAGAATCGCAAGACAGTTTCCGCTGCAGATCTACCTGGGCGCGATTGGCTTGCTCACAGGCGGCTTGGCCGCCGGTCTCGTTGCGAACGCGCACAGGGCTGGAGCGGGCCGGGAACTGCTGTCGCTGGTCGTGGTGCTTTCGCTGCTCGCCGCCAGCCAGCTGGCAGTCACAATCGTGAACTGGCTCGCCATGCGGCTGGTGACGCCACATTCGCTGCCACGCATGGATTTCTCCGCGGGCATCGCGGCGAGGGCGCGGACGATGGTCGTGGTTCCGACGATGATCACCAGCGCGCGCAACGTCGAGGACCTGGTCGAGGCGCTCGAAGTCCGGTTTCTCGCGAACCGCGATGCGCACCTGCATTTCGCATTGTTGACCGACTTTCCGGATGCACTCGAGGAAACGCTCCCCGACGATGAAGCGCTGTTGCGGCTGGCGGAGGAACGGATCAACGAGTTGAACCTGAAGTACTCAACGGGCAACAATCGGGCGGCGCCTTCCGGTGTCGTTGGCAACGAAGGCGATCTGGCGCGCCCGCGCGCGAGGGCATGTTCTACCTGTTGCACCGCCCCCGTCGCTGGAACGCGGACGCGCGCCGATGGATGGGCGAGGAGCGCAAGCGCGGCAAGCTCGCCGACTTGAACGCATCTCCTTCGTGGCGGCAATCGTGACCGCTTTTCGCTCATCGTTGGCGCGACGGCGGTTCTCCCGGAAATCAAGTACGTGATTACTCTGGACACGGACACGCAACTGCCGCGCGATGCCGCTCGGCAGTTCGTCGGCGCCATGGCGCACCCGTTGAACGCGCCTCACTTCGGCAAGCACCCGACGGGGGCGGACAAGGACGTGGTGACGTCGGGGTACGGCATCCTCCAGCCGCGCGTGACCGTAAGCCTGCCCTGCACGAACCGGTCGCTGTATGCGCGGCTGTTTGGGGGCGAGGCCGGCGTGGACCCGTACACGCGCACCGTTTCCGACGTCTATCAGGATGTTTTCGGCGAAGGTTCGTTCATTGGCAAGGGCATCTACGACGTCGATGCGTTCGAGCGCGCGCTCAAGGGGCGCTTTCCGGCAAACCGCATCCTGAGCCATGACCTGTTGGAAGGGTGCTACGCCCGCGCCGGACTGCTGAGTGACGCGGAATTGCAGGAAGAGTATCCGGCGCGCTACAGCGCCGACGTCGCCCGTCGCCGGCGCTGGATTCGCGGCGACTGGCAACTCGCGGGATGGCTGCGGCGGCGCGTGAAAGGTCCGGACGGGAGTAGTGAGCGAAATCCGCTTTCGATGCTGTCGCAGTGGAAGCTTTTCGACAACCTTCGGCGCAGCCTGGTCCCGGCCGCCTTGACGGCGCTCCTGCTGTTGGGATGGACTGTCCTGTCGCCGGCCTGGCTATGGACGGAAATCGTGGTCGGGATCCTGCTGGCGCCGTCTCTCATCGCCGCATTCTCCGACCTGTGGACAAGCCGGTCGATGTGCGGCTCCGGCAGCATCTGGCGGCCGTCGAGATCGCTGCGCGGCGGCACGCCTGGCAGGCGCTGCTCGCGCTTGCGTTTCTGCCCTATGAAACGTACTACAGCATTGACGCGATCATCCGCACGGTCGGGCGGATGCTGTTTACGCACCGTCGACTCCTGGAGTGGAACCCGTCCAGCGACGCGAACCGGGAGCTTGAGCTAAGCGGGCGCACCAGCCTGCTCGCATCCTATCGCTCGATGGTCGTGGCCCCAGCCATCGCCGCAGTTGCAGGTATTGGACTTGCCATCACTCACCCGTTGGCATTGCCGGTTGCCGCTGCCCATCCTGTTGCTTTGGGGCGGGGCGCCTGCCATCGCCTGGTGGGTGAGCCGCCCGCTGGCGCGGCGGAGCACCAGACTGGCGCTTGACCAACTGCGTTTCCTGCGCAAGCTTGCGCGACAAACCTGGGCGTACTTCGAGACGCACGTCGGCCCGGACGACCATTGGCTGCCGCCCGACAACGTGCAGGAAAGTCCGGCGGTCGGCGTCGCGCATCGGACTTCGCCGACCAATATCGGATTGTCCTTGCTCGCCAATCTGGCTGCGCACGACTTTGGCTACGTTTCGACGGGGCACCTCGTCGAGCGCACGACGAATGCGCTCGACACGATGGCGTTGCTGGAGAGACATCGGGGACACTTCTACAACTGGTACGACACGCAGACGCGGTTGCCTCTGGCGCCTCTCTATGTGTCGACAGTGGATAGCGGCAATCTCGCCGGCCACCTTCTGACGCTGCGACCCGGTCTCGCGGTGCTTCCCGACGCCGCCATCCTCAATCGCCGATGGGTCGAAGGTGTGAGCGATACGTACGCGGTGCTGGTCGATGCCTTGGGCAAGGACGCGGAGGCAGAGGTCGCGCAGCTCGCGCAATTTGACTCTGCGCTGGCACAGGCGTCAGCGAGTGGCTCCACATCGCTTGCCTCCGCGTGGGTCCATGTGGACCGGCTGGCTGCATGCGCTGAGGATGTCGCCGCTCCGTTTCACGCCCGGCGACCCTGCGGGCTCGCCAACCGAGGTCCAATTCTGGGCCGACGCGCTCGTGAGGCATTGTGCGGATCTGCGCGATGATTTGATGTTTCTCGCGCCCTGGCTCGCGCCGCAACAGGTGGCCGGAACGGTTCCCACACTGGATGGGGCCGACGGGATCCCGACGCTCCGCGAACTTGCGACGCTCGACATGCTGTCGCCGCTTCACGCACAGGGCGCCGCGCGCGCCTCCGCAAGAATAGCCGCCATCGAGCAGCTTGCGCTGCGGGCCACGGCATTTGCCACGATGGACTATGACTTCCTGTTCGACAAGGTGCGCCGGCAACTGGTGATCGGGTACAACGTCGCCGATCGCCGTTGCGACAACAGCTATTACGATCTGTTGGCATCGGAAGCGCGATTGTGCAATTTCGTCGCCATCGCCCAAGGGGCGCTGCCGCAGGAAAGCTGGTTTGCGCTGGGGCGCCTCCTGACGGCCGGGGGACGCGAACCGGTCCTGCTGTCGTGGAGCGGCTCGATGTTCGAGTATCTGATGCCGTTGCTGGTGATGCCGACCTTCGAAAATACGTTGCTCGATCAGACCTACCGCGCGTCCGTGGAGCGGCAAATCGAGTATGGCCGGCAACGTGGCGTGCCGTGGGGAATGTCGGAGAGCGGCTACAACACCGTCGATGTACATCAGAATTACCAGTACCGCGCGTTCGGGGTTCCCGGGCTGGGCTTGAAGCGTGGGCTCGGTGACGACCTGGTCGTGGCTCCCTACGCGTCGGCATTGGCCTTGATGGTCGCGCCGGAAGCGGCATGTCTCAATCTGCAGCGTCTCGCCGCGCAGCGGCCTGGCCGGGAAATTCGGTCTGTTCGAAGCCATCGACTACACGCCGTCGCGGCAGCGCCGCGGCGAGTCGAGCGCGGTCGTCCGGTCCTACATGGCGCACCACCAGGCAATGAGCCTCCTCTCCTTCGCCTCTCTGCTTCTGGCGCAACCGATGCAAAAGCGTTTCGAATCGGACCCGCTCATGCAGGCGACGCTGCTGCTTCTCCAGGAGCGAATTCCAAGAGCCACGCTGTTCCATACCAACGCGCCGGACGTGTCCAATCTCCGTGTGGCGGGGAGCAGCCCGGAGTCGCCGGTTCGCGTGCTCGCCGGCCCCGACACCGCGGTTCCGGAAGTCCAGTTGCTGTCAAATGGCCGGTACCACGTGATGGTCACGAATGCCGGAGGAGGAAGCAGCCGATGGAAAGACCTGGCCGTGTCCCGCTGGCGCGAGGACGGCACCTCCGACAATTGGGGAACCTTCTGCTACATCCGCGACCAGGCCACGGGAACGTTCTGGTCAACTGCGCACCAACCTACGTTGACACCGGCGGAGCACTACGAGGCGATCTTTTCTGAAGGTCGGGCAGAGTTTCGGCGCAGGGACTTCGATCTCGAGACGCACACCGAAATTGTGGTCTCGCCCGAAGACGATATCGAGGTCCGCCGCGTCCACATCACGAACCGCTCACGAACAATCCGTACGATCGACGTGACGAGCTACATGGAAGTGGTACTCGCACCAGTGGCGGCAGACGCGTTGCACCCGGCATTCAGCAATCTCTTCGTCCAGACGGAAATCAGCAGAGCCCGAAAGGCAATTCTTTGCACGCGGCGTCCGCGTTCCCGCGAGGAACAGGTACCGTGGATGTTCCACCTGATGTCGGTGCATGGCGCCCCGGACCGGGAGATCTCGTTCGAAACGGACCGCAGGCGCTTCATCGGGCGCCGCGGCTCGCTGGCGGCGCCCCTCGCGATGACCCGTCCCGACAAGCTGTCGGACACCGAGGGCTCGGTATTGGATCCGATCGCGGCAATTCGCCATCGAATCATCATCGAAGCCGGAGCCACGGCGACGATCGACATGGTGACAGGGGTCGGCGACACCCGGGATGCGGTGCTGCATCTCGTAGACAAGTACCAGGATCGCAGCCTCGCGGACCGCGTGTTCGAATTGGCGTGGACGCACAGCCAGGTGGTGCTTCGGCAACTCAACGCTACGGAAGCCGATTCGCAACTCTATGCACGGCTCGCCGGCTCCATCATTTTCGCCAACGCGTCGCTGCGTGCCGCGGCGAGCGTCCTGATCAAGAGTCATCGCAGGCAATCCGGCTTATGGGGATACGCAATCTCCGGCGACCTGCCGATAGTCCTGCTGCAGGTCGCAGACATTGCCAATTTCGAACTGGTGCGCCAACTCGTGCAGGCGCATGCCTACTGGCGGCTCAAAGGATTGGCTGTGGATCTGGTGATCTGGAACGAGGATCACGATGGCTACCGGCAGCGGCTCCAGGAACAGATCCTCGGACTGATCGCAGCTGGAGTCGAGGCCCATTTCGTCGATCGGCCTGGAGGCATTTTCGTTCGCCATGCGGAACAGATTGCGCCCGAGGACCGCGCGCTTTTCCAATCGGTCGCGCGGGCGATCATCACCGACAACCGCGGGACATTGTCCGAGCAGATCAATAGGCGCATCCCCACCGAGTTGCGAACCCCCCGGCTGGTGCCGACCCGCCAATATCGACCTCAGCCTGTCCCTGTCACCGGAGTCGCGGCAGAAGGCCTGATCCTCTTCAACGGCACGGGAGGTTTCTCGCCGGACGGGCGCGAATACGTCATCGCCCCCGCGGCAGGTGACTCCACTCCCGCGCCGTGGGTAAATGTGCTTGCGAATGCCCGCTTCGGTTCGATCGTGTCGGAAAGCGGCCTCGGCTACACATGGAGCGAAAACGCGCAATTGTTTCGCTTGAGCCCGTGGCACAACGACCCGGTCAGCGAGCCCAGCGGAGAGGTGCTGTACGTTCGCGATGAGGAGACCGGCCATTTTTGGTCGGCCACATCGTCGCCGCGGGGGAGTGACGCACCCTACGTCACCCGTCACGGCTTCGGCTACAGCGTTTTCGAGCACGTCGAGGACGGAATTCGTACGGAACTCACGGTGTACGTTGCCCTCGATGACCCGATCAAGTTCTTCACGCTGAAAGTGAGCAACGAATCAGGCCGTTCACGACGACTGTCCGCGACGGGATACATCGAGTGGGTGATGGGTGACCTGCGCGCGAAATCGGCGATGCATGTGACGACCGAGATCGATGCCCGGAATGGTGCGTTGTACGCGCGCAATTCCTATGACAACGAGTTCGCGGACAGGATCGCCTTCTTCGACGTCGATGATGCGACGCGCAGCGCGACCTGCGATCGCACCGAATTTCTGGGGCGCAACGGGACCTTGCGCGATCCGGCAGCCATGCACCGCACCCGCCTTTCCGGCAAGGTTGGCGCAGCACTCGATCCCTGCGCTGCGCTGCAGGTGGCCTTCGACCTTGCCGAAGGGCAGCAGCGGGAAATCGTCTTCCGGCTTGGGGCGGGAAGCAATGCCGAAGCGGCCAGCCTGCTGACGCAACGGCATCGGGGACCTGCGGCGGCGCGCGATGCGCTCGAGGCCGTCGTCCAGCATTGGCGCAGAACCTTGACTGCCGTGCAAATCGAAACGCCCGATGCCGCACTCAATATCATTGCCAATGGCTGGCTCGTCTATCAAACGATCGCATGCCGACTCTGGGCGCGCAGCGGCTACTACCAGTCCGGCGGGGCTTACGGCTTTCGCGACCAACTGCAGGATGCGATGGCCCTGGTTCACACCGAACCGGGCATGCTGCGTGCGCAGATCGCGCTTTGCGCGGGCCGCCAATTCATCGAGGGGGACGTCCAGCACTGGTGGCATCCTCCGTCGGGTCGTGGCGTCCGCACGCACTGTTCGGACGATTACCTTTGGTTGCCTCTGGCGACCTGCCGATACGTTCTGGCGACCGGCGACAGGACCATTCTCGACGAGACCGTCCCTTATCTCGAAGGCCGGTCGATCAGGGCGGAGGATGACTCCTACTATGACCTGCCATCACGTTCCGACGAAAAGGAGGATGTCTATAAGCACTGCGTGCGCGCGATTCTGCACGGCCTTCGCTTCGGCACGCATGGCTTGCCGCTGATGGGCTCCGGCGACTGGAACGACGGCATGAATCTCGTCGGCAATCATGGCAAGGGGGAAAGCGTCTGGCTCGCGTTCTTCCTTTGCAACGTCCTCGTGGAATTTGCCAAAGTGGCGCGCTTGCGTGGCGACGTGGCGTTCGCGGACCGCTGCGAGAAGGAGGCAATGCTTCTGGGGCAGAGGATCGAGTACAACGCGTGGGACGGCGAATGGTATCGCCGCGCGTACTTCGACGACGGGACGCCGCTTGGTTCGAGCACGAACGCGGAATGTCAAATCGACTCGGTTGCGCAAAGTTGGTCAGTGCTCTCCGGGGTGGGTGATGTCGGGCGTTCACGCAAGGCCATGGACGCTGCGCACCGACGCCTGGTCCGTCGCGACAGCGCGCTCATACAGTTGCTCGATCCGCCATTCGACGCGTCGCCGCTCGACCCCGGGTACATTCGAGGCTACGTCCCAGGGGTAAGGGAGAATGGCGGACAGTACACCCATGCCGCGATCTGGGCGGCGATGGCGTTCGCGGCGTTGGGCGACAGCGCCCGTGCGTGGGAACTGACTGCAATGATCAACCCGGTGAACCACGCCCGAACCGCAGCGGGCGCGCAGGCCTACGTGGTCGAGCCCTATGTTGTCGCCGCCGATGTCTATGCGCTCGCGCCGCACACTGGGCGCGGTGGCTGGAGTTGGTACACAGGCTCGGCAGGCTGGATGTATCGCCTTGTGGTGGAGTCGCTGCTGGGACTCAACCTCGAAGCAGATCGCCTTCGTCTGGCGCCGTGCCTGCCGCCGGAGTGGAACGGATTTTCAGTGCGCTACCGTTACCGCGAAACGCTGTACCACATCGTGGTGTCCCGGAGTGAAAGCGCGGGGGACGGGCATCCGCAAGCGACCACCGTGACCGTTGACGGCATTGTGCAGACAGGCATCGTCGTGCTGCTTGCCGATGATCGATTGGATCATCGCGTCGAGGTGCGCGTCGCAACCGGTGATCCCGCGCCGGCAATCGTATTCAATTGATGCTGGCAAGCCTTTAGTGCGGCTAACCTTTTTTGATTCCCGAGACCAGCAGCAATCCACCGATGACGACGGCGCCGACGCCGGCCCATATCGGCACACTGACCGTTTCCTTGTCCTGCACCGAAAGCACGATCGGCCCGATCTTGGTCTCATGCGTCTCCTTGGTATAGGTAAAGCCGCCATATATCAAGCCCAGGATGCCTCCCACGAGCAGCACGATTCCAAACAGTTTCATTGCGTTCATATCGTCCTCTCCAGAAATGGGGCCGGCACATCGATGCCTCCCATCTTCCACACTAGCGATCGTCATTGGGGCTGTCTGTATGCCAGCGCACAAATCGCGAGTCGGGCGCCGTCCTACGGGGGAATCGGTGCGGCACCGAACAGACGCGTGACGCGGTGCTGTCTATTCTCAACATCAAATGCACGACGGACTTGTAACAACAAGTAACCGGTGCCATCGACGCAGCGCCGAACCCGTTATGGCTGTATCGACATCAATGCTTCGAGCCGTTGCTCGAAACGGATGACGCATGCACTGGCGTCATCGGCAGCTCCGCACATGAATGTGTGACGTACCAAATACCGCTCTCCTGTTAAGGAATCTTCATGCAGAGACATTCCGCTCGACTTAGAAATTTCGCCATCGCGATCGGCGTCGCAGCCCTCGCTGTCAGCGGCCTGGCCAGTGCCGACCCGCCGTCGCGTGTCGCCCGCTTGGGCTACATGACCGGAGAAATCAGCTTCTCGCCTGCGGGAGAGAACGATTGGGCTCGTGCGGTCGTCAATCGGCCGCTGACCACAGGCGACCGCCTCTGGGCGGATGCCGGCGCGCGCGCGGAAATCCAGGTCGGCGGAGCCATGATTCGCATGAGCGCCGGCACGGGTGTTTCGATCCTCAATCTCGACGATCGCATCGTGCAGCTGCAGCTGACGCAGGGAACCCTGAATGTGCGGGTGCGCCGCGTGGAGCCCAACCAGGTATTCGAAGTCGACACGCCTAATCTCGCCTTCACGCTCAGGCAACCCGGCGAGTACCGGATCACTGTCGACCCGGATGGCAATGCGACGGACATCGTCGTACGCAGCGGGCAAGGCGAAGTCTACGGCGAGGGTGCGGCCTATGTGATCGATTCGCGGCAACCATATCGCTTTGCCGGGACCGGCTTGCGCGAGTATGAATTTCTGGACGCGCCGCGCCTCGACGAATTCGATCGCTGGGCCAGCGACCGCGACCGCGGCTACGACAATTCGGTGTCCGCACGCTACGTGTCCCAGGACGTGGTCGGATACCAGGACCTCGATGCCAACGGCACGTGGCGCGTCGACGCGACCTACGGCAACGTCTGGATCCCCACTCGCGTGGCCTCCGACTGGGCGCCGTACCGCGATGGTCATTGGGCGTGGGTCGATCCCTGGGGTTGGACATGGGTGGATGACGCGCCGTGGGGCTTCGCGGTATCCCATTACGGCCGCTGGACGAACATGCGCGGCACATGGGGCTGGGTGCCCGGGCCAGTGAGCACGCGGGCCTATTACGCGCCGGCACTTGTCGCCTTCGTGGGCGGCAGCAATTTCCAGATCGCCATTTCCACCGGCAACGTCGGTGGAGTGGCGTGGTTCCCGCTCGGACCGCGCGAGGTCTACCGGCCGTCCTATGCGGTAAGCCGCGGCTATTTCGAGAACGTCAATCGCAGCAACACCGTCATCAACACGACGGTGATCAACAATTACTACAACAACTCGAACGTCACCAACGTCGTCTACGCCAACCGGCAGGTGCAGGGTGCGGTCGTCGCCGTGCCGACGGCCACGTTCGTGCAATCGCAGCCCGTGCAACGAGCTGCAGTGCGGGTATCGCCGGCGATGGTGGCCAGTGCGCCGGTCGCCACGGTCGCGGCGGTTGCGCCGACGGAGCGCAGCGTGCGCGGCGCGGGCGCCGCAGGCGACAAGCCGCCGCCGCGGGTGTTCGAGCGGACCGCTGTCGCTCGCACCGCACCGCCGGCCGTTACCGCCAGCTTTGCCGCGCAACAGCAACAACTCGCCGCGAATCCCGGCAAACCGCTCAATGAAACCGCACGCAGGGAAATCAAGACGCCTGCACCGGTAGCGGCACCCGCCGTCAAGGTGGTAACGGCGACGCAGACAGCGCCGCCCACGGCGCGTCCTCCGCCGGCCACGCGTACTGCGAGGCCAAGTGATGCACCCGGCAAGTCAGACGAACGAAAACTCCCCGAAGCGGCATCGCCTAGTGCGGCTACTTCCGCGCAGCCTAAAGAAACGCGCGGGCGGCCAGCGCAACCCGGCAACGCTGAACCACGCGCACAGCCTGTCGCGCCGCCTGTCGTGGCCACGCCGTCGAAGATCGCGCCGGTTGCTCCGGCCGCGCAACCCCCGGAATCACGTGGACGACCAGCGCAGCCTGGCAATGCTGAACCACGCGGACAGCCTGTCGCGCCGCCGGTCGTGGCCACACCGTCGAAGATCGCGCCGGTTGCTCCAGCCGCTCAGCCTCCGGAAACACGCGGACGGCCAGCGCAGCCCGGCAATGCTGAACCACGCGGACAGCCTGTCGCGCCGCCGGTCGTGGCGCCGCCGCCGCAGGTCGCGCCTGTTGTTACGGCCGCGCCGGCTCCGGAAGCGCGTGGAAGGCCAGCGCAGCCTGGCAATGCGGAACGACGCGGACAGCCTGTCGCGCCGCCTGCACCGACGGCGTCGCCATCGCAACGGCCGGCCGAAACGCAGGCTGTATCTCCGCCAGCGCCGGCACCTGCGCCGGTGGTGCGCGCGATGCCGCAACGACTACCGCCGCCGGACTCGACGCCGCCGCGACAGGCCGCTCCTGTCGTGCCGCCCGTAGCGCAAGCCACGAAACCTGAGCCCGCGCCTGCCGCGAAGCCGCCGCAACCGCAATCGCGGCCACCGGCAGCATCGCCCAATCCGCCGCCACCTGCCCAGGCGCAAGCGGGGACGAGCGCGCCGCCGCGCGGCCAAGGTTCAAAACCTGCGTCGGACAAGCCTGACGACAAGAAGAAGGATGCCGACGAGCAGAAGCGCGAAGATGAAGCGCGCAAGCCGAAGGGCTAACGCCGAAATCCCGCGGGGCTGATTCAATGCCAAGGGACCGGTGCATGCGCATCGGTCCCTTGGCTTTTGCAGTTGTATTCGCGCGTCTCCGATCTGTCGAATGGAGTGGTGAGGGTCGTCCGGAAAACCTGGGTGCGGCAGGATAGTATTCGTCATGCGCAACATACAGCTCGTACGCCCGGCGCCGGGCGGCTGCCACGGAGGGGTCCATGGAATGCATCAGGTGTTGCGCCCACTCCCCGAATTGGCCCGGTGACTTGTGGCGGCGGGCGATTCCTTCGTTGTAACCTGCGAGCATGGCGGCAACCGGATCCCGGCGCGCTATCGATCGCTGTTTCGCGATCACGCCGCGCTGCTCGGCACGCATCGCGGGTACGACCCCGGCGCGCTGATCATGGCGCGACAACTGGCCGCGGCGCTGCATGCTCCGCTCGTGACGTCGACGGTCAGCCGGCTCCTCATCGATCTCAATCGTTCGATCGGCCACCCGCAATTGTTCTCGGCTGCGACCCGCAGCGCCGGTGCAACGCTGCGCGAGCGAATCGTCGAACAGCATTACGTTCCATACCGCGAGCGGGTCGAGCAACTCGTACGGCAATCGGTGTCGCGCGGCCGGCGCGTGATCCACATTTCGTCGCACAGCTTCACGCCGGAGTTGTACGGCAAGGTGCGGCAGGCGGACGTGGGTTTGCTCTATGACCCTCGCCGCCGCGGCGAGGTGAAACTCTGCGCCAGATGGAAGGAAACGCTCGCGCGAATGGCGCCGGACCTTCGCGTTCGTCGCAACTATCCCTATGCCGGCAAGGGTGACGGCCTGACTTCCTATCTGAGGCAGCAGTTCCCGCCCGCCGCCTACGTCGGCATCGAACTCGAGATCAACCAGAAGATCGTATTTGCCGCGGGCCGGCGCTGGATGGCAGTGCGTCGTGTGCTCGTGGCTTCCATTCGTGCCGCGCGCACTGCTTGAACCGCCTCGTTGAACTCAGGAGATCGCAAATGAAGATTCGCGTCGGCTTCGAAATGATCTACGACTGCCCACAACCGACGCCGATCGTGTTCACGCTCAACGTGCATTTCACGCGCGTGTCCGATCTCGTGGGTCGCGACAATCTGGTGTTCGACCCGCCGGTCCCGATGACGGCCTATCGCGACAGTTTCGGCAACTGGTGCACGCGCATCGTCGCGCCGAAGGGGCGCCTGCGCGTCAGCGCGGATGCCATCGTGAACGATTCGGGACTGCCCGACGTGGTCGTTCGCCAGGCGCAGCAGATTCCCGTGCAGAACCTGCCGGAGGACACGCTGCTGTTCCTGCTGGGAAGCCGGTATTGCGAGACCGATCGCCTGTCCGAGACCGCATGGAGTCTTTTCGGCAACGGTCCCACCGGATGGGATCGGGTCCAGGCGATCTGCGACTACGTCCATCGCCACATCGTGTTCGGCTACGAGCATGCGCGCATGACGCGCACCGCGTTCGAAGCGTTCCACGACAGGACCGGCGTTTGTCGCGACTACGCGCACCTCGCGGTGGCGTTCTGCCGGTGCATGAACATTCCCGCGCGCTACTGCACTGGCTATCTGGGCGACATCGGGATGCCGCCTCCGTACGGCCCGATGGATTTCGCCGCGTGGTTCGAGGCGTACCTGGACGGTCACTGGTATACATTCGACCCGCGCAACAATGTGCCTCGCATCGGGCGGGTCCTCATTGCGCGGGGACGCGACGCGGCCGACGTCGCGCTCAGCAACGCGTTCGGCTTCAATACGCTGTCGAGCTTCAAGGTCTGGACCGACGAGGTGGCTGTGATGACAGATCGCAGGACATTCATCGGCGTGGCGGCAGGAAGTCTGCTCGTCTCGCCGCTTGCCGCGATGGCACAGCCGGTGACGAAGGTCGCGCGGATCGGATGGCTCACGCCGGAAGTGCTCGAAGTCCATACGCGGGCGTTCCGGGACGCCATGCGTGCGCTGGGCCATGAGGAGGGCAAGTCGTACGTAATCGAGGCGCGTTCCGCGGACGACAATGTCGATCGGCTCCCCGCGCTTGCCGCGGAACTGGTCCGAGCCAACGTCGACCTCATCGTCGCGGTCGGGCCGCCGGCCATTCTCGCGGCAAGGCAGGCGACCGCCACCATTCCGATCGTCATGGCATTCTGGGGCAGGGGCGGATTGCTCGAATCCGGCTTCGTCACCAATATGGCGCGCCCGGGCGGTAACGTGACCGGAGTCTCGATGCTCGCGGCGGAATTGGACGCCAAGCGCCTGGAGCTTGCTGCTGCAGGCGGTGCCCAAGGCACGGAAGGTGGGCGTCCTGGACCCCGGACGCGGTTTCACGCTCACCGACGTCCAGAGTTACGCGGATACTGCTGGCACCCAGCTCGTCGTTGCACCGGTTGCAGGCGGAGACGACGCTTACCGGCTGGCGTTCGATGTACTGGCGCAGGCGCGAGTCGACGCACTGTTGGTGCCGTCGCATCCGAGGTTCTTCAAGGACGCGCGCAAGATCATCGATCTCGCTGCATTGAGACGCTTGCCGGCGATCTACGAATGGCCGTCGATGGCGGAAGACGGAGGTCTGATGGCTTACGGGCCGACGTTCGCCGAACTGGAGGAGAGGGTCGCCTCGTTCGTGCACAGGATTCTCAAGGGTGCGAAGCCGGCGGTCCTTGCCATCGAACAGCCGAGCAAGTTCGAGTTGGTCATCAATCTCAGGACGGCCAAGGCGCTCGGACTGACCATGCCGCCTCCGCTGCTGCTGCGGGCGGACCGGGTGTTGCAATAGCAGATCGACGTCGCGGCGGGGAGACATACCTCCACTCCATGCCAATGGCATAAGACGTTGGCATTATCGGCCAATGATGCGGTCGGAATAATCCATCGCCAGAATGTGGATTATTCGCGCCGCCGGGCGGTGCCCGTCCAATGCATTGAATCCTACAAACGATGCGTTTTTCGGCGTGCCACGAATCGTGCGGGAAGGCGCGGTACGCATGAAGAGTAGGAGGATCGGATCGTCGGGCGGTTGACTTTTGCGGACTACAAATCACACCCGCCCCAGCGCGAATTCCGCCCCCCACCAAATTGGACATCTTGACTTCAATTCGGGATGGAGTACAACGGGTGGCTCGCTTCGCCGGCGAATCCGTGTGGGACGGATTCCGGTGATATTCAACGGTTCTGGGGAGATTCACGATGACTAGCGTGCGCAAGTGGGGCGTTTTTCTGATGGCGTTTGCGTTTGCGGCGTTCTCTTTGCCCGCGCTTGCCCATTACGTCACTCTCGAGATGGCGGCGGGCGCACCCGGGCAGTTGACGGCGAAGATCACGAACAAGACTTCCGGTGGCAACTACACGATCAATTCGATCAAGCTCCCGTTTGGCACGAACGTGGGCGGTGTCGCAAGCGTGGCCGTGACGGCCTATACGGGAACCGGCTCCACCAGTGGCGTGACCGTGACCCCCACGATTGGCGCCACGCCTGGATATATCTCGGTACCCAACGTCAGCCTCGCGAACAACAAGTCGATCACCTTGACGCTGTCGGGTGTTACGACTTCCAGCCCCAGTTGCGCGTCCACGTCGACCAAGTGGACCGTCAAGGCATATGAGAACTCGAACTACAGCGGCTTTCTGTACCTGCTTCCTTCGACGGGCAACGTTCTTACGGTGAACGTCAACGGCTCGTGCACCCTCACCTACTTGGCGGGGGCAGGTGGCACGATCAGCGGCACGACGCCGCAGATCGTGGCGTATGGTGGAGCGGGTACTCAAGTTACGGCTGTGCCCAATGCCGGTTACAACTTCGGCAGCTGGAGCGACTCGGTGGCGACGGCTGCGCGCACTGACACCAACGTGACGGCCAACAAGAGTGTGACGGCCAGCTTTGTCCAGATCATCTACGCGATCAACGGCAGCACCTCGGCCGGCGGTGACGGTCACATGCGCACCGGCCTCGGTAACCTATAACCAGAGCAGCCTCTGCTCGGTGGTGGTTAACCCGGGATACACGTTGACCGGCTTCAGCGCCAACTGTGGAGCCCCAACGACCGCGACTTCATGCACGGTGAGCAACGTGCAGTCGACCCAGACCGTCACGGCCAGCTTTGCCCAGATCCCCTACGCGATCAACGGGAGCACGGCGGCGGGTGGTACGGTGACCTGCGCCCCGTCCTCAGTTACTTATGGCCAGAGCAGCGTCTGTTCGGTGACGGTCAACAACAACTTCACGTTCACGGGATTCAGCGCGAACTGCGGCGCGCCATCGACTGCGACATCATGTACGGTGAGCAACGTGCAGTCGTCGCAGACCGTCACGGGTAACTTCAATGCCAACATGCTGGCGATCTCGTCAACGCAGACGAGCGCGGCGAAGGGCGTTGCGTTCCCGGTGAAGGTGACGTTGACCGGAGGACAGCAGGACGCAACCGTGACGTTGGTCCCCGCTGGCTGCCCGGCCATTGCGGGAGTGCCCGCATCGCTTAGTGCCGCGGCGTCCGGTGGGGTGGCAATGTTCAACCTGACGTTCACCGATGTCGGCGCCTGCTCTCTGACAGCGACTGCCACGAACTACTCGCCGTCCGGCGCGCTGAGTTTCGCGGTCTTTGCCGTCGCCGATCCGGGTTGCGATCCCAATTCCACCACCTTCCCAACCAGTACCAGCGCCGGGGATCCGGCGCTCGATCCAGACAACGATCACCGCGTACCTCACGACGGGATGGGGTCTGCGTCGCTATGGCGATACGAATGCGCCAGGACTGCACTGCGGGTGCCAACTTCACGCTTGCGACCGGGACGGATCGGTGGCGTACCGACCGTCAGCCTCGTCTATGACAAGCTGGCCCTGCCCGCTGGAGGCAATTTCAAGTACGTCGTCGTTCTGGATCCGCGGCCCTACCCGGCCGATGGCTGGCCTGCGCTCCGTCCGTTGGTCGCATGGAACGTTGGAACGCCGGACTATGTCCCTGGCCTTGCCTGCCTGAGCGACGATAACGAGACGCTGGGCAGCGCAGTTATGCCGTTGATCCCGGCGGGCTTCGGCGGACGGTGCAAATTATCCCGATGGCACACCGGCGAAGATGTGCATTGCCCAGGTGGGTTGGACGCCTGTCCCTGGCGGGCATCCAGTACTG
The DNA here is from genome assembly GCA_963816165.1 of uncultured beta proteobacterium. Lineage (GTDB taxonomy): Bacteria > Pseudomonadota > Gammaproteobacteria > Burkholderiales > Casimicrobiaceae > VBCG01. The sequence continues at coordinate 146,773 of CAWFJL010000004.1, forward strand.
GGTGAAGGTGATCGACCAGTCCGACAGCTTTGTGAAATTTCCGTAACGCGACTACGAAATGACTTAGACATGGAGCGGCCCCGCGGGGCCGCTCTGCATTTTCGGGGCCTATTGGGGAGGGAGCGGCACCGGCGGAACGGCCCGGACCTTCAGGCTGGCGAGCAGCGAGCGGCTCTCGTTCACCATCTCCAGAGGGAGGCTCGACGCCCTCCAGACGATCGATCTCGATCAGCGAGAGCTGCGTCAGGGTCGCCTCGAACAGGTCCTTGCCGCTCGCGTGCCGCGGCAAGGCTTGCTTCCAGCGCGTCCCGCGCGCCCCACAGGTCGCCCTGCTTCAGCAGCGCATGCGCCTGCACGCGTTCCAGCAACGACACCACTCGGGCCACGCCGTTCGATTCGCTGGCGCGGCCGAGCATGCCGCGCGCCAGTTCGAGCGCGGCGTCGACGTTCCCCATCGCGACGCGGCACTCCGCGATCCGGGCGTCGATCGGGCGGGACCTGCTCCTCCGCGCCGACTTGCTGAAAGTTGGTCTTGGCTTCTTCGAGTCGGCTTAGTGCCTCGTCGAAGCGACCCAGGCGAAGCGACACTCGTCCAAGGAACAAAAGGCAGCCGCCGAGGTAATAGCGATACTGCGACGCCTTCCAGAGCGGCAGCGTCTCCAGCAGCAGCGCCTCGGCCTCGGTCCATTCGCCGCGGTCGATCAGGATTTCGGCGACGTTGATGCGCGCCAGCGCCGCGCCTACCGTATCGCCGATCTTCATGGCCTCGTCGCGGCCCCGTTCGTAGTAGGACAACGCCTCGTCCCAGCGGCCCGCCCAGTGGCACACCGCGCCGAGGCTTGAAAGGGCGTCGGCCTGCCGGACGAGGTTGCCCGACCGCTGGTAAGCCTCCAGCGAACGCTGCATGTAGCGGCACGCCCGTCCTTGCCGAGCTCGCCATACGCCCAGCCCATCACGAAGTACGCGTCCGCGAGCGCCTCCGGATCGTCAGCGGCCTCCGCCTCGGCCACGGTACGCTCGGCCCATTCGAGCGCCTCGGTCGTCCGGCCTTCCATCTGCAAGCACCATGTGCGTACCAGGCGCCAGCCCGCGCCATCTGCCGGGCGGCTTCCGGCTCCGTCGAATTCCTGCAGCGTCGCGCGAGCCTGCTCGCACCAGCGCAGCGCCTGTTCGTACTGGCCGAGCTTCGCCTCGACGTGCGAGAGCTTGAGCAGCAGTTCGGCGTCCGCGAGCGGATCGCTCGCGACCAGCCCGCGCGCCGCGGTGAAGGCGTCGGACGCCTTGCGGAACTCGCCCGCCTGGTACCACGCGTCGCCCAGTCGCCTGCTGCACCGCGGCGAGCTCCCCGCTGTCCAAGTCTTCGAGTCTGGCGCCCGGCCTCCAGCGCGCGCGCGTACAGCCCGGCCGCTTCGACGTAGGCGTAGATCGCCTGCCGCGCGCTTGGCGGCCGCCGTTCGCATATCGCCACGCCGGACGGTATTCGCCGGCTTCGAAATAGTGCAGCGACAGCGTGGCTGCCGGCCTCCTCCGGGAAATCCATTTCCTCTTCGATGTGCGCCGCGACCGCGCCATGCAGTTGTCGCCGGAGCTTGAACGGCAGCCCCTCGTAGGCCGAGTCGCGCAACAGCGTGTGGCGGAAGCGCAGGTACCCGTCGGGCTCCTCGTCGAACAGTTCGTGCAGTCGGGACAGCGCCGCGGCATCGGGCGCCGGACCGTCCTCCTCGGAGTAGAGCCAGGGCAGCATCCGCGGGTGGAACGTCATACCGAACACCGCGACGCGACGGACCAGCGCGCGGTCGTCCGGCGCCAGCGTGTCGATCCGCGTCATCGTGGCCGCTTCGGCGGACTCGGGCAGGTCCGCGGTGCCGCCGGATTCGATCGCCGAGCGCAACAGGTCGCGCAGGAACTGCGGATTGCCGCCCGACCGCTTCGCGACGACATCGAGGACGTGCGGCGGAAGCGGACTCTGCGCGGTCGCCAGCTGGGCCAGGCGCAGCGCATCCTGCGGCGCGATCGGCTTCAGGTCGATCCGGACCACCTCGGGCGACTCGGCCGCCTCGAATCCGGTGCTCAGTGGACGGCGCGCCGATGGCGAAGAGCCACGGCCGCGCCGCGAGGCCGTCTGGTCAGATAGCGCCAGGAGTTCGGCCGACGCCTTGTCCATGTGGTGGACGTCGTCGATCTCCACCAGCAGCTTGTCGGGCACCACGGCTTCCAGGAACCGTGCGACGGTTTCGTGCATCTTCGTGCGGCGGTTCGTTTCCGCCAGCTCCAGGACCTCGGGCGTGGCGGCAATCTCGACGTCGAACACGGCGGCGAGCAGCGGCAGCCACGGCGCGAGGTCGGGCGCCTTGGTCGCCACCTCGGCGCGAATGCGCTCCTCGACCGCCGCGTCGGGCGTATCACGGCCGAATTCGTACATCTCGCGCAGCAGCTCGCGCCACGCGACATACGGGATCGACGACGTGTAGGCTTCGCAGGTGGCGTGCAGCTTCTGGAATCCGGCGACCGCGTCGCGCAGCGCTTCCAGCAGGCGGGTCTTGCCGATCCCGGCCTCGCCCACGACCTCGATCAGGCGGCCCGCGCCTCCGCGCGCGCTCGTGAACGCCTTGCGGATCACGCCGAGTTCGGCGTTGCGGCCCGGTCAGCGGCAGCCGCTGCAGCGTCACTTGCCGCGTTCGCGAACCCTGGCGCGTCCGACGGACCACGCCTGGACCGGTTCCGTCTTGCCTTTCACCGCGAAGGGCTCGAGCTTGCGTCGTGTCGAACAGCGTGTTGGAGCGTTCGAGCACGTCGCCCGTCGCGTAGATCTGCACCGGGCTCGGCCTTGGCCATCACGCGCGCGGCGAGGTTCACCGCGTCGCCCATGACCGTGTAGGTGCGGCGGTAGGGCGGTCCGATGTCGCCGGCGAAGACCGAGCCGCGATGGACGCCGATGCGGATCGGCAACGAGAAACCGGCTCTCGACGATCTTGCGCAACGCGAGCAGCATGTGTTCTTCGTCGTCGCCGGTGGCCTTCGGCGCGCCGGCGGTCAGGATCAGCTTGCCGCCATCGTGGTCGACGTCGGAGCCCAGGAACGTGACGTCCAGCTCCTCGGTCGCGGCTTCGACGACGCTCACCAGCTGGTGCAGCGCCTCTGCGGCGGCCGCCGGGCCGCTGTTGCTCGATCAGCGCGTCCGTCCCCTCGAAGTGGATGAAGGCGATGGTGACGGGGCGATGCTCGGACGCTCCGCCGCCGGCCAGCACGTGGGCGCGGATCGCGGGCGACAGGCAGCGCAGCAGTCAGGCTCGGGCGGCGAATTGGGCCGCGGAATGTACGGAATCGATTCTTCGTGGCCGGGAGGCTCGCGCAGCAGCAGCACGCCCGATGCCCTGGATTCGCCCAGGCAATCCTTGGGCAGGAGGGCGGCCGTCTCCGCGCTGACGAGTATTTCGCCGGCGTTCGGCCTCGTGCTCCATCGCGACCGTGCGGGTCCACGCCGGGCCGGTGGGCAGCATCTCGAGGTGCGACGTGCCGACCGCGAAGAAATGGAAGAGTCCCGTGTGCACGCCCTGCGACATCTGCAGCGTGACTTTGGCGCCCGGCAGCTCGATCCTTCCGACCTCGTCGAGTGTCGCGGCGCATCCGCACTGCGGCCGCGCAGGCACGCGCCGCGTGGTCGTCGCCCTGGAACCACAGCAGCAGCGCGTCGCCGCCGAACTTGAGCAGGCTGGCGCCCTTCTCGTAGGCGACCTTCAGGATCGACGCGAAGCTGCCGCCGATCGTGTCGGTGATCTGTTCCGCGCCTTCGCGGCCCCTCGCCGTGCGAGTTGCTCGGACAGCTGCGTGAAGCCGGAAACGTCGGCGAACACGGCGGTGCCCTCCGCAGTCCAGCTGCGACCTTCGGGATCGTCGATCAGGTGCTGCTGCAGAATGCGGGCGAGATACGGAACCGCGCGTTCGGCGTTGGGCTTCAGACATGGTCAGCTCAGGTTCGTGTTCGGGTTCGCCGAGTGCGCACATGTTACATCGCCGCGCCGGATGCACCCGGGCTATGGCGCGGCCGATCGGTGGACCCGATCGATCGGCGTGCCAGAATCAGGGCGCGGCGGCCCGGGCCGACTGATGCGCCGTCCACGCGGCGACGATTTCGCGGTGGAGCGGCACGTTGTCCAGGAAGCTGCGCCGCAAGGCAGCGTCGCTGATCGTCGCGGCGCGGGCCTGCAGTTCGGCGTGTACGCTTTCCAGCAGTTCGACGGCGCGCGAATCGCCGGCGTGCGCGAGCACCCGCTGGCAGGTGAACAGCACCAGCCGCGCGTAGGCGCCCTCGATTCCCTCCGGGCTGGCCCTCGCGATCAGCAGCCTTTCCACGAGTTCCAGCGCGGTCGCCATGTCCTCCCTGGCCAACGCGACGCGCGCCAGTCCGGCCATCGCATCGTGGTGGCCGCCAACGTCTGTTGCGCGCGCCACTGTTTCCGCGCGTTGGAACGCCTCGGCCGCGGCTTCATGGTGCCCGAGAGCCAACTCGGCTTCGCCAAGGCGCAGCAGCATCTGCACCTCGTAGTCGGCCGCCTGCGTCGCCACGGCGATTTGCAGCCCGGCCCGCGCCAGCGTGACCGCCTTCCCGGCGTCGCCCTGGTGCAACGACAGCTGCGACAGATTGCCGAGCGGACCGCATTCCAGCGCCGTCGCGCCGATGGCGCGACTTAGTTTCAACGCGTCTTCCAGGTAGGGCCGGGCGCGGGCAAGTTCGCCAAACCACAGCCAGTCGGCACCCACGTTGCTGAGCGCGACGGCTTCGCCATGGCTGTCGCCGAGTTCGCGCCAGATCGGCAGGTCCTGAAGGTCCATGGCCAGTCCGGTGACCTGGTCGTCCTGCATGCCGGCAATCAGCGACAACGCGTTGAGGAAAACGCCTTCGACGCGGCGCATTCCGAGGGCGCGTGCCTCGGCCAGTCCCTGTTTCGCCAATGCTTCGCCGGCCGCGAACTGGCCCTGGACACCCAGCGCGTCGGCCACCAGCCGCTGAGCTTCGAGACGCGACTCCACGTCGCCGGCGCGTTCGGCCAGCACCATCGCGCGGCGCGCGGCGCTTTCCTGCATGGCGTAGTCGGACGTGCGCATTCCCAGCAGGCTTCGTCGCCGCGCGGCAAGCGCCCGGCGTCGGTCGTCGTCGAGCGCATCCGCCACCGATTCCATCGCCTCGAGCGCGATACGCTGTTGCTCGCGCTTGCCCTGCAGGCCCAACGTGTATTCGCGCACCACCAACAGCCGCCAGCGCAGGTCCAGAACTTCGGATGATTCGGGGCCGGTGTCGCGATCCAGCAGCGCCATGGCGCGGGCAACGTCGCGCAGCGCGACATCGTGAGCAAAGCGCGTCCGCGCATGTTCGGCGGCGCGGGTGAAATACTCGCAGGCGTGCGCGCTGTCGTCAGCCAGATCGAAGTGCTCGGCGGTGGATGCCAGGAAGTCGTTGGCGCGCGCGCCTTGGAGTCCGGCGAGCCAGGCGGCTACCCGCGCGTGGAGCGAACGCCTGGTGCGCTTGAGCAATGTCCCGTAGGTGACGTGGTGCAGGATCTGGTGACTGAAGGCGTATTCGCGCACGTCGTCCAGCGCCGCGTCCTGCTTAGGCAGCGTGAGTTCGCGCCGCACGAGCGCGGGCAAGGAGTCCGGTGCCCGAGGGCTGAGCGCGGCCAATGTCCGATCCCAGAACACCGGACCGATCACGCTGGCCTGCTGCAACGCCAGCCGCTCCGGCTTCGGGAGCCCGTCGAGCCGGGCCTGCAATACGCCCGTCAGCGTTTGCGGGATCTGCGCGGCCTGCACCTTCTCCGGGTGCAGCGCCCACGGCACGCTCGTTGTGTCGATGGCGCCCTGGTCGATCAGCATCTTGACCAGCTCTTCCATGTAGAAAGGGTTTCCTTCGGCGCGCGCGACGATCAGCGCGCGCAACTCCGCGGGACGTGGCTCGATCTTTCGCAGCAGTTCGTCGGCAAGCACGTCCATGTCGCTCGTGCCGAGCGGGCCCAAAACGATGCGCTGATGAGCCTCCACGCGACTTCCCCAGTCGGGACGGCGCTCGAACAAGGCCGGTCGCGACAGGCAGAGCATGAGCATCGGCACGTCACGGTTGACGTCGCACAGATGTTCGAGGAAATCCAGCGAACCCTCGTCGGCCCAGTGCAGGTCTTCGATCTGCAGGACGACGGGAATTCGGGCATTCGCGTCAGCTTGGGCGGCGACATGCCGAAACATCTGCGCCGCAGCGTGGAATGCGCGGTTGCGGATCTGCCTGGGATCCTCCCGGATGCCCCTGACGTGGCGGCTCTCGCCAAAGTCGATCCCGATCAGATGGCCCAGCAAATGGGCTTGCGCCTGCGCCATGTCGGCGCCGTCCTTAGGCGCAAGCAATGGCGCGATGCCGGCTTCGATCTTGAGTCTGGCCGCGTCGATGTCGTCGCCCTCGCCGATTTGCAGCCGGCGGGCGACGATGTCGCGCAGGAGGCCGTAGGGCTGGTTCGGCGTCAGCGGGTTGGCGCGGCCCTGGAGCATGCAGATGGCTTCAGGCTGGAGATCGATCCAGTCTTCGAATTCGCACAGCAGCCGGCTCTTGCCCAGGCCCGCCTCGGCGACGACGGTGAGCGCGGCGAAGTTGCCTTCACTGCAAAGCCGGCGGAAGGCTTGCCGCAGCCGTTCCAGTTCGGCCTCGCGGCCGATCATTTTCGTGTCCACGCCCTCGATGCCCCGCGCGGCCAACCGGAAGGCGCGCGGCTTCGCGCGCAACACGACATAGGTGGAGATGGGTTCGTCGATTCCCTTCACCGTCAGCGGCGGTTGCGGCGCGACGTCGAAGATTCCCGACACGTGGCGGTAGGTGTCCTGGCTGATGCGCAGTGCCCCGGCCGGCGCCGTCTGCTCCATGCGCGCGGCGATGTTGACGGCCTGCCCCCGGATGCTGCCGTCCGCGTCGACGCCACCTCCAAGCAGCACGTCACCGGTGTGCACGCCGACGCGCACGTTGAAGCCGGCGTGGCCGTACTGGCGCAGCACCCGCTGACCCTGCTGCTGGCCGGCGTCGACCAGCGCGAGCCCGGCACGCACCGCGCGCTCCGGATCGTTCTCGCGGGCTTCGTCCGCGCCGAATACGGCCAGCACGCTGTCGCCGGCGAATTTGAGCACCTTGCCGTCGTGCTGCCCGACGATGGACGCGAATTGCGCGAGCGCGCCGTCCATCACCGCGCTGGTCTGCTCGGGGTCGAGACGCTGGCTCAGGTGGGTCGAGCCGACGATGTCGAGGAACAGGATGGTGACTTGCTTGAGCGTCTGGTCCTGGAGCGAATCCGCGGGTGCCGCCGCCAGCGCGACGAGCTTGGCTCTGAGCGGAGCAAGCGCCGTATCGACAACGGCATCGCCCAGCATCGCCCGTTGCGATTCCAGCACACGGATGGCGGATTCGAGTTTTTGACGTTCGCTCGACATCGGGGGCGAGGATACCATCGGTGCTGCTGGCGTCCTTCCCCGCATGTGCTGCAATGCCAAGCAGCTTTGGCGAGTTTCCGTGCATGGGTTGCGCTATGTCAAGATAGGGATGCGCGATGGGCCGGAACATGTCCCTGACCGATACATCGACCCGACATATTGAGGAGTTCGACATGAACAAGCGCACCTGGATTCTCGCGGCGGCAGCCGCTTCGTTGGCGGCCGGCTTCGCTTATGCGCAGTTCCCGATCATGGACATGGTCGCCGACAAGGTGATCCAGAAGTACCAGACATCAAGCTGCGAGCAGCTGTGGCAGGAAAAGGCAGCAGGCAAGGGTCAACCCAAACCTGAAATGGAGCAGCGGGCGATCCAGGCGCTGAAGGGCGATCCGCAGATGCGCCAGGCGTTCTTCAACAAGGTCTCGGGACCCATCGTCAACAAGATGTTCGAATGCGGGATGATTCCTTGACCACTGAACGTGCCTGTTGCGGCACCTGGAGCCTTCGATGACGATTCACGGAAAACTCGGGCGAATGTTTACGCTGTTCGCGGGGCTCGCGGTCGCAGCCATGGTCAGCGCCCAATCACCGCCGGCCGCGGCACCGGCGAAGCCGACACCGGCCAAGGCAGCGAAAGCGGCGAAAAAGCCGGCAACGCCGGCGTTCAAGCTCATCCTCGAGCCCAAGGCGATGGACCTGCTGAAGGCGACGAGTGCGCGCCTTGCGGCGGCGAAGTCGATGTCGTTCACGGCAACCGTCGGCTACGAGTTCCCGAGCAAGCTGGGTCCGCCGATCGCCTACACGATGCGCTACGACGTGACGATGCAGCGGCCCGACAAGCTCAAGATCGTGATGCCCGGCGACGGCCCCGCGTCCGAGTTTTACTACGACGGCAAAACAATGATGGCGTACGCGCCGGCAGAGAATCTGGTTGCCGTCGCGGATGCGCCGCCGACGATCGAAGCAGCGCTGACGCAGGCCTTCCGCACGACGGCCACCTTCTTTCCGTTTACCGACCTGCTTGTGGCCGATCCCTATGTCGCGTTGACCGACGGGGCCATCCTCGCGTTCTACATCGGCCCGTCGGAGGTGGTCGGGGGCGTGAAGACGGACATGGTCGCGTGGGCCAACAAGGACGTGTTCCTGCAAATCTGGATTGGCGTCGACGACAAGTTGCCGCGGCGGGTGAGAGCGGTCTATGCCGCCGACCCGCTGCAACTGCGCAACGAGCTCGAGCTTTCGAACTGGAAGATCGATTCGACGTTCGCGCCGGAAGTGTTCACATCGCAGAAGGCGCTGGCTGCGCCGCACATCGCCTTCAAGGCTCCGGCGGCCGGGCTCCCAGGCGGAGTCAAAGCCACTGGTCAAGATGGCTCCCGCCGCAAAACCGCAAGCGAAGGCACCCTGATCGGAGGTTCGCAATGAAATCGACACTCACCGTCGCCGCGCTGTTCGTCGGCACTTTCGCGTTGTGGACCGCTCCGGCGGCCGGCTGGTCGTCCGCCAACCGCGGCGGCGGCAGCACGAGCCACAGTGCCGGATCGACCAGCCACGAAAATCGCTACGGAGGCAGCTCGACGCACGAGGCGGGCGAGGGCACGGAGCATACGAATACGTACGGCGGCAGCACCGCGCACGCGGAGGGTGGCGGCACCGAGCACACCAACGTGTACGGCGGCACGACGGCGGGCGCTTATGGTGCAGGCGCTGTCCATACGACCGCGTACGGCACCACGGCGTATCACCCGCCGGCGTACGGAACGTATCCGGCGGCCTATCATCCGCCCGTTGCCGTGCCCTACTACGCGTCGGGATGCTACGGCTGTGCGGCCGCCGCAGGTGCCGTCGTCGGCGTGGCTGCGGGCGCGGCAGTGGCTTCCGCCAACACGGCGGCGGCGACGTCGAATGCCTACGCCGCGGGTGTCGCGACCGGAAGTGCCAACACCGCGGCGGCGACGAGCGCCGCCTACAGTGCCGGCGTGGCCACGGGCGCCGCCGCTGCAAGCGCTCCACCCGCGGGAACTTACGCGACGGGCGTCAACTACGCGGCGTTGCCGGCCGGCTCGATATCGATCAACAAGAACGGCCAGACGTATTACCTAAACGGAAACACGTGGTTCCAGCCTGCGTTCGGCGCGAACGGCGTCTACTACACCGTAGTGCAGGCGCCTTAGAGCGTGGGTTGTTCTGCTACAAGCAAAGAAGGGTTGGGGTGAAGGATGAAACAGTCACGCGGCATTTTGCTGTCGGTACTTGCCCTGCTGCTGCTGGTCGGTTGCGCCACCCGGCCAGTCAACCCGCCGATGAAGGAAGCGGCCACGAACCAGGGATACACGTTCCAGACCCGACAGAAGCACTTCAAGGTTCAGGATACCCTCGTCGTCCTCGCTTTTTCGGGCGGCGGCACCCGTGCGGCCGCATTCTCGTACGGCGTCCTGGAATTCCTAAAGCGCACGGAGGTAATCGGGCCCAAGGGCAACAAAGTCCGTCTTCTTGATGCCGTCAATATGATCACCGGCGTGTCGGGAGGCAGCTTCACCGCGCTGGCCTATGGCCTCTATGGCGACAAGCTGTTCGTCGACTACGAGCAGCGCTTCCTCAAGCGCGACGTCCAGGGCGAACTCGTCGCTCGTGCCATGAATCCGGGCAACTGGGGAAAGCTGTCGTCGACGGGCTGGGGCCGCTCCGAACTGGCGGCCGAGTTCTACGACGAGATCCTGTTCAACGGCGCGACCTTCGGCGATCTCGACCGCGGCGACGGTCCGTTCATCGTCGCGTCGGCGACCGATATCTCGTCGGGCGGCCGGGTGCCTTTCAATCAGAACGTGTGGAACGTGTTCTGCTCGGATCTCAACGCCGTGCGCCTGTCGCGTGCCGCGGCCGCGTCGTCGGCCGTTCCCGTCGTTCTCTCCACGATCACGATCAACAACTATGGCGGCACCTGCAACTACGAGCTTCCGGACTGGGTCAAGCTGTTCACCCAGAGCGCGGAACCGCCGCGGCCCGCCGCACGCGCGATACGCGAAATACAGGACGTCCTGCCCTACGCCGACGGCGCGCATCGGCCCTATATCCATCTCGTGGACGGCGGCGTGTCCGACAACCTGGGCATGCGCGGCGTGCTTGACGCTCTCGAGTTCCTGGAAGCTCTGCACGACAAGGGCATTCCGACACCGCTCGACCAGGCACGCCGGATCGTCGTCTTCGTCGTCAATTCGCTGTCCGATCCTCCCACCAACTGGGATGAATCGGAGAACCCGCCCAACACGATCGACATCCTGCTGAAGGCCACCGGCGCTCCGATCGATCATTATTCGTTCGAGGCGGTCGAGCAGTTGAAAGACATCGCGGCGCGGTGGCGGACGGCGCGGGAGCTCCGGAAGCTGGCTGGGTGTTCGACCAACAAGGATTTGCCGATCTGCGCCGCGATACGTCCCCCGGAAGCGGAGGTCTACGCTATCGACGTGTCGTTCGCCAAACTTCCGGATGCGAAGGAGCGCGATTATCTGAATCTGCAACCGACGTCGTTCGTCCTGCCGCCGGAGGCTGTCGACCGATTGCGCGCCGCCGCAGGGACGATCATCCTCGCCTCGCCGGAATTTCAGCGGCTGCTGAACGACTTTGGCGCGAAGATCGTGGCTGATCCATCGGCGAACGGGAGTACCACAAGGCGAAGTCGCAGAAAACTCCATCCGCGCAATAGCCGGCCACGCGAGAGTGCCTCCGCACACATCATTCGGACAAGGACATCGGCGGGACCTTGGCGTTCGCAGTTGTCGAGTGCGGACAGGCGTCTCCAGGGCAATCGGAACCAGGGTGTGAAAATCCGCGGCGGTTGATGCACGATAGTCGCCGACCTGAACGCTCAAGGTGCGTACCGGGCAGGGTGCCGAAGTCATCGTTCCCAATGGAGATCTGGTGTCGAAGGAAGTCGTGAATTGGACGCGCTCCGACCGTCAGCGCCGCTACGACATCGATGTCGGCGTCGCTCCGGATTCCGATCCGGAACAAGTCATGCGCCTGCTGATTGAGGCGGCAGGGGACGTGCCGGAAATCATGACGAGTCCGGCACCGCGGGCCATGTTCAAAGGCTTCGGCGACAGGTCGCTCAACTTCACGCTGCTCGCCTGGGTTCCCACCGTCGACGTTGGGCTGCAGGCGCAGAATGCGCTGCGCGTTGCCGTCCTGCGGAAACTCGAGTCGGCGGGGATCGCCATTCCACCGCGCGACCTCCATGTCCGGGCCGCGAGCGATGTCGGGCAGCCATCCGCGGGTTAGCGTTCGATGAATCTCGCGACCAGGCGTATCCCGAACCGCGGCGCTCCATGTGTGCCCGGGCGCTTCCGTGAAGCGCTTTGCCGCGGTGATAGCAGCCTGCTTGATGGCGTTGGTCGTAGCGCCGGCCCGCGCGCAGGACATCGAACCGCGCGCGTATTCGAATGCCCCGGTCGGCGTCAATTTTCTGATCGTGGGCTATGCCTACACCCGGGGTGGCGTCGCCTTCGGGCCGTCGTTGCCGATCACCAATCCCGAACTCAATACGTCGAATGCGGTTCATCGCGTACGCCAGAGTCCTGGACCTGTGGGGAATGTCGGCCAAGTTCGACGCGACATTGCCGTACACCTGGCTTTCGGGAACGGCCGAATTCAGGGGAGAAACAGTACCGCGGGTCGTAGACGGCGTTGCCAATCCGGCGTTTCGGCTTTCGGTCAATCTCTACGGCGCGCCAGCGCTGACGCTGAAAGAGTTTGCCGACTGGGAGCAGGATGTCATCATCGGCGCCAGCTTGCGCGTGGTGGCGCCCTGGGGCCAATACGATGACAGCAAGATCGTCAATATCGGCGCCAATCGCTGGTCGTTCAAACCCGAGGTCGGGACGGAGACTGGGATGGACATCAAGGTAATCCGCGACATGACCGGTCGCATGCGGCATATCGTGCACGTGCGTCAGCACGCGTTTGCGGTTGATGAATCGGAAGCGAACGGAGGCGAGGACAGCGGGCCGACGCCGCACGACCTCTACGACGCCGCGCTTGGGGCGTGCAAGGCGCTGACCGTATTGTGGTACGCGAAGCGCAAGCAAATTCCGGTCGAGGATATCGAGGTGACTATCGCGCGCGACGACTCGGACGAGCGCAACGGAACCTACCGGCTCCACGCAACACTCGCAATCACCGGTCAACTGACCTCGGAGCAGCGGCAGGAATTGCTCAACGTCGCCGGGAAGTGCCCGGTGCACAAGCTGATGACGCAGGTCACCACCGAGATCGCGACCGATTACGCGGCCGGAGCTTAGGGACTGTCGATGCCCATAGAAAAACTCATACCACCACGCGGCCGGGACTTGGGCGGCGGATTCATGGTGCGGCGGCTGCTTCCATCCGTCGCGCCACAGCAAGGCGTAGGGCCGTTTGTGTTCTTCGATCACTTCGGCCCGATCACCTCCCGCCCTGGTGACAACCACGACGTGCGGCCGCATCCGCATATCGGGCTGGCGACCGTCACTTACCTGTTCGAAGGCGCGATGATGCATCGCGACAGCCTGGGCAGCGTCCAACGCATCGAGCCAGGCGCCATCAATTGGATGACGGCCGGGCGCGGCATCGTCCACTCCGAGCGCACGCCTGCCGACTTGAAGCAGAAGGAATATGTCGCCCACGGTCTGCAACTTTGGGCAGCGTTACCCGAGGCTCACGAGGAGACCGCGCCCGCGTTCTCGCATACGCCCGCCACCGCGATCCCCGAATGGTCCGCGCCCGGAGTTCGGGTGCGCGTGCTGGTGGGCGATGCGTTCGGACTGCGCTCGCCCGTTACCACGTACTCCGAGACGCTGTACCTCGATGTGTTTGCAGAGACCGGTGCGACGTTGGTCTTGCCGGCGTCGATGAAGAGAGTACCGAGCTTGCCGTCTACAGCGTGGATGAGCCGCTGCAGGTCGACGGTGACGCGGTTCCCGCGTTTACGATGGCCGTGCTGGTTCCAGGCGCCGGTGCGACGATCGAGGCGCCGCGCGGGGCGCGCTTCGTCGTGGTCGGGGGCGAACCGCTCGATGCGCCGCGCACGATCTGGTGGAATTTCGTCTCTTCGCGCAAGGATCGAATCGAGCAGGCCAAGGCCGATTGGTCCGCGCAGCGGATGGGCACGATCGCCGGTGAACACGAATGGATTCCACTGCCATGATCGCGCCGTTTGGGTCCGGGTGCGGACCTGCGCCTAGCGCGAAGCAACCTGTTGGTCAGCGGAGTGCATGCCCATGCGCTCCAGGATGTGCCGAGTCATGCCGAGCGCGAGTTCGTGTTCGCCGACGAACACCTTCCCCAGGGCGTCCTTCTCGAACAACCGGGCTTCGTCCTCGTCGTGCGAGCGCATCAGGACTTCTATTCCTGGATTGAGCCTCCTGGCAATCCCGACCATCTTGCGGACATTGAACGTATCCGAGGTCGCGATCACCAGCATGCCGGCTCGCGCAATGTGCGCCTGGACCAGGACCGCGGGCTCAGACGCATCGCCTGAAACCGCCGGAATACTGCGTTCGCGAAGCTGGCCCACCAATTCGCGGTTCTGTTCGGCGACGACGTACGAGATTCCCTTGGCATCGAGCATCCCGGCGATGCGACGTCCGACGCGTCCATAGCCGACCAGTACGATCTGCCCCGTGAGCAGAGACTGATCGACCGTGGTCGGCAGCTCGGCGAGTGGGTCGACGCTTCGCTCCAGGTTTCGGGCAAGGCCGGAGCGCGCCCGCAGCCAGTGTTGAACGGGCGCGATCGCGGCGAATACGAGCGAGTTGAGCGCGATCGATATCAGCGCGCCGGCGAGGATCAGGCTCTGGCCCTGCGTCGGCAACAAACCAAGGGCGACGCCCAGACCGGCCAGGATGAACGAGAACTCGCCGATCTGCGCAAGGCTCGCACCGACCGTCAGCGCTGTGTTGAGTGGATAGCGGAAAGCGAGCACCAGCGCGATGGCAGCCACCGTTTTGCCAATCATGATGATGGCGACCACGGCCAGCAGCTTCAGCGGCGCGTCAACCAGTACCTGAGGTTCGAACAGCATTCCGACGGAAACGAAGAACAGCACGGAGAACGCGTCGCGCAGCGGCAGCGACTCTTCAGCCGCCCGATGGCTGAACTCCGACTCCCGCATCATCATCCCGGAGAAAAAGGCACCGAGCGCGAACGAAACGCCGAACAATGCGGCCGCGCCATAGGCGACACCCACGGCCACTGCGATCACGCACAGCGTGAACAACTCGCGCGAACCGGTGCGAGCCATCAGCCAGAGCAGTCGAGGCAGCAGCCTTCGTCCCGCCACCAGCATCAACGCGATGAAAGCCGTGACCTTGGCAAGCGTGATTGCCAGTGTCGTCCATACGTCGCCGCCGGATGCTGCGATGTCCGCCTTGCCGCCGAGGAGGCCCGCCATCGGCGGCAGCAGCACCAGCACCAATACCATGACCAGATCCTCGACCACCAGCCAGCCAACGGCGATGCGCCCGTTGATCGAGTCGAGCACGCCGCGGTCTTCGAGTGCGCGCAGCAGCACGACCGTGCTCGCGACGGAAAGAGCGAGACCGAACACCAGCGCCGCGCCGAAGTCCTGGCCCCAGAACATCGCTGTCGCCACGCCGAGCGCGGTCGCCACAGCGATCTGGACAATGGCGCCCGGTACCGCAATACGGCGGACCGCCATCAAGTCGCTGAGTGAAAAGTGCAAGCCGACGCCGAACATCAACAGCATCACGCCGATCTCTGCCAGCTGGCTCGCCAGGCTGACATCGGCGACGAACCCCGGCGTGGCAGGACCGATGACTATTCCGGCGACCAGATAGCCGACCAAGGGCGGCATCTTCAGCCGTGAGGCGACAAAGCCCAGGACCATGGCCAGCCCAAGCGCGGCCGCGATCGTTGTGATCAGGCTGATCTCGTGAGGCATGTTGGCGATCGAATTGTCGTCGGAATCCCGGAGTCGGAGCCATTATGATTGATGCGGCGCGACGCGGTTCCATTCACCGCGACTTGAAACCGGCTGTCGCACGAGTAACATTGCCCCTCCGCCGTTTGTCGGAGCGGTCGTTTAATGGCGGCCAAAGCGGAGGCATCAGTATGAAAAAGCCAGATAGCGACACCGTGTTCAGCGGCTCGATTCCGAAATTGTATGAGCGTTACCTGGTCCCGCTGATATTCGAGCCTTACGCGGCAGACCTGGCGGATCGGCTGGCGCCACGATCGCTTTCTCGCGTGCTCGAGATTGCGGCTGGAACGGGTGTCGCGACGCGCCGTATGGCATCCGCGCTGCCCGAAAGCGTCTCCATTGTCGCCACGGACCTCAATCAGTCGATGCTGGACATGGCTTCCTCGATCGGGACCAAGCGCACCGTGACGTGGCGTCATGCCGATGCGATGCAGCTGCCCTTCCCGGATCAAACTTTCGATGCGGTTGTCTGCCAGTTCGGGGCGATGTTCTTTCCCGATAAATCGAAGGCGTATTCGGAGGCGCATCGCGTGCTCAGGCACGGAGGCGTCTTTGTTTTCAGCGTGTGGGATCGAATCGCTGAAAACGAATTTGCGGACACCGTGACAACGGCGCTCGAATCGATGTTTCCTGAGGACCCGCCGCGCTTCCTGGCGCGCACGCCTCACGGCTATCACGACCAGGTCGCCCTAGCTCGCGACCTTGCGAGCGGCGGATTCGCTGCGTCACCCGGATTCAGCACCGTTGCGGCGCGCAGTCGAGCAGAATCGCCGCAGATCCCGGCGGTCGCTTACTGCCAAGGGACGCCGCTACGGAACGAGATCGAGGCGCGCGATGCTTCGAGGCTCGGTGAAGCGACCGACCATGCGGCGGAAGCCATCGCGCGGAGGTTCGGGCGGGGAGCTGTAGACGGAAAGATCCAGGCGCACATCGTCACCATTGAAAGATAAGGAGCGCAACCTTCGTGCGTCGCGCTCCGACATGTCGTGCGCACGAACACTGGCCATCGCGGCAGGGCTGAAACAGAGCTTCCCGGGACGGTAGGTCCATTGTTCACGCAGCGCCAACTCAATGGACCTCGGACACCAGACTAGCTTTTGAATTTGGCGAAAGCGGACATGAAGATCTCCCAGAATTCGGGGAACTTCATTCCAGCGCGACGGGCCTTGGGATCGCGTGCAACCCGGGAGCCCCAGCGCCCGGAGAAGCCGATGGTGCCCTGAATGCCCGGCCACCACACTTGGCGCTGCAATGGATCGGCACTGATCCGATCGACTCGCATCGAATACTGGTTGCCTCCCACCATGGTCCGCAGCGCGGGTTCGTCGGAGAGAGGAGACTGCCACGCGAACTTGAGCGCGGTCTGCTCACCCTGCGGCGGCACAACGCCCGCAGGATGCACGATCGCCCCGAAAAAACCGGGAACGTCGCGCAACGGCGGATGGTCGAATTGCGGCGGCGTTTTCGAGGCCACCGAGTTGATGCCCCCACCGCCGCCGGCGATCCATTCCAGCCCGGCCCAGATGAAGCCGAGCACACCGACCTTGGTCCAGAACACTTCGGAGTCGTCGACCCATGTGTCATCGGCGGCGTCTTCGGCTTCATCCTGCAGATCTTCCAGGCTCTTGTCGAGCAACTCGGCCGCGCCGCAGTAGCGACTCGCCGAATCGTCCGGCGCGAAGAATGGCACCTCCTGAGAAAATCCCGTGCCGGGCGAAGCGGGCGCCGGATAGAGTCCGTGCGTTCCCTTGGCCACGAACACGCGCGCATGCTGGCCGAGCGTCTTGCCCGCACCGCGATCATGCGTCACCGTCGTCAGCGCGTTCCAGTCGAACACCGTCATGCCGACACGCCGCTCGCCGCCGAGAAAGCCGATGTCGCCGGCGTTGCGCGAGGTCAGGCCGATGGCGATTGGCGAAAAGGTCTCGGTCACGGGAGCGCCGGTGAGTGAGACCTCCGTCGTCGTGCGATTGAGCAGCATGGAAATGCAAGCCCACGAGCCTGCATGGCTGCCGAACATGGCCGACTCGGAAACGTCGGCGCAATCGTCGAGTGGCTCGTCGTGGCCGGGAAAGAACAGGTAGTAGCAGAGGAGAAGCGGCTCGCCGCCGGACGTCGCCGCCAGCAGCGCCGGCAGCAGTGCCCTGAAATTGTCGGGTGCGCTGTCGGCATCCAGCAACGGCCGCAGGCGCGGAAGGTCGAATACTTCGGCGTGATACCAGAAGCGGCTGCCGTTGAGGATCGGGTCTCCCTCGGTGGGAACGGTCGAGTTGTATAGCTTCTCGATCTTGTCCAGGTCGGCGAAGCGATTGTTGCTGTTTGGCCCCACCGAAGGCCCGTCGGTCCATCCGGCCAAGTCGAGAAAGCCGTCGTCGGGACCGCTGGCATAGAGGAAGGGAAACGACGCGCCCTGAGCCTCGCCGATGAAGGTCCCCGGCTCGTCAGGTCGCGCCGATAGCTGCACGCGGTCGATGACCGGCGTCGGAAACGAGCCGGGCGCATTCCGATGCCAGGAGTTGTGGTCGTCGAACGGAGCGACCGCGTTCCACAAGGCGCAGCGTTCGAGGTATCGCTTGCAGTCGGACGGGAAGAAGCGCTCACCCTGCGCAAAATACAGGATCGGCTCGAAAGCGCGGATGACGTCGTTGAAGTCGATGGCCATGGGGGCACCTTCAGTTCGTGGTGACGGCGTGGCTTGCGCCGGCCATCTCGGACGTGCATCCGCATTCCTGCTCGAACAAGCGCATCAAGGCGATCGCCTGTGGATCGCAGTCCACGCCGGCCAGCTGCTTAGATACAAGGCGCCAGCATTCGGACTGCTTGATGGCGCGCGCCTGCTCGTCACCGCAGGGATCGATGCCGACGAGCCGCAGCCACGCGCACCAATCGCGCAGCAGCTTGCGCATCTCTGGTCCATCCAGCTTGCCCTCGCGCCAGAGCCTCGCGTACTCCTCGCGCACCTCTTCGAATCGCTGCCGGGTTTCCGGCCCCTGCGCAACGATTACGCGCAGCCATCGGTCCAGCGCCGCGCGCATCTCGGCAGTGAGCTTCTTGGCGCAGTCCGGATACTTCGCAAAGGCCGCCGTGAGGCTGCGAACATGGCTTGCCCAGCAGTCGGCCGTTGCCTGGTCGATGGGGCGGCCGAGAAACTGGTTGCGGACCGCCCTCGGGTCGAGCCGCCACACCTTGATCTCATCGATGTCACCTGGAAACGGCTGCTCGCCGTCGACCACCGAGTTGCCGATGCAGATACCTTTCGGGCCGACACCGGGAACGCCGGACAGCACCCCCCGAGGCGAGGTCACCGCCACACCATCCACCGACAGCCGCATCTGGGTGAGGCCGTCATGCTCGAACAGCACGTGGATCCATTTGTTGAGTGGCACCCGATAGCCGGGAATCTGCGGCCCGTCCTTGTACGTGCTGACAATGTCCCAATCCTGCTGCGGATAGACTGCCGGATTGCCGTGGAAGGCACCGAACAGGTAACGATCCATGGTGTAGAGCCGGAAGCTCTTGTGCGCTTCGATGACGATCTGCCGATGCGAGGCGAGCACAGGCATGCGGATGACCGCCTCGACGCGCAGACCCACCAGCGGGCGCCAACCGGGATTGGTGGCGATCGCGACGCGGCTGTTGAGATGAAAGCGCCACGCGCCCGAGCCCGGTGTCGCGCCGTCCGCCAGGAAGTCGGCGCTGCTCAGGTTTTCGGTGTTGCCGTGGCTGTCATAGAGCGATAGATCAGTAGCCACACCCTGCCACTTGTAGGTGTGATGGCAGATCAGTTCCCACATGTGTGTTCCTTTTGTTATCCCGACCACAGAACCGACTATCGGGGTTCATCGAACATGACGGGTCGGCGCTTCCGTCGACTTCCATGGACCTGCGACTTCCGGCCGCAGCCTTCGCGGTGAGCGGGTGAGCGGCGTGTCGAAGCGACCGCGCATACAAAGCGTGCCATGCGCGGAACGATCTGCCAATGTGAATATTCGACCGTCTCCAGTACACCGCAATGGCATGCCGCAGTTCGCGACCTGTTGATATGAACCTCTCGCACGGGAAGTGGGAAGCGCGCTATCGTTCAGCGGATAGAATGACGAGTCAATCCAATGGTTTGCTGGACGGACCCCGCGTCGAAAACATAAAGCAAATGAATAAGCTGTTGCACCGATTCTGCGTCGCACCTATGATGGACTGGACGGACCGGCACTGCCGGTATTTCCTGCGCCTCATCTCGCGGCACGCGCGCCTGTATACGGAAATGGTCACCGCGCCGGCGCTGTTGCATGGCGACGTGCCGCGCCACCTCGACTTCGATCGAGCCGAACACCCGGTGGCGCTGCAATTGGGCGGCAGCGATCCGGCCATGCTTGCGCACGGCGCGCGGCTGGGCGCGCAATGGGGCTACGACGAGATCAACCTCAACTGCGGTTGTCCGTCGGAGCGCGTCCAGACGGGCAGCTTCGGCGCCTGCCTGATGGGCGACCCTTCGCTCGTCGCTGATTGCGTGAAGGCGATGCGCGACGCGGTGACGATTCCGGTCACGGTCAAGCACCGGATCGGCCTCGACGCCATGGACGACTATGGATTCGTCCGCGACTTCGTGGGCACGGTCGCCGTCGCAGGCTGCGAGGTCTTCATCGTGCACGCGCGCAACGCGGTGCTGAAAGGCCTGTCGCCAAAAGAGAATCGCGAAGTACCGCGCCTGCGCTACGACGTCGTGCACCGCCTGAAGCGTGACTTCCCGACGCTCACGATCGTGCTCAACGGCGGGCTCAACGACTGGCCGGCGATCGAGCGCGAGTTGGACCGCGTCGATGGCGTGATGCTCGGCCGCGCTGCGTACCACGATCCCTACGTGCTGGCGCCGGTGGACTGGCGGCTGTTCGGCATTGAGACTCCGCCTCCGACGCGTGCCGACGTCCTACGCGCGCTGATGCCGTACGTTGCCGCGCAACGCCAGCGCGGCACGCCGCTGCGCGGCATGGCGCGGCACTTCCTGGGCCTCTATCACGGGCGCCCCGGCGGCAGGCGGTTCCGGCAGATCCTGTCGGATTCGGCGCGTTTGCGCGACGCCGGCCCGGAGCTGCTGGAGGAGGCGCTTGCCGCTGCCGAGCCCGCGGAGAGCGCGCTCTTCGTGGATTGAGGATGATGCCCGGTCAACGACGACGCGCGGATCCACCGAACGACTCGCTCACCTTGATGTTGCGGACCGAGCTTCCCATGATGGCTTCGTCGCCGTTGTCGTCGTAGCGGATTGCGCCGCGGTCGACCTTGGCGCGATAGGCGATCTCCTGGTTGATTCCCACCAGCGTGATGCCGTAGTTCATCACATCGGTCGAGAGGTTGCCGCCCTTGGCATTGAGGGCCTTGATGGCATTCGCCAGATTGTCCTGCGTGATGCGGAACTTGAAATGGCGGTAGGACCCCCAGGGGACGGTGGCAAACTCGGCCGAATCGGTGGCGACCGTCGTGTACTTCATGACGCGGCGCTTCTTGAAGGACGAGGTCAGGTAATAGCCCTGGTCGCCGGGGCCAATCGGCTCGAGGCGCGGGTCGAGCTCGCTGCCGTCGTTGGTCAGGACGTTGCTGTCGAACGCGTAGACGACGTACTGAATCCGACGGTGATTCCTGTCCTCGAGAAAGAGGACGAACACGAGCTGGCCGGCAACGACGCCCACCGGGGCGCCGCCGGTTTTCGCGTTCCACTGCGAGAAGTGGGCGACGTTGATGTCGGCTTCGATGTCCAGCGAACCGGACGGGTTCCTCGACGTGAAGATCCTTTCGAAGCGGGTCCAGTTGCGCTCGAACACCGTGTGCTTGTGGAATCCTTCGCACGCAGTCGTGGATACGCCCGCGCAGGGGTGCGGTCCGTCAAAGGTCCGCATCAGGAAGCCGACTTCGTTCCCCGAAATCTGGAACGTCGACTGATCCGCGCTGCCGCCGATGGGACCGCGTTGATTGAGTGGGGGCAGGGGTCCGAGACCCGTATAGGCCGAGGGGTTGTACGAAGTCTGGCTGGCGAAAGGCGCACCTCCGGCCCACGAACGCTGAAAGCGCGCCTTCAGATAAAACTGATCGGGGGGAGGAAGCGCGTAGTGTTCCTGAAACAGGCTCGATGGATTCGCCGGCGCGACGAACGGCGCAAGGATGACGCGCGTGCCGGCCGTGGCCGCCGACGCCATCGACACTGCCATGGTGAGGCCCAGTGCGCAAATCGCTGCCGCAATCATGGCGACCCGGATGAAAGGTCGGCTACTTTCTCGGCATGTCGTCCGCGATGTATGCGCGCACGATGCTCTCGAAGTCGGTGTCCGCTTTCATGCCCAGCCTCGGCCCCAGCGTCGGCGCGAAGTTCGCCGGCCACGTCGCGACGATCTTGTCGATGACCAGGATCGTAAATCCACTTCACGCGGTCGGCGACGACGTCGCCGGCGACCTTGCGCAGCGCGACGACCATGTCCGCGACCGGAACGCATATGCCCGGCACGTTGACCGACCGCGTGTGCGCGAACGACGATGCGGGCGCTTCGTGGCCGACGATCAGGTTTTCGATGACGGCGCGAGGGCTTTGCACCCACATCCTGGTCGCGGGCGCGACCGGACAGATCGCGTCCACGCCGGCCAGCGGCTCGCGGATGATGCCGCTCGCGAACGACGATGCCGCCTTGTTCGGCTTGCCCGGCCGCACGGTGACCGTCGGCAGGCGCAGGCTGCGCCCGTCGATGAAGCCCTTGCGGGTCATGTCGTACACGAGGTACTCGCCGATGAGTTTCTGCGCACCGTAGGACGCCTGCGGCGTGACCGGCGCGTCGTCGGTTACGGGATCGGGGACGGGCCCACCAAACACCGCGAGCGAACTGGTGAACACGAACTTGGGCGGCGCCGTCAGCGTGCGGCAGCGTTCCAGCAACAGGCGCGTCGCATCGAGATTGACGCGCATGCCGATGTCGAAATCGGCTTCCGCCTGGCCACTGACCACGGCGGCAAGGTGGAAGACCGTATCGGTGTCGCGGGTCAGAACACGATCGACGACTGCGGAGTCGGCGAGGTCGCCGGCAACGGTAGTCAGGCGCGAATCGGCGGGCAACATGGCCGGAACGACGTCGAGCAGCACGATTTCCCCAATCTTGCGGGACTGGCCGCGCGCATCGGTCAGTGAGCCGCGCTCGAGCAGGCGACGGGCGAGGCGTTGACCGAGGAATCCGGCGCCGCCGGTAATCACGATTCGCATGTCGGGTCCGCAGGTCGGGGGAAAACGCTATCATAGCCGCCCCGGTGCCCTTCCCAAGGAGACGGCCATGTCGCGCCCGATACATTTCGAGATCCATGCAGAGAACACGGAACGCGCGATCGCGTTCTATACCGGGCTGTTCGGCTGGACGTTCTCGCAATGGGCGGGCCAGCCGTACTGGCTGATCAAGACGGGCGAGAAGGGCACGCCGGGCATCGACGGCGGCCTCATGCCTCGACGCGGCCCCGGACCTGCCGACATGGCGGCCGTCAATGCGTTTGTCTGCACCGTCGACGTGGCGGACCTCGACGCGATGGTCAACAAGGCTGTCGCTGCGGGTGGAACCATCGCGCTGCCCAGGATGCCTATTCCCACGGTCGGCTGGCTCGCTTATGCCAAGGACACGGAAGGCAACCTGTTCGGAATGATGCAGATGGATGAAAAAGCGGCATGATTCCTGTGCCGGCACCACGCCGACTGCGCATTGCCACGCGTGAATCGGCGCTGGCGCTGTGGCAGGCCGAGCACATACGCGCACGGCTGGTCGCGCAGTATCCGGGCATGGTGGTCGACCTGCTGGGGTTGACCACGCAGGGCGACCGCATTCTCGACCAGCCACTGTCGTCGATCGGCGGTAAGGGACTGTTCATCAAGGAACTCGAGGTCGCGATGGACGAGGGCCGCGCCGACATGGCCGTGCACTCGCTGAAGGACGTGCCCATGGAGATGCCGCACGGATTCGCGCTGGCCTGCATCACGGCGCGCGAGGATCCGCGCGACGCCCTCGTGTCGAATCAATATGCCGGACTCTCCGAGCTGCCGAAGGGCGCCGTGGTCGGGACGTCGAGCCTGCGCCGCGAAGCGCAATTGCGCGAGCGGTACCCGCACCTGAAGATCGAACCGCTGCGCGGCAACGTCAACACGCGGCTGCGCAAGCTGGACGAGGGACAATACGCCGCGATCATCCTCGCCGCCGCAGGGTTGAAGCGCCTGGGATTCGGCTCGCGCATTGCGGCGCTGCTGGAGCCCGAGGACAGCCTGCCCGCACCGGGCCAAGGCGCGCTGGCGCTGGAATGCCGCAGCGATCGCGTGAACATCCTGGCCGCGCTTGCGCCATTCGCCGACTTCGGCACGACGCTTGCCACCACCGCCGAGCGTTCGTTTTCGCGCGCGCTGGGAGGCAGTTGCCACACGCCGCTTGCGGCGTATGCCGAATGGGAAGAGGGCACGCTGTGGCTGCGCGGCCTGCTCGCCGGCCGCGACGGACAGGACATCCTGCGCGGGGACGTCGAAGCCGATGTCGCAAGCGTCGAGGCGGCCGAAGGCCTGGGACGCGAACTGGCCGACGACTTCCTGGCGCGTGGCGCCGCGCGCTTCATCGCGACCTGACGCGGCGAGCGGTCAATGTGAACGTGCATGCGCTGCAGAGAGCGCGTCCGCGCCGGTCGGTCCTCTGTCGGGCGTGGGCGTGATCATCACGCGGCCGGCGCGCCAGGCGGCCGGGATCACGCGGCAGCTGGCGGCGCTCGGCGCCACGCCGATCGTGTTTCCGGCGATCGTGATCCTGCCACCCGCGAATCGTGCGTCCCTCGACGTCGGCGCATGCGACGCTGGACCAGTACGACATCGCGATCTTCGTTTCCGCCAACGCCGTGGAATACGGCGTGCCCGCGCCGAGCGCCTGGCCGGCCAGGCTGCGGGCGTTGGCGCCCGGTCCCGGCACGGCCGCCGCGCTCGCCGCGACAGGCATTGCCGACGCGACGATTCCCGCGACGACGTTCGACAGCGACGGCTTGCTTGCACTGCCGGAATTGCATGACGTTGCCGGCAAGCGCATCGTGATTTTCCGCGGCGAAGGCGGGCGCGGCGAACTGGGCGAAGCGCTGCGTGCCCGCGGCGCGGCAGTCACCTACGCCGAATGCTACCGGCGCGCGGCACCGGCGACCGGCGCGGCAGGATTGAGCGAAGTGCTGCGCGAAGGCCGCGCCCATGCGCTGACGTTGACGTCGAGCGAGGGCCTCGACAATCTTTGCGCGTTGCTCGATGCGGTGGACGCGCAGCGGCTCCGGCAGCTTCCCGCCTTCGCGCCGCACCCGCGCATTGCGCAGCACGCGCGCGAACTGGGGTTCGATGCCGTCGAAACCGGCGCCGCCGATGCCGGACTCATCAACGGATTGCTAGAATGGTTCAGGCAGCATCCGCTCCCCTGACGCTAACTGGAGAGAACTCCGATGGCCCAACCCGACATCATCGTCACCGCACCGCTGCCGCCGTTCCTCTACGATCCGCTGAAGGCCGACTTTCACTGCCACGATTACCACATGGCCGGCGACAAGCCGGGATTGCTGGCGGCGGAAGGGCAGCGCATTCGCGGGCTGGTGCAAGGGGGCGGAACCGTGACGCCGACCACGCTGCTCGACGCGCTGCCGAAACTGGAGATCATCTCCGTGTTCGGCGTCGGCTACGACGGCGTGCCGGTCGATTACTGCCGCAAGCGCGGCATCAAGGTGACCAACACGCCGGATGTGCTCACGGAGGACGTGGCCGACGTGGCGCTGGCGCTCATCATGATGACCGGGCGCGGCTTCGTCCGCCTCAACCGTTTCGTGCAGGCGGGCGAATGGGAAAAGCGCGGACCGGAACTCACGACCAAGCTCGCCGGCAAGCGCGTCGGCATCCTCGGGTTGGGCCGCATCGGCAAGGCCATCGCCGAGCGCGTCAGCGCACTGGGCATGCAGGTCTCCTATACCGGCCGCAAGCCGCAGGACGTAGCCTATCGCTTCGTGCCGGACCTCGTAGCGCTCGCCGCGGAGTCGGATTTCCTCGTCGTGGCGTGTCCCGGGGGCGCGGCGACGAAGAACGTCGTCAATGCCGGCGTGCTCGCCGCGCTCGGCAAGAAGGGGACGATCGTGAATATCGCCCGCGGCTCGATCATCGACGAGCCGGCCATGGTCGCCGCGTTGCAGGCGGGGACCATCAAGGGCGCAGGGCTCGATGTCTTCGCCGATGAGCCGCATATCCCCGCACCGCTGCTGACGATGGACAACGTCGTGCTGCTGCCGCACGTCGGCAGCGCGACGCACGAGACGCGCAAGGCGATGGGTGACCTGTGCAAGGCGAACCTCGACGCCTGGTTCGCCGGCAAGCCGGTGCTGACGCTGATTCCCGAACTGGCCTGATCTGCCAGCGCCCGTCAGCGAGTCCTAAGGCGACGGCTCGGAAGCCACCGCCGGCGGCGCGACTTTCTGTTTCGGCTGGAACAGCACCGCGAACAGCGAGCACAGCACCAGCGCGAGCGCGGCGAATTCCGCGATACCCGGCCGCTCGCCCAGGAACAGCATGCCGGCGAGCACGCCGACGACCGGCACGGGCAGCGACGACAGCGACGACACCGCCACCGGCAGCGTGCGCGCGAGCGTGAACCACGCCCAGTGCGCGATGGTGCCGGCGAGGAACATGTTGTAGACGATCGCGAACAACGCCTTGCCCGAGATGCGTGGTCAGGGACGACGCCGCGTGCGGGTCCAGGAAGGGCGCCAGGATCGCCAGCGGCATCCAGCCAAGCAGCATCATCCAGCCGGACAGCGCGTTCTGCGCGAACGGCGGCTTCCACTTGCGCAGCAGCACGGTGCCGAATGCCCACAGGACCGCCGCCGCAAGAATCATCAGCGCGCCGGTCGGCGCCGAGCCGATGTGGCGGATGTCGTCGCCGAGAAGGATCGCCATGGCGACCATGCCCAGCGCGAGTCCGATGGCCTTGCGCCGGTCGAGCTTCTCGTCCAGCACCGCCATCGCGATCAGCGTCGACCAGATCGGCATCGTGTAGGCGATGATCGCGCTGCGTCCCGCCGGAAGCTGCTGCACGCCGAACAGCACGAAGCCGTTCCAGCCGGCGATGTTGAGAAATGCGAGCGTCGCCAGGCGTCCCCACCACGCGCGCGGAATGCGGATGGACTCGCCGCTCCAGCGGGTGACCAGGAACATGCCCAGCGCCGCGACCGGCAGCGTGATGGCGCGAAATGTCAGCGGCGCGATCTCGGCGACGCCGATCTTGAGCACCGGCCAGTTGCAGCCCCATACGACCGCCAGCAGCAGGATCGGCACGACGGCGTGCGCCAGCGGATGCGCGTCGGCACGCGCCGGTGATTTGCCCATCGTCTTGGCCTAGCGCGCCGGCAGTCTCGCCGTACTTGGACTGGTGCAGTTCGCGCGCCTGCGTGACCCACCCGTCGCGGCGGATGCGGCCCGGGAACTCGGGAAGCTTGGCGTCGATCTCGTCGATGTCGCGCTCGCTCCAGTGCGCGATTTGCCGGTATGTCGCGACGCCAAGCCGGTGCAGCATGCGTTCCAGCACCGGTCCGACCCCGACGATGAGCTTGAGATCGTCGAACGTGTTGGGACCGGTGAGCAGCGGCGGCAGCGCGTTGTTCTCGAGGTCGACGACGAGTTCGCGGTAGCGCGCCGTATCGGCTTGCGCCTGCGCGCATGCGCGCAGCAGGCGGCGCCTGTCTGCGGCGAAGTCGGCGAGCTGGAGGCGCCACGCTTCGGCGGTCGTGGCCGCGCGCCGCAGCGCGTCGTCCTTCCGCGGCGAGACTGCGCACCAGGCGCGCCTTTTCGCTGGAGACGCGACTTGCGTTCTCGCTCTCGTCCCCGTTTTCCGCCGCATGTGCCGGGACGGACTTGGCGGCAGCCTGGCCGGTCCCGGTCCCGGTTCCGGCGCAGCCGAAAGCGGAGGCGTGAAATTCACCGCTTCGCGCAACGGAAGCGTGGCCAGTGCGTCGCGGCGGCCGCGCAGCGTGCCCACCCGGTACGCAATGAAGACGCCGATCGCGAGCGCGATAAGGACGAGCAGCGTAAGGCCGTTCACAAGGAGGAGAGCCCGTGCAGGGTTGCGTGGGGTCGCCGGCTTAGCGACCGTAGCGCGAATTGTAAGCGACGGCGGGGCTTCGCGGCCAGCGTCGCGCGGTCGCCCGGCTGCTAGAATCGATGCTCGCAGAACGCCTCACGATGGAACCCACTCCTCCCGATGCCGACGGTGTAGCGCGCGCAGCCGAGTCCCGCAGGGAGGCGGCGCGCACGACCACACCGGCCACGCCGTTCGGCAAGCCGGCCTCGCGGACCTTCGTCGCGATCGTCGCCATCGTGCTGGCGAGCTTGACGGGACTGGCCTGGCTCGAAGCGCGCAACGGCGTCGGTTCGTTGCGCTCCGACATGGCGAAGCGGTTTGCCGATGAGGAAGCCGCGCTGGCGCAGGCCAAGGCGCGCGACTCGGACCAGACCGGCGACCTGCGCGAGGCGCACGCCAAGCTCGCGCTGCTGGAAACGCGGATGGCCGAGCTGCAGTCGCAGCAGGCATCGCTCGAAACGCAGTATCAGGACATCGCGCCGACGCGCGACGACGTGCTGCTCACCGAAGTCGAGCAGATGCTGTCGCTCGCGAGCCAGCAACTCTCGGTGGCCGCCAACGTGCCCGGCGCGCTCGCCGCGCTGCAACTTGCCGACGGCAGGCTGGCCGGAACCAATCGCGCGCAGCTGACGCCGTTGCGCACGCGCGCTCGGCCGGGACATGGAACGCCTGCGCGCCGTCCCCGGCGTCGATGTCTCCGGCATTGCCGTGAAGCTCGACCGCGCGCTGGCCGCGATCGACTCGCTGCCGCTCGCCCAGGACGAGCGGATTCCTCCTGCCGCCGCCGGCGCAACCGCGAGCCGATGATCCCGCGTGGCTTGCGTTCCTGCGCAGCACCTGGGGCGAACTCAGGTCGCTCGTGCGCATCGAAGTGTCCGACCGCGAGGCGCCGCCGCTGGTGTCGCCGGCCCAGCAGTACTTCCTGCGCGAGAACCTGCGCCTGCGGCTGCTCTCGGCGCGCGTCGCGCTGCTTGTCCGCGACGAGGCCAATTTCAAGTCGGACATCGCTGCGGCCAATGCGTGGGTGAAGAAATACTTCGATACGCGCGCCAAGCCCGTGCAGGCGCTCATGGCCACGCTCACGCAGATCGGCACGACGGTGATGCCCGCCGAGCTGCCGGACATCAACGCCAGCCTGACCGCGCTGCGTACGGTGAAGGCATCGCGTGAACGCATCGGCGTGAAGGCGGTGACCGCCCCGGTCGCGCCGGCGCGCACGCCCTGACGCGGCTAGATCGCCATGCGCACGCTGTTCGCGTTCCTGCTGCTGGCCGTGCTCGCGGTAGTGGCGGCATTGCTGTTCAAGCTCAATGCCGGCTATGCGCTGTTCGTGGCGCCGCCCTATCGGGTCGAGTTGTCGCTCAACGCGTTGCTCGTCTTCCTCTTCGTCGCGTTCACGGTGGCCTACCTGCTGCTGCGCTTGTCGTCGCGGATCACGCGCCTGCCGCGTGAAGTGCAGGAGGCTCGGCGCCGCCGCAACATCGAGCGCGCGCGCGCGAAGCAGGATGCGGCGGTCGTGGCGCTGCTCGAGGGCCGCTACGGCAAGGCGCGCCAGATTGCGGACGAGGCGCTCGCCATTCCGCATTCTTCCGGCATTGCGGCGCTGGTTGGAGCGCGTGCGGCGATCGACAGCCGCGACTTCGACGCGGCGCTGACGTACCTCGGCAGAGCGGATGCGGGCGTGGGCAGCCTGGCGGTGCCGCGCCTCATGCTGACCGCGGAAACGGCGCTGGAGCGCGGACAGCCCGGCGACGCGCTGGGCCAGCTGGGCGAACTGAAGCGCGACGCGGGACTGCACACCGCGGCGCTCAGGCTCGAGTTGCGGGCGCTCACGGCGGCCGGCCGGCAAGCGGAAATCCCTCCGCTCGTCGATCAGCTGGTCAAGCGCCGTGTCTACGATTCGGCGCAGGGCGACCTGTTGCGCGCGGGCGCGCACGCGGAGGCGCTGGCGACATTGCGCCAGGATGCCGCCGGCCTGCGTTCCTACTGGAACCGTCTGTCCGACGTGGACAGGCAGAATCCCAAGGTGGCGCGCGCCGGTGCGGAGAGCTTTCTGGTTCTGGGGGGCGACCGCGAAGCCGCGGAGATCGTCGTGCGCTGTCTCGACCGGGGATGGGACCCGGAACTCGTCACGTTGTATGCGCGATGCCGGACGCCCGAGCCCACGCGGCAACTGGAGACGGCGGAACGCTGGCTGCTGCAGCACAGCCAGGACGCGGCTCTTCTCTATGCGCTGGGCAAGCTGTGCGAACGCGAGGGCCTGTGGGGCAAGGCGCAGACGTACTTCGAGGCCAGCCTGGCGCTCGACGACCATTGGCGCGCGCACGTTGCACTGGGCGAGATGCTGGGCAGGCTGGGACGCGACGAAGCCGCCAACAGCCACCTGGCCAGCGCGCTGTCGCTCGCGCTGGCCGAACTCAACCGCCGGCCCCGCTAGGTTTCGCGAGTCCTCGCTTCAGCTTCGGCCGCGTAGGTGAAGCTGTCGGCGTAGAACTCATCCGCCGGCAATCCGTGCTTCTGCGTGAACTCGGCGCGCGCCGCCTCGATCATCAGCGGGCCGCCGCACGCGTAGACCTGGTAGCCCGACAGGTCCGGAAAGTCCGTCGCCACGGCCGCATGAACAAGCCCGGTGCGTCCGGGCCACGCATCCTCGGGGAGCGGATCCGACAGCACCGGGATGTACGTGAAGTTGCGGTGCTGCGACTGCCATTCACCCGGCAGTTGCGGCAGGTAGAGATCGCGCAGCGAACGCACGCCCCAGTACAGCACCAACTCGCGATCGAGCTTGTGATGCAACGCGTGCTCGATCATGGCCTTGATGGGTGCGAAGCCGGTCCCGCCGGCGACGAATATCGCCGGCTTGTCGGAATCCTCGCGCAGATAGAACGCGCCGAGCGGGCCTTCGAAGCGGAGGATTTCGCGCCCCTTGTACTGAGCGAACAAGAGATCGGTGAAGAACCCGTTCGGCACGTGCCTGATGTGCAGTTCCAGCAGCTGGTCGTCGTGCGGCGCCGTGGCCAGCGAGAAACTCCGGCGCTTGCCGTCCTTCAGCAGGAAATCGATGTACTGGCCGGCGAGAAACTGCAGGCGTTCGTTCGCCGGCAGCTTGATCCGCACGATGGCGACGTCCGGCGCGGCCTTGTCGATCGACTCGATGCGGCAGGGCAGCCGCTTGATCTGGATGTCGCCGGCACGCCGCACTTCGCGCACTTCGATGACGAGATCGGTGAGCGGCCGCGCGCAGCAGAACAGCGCGAGTCCGATGCGCTTTTCGTCGTCGGTCAGCGTCGACGCCTGGTGGGGGCCGTAGTCGACGTCGCCCGAAAGGATCCTCCCCTTGCACGTTCCGCACGCGCCGTTGCGGCAACCGTAGGGCAGCATCAGATCGTTGCGCATCGCGGCGGCGAGGACGGTTTCGTCGTCCTCGCACGCATACGAATGATCGCTGGGCTTTATGGTAATCTTTGACGTCATTTTGAAGCGTTCAGGTTGCGCCATTCGCGGCCTGCACTGTGGTCCAGGCCGGGAAGTGATCAGGGTACGGATGTGGTCAGGGTACTGATGATCGGATGCGGTGATGTCGCACTGCGCGTGGCCCTGCTGCTGCGCGGCCGCGTCCGGCTCTACGGCCTCACCCGGCGCGCTGGCGACGGCCCCAAATTGCGGGCCCATGGCATCGTGCCGCTGGCCGGCGATCTCGACGACTATACAACGCTTCGTCGCTTGCGCACCGCGCCCTTCGCAGTCCTTCACTTCGCGCCGCCACCCTCGGACGGCCGCGACGATCCGCGCACGCAAAGGCTCATCGCCGCGCTGGCAGGGGCGCGAATTATACCGCGGCGCTTCGTCTACATCTCCACGTCCGGTGTCTACGGCGATTGCGCGGGCGCCCACGTGGACGAGACGCACGCACGGCGCGCGCAGACGCCGCGCGCGCGGCGCCGGGTCGCGGCGGAAGACCGGCTGCGCTCCTGGGCGAGCGGCTGCGGCGTGCAGCTGGCGATCCTGCGCGCGCCGGGGATCTATGCGCAGACGCGGTTGCCGCTCGACCGGATCCGCCAGGGAACTCCGGTGCTTGCGGCGGAAGACGACGTCTACACCAATCACATCCATGCCGACGACCTCGCCCGCGCCGTCGTCGCGGCGATGTTCCATGGGCGGCCGAATCGCGCCTACAACGCGACCGACGACGCGCAGATGAAGATGGGCAACTGGTTCGACGCCGTGGCCGACGCGCACCAGATGCCGCGGCCGCCGCGCGTCACGTGGGAGGAGGCCGAGCAGCGCATCGCGCCCATGCTGCTGTCGTTCATGAGCGAGTCGCGCAGGCTTGGCAACGACAGGCTGAAGCGCGAGTTGCGCGTGCGCCTGCGCTTTCCGACGCCCGACACCATGCTCGGGGAGGTCGCGCGGCGCGACCTCAAGAAACAGCTCGCGCTGCCGCTATGACGGGCGCGCGGTCCGCCTCGGTGACGCGCACCTGGAAGCAGCGCATCGACGCTTACGAGCGGCTGGTGCGGCTGGACAAGCCGATCGGCATCCTGCTGCTGCTGTGGCCGACGCTGGCGGCGCTGTGGTGGGCGACCTTCGGCCGGCCGGCGCTCACGCTCGTCATCGTGTTCACCGTCGGCACCATCGTGATGCGCAGCGCCGGCTGCGCGTTGAACGACTGGGCCGATCGCGACTTCGATGCTGCACGTGAAGCGCACCGCCGACCGCCCGCTCGCGCGCCTCGACATCGAACCCTGGGAGGCGCTGGTGGTCGCCGCCGCGCTGGCGGCGGTGGCGTTCGTGCTGGTGGCCTACGGAACCAACCTGCAGACGGTGCGGTTGTCCGTCGTGGCGCTGGCCATCTCCGTCGCCTATCCGTTCACCAAGCGCTTCCTCGCGCATTCCGCAGGCGTTCCTCGGCCTCGCGTTTTCCTTCGGCATCCCGATGGTGTTCACGGCGGTGTACGGCACGTTGCCGCTGCTGGCCTGGATGTTGTTCGCGATCAACCTGTTCTGGGTGGTCGCCTACGACACCGAGTACGCGATGGTCGACCGCGACGACGACATCCGGCTGGGATTGCGCACGTCCGCGATCACTTTCGGCCGCTCATGACGTCGTCGCCGTCGCCGTGCTGCTATGCGCGTGTATTTCGCCGGTACGGCCTGGATCGGTTCGATGCGCGGCATGGGACTGCTGTTCTGGGCTGGGTTGGCGGTGGCCGCAGCGTTTGCCCTCTATCACCTGTGGCTCATCCGCACGCGCGAACGCGATCGTTGCTTCCGCGCGTTCCTTTCCAATCACTGGCTGGGTTTCGCCGTGTTTGCCGGAATCGCGCTCGACTACGCGGTCCGGTTGGATGCGTGGCCGCTGTTGCATTGACGTCGGCCGGCTGCGCGGACTGCCGCCGGTGGTAGCCTCCGACGCCCGCGTGCTGATCCTCGGCAGCTTTCCGGGCGAAGCTTCGCTCGCCGCGCGTGCGTACTACGCGCATCCGCGCAATCACTTCTGGCCGTTGCTCGCGAGCGTGCTGGACGAACCGCTGCCGGCGCTTCCCTATCTCGCGCGGCTCGCGCGCATCAAGGCGCGCGGCGTCGGCGTGTGGGACACGATCGTCGCCTGCACGCGCGAAGGGAGCCTCGATTCCGCGATTCGCGATCCCGTGGCGCGGCGAGATCAGCCGCATGCGGGCGCGTGCGCCGGGAATCCGGCTCGTCGG
Source organism: uncultured beta proteobacterium (assembly GCA_963816165.1). Taxonomy (GTDB): domain Bacteria; phylum Pseudomonadota; class Gammaproteobacteria; order Burkholderiales; family Casimicrobiaceae; genus VBCG01. The sequence continues at coordinate 180,057 of CAWFJL010000004.1, forward strand.
ATTCAACGGCCGGACCGCGGCGCGCGCGGAAGGCCGTTGGCGCGAGGCCGGATACGCTACACTCGTGCTGCCGTCGTCCAGTCCCGCGTACACGCGTCCGTTCGCGGAAAAGCTGGCGGCATGGCGAGCCATCGCCGCATTCCTTTGACCGCGCCTCCGATGCGCGGCCGCCGTTCGATCTACCACCCGTTGACCAGGAGCTTCCAATGTTCGGCCTTTCCCTCCGGCATCTGCGATTGATTTTACTGGCGCTGGCCACCGGTGCCGCATCGGCGATGGCCGGGGCCCAGGCGCTGGCGCCCGATATCGTCGTGACCAAGATCATCAACGCGCCGGTCGCGGAGGTATGGAAGGCGTGGACGACGGCGGAGGGCATCGAGAGCTTCTGGGCGCCGAAAGCGGCGAAGGTCGAACCGGTGCCCGGCGGCGCATTCGAGCTGTGGTTCGGCGTCAACGCTCCGGAAGGTTCGCGCGGCAGCGAAGGCTGCCTCGTGCACAGCGTCAAGCCGATGGAGCAGTTCGTGTTCGAGTGGAACGCGCCACCGGATCTTCCGATGATCCGCAAGCTGCGCACGCTCGTGTACCTGGATTTCAAGCCGCTGCCCGACAACCGCACCGAAGTCACGCTGCGCAACTTCGGCTACGGTACGGGCGACGACTGGGCCAGGAACAAGGCGTACTTCGAGAAGGCGTGGCCCAATGTGATGGGTGCGCTGGAAAAACGCTTCGCGGCGAAAGGCTGATCGAACGTGGACGCGAATCTCGAAGGCAAGGTCGTCATCGTCACCGGCGCCAGCAAGGGCATCGGTCTCGCGTGCGCCGCGAGTTTCCTGCGCGCGGGGGCCAAGGTCGCGCTGGTATCCCGCAGCCGCGGCAATCTGGATGCCGCGCTTGCCAAGCTGCCGCAGTCGGCGCACCCGCCGGTCGCAATCGTCGCGGACCTCACGCGCGCGGAAGAAGCTTCGCGCATGGTGGCCGACGTCGTGGCGCAATTGGGGCCGATCGACGTCCTCGTCAATTCGGCGGGCGCCGCCAGGCGCACCGCGCCGGACGACCTTTCGGCGCAGGCCTGGCACGACGCCATGGACGCGAAATTCTTCAGCTACGTGCATCCGCTCGACATCGTCGTGAAGCAGATGGCTGCGCGCGGACGCGGCGCGATCATCAATATCATCGGCATGGGCGGCAAGGTCGCCAATCCCATCCATCTGCCGGGAGGCGCGGCCAATGCGGCGCTCATGCTCGCCACGGCAGGACTCGCCGCTGCCTATGGTCCGAAGGGCGTGCGTGTCAATGCGATCAGCCCCGGCACCACGTTGACCGGGCGCGTGCAGGAAGGCCTGGCGGTGGAAGCGAAGATGACCGGCACGCCGGCGGCGGAACTGCTGGCGCGACAGCAGGCGAAGATTCCGCTGCGGCGCGCGGGAACGCCGGAGGAAGTGGCGCAGGTCGCGCTGTTCCTGGCGTCGGACGCCGCGAGCTACGTCACCGGCGCGATCATTCCGATGGACGGGGGCAGCGCGGCCGTCATCTGACCCGAGTCCTTGCCGTCTCGGGGACGAACAGCGTCGCGAGCGCGCCGAACGCCGCCGTGCCGGCGAGAAGCATCAGTGCGTTGTCCCACGCGTGCGCGATGTCGCCCGCTGCGCGGCCGCGGTCGAGCACCCACCCAACCAGCGGCTGCAGCGCGCCCGCGCCGAGGAAAATGCCGACGTTGACGACCGACGTCGCCATGCCCGAATGCTCCGGCCGGTTGACTTCCTTGGCCACCGTCCACGTGAGCACGAAGCCGGATATCAGCAGGCCCATCAGGAAGAACCACGCATAACTCGCCGCCGCCGGCGGCTGCCAGTGCAGCAGCCACGGCAGCCACGACGCTGCGTAGAGAAACGCGTAGGCGCGCATGACATCGCGGCGGTTGCGCAGACGGTCCGACAGCGCACCGACGACGAGTGAGCCGATCGCGACACCCAGCAGCAGCACGCTCCCGTGCTGCGCGGCGACATTGCGCGGCATGCCGTAAACCTGCTGCAGGTAGGGCACGGCCCACAGGCCCGCGAAGGCCAGGAAACTTCCGCCGATGCCGATGTTGACGAAGAACGTCGGCCACGTCCTGCGGTTGGCCAGCACGTCGAACAGCGCCCGCCTCCACGGCGTGCGCTGGGTGCCGGCGGGAAGGGCAGCATGGACCGGCGGAAAGCCGCGCTGCTCGGGCCGGTCGCGCACGATGGTCCACGCCGCCACGCCCATGGTGACGGAAAGCAATCCCAGACCGACGAAGACGGTCCGCCACGACGCGACAGTGACGACCCATGCGAGCGGCGCACCCGCGATGACGGCGCCCAAGTTGCCGGCGAACTGCACGACCCCGACCAGCGTCGCGAAGCGATCGGCGGGAAACCACACCGCGGATATCTTCAGCAGCGAGATGAAGGCGACCGAAACGCCGATGCCGACCAGCGTGCGGCCGATCGCCGCGACCTCCCACGAAGGCGCCAAGCCGAACAGCAGCGACCCCGCGCCCGCGATCAGCGCCCCCACCGTCACGATGAGGCGCGGGCCGAGCGTGTCGGCCATCACGCCGACCGGGATCTGCAGCAGCGTGTAGACGAAGAAATAGGTCGCCGCAAGCGTGCCGAGCACGGCGCTGCCGATCGAGAACGCGCTGGTCAGTTCGCCGGCGATGGCCGCGGGCGCAGTGCGGTGAAAGAACGACAGCACGAAACCCGCGAGCAGGATGCCGAAGATCGCGAGACGCGTGCGTTCGAACCGGTATTCGCGTGATCGGGCGCCGGCGGCGGTCATCCGGCATTGTAACGGTCGTTCCCGCCGCGCCAATTTGGCCGCGGGCATGGCGCAAGGCTATGATGCGCGGCATCCGTCACGTTCCCTGCCATGGCCTATCGCGACCTCCGAGATTTCATTGCCCAGCTGGAATCGCGCGGCGAATTGCGGCGCGTCGCGCTTCCGGTCGATCCCAACCTGGAAATGACGGAAATGTGCGATCGCGTGCTGAAGGCCGGCGGTCCCGCGCTGCTGTTCGAGAATCCCAAGGGAAACCTGCGCTCTCCCGGCGGCAACGCGATTCCGGTGCTCGGCAACCTGTTCGGCACGCCGCAGCGCGTCGCGCGGGCCATGGGCGTCGAAGGCGACGACTGGCGCACAGCGTTGCGCGATATCGGGAAATTGCTGGCGTTCCTGAAGGAGCCCGAGCCGCCGAAGGGACTCAAGGACGCATGGCAGAACACGCGCCCGGTGTTCATGAAGGTGCTCGACATGGCGCCGAAGGAGCGCACGTCGGGGCCGTGCCAGGAAGTCGTGTGGGAGGGCGCGGACGTCGACCTCGCGCGCTTTCCGGTGCAGACGTGCTGGCCGGGCGACGCCGGGCCGCTCATCACGTGGGGACTCACGGTCACGCGCGGCCCGCGCAAGAAGCGGCAGAACCTCGGCATCTACCGGCAGCAGGTCATTGCCCGCAACAAGGTGATCATGCGCTGGCTGAGCGCAACGAGGCGGCGCGCTGGACTTCCGCGACCACGCGCTCGACACGCAGGGCAAGCGCTTCCCGGTCGCCGTCGCGCTGGGCGCCGATCCCGCGACGATCCTGGGCGCCGTGACGCCGGTCCCGGATTCGCTGTCGGAATACCAGTTTGCGGGCCTGCTGCGCGGCGGCCGCACGGAGATCGTGAATTGCCTGTCGCACGACCTGCAGGTGCCGGCGTCGGCGGAAATCGTGCTCGAAGGCTTCATCGAGCCCGACGCGGAAGACGCAACGGGTTACGAGACCGCGCCCGAGGGACCATTCGGCGATCACACCGGCTACTACAACGACGTCGAGCGCTTTCCCGTCCTCACGATCGAGCGCATCACGCTGCGCCGCGATCCGATCTACCACTCGACGTACACCGGCAAGCCTCCGGACGAACCGTCGATGCTGGGCGTCGCGCTGAACGAAGTGTTCGTGCCTCTGCTGCAGAAGCAGTTTCCGGAAATCGCCGATTTCTACCTGCCGCCGGAAGGCTGCTCGTACCGGCTCGCCGTCGTGTCGCTGAGGAAGCAGTATGCCGGCCACGCCAAGCGCGTGATGTTCGGCGTCTGGAGCTTCCTGCGCCAGTTCATGTACACGAAGTTCATCATCGTCACCGACGACGACGTGGACATCCGCGAATGGCGCGAGGTCGTCTGGGCGCTGACGACGCGCGTCGATCCTGCGCGCGACACGCTGATCGTCGAGTCCACACCCATCGACTACCTGGACTTCGCGTCGCCGGTGGCCGGCCTGGGCAGCAAGATGGGCATCGACGCCACGCACAAGTGGCCGGGCGAAACGCAGCGCGAATGGGGGCGCACCATCGCGATGGACGCCGCCGTCAAGGCGCGCGTCGACGCGCTGATGCGCGAGTCAGGGCTGCAATAGGGAGATCTAGTGCCGGCGGCGCAGGCCGCGGACGATGCGCATCACCATCGTGCCGATACTCAACATCCGCATCATGCGTCCGAGGCGCGCGAGGCCGAATACCGGCACCGCAACTGCGATGAGCGTGGCGGCGATCGTACGGGCGCGGTCGCCGCGGTCCGGCGCGAGACGCGGTGGCGCCACGACTTCCTTCACCTGGTGCCACGCCATCGCCGCCTGCAGCCGATGCAGGTGAGACTGTGCCACCAGCAGCGATTTGCGGCGGGCGAGGGCTTCGCGGTTCATGTTGTCGGGGGCGCCGCGGGCGGGGTGTTGTCGCGACCGGCAAGCGCGGCGCGATCGCGTTCGAACTCGGCAATGGTGGCGGCGAACGGTGTCGGCGCGGCGCTCGCCGCCTGCGACCGCAGCGCCAGCAACGCCGCGCCGGCACCGGCAAAGACGACGGCGACGATCGCGATGGACGTCAGGCGGTACGTGTCCCAATAGTACGCAATGACCCAGGTCGCGACGAACAGCACCGCGAACATGAACATCGCCATTGCCGCGAGCAGCAACGTGAGCTGCTGCTGCACGCGGTCGCGTTCCTCCGCCAGTTCGACCGACGCGAGCTCCAGGCGCGTGCGAACCAGGCCCAGCAGCGACGCGCCGAGGCGCGCCGACGCGCCGCGCAGACCGGACCGCTCGCCGTCTCCGACTTCCATTGCCCGCGACTCCGCGCGGCCCGCCTAGCGGCGGTTCATCAACAGGCCGGCGACCAGGCCGATCGCGGCGGCGATCCCGATCGCCTGCCACGGGTTCTCATGGACGTAGTCGTCGGTTGCCTTGGCGGCATCCTTCGCGCGGTCCACCGCCTGGCCCTGGAGTTCCTGGAGCTTGAGCTTGGCCGACAGCAGGCGCGCCTCGGCCTGCGTGCGCAGGTCGCGGGCCTTCTCGCCGGTCTCGTGCGTGGCCTTGTTGAGCAGGCTTTCGGCTTCGGTCAGAACGTTCGAGAACTGATCGACGATCTGATCGCGTGTTTGTTCGATGGTCATGGCTGCCTCCAGATGATCGGCAATGGAAACTCGGGACTGCGAATTTCCATTATAGCCGCAGGGGATAGGGGATGGGGTGGCCGAAACCGGGGCCGCGTCAGGCCCAGAAGGGCGCAGGGGCGCCTTCCCCAGGGGTCGCGCAAGCGCGGTGTCGATGCGGCATAATTCGCGCACCATGCCCGAACGCAAGTCCCCGGTTCTTCCGGCGCTCGATCCGGCCAGCGTGCCGGAACATCGCGGATCCGGCTATCCGGAGCCCTATCGCTCGCGCATGGGCGATCGGGCCAAGCGCCGGCTGGGCGACGCCTGCGGGCTGACCCGGTTCGGCGTCAATCTCGTGACGCTGGCGCCGGGCGGGCAATCGGCGTTGCGGCACTGGCACACGCTGGAGGACGAATTCGTCTACATCGTGCAGGGCGAGGCCGTCGTGGTGACCAATGCCGGCGAACAGGTCCTGACCGCCGGGATGTGCGCCGGCTACGCGGCGGGCGCGCGCGACGCGCATCATCTGCGTCAATCGCAGTGCGCTGCCCGTGATCTACCTCGAGGTCGGCAACCGGATCGACGGAGACAACGCGTTCTATCCGGACGACGATGTCATGTTGTGCGAAGACGAGAACGGACGTACTACGCGCACAAGGACGGCCGCCGGTACTGAAGCATCCGCGCAACCACTTATCGCACCGCTATTGACGGGACCCCTCGCCGGCCCCATCTTTCCCGCCACGGGCGCCGACGCACGGCGCGGCACGCGACAAGGAGTTCCCGAGATGGCCGACTTTCCTCCACCGCAATCCGGTCCCGTCAGCGCGCCGCTGGCGCCCGTCAGCGGCGGCCTGCTCGCCTACGCGCTGTTCGCCATCGGCGCCGTCGTCGAAATCGCGGGCCGCGGCCTGTTCGTCGCCGTTTCCGCTGCTGACGATCCTTGGCGTCATCGGCGTGATCGTCTGCTACGTGAAGCGCGACGAGGCGGCCAACACCTGGGTCGCGTCGCACCTGACGTGGCTCATCCGCACGTTCTGGTGGTCGTTCCTCTGGGACATGCTGGGCTGGGTGATCCTGCTCGGGACGTTCCTGATCGGTTTCCCGATCACGTTCGGCATCTGGTTCGCGACGGCGATCTGGGTGATCTACCGCGTCGTCCGCGGCTACCTGCTGTTCAAGGACAGCAAGCCCATCCCCGGCGTATAGGACCCCCACGCTCACTTCGTTCGCTGCCCCCAATGGGGGCGCAATTCGCGTCTCGGGGCGGCCCTTCGACGCGAATGTATGCCCAACCGCGATCTAGCGCTGCGACTTCGGGTCCCAGATGCCGGCGCTGCGATAGACCCATTGCACGAGGCCGTCCAGCGCCGGCTGGCCCCGCGCGGCATTGGGATGGTTGATGATGGCCACGACGATCCAGCGGCGGCCCTGCGCGTCGATGACATAGCCGGCAAGCGCCTTGACGCCCTCCAGCGTGCCGGTCTTGAGCAGCGCCTGCCCGGCCACGGTGCCGTTCTGAAAGCGCCTCTGCACGGTGCCGTCGGTCGCGGCGACGGCCAGCGAGCTCGCGAATTCCTCGCGCGCACTGCTGCGATCGGCGGCGGCGAGCAGTTGCGCCAGGCCGCCCGCGGTGACGCGTTCGGTGCGCGACAGTCCCGAACCGTTCTCGATGACCAGGCCCGGCATCACGATCTTGCGTTCCCTGAGGAACTGCTGCACGACATCGGCCGCGAGCGCAGGCGTGGCCGGCGGCGGATGGCGCGTCGTGGCCAGCGTCAGGAAGATCTGCCGCGCCATCACGTTGTTCGACAGCTTGTTGACGTCGCGCACGATGTCGTAGAGCGGCGGTGATTCCAGCGTCGCGAACGGCACTACACCCGAGCGGCGCGTGCACGTCGCGAAGCCCGCCATTGAACAGCCCGCCGGCGTCGCGGAAATACGTGGCGAACATCCCGTAGACGAAATGCGGGATGATCGAGCAGCGCTACGTACCAGTCGCGCTCGCCGCAGGACGCGTCAAAGCTTCCCGCGAAGGCCGCGCGAGGCCGTGGCCCCCCGGTTGACGAACCTCGCGCCGAGTGCGCCGCGCCACTCGCCGCAGTCGCCGCTGCCGATCCTGGGCGGCGCGCCGAGCGCAATCTCCGCCAGCGGGGGCTCCGCGCGCACGTCCACGGCATCGCCGGCCGCATTGGGCGCGAAAACGAAACGCACCGAATTGAAGCTGACGAGCAGTGCATCGGGGCCGACGTTGTAGGGCTTGAGCGGCTCCTTGTCGAATTCCGCCGGATCATGCTTCGCCGGCTTGAACCATGTGCGGTCGAGCGCCAGGTCGCCGGCAACGCGATCGAGTCCGTTTGCGCGCAGCGCGGCCATGAACGACTGCCACTGCTCGATCGTGATCTTCGGATCGCCGTAGCCCTTGATGATCAGGTCGCCGCGCAGCACGCCACCGTCGAGCGGACCGCCCAGATAGGCCTCGGTCTTCCAGCGATAGTCGCGGCCGAGCAGTTCGAGTGCGGCGAAAGTCGTGACCAGCTTCATCACCGAAGCGGGATTCATCGGCCGGGTCGGAGTCGTGCGCAAACAGCGGTTTCGCCGGCTCCGATCTCCTGCACCACCAACGCTACGCCGTGCAGCGGCACGCCGGCGTCGACGAACGCCTGGGCAACCGGCCGCGGCAGTTCGCGCATGCGCAGCGCATGCGAAGAACAGCGCCGCCGCCGCCGCGAACACTGCGCTTCATGCGTCGCCCAGAATGTCGAGCGTGCGCGTGCACAGCAGCGCGAATTCGTCGTCGGTCATGATGTAGGGCGGCATGAAATAGACGGTGCGGCCGATGGGGCGCAGCAGCAGTTCGCGCGCCAGCGCCTCGGCGAAGAACCAGCGCGCGAAGTCCGGGCGCCCGGAGTCGACTTCGAACGCCCAGATCATGCCGCGTGTGGCGGAAATCGCGGACCTTGGCGTGCGCGGCGATGGCGCGGCGACCACGTCCCAGCGCTGCGCCTTGGCCCGGTTCGCGGCAAGCACGCCGTCGTGCTCGAAGATGTCCAGCACCGCGAGCGCCGCGCGGCAAGCGAGCGCATTGCCGGTGTACGAATGCGAATGGAGGAAGCCGCGCGCGGTGTCATCTGCATAGAACGCCTGATAGACGTCTTCGGTGGACAGCACGCAGGACAGCGGCAGGTAGCCGCCGGTCAGTCCCTTCGACAGGCAGAGAAAGTCCGGCGCAGCCGCGCTGGCCTGCTCCCATGCGAACATGCGTTCCGGTGCGGCCGAACCCCGTCATGATTTCGTCGGCGATCACGTGCACGCCGAAGCGCGTGCACAGTTCGCGGGCGCGGCGCAGGAAGGACGCGTCGTACATGACCATGCCCGACGCGCCCTGCACCAGCGGTTCGACGATCAGCGCGGCGGTCGTCGCGTGGTGCTGCGGACAGATGCGCTTCGAGCGCGGCGGCCGCGGCGTCCGGCGTGATTCCGCGCCGCGGGTCCGGACAGGGTACGACGGTATTGCGATTGAGCAGCGGCGCGTAGGTGTCGCGAAAGATCGCAACGTCGGTCACGGACAGCGCGCCCAGCGTCTCGCCATGATAGCTGCCCGCCAGGCTCACGAAGCTGCGCTTGTCCGGTTTGCCCGCGTTGCGCCAATAATGAAAGCTCATCTTGAGCGCGATTTCGATCGCCGACGCGCCGTCCGAGCCGTAGAACGCGTGGCCCAGGCCCGTGGGGGCGAGCGCGCCCAGGCGTTCCGACAGTTCGATCACCGGACGGTGAGTGAAGCCGGCGAGCATCACGTGATCGAGTTCGCGCAGTTGCGCCACCAGCGCGCCGTTGATGCGCGGATTGGCATGGCCGAACAGGTTCACCCACCACGAGCTGACGGCGTCGAGGTAGCGCTTGCCGGCGAAATCGAACAGCCATGCGCCTTCGCCGCGCGCGATCGGCACCAGCGGCAGCGTTTCGTGCACCTTCATCTGCGTGCACGGATGCCAGACGGCCGCGCGGCTTCGCGCGAGCCATTGCGCGTTCAGGTCCGGGGGGTCAGGGGCGGCCAAGATAAAGGTAGAAGCTGGATTGGCCGCCGGTGGCGCGGCCATACGCGAAATAGAACGGACCGAGCCATGTATCCGCGGCCAGGAACACGCTGCCCGCAGTGATGAGACCGCTGGCCGAGACGTCGTTGCGCTGCTGCCACACGTTGCCGGCCTCGAGCGAAGCGCCGGCGAATATGCCGCGGCCAATGACCGGCAGCCTGCCCAGTTCGCGATAGTAGACGACGCGCCCAAGTGCCATGTACCTGCCGTCGAGCTGGTCCGTGCGCAGACCGGACAGGTTCAAGAAGCCGCCCAATGTAAGGTTGTTGATGATGTCCGTGCGTTCGTTGTGAATCGCGCCGCCGCGGACGGCGACATTGAGGAAATCGTCCGGGGTAACGGGAACGCCGGCATTCGCGTATAGGGCTCCGCGCTGACCGGTGCTCGTGTAGTCGGCGATGCCCGGCGCGCTCTGGTGATTGCTGCCGACGAACAGTTCGCCGACGAACTTGACTCCTCTGCGCGGAAAATAGGGATTGTCGAGCCCATCCCAACGGAGCAGCACGCGGCCACCGGATTCCGTGGAAACGGCCGCAGGAAACCCGGGCACGGCGATGGTCGGGTTCCCCCTCTGGTGCGTCCACAGGTAACCGAGACGGATCTCGCCGGATGTCGACAACGGCGTGCCGATGTCGATTCCGGCCGTTTCCGTCAGCACGCTGTATTCGGCGAGGCGCTGGCTGCCCTCGAAGACGTACTCGGGGCCGCGCTGGATGAGGCCGTGCGCGGACGCGAATACGTAGTTGCCCAGCGTCAGCGGTTGGTAGAACTCCGTGGCGTAGCGGTTCACGGTACCCAGCGCGACCTCGTTGATCCACTCCCCGCCGAGGCTGTTGACCCAGGTGCGCTTGTGCCCGACCAGCAAGTTGAACGCCGTGTCGCCCTGCAGGTCCGTGTTCAGCGACAGTCCGAAGCGCAGATAGTTGGGCCCCCAGGACTTCTCCTGGACATCGATGACGAGCCCCTGCTGCGTGGAATCCTGGACCAGCCGGTAGTCGATCTGCTCGAAATCGCCGCGCCCATACATCCGGGACAGGTCCTTTTCCAGTACCGGCAGGCTGAACGGCTTGCCCACCTGCGTCTGCATCTGGTCTTCCAGCACCTTCGGGTTGGCGTATTCGGTCCCCTCGATCCTGATGAAGTCGAGCGTCTTGGGCGTTTGCTCGGCCGGAACCAGCAGGCTGGACTGGAATGCGACGTACGTGGTGGGCGATTCGGATAACGTGGCCAACTTGTCGCGCATGCCTTCGGCCGCCTTCTCCCCCAGCGCGATGAACTGCGTTGCCTTGGAAAAATCGATGAAGGTCAGTTCACCCAGATCCGGCGAAATCAGGATGTCGGCGGGCCGCAGGGAGGCAAGCTGCGCGCGCACGTTCTGTTCGGTCAGGATGTTGATCGTCTGCGCCGTGTACCCAAGCAAGGAGGACAGCTGGCTGCGGGACATGAGCGGCGTGCCGATGTTGACCGCGATGACGATGTCCGCTCCCATCGCGCGCACGACGTCGACCGGCAGGTTGTTGACGAGGCCACCGTCGCCAAGTATGCGGCCGTCGATTTCCGCGGGCGTGAACATTCCCGGCACGGACATGCTGGCGCGCATCGCTTGGTAGATCGGACCCCGGTCGAAGACGACTTCGTGGCCCGACTCCATGTCGGTCGCGATCGCGCGGAACGGTATGGGCAGCTGGTCGAAGGTCGCGAGATTGTCGACGTTCCGCGTCAGCTCGTGCAGGAACGACTCGAGGTTGCTGCCGGACAGCGCGCCCTTGAAGGTCCTGAATTGCCCGTCGCGGAAGCCGATCTCGAAGGCGAACGGGAACTGCGCCTCCTGCTCCTTGTTGCGAAAGCCCATGTCGCGCCGCGGTGGAGAGTCCGAGAGCAGCGTGGGCCAACTCACCGTCGTGATCTGCTTCTCCATTTCAGCGGGCGACATCCCGCTGGCGTACAGCCCGCCGACGATGGCGCCCATCGACGTCGCGGCGATGTAGTCGACCGGTATGCGCATCTGCTCCAATACCTTGAGCACGCCGATGTGGGTGATTCCGCGCGCGCCGCCTCCGGACAGCACGAGTCCGATTTTCGGACGCGATTTCGGGGAACCCTCGGTCGCAGTCGAAGGCGGAGCCTGGCCGCTGGCTGAAAGCGTAAAAGCTGCGAAAACCAGCGCACCGACGACGACGTGAACAAATGGAACAGATGCGGGCCGCCGGCTGTTTGCCGATGAAGCGCTCGGAGCGGGCGCGTCCTGCGGTCGGTCCCGGTCGCCGGAGGTGTCGATGTGCAAGGGCGCTCGATGGGAAAATTTGACCGGGGACTCGCGAATTATAGCGGTCACTTTGTTCGATTCCCGTGCATTCAAAACCGTGTTACACATGGCGCATGACGCAATCCCGCTACACCGGCACCGCGCGCGCGTTGCATTGGCTTGCGGCGCTCCTGATCTTTTGCGGCTTCGGGCTCGGGCTGTTCATGACGAGTCTCGAAATCGCCCCGGCGACTTTGCGATATTACGCATGGCACAAGTGGATTGGCATCACGGTGTTCCTGGTCGCCGCGGCGAGGCTCGCGTGGCGCGCTGCCCATCCGCCGCCACCCCTCCCGGCGACGATGCCGTCGTGGCAGGTCGCGGCATCCCGCGTCACGCACGCGGTGCTCTATGCGCTGATGCTGGCCATCCCGATTTCCGGCTGGATCTACAGTTCTGCCACCGGAATATCGGTGGTTTACCTGGGCTTGGTCCCGCTTCCCGACCTTATCCCCAAGGACCGGGAAGTCGCCAAGACCCTTCTCATCGTGCATAAATCGCTGAACTACCTGTTGGCTGCCGTGGTCACAATGCACGTCGCGGCGGCTCTGAAGCACCAGTTCGTCGATCGCGATGGCGTTCTCGGCCGCATGCTTCCTTAGCCGCTGAACGTCGCGCCCTTCAACTTCCGGAATACCCGTACATGCGTCTTTTTCGTCCTTTCATCCCGTCGCTGGCCATGATGCTGATGGCCTCCTCCGCAGCGGGCGCGCAGGCCGTGCTCATCGACAAGAGCGAGATCCGCTTCATTTCCCGGCAGATGGGCGTCAATGTCGAAGGCCGCTTCCGCAAGTGGAAAGCCAATGTCGATTTCCGGCCCAAGGACCTCGCGAAATCCAGGGCCGAGATCGAAATCGACCTGGCCAGCATCGACCTGGCCAGCGAGGAGTCGGAAACCGAACTCCGGCGCCCGCGCTGGTTCGACACCGCGAAATTTCCGGTTGCCACATTCCAGTCCACGGCGATGAAGGACCTGGGCGGCGACCGCTACGAGATCGCCGGAAAGCTGACGCTGAAGGGCACGGTGCAGGACGAAAAGATCCCGATCGAGGTCAAGAAGGACGCCGCGGGCAATTCGGTGGCCACCGGGGAGTTCACGATCAAGCGCCTGGCGTTCAACATCGGCGATGGCCAGTGGTCCGATCCGTCCGTGGTCGCGGACGACGTGATCGTCCGCGTGCGCATGGTGTTGCCGCGCGCGGGCTGATTGCCGCACCCGCCACAATCATTCACATTCGCGATTTCTCAACGGAGGCATCGATGCAGCATCGGCACAAATTGGCCGCGGTCGCGCTGGGCGCGGTACTGGCAGCGGCGCCGGTGGCCGCGCAGGAAGTCTACGTGCTCGACCTGAAACACACGGTTCCCAGCTTCGAAGTCACGCACTTGGGCTTTTCGCAGCAGCGCGGATCGTTCCTGATCACGTCAGGCAAGGTGACGCTCGATCGCGCGGCGAAGAAGGGCAGCGATCGACGTGACCATCGGATCCGCATCGCTGGCAACGTCGGCGCCGCTCCTCAACCTGGTCAAGAGCGACGAGTTCCTCAACGTCGAGAAATTTCCGACGATGACTTACAAGTCCGCCGATCTCGCATTCGACGGCGACAACGTGGTCAGCGCCAACGGCGAATTCACGATGCTCGGCGTCACCCGGCCGGTCGCGCTCAAGGTGACCGCGTTCAAGTGCGGCCCGAATCCGTTCAACAAGAAGCCGATGTGTGGCGGCGAGGCAACGGGTACGCTCAAGCGTTCGGAATTCGGGATGAAGGCCGCGTTGGGTGCGGCGAGCGACGATGTCCGTCTCATCATCGCGTTCGAAGGCGTCAGGGAATAGAGGCGACTCCTTCCGGCTGTGCTGGACCGGGCTGCCGCGCACGGATAGCGTTAGTTGCGGCTGACGCGCGCCTGCATCCGTTTCACCGCTGCCACGAGCTCGCGCGTGATTCCGGGCTCACGCACCGAATGCCCGGCATCCGGCACGACGACGTACTCGGCTTCCGGCCATGCGCGCGCCAGCGCGTCGGCCGTGACCGGCGGGCAGACGATGTCGTAGCGGCCCTGCACGATCGCGCAGGGAAGGTGGCGGATCTTCGCGACGCCGTCCTGCAACTGGTTCGGCGCAAGGAAGCCCTGGTTGACGAAGTAATGCGCCTCGATGCGCGCGATCGCCAGCGCGGCGGCATCGCCGTCGAACCGGCCCAGCGGGTCCGCGACGGGCAACAGCGTCGTGCAGGCGCCTTCGTAGCGATCCCACGCGCGTGCCGCGGGGAGGTGCCTCGCCGGATCGCGATCGGTGAGCCGGCGATAATAGCTGGCCAGCAGGTCCGTGCGTTCCGCCGCAGGCAGCGCTTCCACGAACGCGCGCCACGCTTCCGGGAAGACATTGCGCATGCCATGCATGAACCAGTCGATTTCGGCGGCGGTCGCCAGGAAAATGCCGCGCAATACCAGGCCGAGCACGCGTTCCGGATGGGTCTGCGCATAGGCGAGCGCCAGTGTCGAGCCCCACGATCCGCCGAAGACCAGCCAGCGCTCGAACCCGCAGCTCCTCGCGCAGGCGCTCGAGATCGGCGACCAGATGTTGCGTGGTGTTGTCGGCAAGTTCGGCCGCCGGCGTCGAGCGTCCCGCGCCGCGCTGGTCGTAGAGGACGATGTTCCAGAACGCGGGATCGTAGAACCTGCGGTGGTGCGGCAGGCAGCCGCCGCCGGGGCCGCCATGCAGGAACACCAGCGGAACGCCGTTCGGATTGCCGCAGGCCTCCCATTGCATGACGTGGATCGCGTCGAGCGGAATCCGTCCCGTCGCATACGGCTCGATCTCGGCGAAGAGCGAGCTGTCGGACGACGAGGATCGGGTTGCGTCGGTGGCGGCCATGAATGCGTTACGCGGGATTCGAACCGCCGCCAAGTATGCAACAAAACTGCTCGCCGGATCGCAGGCTACGTCGCGCGCTGGAGTTCGATGTCGATCCGGCCGAGGTCGCCGAACGTGACGGTCAGGGGCACTCCGATCGGAACCTCGATCGCTCCGGCGTACGAGCCCGTGGTGACGACCTGCCCGGCGCGCAAGCCCTCGTCGCGGGCCGCCAGGAAGTTCGCGATCCAGTACAACGGACGCAACGGATGACCGTCTCCATGGCGACCCGCATGCGTCGAATGCACGCCGGCCGGCGTGCGAATCGTGACGGGAAATGATTCCAGCGCAGCCGCCAGGCCTCCCGGGAAGTCCGGCCCGATGAACAGGCCCTGGTTCTGCACGAAGTCGGCCATCATTTCCGGCCAGCTCGCGGCAGCGGGATCGGCGTAGCGCGTGCCGAGCAGTTCCAGCACCAGCCTCGGTTCGGCGATGGCGGAGCGAACTTCGGCCTCCGTGTAGGGCGCGGCACGTTTCGGCAGGTCGCGCGCCATCACGAACGCGACCTCGGGCTCGATGCGGGCAATGGCGCCTGTCGCCACGATTGCGCAGGGCGACTTGCGGAAGATGGTCGACGCGAAGATCGGCGCGACGTTGAGCGCCCGCGCCTCCGACGGCACCGAGCATTTCCATCCGCCGATTTGCTGCCCCAGCAGCGCGACGACACGCCGCTGGATGACAAGCGCCGAATCGAGGTCCGCGGGCCGGACATCTTCCGGCAGGCGTGCGCCCGGTCGGCCGTCCTTGCGTGCGGCGGCGAGAAATTGCGCTGCGGCTTCCTGTGATGGCGTGATCATTTGCTCATTGTCCCCGGCGTTGGCATCGACCGGAGATTATGCAATGTCGGCGCGTTGCATGGCGAACGTCCCGCATGACGCCCCAAGTCGGGTATTCTGTCAGGCCGCAGTTTTGGCGCCGCTACCTGCACGCGCGACGATGAGAGACCGCCTTACCGTTCCCCACTGCCTGCCGGAGGGCGCTGAAGACGCGATGCTGGTCGGCCGCGTCTTCGTGGCGGCGCTCGACGGACCCGTGCTCGTGCGCGTGCAGGCCGACGGCATCTACGACCTGTCGGCCGTCGCCGCGACGTCGAGCCAGTTGTTGGCCCTCGACGATCCGGCGGCCGCGATCCGCGACGCCGGCCCGCTGCCGCGTCTGGCCGCGACCGCCGACGTGCTCGCCAATTCCGCGCACGGACGCGCGCGACCCGGCGCTGCCGTGGTTCCTGGCGCCGTGCGACCTGCAGGCGCTCAAGGCCTCCGGCGTCACGTTCGTCGCCAGCACGCTGGAACGGGTCATCGAGGAACAGGCGCGCGGCGACCCGGCGAAGGCGGAGTCCGTGCGCCGCGAAATCGTCGCCGTGATCGGCGACAACCTGTCGAAGATCCGCCCCGGCTCGCCCGAGGCGGCGCAAGGTGAAGGAAGCGCTGATCCGGCAGGGCGCCTGGTCGCAGTACCTGGAGGTGGGCATCGGTCCGGACGCCGAGATCTTCACCAAGTCGCAGCCGATGTCGGCGGTGGGGTTGGGCGCCGAGGTCGGCATCCACCCGAAGTCCGAATGGAACAATCCGGAGCCGGAAATCGTCCTGGCGGTGAACGGCAGCGGCCGCACGGTGGGCGCCACGCTCGGCAACGACGTCAACCTGCGCGATTTCGAGGGCCGCAGCGCGTTGCTGCTCGGCAAGGCGAAGGACAACAACGCGTCCTGCGCGATCGGGCCGTTCATCCGGCTGTTCGACGAGCGCTACGGCATCGACGACGTGCGCCGCTGCGAACTCGCGATGCGCGTCGACGGCCCGGAAGGCTTCGACGATGACCGGCAGCAGTTCGATGGCGATGATCAGCCGCGATCCGCTCGACCTCGTGCAGCACGCCATCGGCCCCAACCACCAGTATCCGGACGGGCTGATGCTGTTCCTGGGCACGATGTTCGCGCCGACCAAGGATCGCCTGGGTCCCGGCAAGGGCTTCACGCACGTCGTCGGCGACATCGTCACGGTCGCCACGCCGACGCTCGGCGCGCTCGTCAACCGCGTCAACCATTCCGACAGGATCGCGCCGTGGACTTTCGGCGCCGGCGCGCTGATGCGCAACCTCGCGCGCCGGCGCCTCCTGTAGAACCCAGGAAAGACCTCATGGCCGAACTCTTCAAGAATTACATCGCCGGCGAATGGGTCGCAGGCGCCTCCGCGACACCGAACCGCAATCCTTCCGACACGAGCGACGTGATCGGCGAATACGCGCAGGCCGACGCGGAACAGGCGCGCACCGCCATCGCCGCCGCGAAGAAGGCGTTTCCCGCGTGGTCGACCGGTTCGATCCAGGAGCGCGCCAACATCCTCGATCGCGCCGGCAGCGAGATCATCGCCCGCAAGGACGAACTCGGCGCGCTGCTGTCGCGCGAGGAAGGCAAGACGCTGCCCGAGGGCATCGGCGAAGCGATGCGCGCCGGGCAGATCTTCAGGTTCTTCGCCGGCGAAGTGGTGCGCATGACCGGCGACAAGCTGGCCTCGGTGCGGCCCGGCGTCGACGTGGAAGTGACGCGCGAGCCGCTGGGCGTCATCGGTCTCATCACGCCGTGGAACTTCCCGATCGCGATTCCGGCATGGAAGATCGCGCCCGCGCTCGCCTACGGCAACACCGTCGTGTGCAAGCCGGCCGACCTCGTGCCCGGCTGCGCGTGGGCGATCGCGGAGATCCTCGCCCGCGCCGGATTGCCGGCCGGCGTGTTCAATCTCGTCATGGGACGCGGTTCCGTCGTCGGCGAGGTGATCGTCAACCATCCCGACGTCACGGCGATCAGCTTCACCGGATCCGTGGGCACCGGCCGCGCCATCGCGGCGAAGGGCATCGCGCGGATGGCCAAGCTGCAGCTGGAAATGGGCGGCAAGAATCCGCTGGTCGTGCTCGACGACGCCGACCTGCCGACGGCGGTCAATGTCGCCGTGCAGGGCTCCTATTTCTCGACCGGGCAGCGCTGCACGGCGTCGTCGCGGCTCATCGTCACCGATGGCATCCACGACCGCTTCGTCGCCGCGGTCGACCGAAAAGCTGAACACGCTGCGGGTGGACAACGCGCTGCTGCAGGGCACGGACATCGGCCCGGTCGTCGACCCGAGCCAGCTCGACCAGGACCTGAAATACCTGGACGATCGGCAAGGGCGAGGGCGCTACGCTCGTCACCGGCGGCGAGCGGTTGCAGCGCGCCACCGAGGGCTACTATCTGTCGCCGGCGCTGTTCACCGACGCGACCAACGCGATGCGCATCGCGCGCGAGGAGATCTTCGGGCCGGTCGCCGCCGTCATTCGCGTCAAGGACTACGACGAGGCGCTGGCTGTCGCCAACGACACCGAATTCGGGCTGTCGTCGGGCATCGTCACGACGTCGCTGAAGCATGCGTCGCATTTCAAGCGCCACGCGCAGGCGGGCATGGTCATGGTCAACGTGCCGACCGCGGGCGTGGACTATCACGTGCCGTTCGGCGGCCGCAAGGGGTCGAGCTACGGATCGCGCGAGCAGGGACGCTACGCGGCCGAATTCTTCACGACGGTAAAGACGGCCTACACGGCTCCCTGACGCATCGTCACGCGCGACTCGATCGGGCGGTCTGTCCTACACGGCCCGGCGCCATGATTGCTTCAATCGAACGGAATATTCCCGTGTTGCAGTGTGGATATTCCCGATTGGCAAAGGCTGCCCCACGGCGGTAAAGTAGGAATCAGCTAACGGCAGTGCAAAGGACGGCATCAGCGTGCAAGCGTCGCCAGGCGGCACGACCCTTCTCTTTACCGACATCGAGGGCAGCACCCGGCTGTGGGAGCAGGAAGGCGCGCGGATGCCGGGGGCGCTCGCGGGGCACGACGCGCTGGCGCGCGCTGCCGTCGAGAGCAACGGCGGAACCATCGTGAAGACGACCGGCGACGGGATCTACGCCGCCTTCGGCGATCCGCTGGACGCGGTAAACGCCACGCTTGCGCTGCAGCTGGCGCTCGGCGACCCGAGCGCCACCAACGGGATAGCGTTCCGGGTGCGCTGCGGGTTGCACCTGGGCGTCGTCGAGCAACGG
This sequence comes from uncultured beta proteobacterium, assembly GCA_963816165.1. GTDB lineage: Bacteria > Pseudomonadota > Gammaproteobacteria > Burkholderiales > Casimicrobiaceae > VBCG01. The sequence goes on from CAWFJL010000004.1 coordinate 198,870, forward strand.
GACGGCGACCTCTTCGGCAGCCCGGTCAACCGTGCGGCGCGAATCATGGGCGCGGCGCACGGAAGCCAGGTATTGCTGTCGCAGGCCGTCGTCGACCAGGTCGGCAAACGCCTGCCGCCGCTGGTTTCGCTGCGCGATCTCGGCGGCGTCCGCCTGCGGGACCTGGCGAAAAGCGAGCATGTGTACCAGCTCGTTTACCCGGGCCTTCGGGAGGACTTCCCGGCGTTGCGCTCGCTCGAGGCGACGCCCAACAATCTCCCGCTGCAGGTCACGTCGTTCATCGGGCGCGAGCGCGAGCTCGCCGAAATCAAGAGCCTGATCGAGAACACCCGGCTGCTGACGCTGCTGGGCATGGGCGGGCTCGGCAAGACGCGCCTGTCGCTGCAGGTCGCCGCGGACATGCTGGAAAACTATCCGGATGGCGTCTGGTTCGTGGACCTGGCTCCGATCAAGGATCCCACGCTGGTTCCCAACGCCGCAGCGCAGGTGCTGGGCGTGCGCGAAGAACCGGGCAAGACGCTGACGCAAACGCTTTGCGAGCACGTCAAGGACCACAAGCTGCTGCTGGTCATCGACAACTGCGAGCACCTGGTGAGCGCATGCGCGAGCCTTGCCAACGCGCTGCTGCTCGGCGCGCCGGGCGTCCGGATGATCGCGACCAGCCGCGAGGCGCTGCACATCCCCGGAGAGCAGACCTATCCGGTCCTGCCGCTCGCGGCGCCCGACCGCAAGGCCGGCGTCGAAGTCCTGCTGCGCTCGGAAGCGGTGCAGCTGTTCGTGGAGCGCGCGCAACTTCAGAGGCCGAGCTTCACGCTGACCGAACGCGACGCTCCGGCCGTTGCCGAAATCTGCGCGCGGCTCGACGGCATCCCGCTCGCGCTGGAACTCGCAGCCGCGCGGATGCGCTCGCTGTCGATCGGCGAGATCAATACAAGGCTGCACGACCGCTTCAAGCTGCTCACCGGCGGCAGTCGCGTCGCGCTCGAGCGGCAGCAGACGCTGCGCGCGCTCGTGAGCTGGTCGTACGATCTGCTGCAGGAACAAGAGCAGATGCTCCTCGACCGCCTGAGCGTATTCGCCGGCGGTTTCGATCTGCAGGCGGCGGAAGAGGTGTGCAGCGCGGAGCCGCTTGTCCCCGACGACGTGATCGATCTGCTGCGCTCGCTGGTCGAGAAATCGCTGGTCATGGTCGACCAGGACGACGGCTCGTCGCGCTACGGATTGCTGGAGACGATTCGCGAATTCGCCCGCGAGCACCTGACCAAGCGCTACGACATGCTGGGGACGATCCGCGAATTCGCGCATGAGCGCCTGGTCGACCGGGACGATCTGGCGGCGACGGCCGCGCGGCATTGCGACTATTACCTGGCACTCGCCAAGACTGCGCGCGACCGAGCTTGCACGGGCCGGAGCAGGCGGAATGGACGCGGCGCCTGGAGATCGAACTCGACAATCTGCGCGCCGCAATTGCGTTGGCGCTTGCGGGTGGAGTCGATCCGGTGATGGCGGTCAAGTTCGAAGTCGCGCTGATGCGCTTCCGGACGCTTCGCGGGTACTCGACGCGAGGCCCGCAACAACGTACGCGCGGCGCTCGCGCTTCCCGGCATCCGCGAGCCGAACGTCGCCCGCGCCCACGCGCTCTATGTGGGCGGCGCGCTGGCCATCAACCAGAGCGACCATGCGGAAGCGCAGACGATGCTGACCGAATGCCTCGACGATTCGCCGGAGCCTGGAAAACCCGCGCGAGATCGCGGCGACCCTGTCGATGCTCGGCGACGCTGTACACTCGCAGCAGGGCGATCTGGCGACGGCGCGCGATCACGACGAAGAGGCCCTCGGCATCTTTCGCGAACTCGGAGATCGGGTCGGAGAGGCGATCGGATTGCTCAATCTCGGCGAGATTTCGGTGCAGCAGGGCGATCACGGCAGCGCCCGGGAGCTCTTCGAGCAATGCCTGGCGATTGCCCGCAGCATCGAGCACCAGGAACTGGAAAGCGAATGCGAGCGCAATCTGGGCGAGATCGCGCTCGGGGCAGGAAACCTGCAGGCCGCGCAAACGCGGTTCGCGCGTTCGCTCAAGGTCTGCCGGGACGCGGAAGACAAGCGGGGCGAAGCGATCGCCTGTGGCGCCTGGGAAAGACCGACGCGGCGGCTGGCGACTCGAGTCCGCGCGCAAGCAGGCTCTCCGAGGCGTTGCGCGGCTTTGCAGGCATTCGAAATGAACGCGGAGGTGCTGGATTGCCTCGAGGACTATGCCGAAGCTCCTGCAGCAGATCGGCCAAGTCGAAGCCGCCGTTCGCGCATATGCGGCCGCCGCCGCGGTCCGCGAGGCGCGCGTCCTCCTGCGATCGCCGCACCGCGAAGGGGAAATGCAGACGCAGTATCGAGGCGGCGCGCGCCGCGCTTGGGGAGCCGGCATTCGAGGTCGGCGTGGTCGACGGGGCGGACGTGGACGCTCGAAGAAGCCGATCGAGCACGCGCTTGGCATCGACGACGAGCTCGGCCGTGCCGGCGTGAGCGCGCGGTATGGCTGCACCGCGCGCTGCAGTCGCCCGACAGCGCGTCGATCCGCCAAACAAAAACCCCGTCACACGGACGGGGCTTTTGGGTCAACGGTGCCGGATCAGTTCGACTTGCGCCGACGCGCTCAGTGCAAGGCCCGTCAGGCCGAGGCCAAGCAGCGCAAGCGTGGCGGGTTCCGGCATCAGCAGTAGATCGACGTCACTCGTCCTTCCGCGCTCAAGTGCATCGGAATCCCGCACGCAATTGAACGATGCGGCGCCATCGAGCGTAAAGGTCAGCGTGTCGTGCCGTCGCACAGTTGGAATCGCGTCGTCAGTATCGACCGGTTGCAGGTTGGTGACAGAAACCGAAACGCCGGTGAGCACCTCACTCGCGTCGACGCGAATGGCTGTCCAATGCCCAGCTCGGGAGCGGCAAGCTCCCACAGGTTACCCACGCCATCGCCAAATGTGGCACTCAGGACATCGAAGGCGCATGCGTTATCGCCGGGGCGGGGCTGAAGCACGACGGGTCGACGTCGATCACCATAAGGCCTTCGAAGGTGAACGGTGGATCGAATACGACGCCATATTGACGTTGCCTGTGCCCCGGCGCCAAACATTCCGAATCCGGCGACGAGCGCGGCACATATGAACATCCGTAGGGATTTCTTTGCCATTCGCATTCTCCAGGCTGGCGCAACGTGCTGAATGCCCGGAAGGGCAAGTGACGGGGGCAACATACCCTGCCGTTACTTCAGCGTTGTACCAAACAACGCAAGAAGCGCACCCGAGAGAAACGATGTCTGCAAGTGCCTATTTTTGCTAGTGTTTTTCCTGATTCCTTCGACGCGCGAACGGAAGGTAGCACCACAATCGTAAAATTTCTCGACACGATCGCGTGACGTATCCTCAGGCCGCCGCGCCCATGCGCGCTGCGATGGCGAGCGCGTTCGTCAACGCCAGCGGGTTGGCGAGACCCTTGCCGGCGATGTCGTAGGCCGTTCCGTGCGCGGGCGTGGTGATCGCCACCGGCAGTCCGCCCTGCACGGTGACGCCGCGCTCGAAGCCCATCAGCTTCATCGCGATCTGGCCCTGGTCGTGGTACATCGTGACGATGCCGTCGAACGCGCCGTTCTTCGCGCGCACGAAGATGGTGTCGGCCGGATACGGGCCGTCGGCGCCATGGCCGCGGGACGCGGCAAGTCGCACGCCCGGCGTGATGACGTCGATTTCCTCGCGGCCATAGCTGCCGTTGTCGCCGTTGTGCGGATTCAGGCCGCACACGCCGACGCGCGGATTGGCGATGCCCGCGCGGCGCAGCGCCGCGTCCAGCATGCCGATGGCCTCGGCGACCTTCTCGGCGCTCAGCAGGTCGGCCACCTCGCGCAGCGCGACATGCGACGTCACGCGCGACGTCCACAATGTTTCCAGCACGTTGAACTCGCCGCAGGCGCCGTGATGGTCGAGTTCCTGCGCAAACCAGCGCAGCTCGTCTTCCTCGGTCATGCCGCCGGCACGCAGCGCGGCCTTGTTGAGCGGCGCGAAGCACACCGCGTCGACCTGGCCCGAGCGCCAAAGATCCAGCGCGACGCGCAGCGCGTCCAGCATGAACGCGCCGTTGCCGGCATTGGCCTGGCCACGCGCGAACGCCGGCGCGGCCCAGCCGTCCCATTGCAGCCGGACGACGCCGGCGCCGTCGCCGCGCGCGGCATCCGCGGTCACGGCCGGCAGGTCGAGCGTGACGCCGGCATCGCGCGCGGCGGCTTCCAGACCGACTTGCTGCGCGATGACGACGATGCGCGCGGTCGGCAACGCCGCCGGGTGTCGCGAGCACCTTGGCGACCAGCTCGGGACCGATGCCCGCGGGATCGCCGGTGAACAGCGCGATTGTCGGTATTTTCATCGGGTCAATGAGCACTATTCGTCGAGCTTGATGCCGGCCTCGCGCACGAGCTTGCCGTAGCGCTCGGAGTCGGCGCGGTTCAGCGCGGCGAACTGCTCGATGGTCAGCGTGCCGGGCTCGCCGGCCAGGCCCGCGATGCGCGTCTTCACCTCCGGCGTCTGCAGCGCCTTCATGATCTCGGCGTTGAGCCTGGCCACGACGTCCTTCGGCGTGCCGGCCGGCGCGAACACGCCGTACCACGTCGTCATCTCGAGCCCGGGAAAGCCCGCTTCCGCGAGCGTCGGGACGTCGGGCAATTCCGGCGAACGCTTCGGCGACGTCACCGCCAGCGCGCGCACCTTGCCGCCCTTGATCTGGCCGATCGCGGAGGACGTGGTGTCGAACATCAGCTGCGCGTTGCCGGAGATGAGGTCGAGGTGCGCCTGGCTGCTGCCCTTGTACGGGATGTGCGTCATCTGCACGCCCGCCAGCTTCTTGAACGCCTCGCCCGCCAGGTGCTGCGTGCTGCCCGAGCCCGACGACGCGTAGTTGAACGTGCCCGGCTTGGCCTTCATCTGCGCCACCAGTTCCTTCACGTCCTTGGCGGTGACCGCGGGGCCGACGATCAGCACGTTGGGCACGACCATCACCAGCGCGACCGGCGTCAGGTCCTTCAGCGGATCGAAGCCGAGCTTCATGAGATGCGGCGCGATCGCCTGGCCGGTGGTGGTGGCGACGAGCAGCGTGTAGCCGTCCGGCGGCGACTTGGCGGTGAGGTCCGCGGCGATCGTGTTCGACGCGCCCGGCTTGTTCTCGACGACGAACGGCTGCTTCATCGTCTCGGCCAGTTCCTTGCCGAGCATGCGCGCCACGATGTCGGTGCCGCCGCCCGGCGATGCGCCGACCATCAGCTTCACGGGCTTGCTTGGGATAGGGCTGCGCGGCCGCCGGCCACGCGGCGGCGAGCGCCGTCGCGGCCAGCGCCAGCAATCCGGCGCGTACATGCGAATCGTGCGCGCATGGCTCTAGCGCTTTCCCTTGAACGGCACGACCTTCTGCTTCTGCTCGCCCAGGCCCTGGATGCCCAGCGTGATCACGTCGCCGGCCTTGAGCCACTCCGGCGGCTTCATGCCCATGCCGACACCCGGCGGCGTGCCCGTCGTGACCACGTCGCCCGGCAGCAGCGTCATGTACTTCGAGACGTCGGCCACCAGTTCGGCGATGCCGAAGATCATCGTGCGCGTGTTGCCGGTCTGCTGGCGCACGCCGTTCACGTCGAGCCACATGTCGAGGTTCTGCACATCCTTGATCTCGTCGGTCGTGACCAGCCACGGCCCGAGCGGCCCGAACGTGTCGCAGCCCTTGCCCTTGTTCCACTGCGACGCGCTCTTCTTCAGCTGGAATTCGCGCTCCGACACGTCGTTGATGACGCAGTAGCCGGCGACGTACTTCAGCGCGTCCTTCTTCGTCGACGTGGCGCGCGGTGCGGCCGATCACGAAGCCGATCTCGACTTCCCAGTCCAGCTGCGTCGAGTCCTTGGGCACCATCACGTTGTCGTTGGGACCGACGATGCACGTCTGCGACTTGAAGAAGACGATCGGATGCTCGGGGATCGGCGAGCCGGTTTCCTTGGCGTGGTCGATGTAGTTCAGGCCGATCGCGACGAACTTGGACGGCGTGGCCACGCACGGACCCAGGCGCGGCTTGCCCTTCACCAGCGGCAGCTTCTTCGGGTCGAGCTTCTTCGAGCTTCGCGCAGTCTCGGCCGGCGCCAGCGTCGCGGCGTCGATGTCCTTCACCTTCTTCGACAGGTCGCGCAAGCTTGCCGTCGGCGTCGATGAGGCCGGGCTTTTCCTTGCCGGCGGGACCGTAGCGTACGAGTTTCATAATGCCTCCGAATTGGAAATTTGCTTTAAAGACGGGACGGCTTCGGCCGTCCCGGGTCCACTAGAAGTTTTAAATCGTCATGCCGCCGTCGACCGAATAGATCTGGCCGGTGGCGAACATGGATTCGTCGGAGGCCAGGAAGACCACGATCGGCGCGATTTCCTCGGCCTTGGCGAGGCGCCCCATCGGCTGCCGCGCGATGAACATCTTGCGCGCCTCCACGGGATCGTCGAAGGCGTTGATCCGGTCGCCCAGCGACGGCGTGTCGACGGTGCCGGGCGCGATGGCGTTGCAGCGCACGCCCTTCTGGACGTAGTCGGCGGCGACCGCCTTGGTCAGGCCGACCACGGCGGCCTTGCTGGCGCCGTAGACGAAGCGATTCGGCAGGCCCTTGAGCGAACCGGCGACCGAGGCCATGTTGATGATCGACGCCCAGCTGCCGGTCTTCTGGTGCTTGTCGAGCATCTTCGGAAGCGCCGCCTTGATCGCGATGTACATCGCGCGGACGTTCAGGTTGAAGCTGAAGTCCCAGTCCTTCGACGTGCATTCGAGAATGGAGCCGTGATGGACGAAGCCGGCGCAGTTGAACAGCACGTCGAGCGCCGGCAATTCGTCGATCATCTTCGCGACGGCGGCGTCGTCGAGCACGTCGAGGATGCGCGGATGCACGTTGGCGATGCCCGAGTAGTTGACCAGCAGCTTCGGATTCACGTCGGTCGCATACACGGTGGCGCCTTCGCGCGCCATCTGGATGACGCTGGCGAAGCCGATGCCCTGACCGGCGGCGGTGACGAGCGCTGTTTTGCCGCTGAGTCTCATAGAAAACTTCTCCTGGAAAATTCTAGTGGAGCCCGAGGCTCGCCGACTCTAAAGGGCCGCGCCTCGATTTTGCTAGTTCATCTTAGGCAGGGCGCAGCGACACATCACGGATCGGCCCAATTCGAATTCGGCACGTGCGCATACCAGCCCGGGACGCCCCGGATCGCGGTCGTAAGGATAGCCGCCCAGCTCGCGATAAAGTTCGTGATACTGGCGCAATTTTTCCGCGGTCGAGCGACACGCCCAGCCCCGGCGCGTCGGGCACGCGTATCGCGCCGTTCTCGTAGCGCATCAGCCCGCCTTCGATCACGTCGTCGGTCAGGTGATGGTAGTGCGCGTCGGCGGCGTAGCCCAGGTTCGGCACGACCGCGCCCATGTGCAGCATGGTCGCGAGCTGGATGCCGAGTTCGCCGGAACTGTGCACGGCGACGCCCAGCCCCATCGTCTCGCAGACGCCGGCCGCCTTGATGCACGGCCGGATGCCGCCCCAGAACGTGGTGTCGAGCAGGATGACGTCGACGCCGCCATGACTGAATGTTCGACGCCAGCTGCTCGAAGTTGACGACGACGGTGTTGGTGGCGATGGGCAGCGGCACGAACTCCTTCAGCCGCTGCAATTGCGGCATGCCCCAGACCGGGTCCTCGAAATAGTCGTTGCGGATGTCGAGGATGCCGTTGCCGAACGCGATCGCATCGGCAAGCGACAGCGCGGAATTGGGATCGTAGCGGAAGCGCTCGCCCGGCAGCGACGCGGCGAGCGCGCGGTAGCACGCGAGTTCGTGCGCCGGCGGATACACGCCGCCTTTCAGCTTGTGCGACGTGAAGCCATGGCTCGCCTTGAGCGCGGCGGCGTTGGCGACCAGCTGCTCGGGCGTGCGCACCTCGCCCCGCCCGGTTTCCGGATTGGCGTAGCGGAAGAAGAGGTAGCTCGCGAAATCGACGGTGTCGCGCAGCTTGCCGCCCAGCAGCGCATGGACCGGGACGCCGAGCTTCTTGCCGATGATGTCGAGGCACGCGAATTCGATGGCGGCGTGCAGCTGCGTGCGGTTGTTGTAGAGGCTGGCGGTCGGGTTGCAGACCTTGAAGCGCATCGCCTCCAGCGCAAAGACGTCGTGACCGCGCAGGTACGATTCGAGTCCGGCGAAGGCGCGGGTCGCGTCCTCGCCGCCGCCGCCCATTTCTCCCAGGCCCACGAAGCCGTCCGCCGTCTCGACCTCGACGATGGTGCGCACGAAACGCCCCCAGTGCGCGCCGTTGCTGTGCAGCAGCGGCGCTTCGAGCGGCACGGTCACGGGTGTCGCGCGAATGGAGGCAATCGTGGTGGAGGTCATCGTGCGGTGGGTGGCGGAAGGTGGCGGGCGGGAAGGCGTGCCCTGGAGCGAATTGCGGGCTCGCGGCGAGCCTCGGGATTCTACTCCAGCGGCCCGGCAATTGGTAATACCACTTGACCAGTTTTCAGGCGGGGGTTAGCCTTCCGACCCGACCTCCATCAAATGGCGCCGCTTGTCCGAAGCGTCATGAGCGCCATGCCGTTCCAGAGCATCGAACCGCGCCGTCTTTACCGCCAGATCGCCGACCAGATCCGCACGCTGATCCGCAGCGGCGAATTTCCTGCCGGCGCGCGGCTTGCCGCCGGAGCGCGACCTGGCCAAGCAACTCGGCGTTTCCCGGCCCTCGGTGCGCGAAGCGCTGATCGCGCTCGAAGTCGAAGGGCTGGTCGAAGTGCGGATCGGCTCCGGCATCTATGTGCAGGCGCCCGGAACCACGGCGCGGCGCGAAGGGTGGCGCCAGGACGACGCCTGACGACGGCGGCGCCACCGCGGGACCGTTCGAATTGCTGCGCGCGCGCTACGTGGTCGAGGGCGAGACCGCGGCGCTCGCGGCCAAGTCGGCGAAGAAGGGGCAGGTGCAGGCGATCGAGGAAACGCTCGCGACCATGGAGCACGAACTCGACGAGGACAAGCAGCCGCTGGACGGCGACCGGATGTTCCACATGCGCATCGCGGAGGCCACCGGCAACGGCGCGCTGGTCGCCGTGGTCGAGATGCTGTGGCAGGACCGCACCGGCCCGCTCTACAAGCAACTCGAGCACCACTACGATTCTCCGGCGCTGTGGCAATCCGCGATGGCCGAGCATCGCGCCGTGCTGAAGGCGATTGCCGCAAAGGACTCCGCAGGCGCGCGCGCGGCGATGCAGCGTCACCTGAACCAGGCTTACAAGCGCTTTTCCACCGGCTGGGACAGCGTGACCGGATCGAAATGAGCGAGCTGATGAACCTGTCCGAAGCTGAGGACAGGTTCGAACGCAACCCCGACCGAAAGGGATCGAACATGCTGGCCTGCAAGATACACGCGAAGGAAGACCTGCGGATCGAAGCCGCCGACACGCCGACGCCGGGCCCGGGCGAAGTGCTGCTGCGCCTGGGCGCCGCCGGAATCTGCGGCTCCGACCTCCACTACTATTTCGAGGGCCGCAACGGCAGCTTCATCGTGCGCGAGCCGCTGATCCCCGGCCACGAGGCCTCCGGCGTCGTCGCGGCCGTCGGCCCCGGCGTCACGCGCGTGAAGAAGGGTGACAACGTCGCCATCTCGCCGTCGCATGCCTGCGGCCGCTGCGACTACTGCCGCGAAGGGCGCGAGCATCTCTGCACGAAGATGAAATTCCTCGGCAGCGCCAGCCTGTTCCCGCACGTGCAGGGCATGTTCCAGGAATATTTCGTGATGGGCGAGCGCCAGTGCTATCCGGTGGCCGGCGACATCACGCTGGGCGAACTGGCCTTCGCGGAGCCGCTCGCGGTGGGGTTGCACGCGGTCAACCGCGGCGGCGACCTGCTGGGCAAGTCGGTGCTGATCACCGGCGCGGGCACGATCGGCTGCGTCACGGTCCTCGCGGCGCGGCTGGCGGGGGCGAAGAAGATCACGGTCACGGACGTCCTCGACCGGCCGCTGGCGCAGGCGAAGCTGGTGGGTGCCGACGTCACGCTGCGCGCCGACCGCGACGGCGAGGCGCTGGCCACGCCGCAGTTCGACGTCTCGTACGAGGTCTCCGGCAATTTCAACGCGCTCAAGAGCTGCGTCGCGGCGACCAAGCGCGGCGGCGTGGTCGTGCAGGTCGGCACGCTGCCGCACGAACCGCTGCCGTTCGTCGTCAACGAGATCATGGCCAAGGAACTCGACCTGCGCGGCGCGTTCCGCTGGGGGATCGAATTCGACTGGGCGGTGGAATACCTGTCGTCGCGCCGCGTCGACGTCCGCCCGCTGCTGTCCGGCCAGTATCCGCTGCAGGATGCGGTCGCCGCGTTTCATGCGGCGGCCGACAAGAACAAGAGCACCAAGGTTCAGGTCGTCTGCTGAATACAGGAATCCAACCGGTGCGCGGCGCGGCCGCGCATCAACAACAGGCACCAAGGAGGCGTCATGCGTTTGATTTCGAAATGCTGTCATGGCGTTGTTGCGGCCGCCGCGATGGTTGCGGGCGGTCCCGCGCTCGCGCAGCAGAAGTTGAAGTGGGCGCACGTGTACGAAACTTCGGAGCCGTACCACACCGAATCGGTGTGGGCCGCGGCCGAGATCAAGAAGCGCACCAACGGCAAGTTCGACATCGAGGTCTTTCCGGCCAGCACGCTGGGCAAGGAGACCGACATCAACACGGGCATGACGCTCGGCACGGTCGACATGATCATCAGCGGGCCGTCCTTCGCCGCGCGCAGCTACCCGCGCCTGGGGATCGCCTACTACCCGTTCATCTTCCGCGACGGCGAACATCTGCTCGCCTATTCGAAGAGCGACGTGTTCAAGGAAATGGTCGACGGCTACCGGGAGAAGACCGGCATCCAGATCACCGCGTACACCTACTACGGCGCGCGGCAGACCACGGCACAGAAGCCGTTCACCGACTGCGCAGGGATGAAGGGCCTGAAGATCCGGGTTCCGGACGTGCCGGTCTACATGGCGACGCCCAAGGCCTGCGGCGCCAACCCGACGCCGATCGCCTTCGCCGAGGTCTACCTCGCGCTGCAGAACGGCACGGTCGACGCGCAGGAGAATCCGCTGACGACGATCGAGGCGAAGAAGTTCTACGAAGTGCAGAAGGCGATCATGATGACCGGCCACATCGTGGACGGGCTGACGACGCAGGTCGCGCCGCACGTCTGGAACAAGCTGACGCCGGACGAGAAGAAGATCTTCACCGAAGTCACGCTGGAAGCCGCCGCCCGCGCATCCGCCAAGATCAAGGCGCGCGAGGCCGAACTCACCGATGAGTTCAAGAAGAAGGGCCTGCAGATCGTCAACGTCGATCGCAAGAGCTTCTCCGACGCCGTGCTGAAGAACACGCCGCTCGAGTCGCTGGGCTACAGCAAGTCCGATTACGACAGGATCGTCGCGATCAAGTGAACGGAACGAACCGCACGCGGCGCCTTTGGCGAGCGTGCGGTTTGACGCGGACCCATTTCCATGACCGACACGACTGAAACGACGCACGCCACAGCGCACGTCCTCGACGAGGAGGGCCACTTCCACGTCGAGGACGCGCCGATCGACCTGTCGCACTACCTGATCGAGGACTGGGCATCGCTCGCGTTCTTCTGGCTGCTCGGGCTGAACGTCTTCTACCAGTTCTTCACGCGCTACGTGATGAACGATTCGGCGGCGTGGACCGAGGAGATCGCCCGCTACCTGCTGATCTGCACGGTGTTCATGGGCGTCGCCGCCGCGGTGCGGCGGACCCGGCACATCCACGTCGACTTCCTGTACCGGCTCATCCCGGCTGCGGCCGGCCGCGCGCTGTCGACGGTGGTCGACATCGGAAGGTTCGTGTTCTTCGTGATCGCGTTCGGCCTCACCGTCCAGATGATGATGCGGATGAGCGCGCTGAAGATGACCATCATCGACCTGCCGATGAACCTGGTCTACGGCGTCTGCGCGATCGGGTTCGCGGCGGCCGCAGTGCGTTCGGTGCAGGTCGCGATCGAGAACTGGCGGCGCGGCTTCAGCCTGCTCGAGCGTCCCGAGCACGCGATCGAGGAGACGATCGAGTGACGGGCGCCCTGCTGACCTCGTTTCTCGCGCTGATGGTGACCGGCATCCCGGTCGCCATCGCCATGGCCGGGGCGTCGCTGATTTACATCATGGTCTCCGGCAGCACGCCGCCGATGGTCGTCGTGCACCGGATGATCAGCGGCCTCGACAGCTTTCCGCTGCTCGCGGTGCCGTTCTTCATCCTTGCCGGCAACCTGATGAACAACGCCGGCATCACCAACCGCATCTACAATTTCGCGCTGGCGCTGGTCGGCTGGATGAAGGGCGGGCTGGGCCACGTCAACATCATCGGTTCGGTGATCTTCGCCGGGCATGTCGGGCACGGCCATCGCCGACGCCGCGGGGCTCGGCACGATCGAGATCAAGGCGATGCGCGATCACGGGTACTCGAAGGAGTTCTCGGTCGGCGTCACCGCGGCATCGGCCACCCTGGGGCCGATCATCCCGCCGTCGCTGCCGTTCGTGATCTACGGCATGGTCGCCAACGTGTCGATCGGCCAGCTGTTCCTGGCCGGCATCCTGCCCGGCATCGTCATGACGTTCCTGATGATGCTGACGGTCGCGTACTTCGCGCACAAGAACAACTGGGGCGCGGACATCAAGTTCCTGTGGAGCCGCGTCGGCAAGGCGGCGCTGGAACTGGCGGTCGTCATCGCGTTCCCGCTGGTGATCTGGCTCGCGGTCAAGGCCGGCGCCAACGGCGCGCTGGCCGCCGGCATCGCGATGGTCGCGCTGTTCGTGGCCGACTGGAAATGGAAGTTCGAGGCAGTGCTGCCGATCATCACGCCGGTGCTGCTGATCGGCGGCATGACCACCGGGCATCTTCACGCCCACCGAGGGCGCCGTCGCCGCGTCGATCTGGGCGCTGTTCCTCGGGCTGTTCTGGTACCGCACGATGACGTTCAAGATGCTGGTCAAGGTGTCGATGGAGACCATCGAGACCACCGCGACCGTGCTGTTCATCGTCGCCGCCGCGTCGATCTTCGGCTGGCTGCTGACGGCGACGCGCGTGACCGACATGGTCACCGCGTGGACGCTGAGCTTCACGCACACGCCGTGGGTGTTCCTGCTGCTCGTGAACCTGCTGCTGCTGTTCGTCGGCTGCTTCCTCGAGCCGACCGCGGCGATCCTGATCGCCGTTCCGGTGCTGATGCCGGTGGTCACGCAACTGGGCATCGATCCGGTGCATTTCGGGCTGATCGTCGTGCTGAACCTGATGATCGGACTCCTGCATCCGCCAATGGGGATGGTGCTGTACGTGCTGGCGCGCGTCGCGCGAATGTCGCTGGAACGCACGACCATGGCCATCGTGCCCTGGCTCATTCCGCTGCTTGGCAGCCTGATCCTGATCACCTATGTGCCGATCATCTCGCTCTGGCTGCCGAAGCTTGTCTACCGCTAGGCTCCGGCCATGACGTCGATCGAGCGCGTCGAGATCCTGCAGGTCAACCTGCCGCCGCCGGTCGCGCGCAGCGACGCGATCCAGTCCTTCGTGACGCAGGAGACGCCGCTGGTGCGGATCACCTGCGACGACGGCGCCGTGGGCGTCGGGTACACGTACACGATCGGCACCGGCGGCTCGTCGGTGGTCGCGCTGCTGCGTGACCACCTGGCGCCCCGGCTCATCGGCCGCGATGCGGCGCAGATCGAGGCGATCTGGAAGGATCTCTTCTTCGCGACGCACGCCACGGCCGTCGGCGCGATCACCAGCCTGGCGCTCGCGGCGATCGACACGGCGCTCTGGGACTTGCGGTGCAACCGTGCCGGCGAGCCGCTGTGGAAGATGGCAGGTGGCGCGCAAGCCAGGGTCCCCGTGTACACCACGGAAGGCGGCTGGCTGCATCATCCGCAGCAGCAGCTCGTCGACGAGGCGCATGCCGCGAAGGCGGCGGGATTCAAGGGATGCAAGGTCAAGGTGGGCAAGCCGTCGATCGCGCGAGGACGTCGCGCGACTGTCCGCGGTGCGCGCGGCCGTCGGCGATTCCTTCGAAGTCATGGTGGATGCCAACCAGGCGTTCACCGTGGCCGAGGCCTGCCGCCGCGCCCACGCCTACGAAGCGCTGCATGCTCGGCTGGTTCGAGGAGCCGCTGCCGGCGGAGGACCTGGGCGGCCACGTCGAGCTGGCCGCCAAGGCGAGCATGCCCATCGCGGTCGGCGAATCGCTGTACCACCCGGCACATTTCCGCGAGTACCTCGAACGCGGCGCGTGTTCGGTGGTCCAAGTGGATTGCGCCCGCATCGGCGGCATCACGCCGTGGCTCAAGGTGGCCCATTTGGCTGAGACCTTCAACGTGCCCGTGTGCCCGCATTTCCTGATGGAACTGCACGTTTCGCTGTCCGCCGCGGTGCCCAACGGCGCGTGGGTGGAATACATTCCGCAACTCGATTCGATCACTACGTCACGCATGGCAATGCAGGACGGTCACGCGCTTCCGCCCGATGCGCCGGGACTCGGCATCGGCTGGGACTTCGCGGCCATCGACCGGCTCGCCGTCGCGCGCGCGACCCTGCAGTAAGGAGAACCCTATGTTGACCCGCAGCTCACTCACGATTCGCCTTCATCCCAACGACGACGTCGTCATCGCCCGGTCGCAGCTCGTCGGCGGCACGACGCTGCTCGACGAGAAGATCACCGTCGTCGGGCTGGTCCCGCCCGCGCACAAGATCGCCACGCGCGCGATCAAGAAAGGCGAGCCGGTCCGCCGCTACAACCAGATCATCGGCTTCGCCAGCCGGGACATCGCGCCCGGCGAGCACGTGCATCTCAACAATCTCGTCATGGGCTCGTTCGACCGCGACTACGCGTTCGGCGCCGACATGAAGCCGACGCAGTACGTGACGCCGGCGGCGACGTTCATGGGCATCGTGCGCGAGGACGGCAGGGTCGCCACGCGCAACTACATCGGCATCCTGTCCACGGTGAACTGCTCGGCCACGGTGTCGCGCGGCATCGCCGAACATTTCACGCGCGAGCGGCTGGCGGAATTCCCGAACGTCGACGGCGTGGTCGCGCTGACGCACGGCTCCGGCTGCGGCATGGACACGCACGGCGAGGGCATGCAGCTCTTGCGGCGCACGCTGGGCGGCTACGCGCGCCACGCCAATTTCGCCGGCGTGCTGATGATCGGGCTGGGATGCGAGGCGAACCAGATCAGTTCGCTGATGGGGGCGGAGAACCTGAAGGAGGGACCGCTGCTGCGCCAGTTCAGCATCCAGGACACCGGCGGCACCGCCAAGACCATCGCGTACGGCATCGGGCTCATCAAGGAGATGCTGCCGCATGCCAACGACGTGAAGCGGCAGCCGGTGCCGGCGTCGCACATCACCGTCGGCCTGCAATGCGGCGGCTCGGACGGCTACTCGGGCATCACCGCCAATCCGTCGCTGGGCGCGGCGGTCGACCTGCTGGTGCGCCACGGCGGCACGGCGATCCTGTCGGAGACGCCCGAGATCTACGGCGCCGAGCACCTGCTGACCCGCCGCGCGGTCTCGCGCGAAGTCGGCGAAAAGCTCGTCTCGCGCATCAAGTGGTGGGAGGACTACAC
Organism: uncultured beta proteobacterium; assembly: GCA_963816165.1. Taxonomy (GTDB): domain Bacteria; phylum Pseudomonadota; class Gammaproteobacteria; order Burkholderiales; family Casimicrobiaceae; genus VBCG01. The sequence goes on from CAWFJL010000004.1 coordinate 214,549, forward strand.
GACGCGCGAAAAGGGCGAGATGAACAACAATCCGTCGCCGGGCAACAAGGCCGGCGGCCTGACGACGATCCTCGAGAAATCGCTCGGCGCCGTGGCCAAGGGCGGCACGACCAACCTCGTCGCCGTGTACGAATACGCGGAGCCGGTGACGGCCAAGGGCTTCGTCTACATGGACACGCCGGGCTACGATCCCGGTTTCGGCGACCGGACAGGTGGCGGGCGGCGCCAACATGATCGTGTTCACGACCGGCCGCGGCTCGGCCTACGGCTGCGCGCCGGCGCCGTCGCTCAAGCTGTCGACCAACACGCCGCTGTGGATCAAGCAGGAAGAGGACATCGACCTCAATTGCGGCGAGATCGCCGACGGCAATGCGTCGGTCGACGGCACCGGCGAGAAGCTGTTCCAGCTGATGCTCGACACGGCGTCGGGCGCCAAGTCGAAGAGCGAAAAGCACGGCTACGGCCAGAGCGAATTCGTGCCGTGGTACCTGGGCGCGGTGATGTAGGGTCCCGGCCGGCACCCTGGGCCGCCTTCCGTTGACGTCAGTTGACAGCCTCAGTTGACACCATCTGACGCCGCCCGTAGTCTGCAAGCGGGCTGCGAAAACAAGACGGCAAAGTCCGCGCTGCGCAAGCATTCCCTTCCATGGAGGAGTCGCATGAAGATGTTCAGCAAGTTCGCCGCCGCGCTGGTCGCGGCCGGCCTGCTCGCCGCCGGTCCGGTGGCCGCGCAGGAAAAGCTCACGGTCTGGTGGGTGAAGGGCTTCTACAAGTCCGAGGATGACGCGCTGTTCGCCGCGATCAAGAAGTTCGAGGACAAGACCAAGGTCAAGGTCGAACTGTCGCAGTATCCGGTGCAGGACATGATTCCGAAGACGGTGGCCGCGCTCGATGCCGGCACGCCGCCCGACGTCGCCTATGCCGACGTCTACGACTTCCAGGTCGCCGGCAAGTGGGCGTTCGACGGCAAGCTCGAGGACATCACGGACGTCATCACGCCGGTGAAGGGCGGATTCCTCAAGAACACCGTCGAGACGACCTACCTGTACAACGACAAGACCAAGAAGAAGGCGTATTACGCGTTCCCGCTGAAGCAGCAGACGATGCACATCCAGTACTGGAAGGACATGCTGGGTGATGCGGGCTACAAGGAATCCGACATCCCGACCGGCTGGAAGGCCTACTGGGACTTCTGGTGCGACAAGGTGCAGCCCGCGCACCGCACCAAGACCGGCAAGCGGACCTACGCCATCGGCCAGCCGATGGGAGTGGATTCCAGCGACTCGTTCTATCTCGTTCCTGACCTTCATGGACGCGTACAACGTGAAGCTGGTCGACGACGACGGCAAGCTGCTGGTCGACGACCCGAAGGTGCGCGCCGGGCCTGATCAACGCGCTGCGGGACTACACGTCGATCCGCACCCGCGGCTGCACGCCGCCGTCGTCGACGAGCTGGAAGGATCCGGACAACAACGTGTCGTTCCACAACAAGACGATCCTGATGACGCACAACGCGACGATCTCGATCGCCGCCAAGTGGCTCGACGACTCCAACAACGAGACGCTGACGCCGGAGCAGCGCGCGCAGGCCAAGAAGAATTACGACGAGCTGATCGCCACGGCCGGCTTCCCCAACAAGCCGGACGGATCGAAGTTCGTCTATCGCGCCGCGGTCAAGGTCGGCGTCATCTTCGAGGCGTCGAAGAACAAGAAGCGCGCCAAGGAATTCGTCGCGTTCATGCTGCAGGACGAGAACCTGCAGCCGTACGTCGAAGGCTCGCTGGGCCGCTGGTTCCCGGTGACCAAGTCGGGCATCACCAGCGCGTTCTGGCAGGCCGACCCGCATCGCAAGGCCGTGTACAACCAGTTCGGCGCCGGCACGGTGACGTTCGAATTCACCAAGAACTACAAGTTCACGGTCCTCAACAACGAGAACGTCTGGGCGAAGGCCATGAGCCGCGTCGTCAACGACAACGTCTCGGTGGAAAAGGCGACCGACGAAATGATCGCCCGCATCAAGCAGGTCGCCGGCTGACGTTCGCCGGCATCGCGTTCGACATGTGACCACGGATCGGGCGGGGTTCGTCCCCGCCCGATTCCTCCGGATCTGCCGGCAAGAGGAGTTCGAGAAGCCGTGTCAACGCTCGCTCTTCCCGACGTGCAGCGGCTGCCGCCCGGCCCCGAGAAGAAGGGGATGTCGCCGTGGCAGAAGTGGGGGCTGATCCTCCTCGCTCCGTACGTCGTGGTGTTCCTGGTCTTCGTGCTCTACCCGGTCGGGTACGGCCTCTGGCTCGCGCGTCATCCGGTCAGCTACCAGAAGCTGTTCGACGATCCGATCTTCCTGCGGTCGGTGTACAACACGCTCGCGTTCGTCATCATCGGCATCAATCTCAAGATGGTCGTCGCGCTCGTCCTGTCCGGCTTCTTCGTGACGGCGCGCACGTGGATCAAGTGGATGTCGCTGCTGTTCATCCTGCCGTGGGCGGTGCCGTCGATCCCGACGATCCTGTCGGTGCGCTTCATGCTCAATCCGGAATGGGGCCTCATCAATTCGCTGATCTTCCGCTTCACCGGCGCCGACGGCCCCAACTGGCTCAACGATCCGATGCTGGCGCTCGGCATCGCCATGCTGATGCACATCTGGAAGTCGCTGCCGTTCTGGACGCTGATCCTCGTCGCCGGCCGCCTGGCGATTCCCGCGGAACACTACGAGGCCGCGTCGGTCGACGGCGCGACCAGCTGGCAGAAATTCCGCTTCATCACCTGGCCGTCGATGCGCACGCTGTACCTGACGTGCACGATCCTGTCGATGATCTGGACGATGGGCGACTTCAACAGCGTCTACCTGCTGACCGGCGGCGGACCGGCCGACCTGACGCACGTGCTCGCGACGCTCGGCATCCGCTACCTGCGGCTCGATGAGGTCGACATGTCGATGGCGGCGATCGTCGTCGCGCTGCCGGCGGTGTTGCCGCTCGTCTACTTCATGATGAAGCGGCTGTCGAAATGAACCCCCAAGCTCACTGCGTTCGCTGGGCACTCCCGGAGCGGGAGGCGAGACCCCAGCTCACTGCGCACTCGGAGAGCAGGCTCCTGGCGCCAGGCGGGAACGGAGGCGAAGCTGCTGCTGATCGGCATCCCGCTGTTCATCTGGACGATGCTGCCGATCTACCACCTGTGCCTGTTCGCGTTTTCGTCGAAGGACGAGGCGATGGGCGGCAGGCTGTGGCCCGAGCATCCGACGCTGCACAATTTCGAGGTCGTGTTCCAGCAGCAGCACCACTACCTCAACCACTTCTGGCTGCAGATGTGGAATTCGCTGTTCATCGCGGTCACCGTCGGCCTGCTGACGCTCGATCGTCGCCACCGTGCGCGGCGTTCGCGATCAGCCGCCTCAAGGTGCGCGGCGGGCGCACGGTGATGAACCTGGCGCTGTTCACGTACTTCATCCCGGCGGCGTTCCTGGCGGTGCCGATGTACAAGACGATGGGCGTGTACGGGCTGCTCAACAACCAGTGGGCGCTGATCCTGGCGATGACGACGATCGCGGCGCCGTACTCGATCTGGGTGCTGAAGCAGGCGTCCGACAAGCTGCCGTGCGAACTCGACGAGGCGGCGAAGATGGACGGCGCGTCGCCGCTGCAGCTGTTCCGGCTCGTCTACCTGCCGCTGATGACGCCGTCGCTGGTCGCGATCGGCACCTACGCGCTGCTGCTGGCGTGGAACGAATACCTGTACGCGTTCCTGCTGCTGTCCAACGACAGGGACATCACGCTCGGCGTGGCGCTCGGCAACTTCCTCGCCGCCGACGATTCGCCGTGGGAACTGCTGATGACGACCGGGCCTCATCTACGCGCTGCCGCCGGCGGCGATCTACTACACGTTCAAGCGGTACATGGTCGGCGGACTCACCGCCGGCGCCGTGAAGTCCTGACGCACGTACGCAACTTCGGACCTTCGAGAATCGACTATGGCAACCGTATCGTTCCAGAACATCGAGAAGTCCTTCGGCCACACGAAGGTCATCCAGGGCATCAGCTTCGACATCAAGGAAGGCGAGTTCATGGTGCTCGTCGGACCGTCGGGCTGCGGCAAGTCGACGCTGCTGCGCATGCTGGCCGGACTCGAGGAGATCACCGGCGGCACCATCGCGATCGACGGCAAGGTGGTCAACGACGTCGAGTCGAAGGACCGCGACATCGCGATGGTGTTCCAGAGCTACGCGCTGTATCCGCACATGACCGTCGGCGAGAACATGGCGTTCAGCCTGAAGCTGCGCAAGGCCGATCCGAAGATGATGGCGGAGCGCGTCGCGCACGCGTCGAAGATCCTGAACCTCGACCCGTACCTGGCGCGCTTCCCGCGCGAGCTCTCCGGCGGCCAGCGGCAGCGCGTGGCGATGGGCCGCGCGATCGTCCGCGACCCGAAGGTGTTCCTGTTCGACGAGCCGCTGTCCAACCTCGACGCCAAGCTGCGCGTCGCGATGCGCGCCGAGATCAAGGCGCTGCACCAGCGGCTGAAGACGACGACCGTGTACGTCACGCACGACCAGGTCGAGGCGATGACGATGGCCGACCGCATCGTCGTCATGCACGACGGGCGCATCGAGCAGATCGGCGCGCCGCTCGAGCTCTACGACCATCCGGACAACCTGTTCGTCGCGCAGTTCATCGGCTCGCCGGCGATGAACGTGATGAACGGCAAGGTGAAGCGCGGCGGCGGACCGGCGCACGTCGAGGTCGCCGGCGGCGTGCGCTGGCCGCTGCAGCAGGGGCCGGGCGCGGACGGCCAGGCGGTCGCCTACGGCATTCGCCCCGGCGACCTGCGGCTCGCCAGCCCCGACGCGCCGGACGCGGTGCCCGCCGAAATCGTCGTGGTCGAGCCGACCGGCGCCGAGACCGAACTGCTGATCCAGGCCGGCGAAGCGACCAGCTGATCCTGGTCACGCACGGCCGCCCCGACGTGAATCCCGGCGACCGGATCGGCCTCTCCATCGATCCCGCCAAGGTGCATGTCTTCGACCAGGGAACCGGCGCGCGCCTCGCCGCGTGAAAAGGCTACACAAGCCAATGAGCCAAGGCAAAAACCGCGAAGGCCAGGCGCATCGCTGCGCTCCACGCACGTGGTTCGACAGCCACGACCGCGACGCGCTGGTCCACCGCTCGTGGATGAAGAACCAGGGCATGCCGCACGACCAGTTCGACGGCCGGCCGGTGATCGGCATCTGCAACACGTGGTCGCAGGCGACGCCGTGCAACGCGCACTTCCGCGAGCTCGCGCAGCACGTGCGCGACGGCATCCTCGACGCCGGCGGCTTCCCCATCGAGTTTCCGGTGATGAGCCTGGGCGAAACGCTGATGCGGCCGACGACGATGCTGTTCCGCAACCAGACGGCGATGGACGTCGAGGAGTCGATCCGCGCCAATCCGTTCGACGGCGTCGTGCTGATGATGGGCTGCGACAAGACCACGCCGGCGCTGCTGATGGGCGCGGCGTCGTGCGACCTGCCGACGATCGGCATCTCCGGCGGCCCGATGCTGAACGGCAAGTTCCGCGGCGAGGACATCGGCTCCGGCACGCACGTGTGGAAATTCACCGAGATGCTGAAGACCGGCGAGATGAAGATGCCCGACTGGACGAGGCCGAGGCGTGCATGTCGCGCTCGGCCGGCCACTGCATGACGATGGGCACGGCGTCGACGATGGCGTCGATGGTCGAGGCGCTGGGCATGGGCCTGCCCACCAATGCGGCGATCCCCGCCGTCGATTCGCGCCGCCGGCTGCTCTCGCGCATGTGCGGGCGGCGGATCGTCGAGATGGTGCACGAGGACCTGCGGATGTCGCAGATCCTCACCAAGGACGCGTTCGAGAACGCGATCATGGTCAACGGCGCGATCGGCGGCTCGACCAACGCGGTCGTGCACCTGCTCGCCATCGCCGGCGCGCATCGGCGTCAAGCTGTCGCTCGACGACTGGGACCGGCTCGGGCCGCGACATGCCGTGCCTCGTCGACCTGATGCCGTCGGGCAAGTACCTGATGGAGGATTTCTACTATGCCGGCGGCCTGCCGGTGGTGATCCGCGAGATCGGCAAGTTCCTGCACAAGAAGGCGCTCACCGTCAACGGCAAGACGATCTGGGACAACTGCAAGGACGCCGTCAACTACAACGAGAAGGTCATCACGCCGCATCGCGAAGCCGTTCAAGCCGCAGGGCGGCATCGCGGTGCTGCGCGGCAACCTGGCGCCGAACGGCTGCGTGCTGAAGCCCTCGGCGGCGACGCCGAAGCTGCTGAAGCACAAGGGGCGCGCCGTGGTGTTCGAGAACATCGACGACCTGCACAAGCGCATCGACGACCCGAAGCTCGACGTCGACGCGAATCTGCGTGCTGGTGCTCAAGAACTGCGGGCCCGAAGGGCTATCCCGGCTTCCCCGAGGTCGGCAACTTCGCGCTGCCCGCCAAGCTGCTGAAGAAGGGCGTCACCGACATGATCCGCATCTCGGACGCGCGCATGTCCGGCACCGCCTACGGCACGGTCGTGCTGCACACGGCGCCCGAGGCGGCGGCCGGCGGGCCGCTGGCGCTGGTGCGCAACGGCGACATGATCGAACTCGACGTCGCCAAGCGCAGGATCCACCTGCACGTCTCCGACGACGAGCTCGCGCGGCGCAAGACCAAGTGGAAGCCGCTGCCGCCGCATGCGACGCGCGGCTGGGTCAAGCTCTACTGCGACACCGTGCTGCAGGCCGACCGTGGCGTCGACCTCGATTTCCTCGTCGGCAATTCCGGGTCGAAGGTCGGGAAAGTCAGCCACTAGGCGCATGCGGAGAAAATCGATGACGACACGGAACGACCGCGACCAGGACGCAAAGCGGGGCAAGGGGGCCCGCGTCACCGATCGCGGCGCGATTTTCTGCAGTTGTCCGCGGCGGCGGCAGGGGTTTCACTCCTGCCGTCGTGTTTTATGGACTCCGCAGACACGGCGCCCCCGGTCGAAGCGACGCCGGAGTTTCTGCCGAACATCAAGAACATCGTCGTCGTCATGTTCGAGAATCGTTCGTTCGACAACCTGCTGGGCTACCTCTATTCCGATGGCTCCGCGCAGGCCGGCTGGCCGGCTGGCCTGACGCCGCCGCCGGTCGTGCCCGCACCTCAGTCATTCGACGGACTGTGGAAATTCCTGGACCATCCGCTGCCCTGTAGCGGACTCAAGGGATGCAACCTCGACAGCGCCGGGAATCCAGTGTGGACCTACCCCTATCCGACGCCTGCCGCCGAACTGGATTGGCGGCATCCGTATCCCAACGCGGAGGAGGGATACGCGAACTATGAGCGACACCAGTTCGAGCATGACATGGGCGGCTTCGCCACCGATTACGAAAAGCGCTTTCCACTGCCGGCGCCTGCGCCATCGCCACCCCTCGTACCCGCGCAATCCGTGCCCAGTCCGACGATGATCATGGGATCCTATCCGCCCAGCCAGTTGCCGGTGCTGTCGACTCTTGCCCGGAATTTCGCCGTGTTCGACCACTGGTTCTGCGCCGTGCCATCCGAGACCTATTGCAACCGCTCGTTCTTTCATGCGGCGACCTCGTCCGGTTACCTGTATAACGCCCCGCAGGAGGTCGACAAGGCGAACGGGATCGCGACCCAGACTGCCAAGTGGAAGAACAATTCTTCGCTCACCATCCTCGAGCGGCTGTCGGAGGCAAGCACCCCGGTCTCCTGGAAGGTCTATTACGAGCCCGCGCAGGACAATGAACTGAAGCGCGGCCTCACCGCGCTCATCCATCCGCAAGCATTCAGCAAATATCCGGACCGGTTCGTCGGCGTCGACTTCGCCAAGCCGTCCGCCAACGCGTTCTTTACGGACGTCGCGACCGGTGCACTGCCTCAGTACACGTTCATCGAGCCGCTCTATGCATCGGGGAACGATTGCGCGCCGCAATCGCCGGCCGACAATCCCGGGCACGATTTCCACGCCGACCAGGATGTTCGCTACGGGGAAGAGGTGCTACGACAGGTCTACGAGGCGATTCGCGCGACAAGCGGGTCGGCCACGCACGATTACACGCAGGATACGTTGCTGCTGGTCGTGTTCGACGAGCATGGCGGCACCTATGACCACGTGCAGCCCCCGAAAGGCGTGCCGGCGCCACCGGCGGTGCCTTCGCCTTATCACGCGGGCATGGCCAACTTCGACGTCGCCGATCCCGGCAATGCGTCGCTGCCCATATTCGATTTCACCAACCTCGGCGCGCGCGTTCCGGCCATCGCCATCTCGGCGTATACGACTGCCGGCACAGTAATCAGCAATCCCGTGCACCACTCGGCCGTCATTCGCACGCTCGTGAAGAAATTCGCCCTGGCCGCGCTGCCCAACCCGCGTGAAGCCGACCCGAATGGCGGCGACCTTGGAATTGCGGTGAACAACGCTACGCCGCGCCCGGGCTCGACGTGGCCGGCGTTGACCACCTCGGCGTTGCCGCCTTCGGCGACGTTGTGCACGCCGGTGACGGTCATCAAGCCTGGGGCAGTCTGACGGGACCCTAGTGCCGGACTGCGGCGACGCGCAAGCGATGTCGCAGCCTATTTCTGCTTCGTGTAGTAGCCGTCGAACGACGTCGCCCACGTACTTCCCTTGTCCGCCGACGTCTCCCATAGCTGGCGTACGCGGCCGTCGGGAAGCGGCTGCCAGGTGATGCGGTTGTCGACCTTGCCGCCGGGCTTTTCCGCGTCGACCGTCTCGCCCGCCAGAATCATCTTGCCGTCCACGAGGCCGCCCTCGATGACGAGCAGGCCGCCTCCGCTGTCCACCCAGGTCTGGTGCCAGACCTTGCGGTCCGCGTCGTAGACGTTGAGGCTGGAGCCACTGAATTCGCCCGCGCGATAGTTCTCGAAGATCACGCATTCCTTGTGCATCCGCGCGATGCGGTTCTGGCCGACCAGCTTGCCCGACGCGTCGCGCACATCCCAATCGCCCAGCCAGAAGTCGAACTGGTGAAAGGCGGTCGCGGCACACGCCGGCGGTTTGGGCGCGGTGGACGGCGCGGGCGCGTCCTGGGCGCACGCCGGCGCTGCGGCTGAGGCGAGAGTGACGGTCGTGGCCATGGCGAATCCTATTCGACGCAGCGACATGCGAATCCTTGCGTGTGTGGGGCCGGAAGCAGCCGGCGTGGCCGGATAGTGCAAGGCAGGTGGCCTTATGACAAGCGCCAATATCGAGTAATCTTGTGGGCCATTATCGGCCGCCCCTGACCGCTCGTTGGCGGCTCCCGGCCATCCCCATTCCACGCGAGGCGACGATGCCCAAGCGATCCCTCAGCGCGATGTTCCCGCTGCTTTCCGGACCGGCCTCGGAAGGCTTGAGCCTGCGCGACCAGATCTACAAGACCTGTCTCGCCGCGATCGTCGACGGCCGCCTGGCGGAGGGCGCACGGCTGCCTTCGGCGCGGCAGCTGGCATTGGATTGGCGCATATCGCGCAACACGGTCGACGACGCTATCGCACGACTGCAGGCCGAGGGGTTTCTCGTTCGCCGCATTGGCGCCGGCACGTTTGTCGCGGCGCGGGCGCGCATCGCGCGGCGCGCTGGCGCGCAGCGGCGGCGGCCCAGCGTGCTCGGTCGCAAGGCGCTCGCGGCCGTGTCGGCCTGGGGCCGCAACGCGACGAGTTCCTACCTCTCGGCCAGCGTACCGAAGGCGGTGGCGTTCCTGGCGGGAATGCCGGCACTCGATGCATTTCCGCTGGTGCTGTGGCGGCGGCTCGCCGCGCGGCGCCTTCGCGTCGGTGGCGGCGGGCTTCTCGGCTATTTCCCTTCGCTCGGCCACGTCCCGTTGCGCGAGGCGACGGCGCGACACCTGGCTTCGACCCGCGGAATCGACTGCGATCCCGGGCAGGTCATGATCCTCAACAGCTCGATGCAGGCGGTCGACCTGGTTGCGCGGGTGCTGCTCGAATCGCTCGCGACACCGTCTGGATCGAAGATCCATGCTTTCCCAATTTGCGCGCCGCACTGGCCATGTCCGGTGCGCGCATCGAGCCCGTGCCGGTCGACGCGCACGGTCTCGACGTCGAGGCGGGTGCACGCCGCGCGGCGCCGGCATTGGTCTACGTCACGCCGTCATGCCAGTATCCGACGGGCGTGACGATGTCGCTCGAACGCAGGCTCGCATTGCTGCGCCATGCCGCGGCAACCGGAGCGTGGATCGTCGAAGACGACTACCAGAGCGAGTTCACGTACACGGGCCGTCCTCTGGTCTCCATCCACGGTCTCGATCGAAGCGAGCGCACGCTGTACGTCGGGACGTTCACTAACAGCGTGTTTCCTTCGCTGCGGCTGGCGTACGTCGTGCTCCCGCAGTCACTGGTGCCGGTGTTCGAGGCCGTCCGCCGGCAGCTCGACGACCATACGCACGGCGCAATGCAGGCGGTGCTGGCGGACTTCATCGACGGCGGCCACTTCAGCGCCCATCTGCGCAAGATGCGCGCGCTTTATCATGGTCGACGCGATGCGCTGCTGGCCGCCTGTGCGCGGTCCCTGCCGGGGACTGCGGTCCTGGGTCCCGCGACGAGCGGAATGAATGTCGCGCTGCATCTGCCGGCGCGGCAGGCGGACCGGGCGGTCGCCGCGCGCGCCGCCGCGTCGGGCTTGAGCGTGCTGCCGCTATCGCGCTACGCGTCCGGAACGCATTCGTGCAACGGCTTGCTGCTGGGCTATACGGCGCTGACCGAACGCCAGATTGGTGCGGGCATGACCCGTCTGGCGCAGGTGATCGCGCGCGGCGACTAGCTAGAATGCGCGCCATGACCGACTATCTCAATCCCGACCTGCCCGCGGGATTGCGGCGCGTGCGCATGCCGGTGATCGATGCCACGAATGCCGCTCTCGACGGCTACGGGTACCTCGTCGACGACCCGAAGACTTGCAACGTGGAAATCGTCCGGTGGCGGGCGACAGGATGGCGGCCCGTCGACGCCGACACCGGCGACGAGGGTGGAACGACGGAAGGTGTCTTCGTCAGCGAATGGCGCGGCGACATCCTGTACGGCCGCAACGAAGCCGTCGGCGGGCATTACGTGCTGGCCTACGCAGGCGAACCGACGCGCGCAGACGACAGCCACCGGCGCGATCCCGACATCATGTTGCAATGGCACGCCAACTATCATCCCGACGGCGGACAGCTGTTCTTTCCGCTCGATAGCGAAGCCGTTCCTCGTCCCGCTCGCGCTGCCCGGCGACGACGTGCGGCCCGAGAATTTCGTGTGTTTCCGCTTCGACGGCACGCGCGGGCTCTACATCCATCCTGACATCTGGCACGAGGGCGTATTCACCTGCGCCGGCAGCCAGCGCTTCTTCGACTGCCAGGGCGCGGTGCATGCGCGCGTCTCGGTGGATTTCGCGCGCGAATTCGGCTGCCTGCTCGAGGCGCCGCTCAAGTAAGCGTCACGCAGCGGCCGGGTTGGGGTCAGCCGCCGAGATCCGCGAGGTCGGACTGGCACCACCGCTTCTCGTCCTCGGGCACCCGCTCGAGAAGCGCCAGCGCCTGCTGCCGGGATGCGGCGAACGCCTGCGGCGTCGCCGTTCGCGCGCTGCGCCAGCGCCAGCACGACGTAGCCGAAGAACGTCTCGATCGCCGGCGCGCCGTTGCGCACGCAGACATCGATGCATCGCCGGGCGCTTTCGATCGCGTCCGCGGCCCGGCCGGCCTGCAACAGGCTTCGCGTCAGCCGATATTCGGCGCGCTCTTCCTCCAGCCACGTGCCCGCCTGTTTCCAGTACTTGAGACCGCCGTTCGCGGCGACGAGCATGCCCTCTGTCTCCGCGGCGTCGCGGTCCTTCTTTGCCTCGAGCGCCGCGGCGAGATTGTTGCCGCCGATCGCGAGCGCGCGAATGGCCGGCGACGTCGGCGGCAAATCCGGCGTTCGCCAGCCGCAAGCGCCTCCGCATAGGCGGCTATCGCCGCGCGTGATGTTCGCCGCGGCCCGCAAATGCCGCTGCGGCGGAGGCGAGGACAAACGCCCGGTCCGCGACGGCGAGCGACGTCAACGCGACGACATCGCCGCCGGCATAGCGCAGCGTGGCGATGTTGCGATCCAAGGCGCCCGGCGGCCGACTCCGCTGCCGTCGAAGGCCGGCAGCGCGCGCAGCGCTTCCAGCAGCTCGATTCCGCGCGACCATTGGCCGAGATGCTCGCCGTAGACATGCGTCAGAAGTGCGCGCGAAGGGAGGAATGTGCTCCGCGGCTTCCACCACGTGCAGCGAGGAGGCCAGCCGGTCGGCGACTTCCTGCGGGCGATCGCCGTGGTCATTCCAGGCCGTTTCGAGAAAGGCGTCGAACGTCATTGCCGGCTCCCGTCTCCGTCGATTTCCACCTCCGCCTCGATCTCCACCGGGATTTCGAAAGGAAGCTCGGCCATGCCGACGGCCGACCGTGAGTGCGCGCCGCGCTCCGGACCGTAGAGTTCGAGGATCAAGTCGGAAAAGCCGTTGATCACCGACGGCTGCGCGGAGAAACCCTGCGCCGAATTGACCATGCCGAACACGCGCAGCCACGCGGAGACACGGTCGAGGTCGCCCAGCTCGCGCTGGAGGCTGGCCAGGATCGACAGCGCCACCTTGCGCGCCGCCGCGTAGCCTTGTTCGACCGTCAGGTCGCGGCCTACTTTGCCGAGCGGGCGCGACACGGAGCCGTCGGCGTCCTGCGGCGCATGTCCCGACACGAAGGCGCGATTGCCGCGCACCCGGACGAACGCGAACGGCAGGCGCGCTCCGGGCGGAATGATGATCGGGGCCGGCAGTACCAGTCCGAGTTCGCGAAGCTTGGCTTCAATGTGCATTGTCGATGTCCATCGGAATCACTATGCGGCGCAGCGTTTGTGCATGCCGATGGCGGCTTGCATGGAGCGAATCCTAGCCGCTTTTGCGCGCGGCGCGTATCCCCGGGACGTCGACGATGCGACACACCGGCGGCCGGCGGCCGATGTAGCCCGTGCCGCCGGTGACAAAGACAGGTTCCGCGGATATCGCGTCTCCACGCAAAGACTCGCAACACCGATTAGCCGGCCGGCAGGCAGGCAGGACCGAGCGGCTCGAAGCTCTTGTAGGTCAAGATGAATTCCTGGTGACCGAGCGACTCGGATTTCGTCGGCTCGCCATTGGCGACGCGGCCGATCAGATCGTAAATTTCCCGGCCCACTTCCGGCAGCGTGGCCGCGCCTTCAAGAATGCGCCCGGCGTCGACATCCATGTCGTCTGACATGCGCTTCCAGGTTTCCGGATTGGCACACACCTTGATCACCGGCGCGATAGCCGATCCCACTACGGAACCGCGTCCCGTCGAGAACAGGATCACATGCGAGCCGCAGGCGATCAGCTCGGCGATCTCCGCGTTGTCATTGATGTTGGGAAAGCCAAAGCGAACTTCGCCGTCCGGCACGACGTCGAGCAGGTAGAGTCCCTTGCGTGGCGGCGCGATGCCGGGCTTGATGATGCCGGCGATGCGCGATTGCCCGGACTTCGCGTAGGCGCCGAGCGATTTCTCCTCGATCGTCGTCAGCCCGCCGTCGGCATTGCCGGGCGCGAAACTCGCGTAGCCCAGCGTCGCATAGTATTCCGCCGCCTTGGCTACCGTGCGCTTCAGTTCGTCACCCAGTGCGGCATTCGCGGCGCGCGCCGCCATCAGGTGTTCCATGCCGATGAGCTCGCCGGTCTCCTCGAAGATCGTCGCGGCGCCGTCGGCCACCAGAAGGTCGAACGCGACGCCCATCGCGGGATTGGCGGTCAGTCCGGACGTGGCATCGGAGCCGCCGCAGATCGTACCGACGACGAGCTCGTCGGTGCGCATCGGGACCGACTTTTGCGCATCGAGCTGCGCGAGCGCGCGCTCGACCCAGTCGCGGCCGCTCGCGATCGTCTTGCGCGTGCCGCCTGCGTCCTGGATCCCGAGCGTGCCGACCGGCCGCCCGATGTTTCCACTACTTTCGCCAGTTGCCGCCTGTTGAAGCCTTCGCAGCCAAGAGACACCAGCAGCACGCCGCCGACGTTGGGATGCGTGCACAGCTTCTCCATCATCGCCAGCGCGTAGGCATTGGGATAGCAGCCGGGAAAGCCGATCAGGTGCACGCCGCGTTCGCGGAAAGGCAATGCGATTTCGCGCGCGACGTGATGCGCGCATTCGACCAGGTACGCGACCACCAGGACATTGCGTATGCCCTTGCGGCCGTCGGCGCGGAGGTAGCCTTGCGGCATGTCAGGGCGGCAGCGTGTACGTCGGGAGGTAGCTGCTGGCGACATTGTGCGTGTGCACGTATTCGCCGGCCGCGATGGGTCGGGTAGCTACCCCGATCGGACAGTTGTACTTGACGATGGTCTCGCCCTGCGCGATTGCGCGCACGGCCAGCTTGTGGCCGACGGCAATGTCGCGGTCGATGCGGCAAGGGCCGCCGCCGAGCGTGACCGAGTCGCCGGCGCGCAGCACACGCAACGCGACGGCGACGTTGTCCTGCGGCGCGAGCCTCAACAATCCGTCAGAACTTTCCATATTTATCGTACGCGGCGACAGGATCCATGCCGCCGATCAGCGCCCGGCGCATCTCGGTCTCGGTCGACACCACTTCCTCGGTCTTGACGATCACGTCTTCGACCAGCGCGCGGGGGATGATGACCACGCCGTCGCGATCGCCGAGCAGGTAGTCGCCGGTGCTGACGGTGACGGTGCCGATCGTTACCGGCTCGCCATAGCTATCGGGAATCCAGCGCTCGACGATGTCGGACGGCGTCAGGAACGAACAGAATACGGGGAAGCCCTGCTCGAGGACGAGGTCGGTGTCGCGCGATCCGCCGTCCACGACGTAGCCCAGCACGCCGCGCGCCTGCAGCGTTTGCGCGGACAGTTCGCCCATCAACGCGACTTCGTGGTTGTGCGGCTGGCAGACGATCACGTGGCCCGACGGAGCGCGCGAAAGCAGCGTGCACCATCCCAACAGCGTTTCATGCCGCGTCCGAGTGCGATCGATGTGCCCGGACACCGTCCACACCGGCCCGGCCAGTCGCGTGCCCGGCGCGATGGCCTTGATCGCCGGCGGGAGCACGATGTTGTCGTGTCCCATCATGCGCAGTACGTCGTGCACGGCGCCGGTGTAGCACGCGGCCAGCCGGGCGGTCAGCGTCGGGGCGCTCATCGCGCGTCAGGCTTTCTTGCGCCAGCCGCCGATGATGGCGCCGGCAACCGTGAGTCCCACCAGCACGTAGCCGGAATTGATCGTCCACAGCGAGACGCCGCGCATTTCGAAGCCGTAGTGCAGCGCCAGGCTCGCGGCGACGAAGCCCAGCGCCACGAGCGCGCCGACCTTCGCTCCGCTTGCGAAAGTCGTGTCCCCCAGCCGGTTCAGCAGCGAGTTGAGCGTGTAGCACATCACCAGAATCGCGATGAATCCGGTCACCATGGGCATGAAGGAACCGCCGCTCTCCATCTTGAGCTGTTCCATCGTCTTGCCGATGCCGGCGGACCACGGCGCGGCAAGAACGGTGTACCAGACAGCACCCAGCGCAAAGAAGACGATTGCCGCCACGACCACCGCGGCATGGTTGGTTGACTTCATGGTTACCCCCAAATTGTTCCAGCGCTTGGAGTCGCGCCGTGTGCCGGCAGTCTGCCTTTCGCCACCGGCCGGCGCAAGACGTCGACGCGATACGGCGCCTCCCGAGGGTTCCGCGAGTCGTTGCGGTTCAGGCGAGCCCGAACATGGCCTGGATCGACACGCGAAAACCGCGGCCCGACGTGAGTTCGGTGCCGTCGGACAGCACGATCAGGTATTCGCCATGGAGTTGGGGGCGCAACTCGCGTACGAACTGGACGTTGACCGCGTGGGATCGGTGGACGCGCAGGAAGGTAAGCGGTGAAAGCCGCGCGACGAGGCCCGTCAGCGTTTCCTTGTGCAGGTACGGCCGGTCGGCCCATAACCGGACGTAGTTGTCCTCGGCCTCGATGCGCACGATGTCGGCGACCTGCACGATCACGATGCGGTTGACCGACTTGACGGCAATGCGCGTGAGCAGCGGCTGCGCGCCGCCGAGGCTCTCCCAGGATACGTCCACGGGGTAGCGCGAATCCTTGGCTTCCTGCCGGCCGTCGCTCGAAAAACCGTCGGGCGGTGTACGCATGTCACCTCCACAAAGTCAGTGCATCGACGAAACAGTCATTACCCGTCCATCGGCCGCGCCGCGGATTCGCGCGCCTGCCTGCGGACCTGGCGCGCCATCGCGCGCACGTCGGCCAGCGGAAGCATGGCATTGGCGCTGCGCTGGGCATCCTCCCAGAGCGGCATGGCGTCGTGAAAACGCTGGCGGCCGCTCGGCGTCAGGGAGACGAGCTTCACCCGCCGGTCCTGCGCCGCGGTGACGCTGACCAGGCGGGCCTTCTTGAGCTTGGCGACCGTTCGGCTGAGCGTCGTCTGGTCGGTCACCGTGGTGGCGCCGAGGCGGCCGATCTCCACCGGCTCGGTGGCGAGGATCGCCCACAACAGCGCCAGCTGGCCCGCGCACAGGCCGACCGGGCGCAGCGCCTCGTCATAGAGCGTCGTCACCACGCGGGTGAGGAGCTTCAGGTTGGCGTAGCCGCATTCGCTGCCGCGCCGCGCATAGCTTTCGAGCAGTGCGTCTCCGCGCCGTTGTGCGGCGATGGATTTGCGCTGTGCCATGAGTGCCTCCCGGTGTCGTCGCCTGCTTGTGGCCGCCACGACCGTTGTATATGCATATGCATACGGTTGCCACGATAGCGCGCAACGCGGAGGAGCGCAAGGGCGCGCCGTTCCTTCCGGCAGTCCGCCCGCTGCCGCGCGCGTTTCGCCCCTGCCGCCCTCCCGCTCGCCAATCACTGCGACATCGCGCTGCCGCCGGGGTAACGTGGTCCGGTCGAAGCGGCGCATCCACACTTCCAGCGGGGACCCCCAGTCGCCTAGGAACGCGCCCTTCGACATTTTTTTGCCTGTAGCTCGCGGGAACGCGATGCGGTGCAAGCAACGAAAGACGCTTCGCCACCGCCAGTCCGCCCTTCACCCACGGTGCCTCGCCGTTGGCCAACCAGCGATTGCGAGCGCGGATTCCCCCTCGGTACGCTGCTATCGAAGTGGCCGGATCGCCGGCCGCGCCTGTCGCAGTTCCGGATTTCCACTCTTTGGGGGAATCACCGCATGAAGAACAAGCACATCGAATCGCGGCGCCTGCGTCTGGCAGGCGTGATCGCCGGCTGGCTCACGCTTTGCGCCGGACCGGCGCTGGCCGTGGACATCAGGGTCGAGATCACCGGATCCAACATCAAGCGCATCGAAGGCGAGGGCGCGCTGCCCGTGCAGACCATCAGCCGCGACGAGATCAATCGCAGCGGCGCGCAGAACGCGATGGAGATCATGAACCTCATCTCCGCGAACAACAGCGCCGGCAATGTCTCGCTTGTCCAATGTGATCGGCTCGCTGACGTTCAGCAACCAGACCGCGTCGCTGCGCGGGCTGGGCGGGCAGGCCACGCTGGTGCTGGTGAACGGCAAGCGCGTGGGAACGTTCGGCGGGGCGATCAACGGGGCCGAGGGCGTGAACCTGGCCTCGATCCCGTTCACGGCGATCGACCGCGTCGAGGTCCTGAAAGACGGCGCCTCGGCGATCTACGGCAGCGATGCCATCGCCGGCGTCATCAACTTCATCATGCGCCAGGACTTCACCGGCGTCGAGGCGACGGCGTGGGCCGGAACGCCTACGCGAACCGGTGGAGGCGACCAGTACAACTTCAAGGCGACCGCGGGGTATGGCGATCTGGCGAAGGACAAGTACAACGTGTTCCTCACTGCCTCCTACGACGACCAGAAGAATCTGACGCAACGGGACCGCAATTTCTCGGCGCACAGCTACATCACGTCGATCGGCCTCGACACGTCGTCGGGCAACACGTTTCCGGGATTTGTTTCCACCGGCGGGATCGGCAGTTTCGTCGAGTATCCGGCCTGCCCCAACCCCAACTTCGAGTCCGACGGACGCTGCCGCTTCGATCCGTCGCAGTACCAGGGCGTGCAGCAGATACCGGACACCAAGCAGCTGAATTTCTTCGGGTCGGGGCGCTACCAGATCAACAACGACTGGCAGGCCTACATGTTCGGCAGCTACTCGAAGCAGGAATCGCGCTATGTGATCCAGCCGGTGCCGCTGTCGGACCAGTTCGCGACGCCGCCGAACAATCCCATCTTTCCGCAGTACCCGCTGAACACGATCCTGCTTCCGCCAACCAGCCCCTACTATCCGCACGCGCAGGCCATCGAGGCCGGCGTCGACGGCCAGCCGCTCAACGTGCGGTATCGCGCCGTCGAGAACGGCAACCGGGACACGACCGACACCAACCAGCAGTGGAATATCGTGGCGGGTGCAAAAGGCTTCGCTTGGAACTGGGACTTTGACGCGTCGTTCAACTACGGCGAGAACACGACCAAGCAGGTGCTGAACGGCGGCTTCCCGCTGCTGTCGCGCATCCTGCCGCTGCTCAACAGCGGCGTGGTCAACCTGTTCGGACCCAACACGCCAGAGGTGACGCAGCAGATCCTCGCCACGAACTACAACGGACCGACGTTCAACGGCAAGCTCACCGGGTACGGCATCGACGTCAAGGGCTCAGGTGAGATCTACAACCTGCCGGCCGGACCGCTGGCGCTGGCACTGGGCGTGCAGGCGGGCAAGGAGACGCTGACGCAAGACCCGGCGGAGATCCTCGCCACGGGTGACATCTCGGGCTTCGGCGGCAACCTCGCGCCATTCTCGCATTCGCGCACGGTGTGGGCGGTATTCGGCGAACTGAATATCCCGATCCTCAAGTCACTCGAGGGAAACATCGCCGTCCGTTACGACCACTACAGCGACTTCGGCAGCACGACCAATCCCAAGGTGAGCATGCGCTGGCAGCCGCTGCCGACGTTCCTGATGCGCGCCTCCTGGGGCACGGGATTCCTCGCGCCGACGCTCTACGAATTGTGGAACACCACGGTGCAGAGCGTCACGCCACCGGGCGTATCCGATCCGCTGCGCTGTCCGACCACTGGCGACTCGAACGACTGCGATACGCAGTTCACGACCTCCATCGGCGGCAGCCCCGACCTGCAGCCGACGAAGTCCAACCAGACCACGATCGGCGGCGTGTGGGAGCCAGTCCCCGGCGTGTCGATCGGCCTCGACTGGTTCTACCTGACGCTCAAGGACCAGCTGACGACCGGTGTGCCGATCGCCACGATCCTGGGTGATCTCGACCAGTACGGCTACCTCGTGACGCGCGGTCCGGTGCAGCCGGCATTTCCGACGCTGCCCGGGCCGATCACTTCCGTTTACCAGCATTGGATCAACCTGGGACAGACGAAGATCCAGGGCATCGATGTCGACGCACGCTTCAAGCTTGCCCGCGACGGAGTTGGGGCAGTTCAGCGCGACAGTCACCGGGACCTACTACATCGACTACCTGGTGCAGCAGAGCGACGGCAGTTTTGCCGGTTTCGTGTCGAACGCATTCCAGGCGCCCGCCACCGGCATCACGCCACGATGGAAGAGCTATGCGGCGTTGAACTGGACCTACGGCCCCTGGACGGCGACGCTCGGCAATTCGTACCAGAGCTCTTACATCGACGTGCAGACCGACCCCGATGGCAATCTGCGCAGGGTGGGCACGCTGAGCCTGTGGGATACGCAGGCAAGCTATACCGGCTTCCGCAATCTCACGCTCACGATCGGGGTCAAGAACCTGTTCGACACGGATCCGCCGTTGACCAACCAGAACAACACGTTCCAGGTCGGCTTCGATCCGTCCTACTACGACGCGCGGGCGCGCTTCGTCTATGGAAGCCTGACTTACTCGTTCAAATAACCGGCACCACTCTGCATCGCGACGACGGGGCCTTCGCGGGCTCCCGTCGCCTTTCCGCGTCGCCTAGATCAGGTCGAGCTGGCGCGGACCGGCGGGCGCCGGCGGCCGAAAGCGGGAGGTATCGAGCGGCGCGCGATCGCGGTTGAGCCCCAGGCGCTGGCACGCCAGCGCGAAACGCTTTTCGATGAGTTCGGCGAACGGACCCGTGCCGCGCATCCTCTCGCCGAAGCGCGCGTCGTAGTCGCGCCCGCCGCGCAATTGACGCAGCACGCTCATTACGTGGTCCGCGCGCAGCGGATAGTGGGCATCGAGCCAGTCGCGAAACAGCGGCGCGACTTCCAGCGGCAGGCGCAGCATGATCCAGCCGGCGTGGCGCGCGCCATGCTGCGCAGCGGCCTCGAGAATGGCCTCGAGGTCGCGGTCGTTGAGCTGCGGGATCACCGGCGCGGCCAGCACGCCCACCGGCACGCCGGCGTCGCTCAAGTGCCCTGACCGCCTGCAGCCGCCGCGGCGGCGCCGCCGCGCGGGGTTCGAGCGAGCGCGCGAGATCGCGGTCCAGCGTGGTGATCGAGATGTAGACGCGCGCCATGTTCTTCGCGGCCATCGGCGCGATCAGGTCCAGGTCGCGCTCGACCAGCGCCGACTTGGTCACGATCGTGAACGGATGCTCGTGTTCGCACAGGACTTCGAGGATGCCACGCGTGACCTTCCACTCGCGTTCGATCGGCTGGTACGGATCGGTGTTGGTGCCCAGCGCGATGGGGTCGCAGCGATAGCCGCGCTTCGCGAGCTCCTCGCGCAGCAGCGCGGCGCATTGGGCTTGGCGAAGAGCTTCGTCTCGAAGTCCAGGCCCGGCGACAGGTCGTGATAGGCATGCGTGGGCCGCGCATAGCAGTAGATGCAGCCGTGCTCGCAGCCCTGGTACGGGTTGATGGACTGGTTGAACGGGATGTCGGGCGACGCATTGTGCGCGATGATGGTCCGCGCCGGCTGGATGGTGACCGTCGTGCGCAGAGTGGCGCCGGTTCGTCCTCGGGCGCGGAATCTCCCGCCGGTGGCGACCAGCCGTCGTCGTACGCCTCGCGTCCTTCGCGGCGGAAGCGGTTGTGCGGATTGAACGTCGCGCCCCGGCCGCGTTCGGGCGCCGCGCCCGGCGCACGGCGCAGCGGATCGGCCGCGGCCTTTTCGCGTTCCGGGTCCTGGGTTTCGCCGCGTTTCATGCTGCCAATATTACTCGCTGCACGGGTGACGGACTGCGGCGATTGCGACTAGAATCGGCGACCCCGAGGATCGCCGATGAGCAAACCGAAATCGCACCGCTTCGACACGCTTTCGCTGCACGCCGGTTCCGCGCCCGACTCCGCGACCGGCGCACGCGCGACGCCGATCTACCAGACCGCGTCGTTCGTCTTTCCGGACAGCGATCACGCGGCGGCGTTGTTCAACATGGAACGCGCGGGCCACGTCTATTCGCGCATTTCCAATCCGACGGTCGCGGTGCTCGAGGAGAGGGCGGCCGCGCTGGAGGGAGGAGTCGGCGCCCTCGGCACCGCCAGCGGCCAGGCGGCGCTGCATCTGGCCATCGCCACGCTGCAGGGCGCGGGTTCGCACATCGTCGCGTCCCGGTCGCTGTACGGCGGCTCGCACAACCTGCTCGACTACACGCTGCCGCGCTTCGGCATCGAGACGACGTTCGTCGATCCGCGCGACGTCGATGCGTGGCGCGCGGCGGTGCGGCCGAACACGCGGCTCTTCTTCGGCGAGACGCTGGGCAATCCCGGGCTGGACGTGCTCGACATTCCCCGCGTGTCGCAGGTGGCGCATGAGCACGGCGTGCCGCTGCTGGTCGACTCGACGTTCACCACGCCCTGGCTCATGCGACCGTTCGATCACGGCGCCGACCTGGTGCTGCACTCCGCGACCAAGTTTCTCTCGGGGCACGGCGTCGTCATCGGCGGCGTGCTCGTGGATTCCGGCCGCTTCGATTGGGACGCGCGGCGCGGCGCGCGGCAAGTTTCCGACGCTGACCGAGCCCTACCACGGCTTTCACGACATGGTGTTCAGCGAGGAGTCGACGACCGCGGCCTTCCTGCTCCGGGCGCGGCGCGAAGGCATCCGCGACTTCGGCGCCTGCATGTCGCCGTTCACCGCGTTCCAGATCCTGCAGGGCATCGAGACGCTGCCGGTGCGCATGCAAAGGCACGTGGAAAACACGCGCAAGGTCGTCGCGTTCCTGGACGCGCATCCGCTGGTTTCAGACGTGGCTACCCGGAGCTGCCCGGGCCATCCCGATCACGCGCTGGCGAAGACGCTGCTGCCGCGCGGGTGCGGCGCGGTGTTTTCGTTCAACCTTCGCGGAACGCGCGCGCAGGGCCGCAAATTCATCGAGACGCTGAATCTCTTTTCGCACCTCGCCAACGTCGGCGATGCCAAGTCGCTGGTGATCCACCCGGCGTCGACGACGCATTTCCGGATGTCCGCCGAGGACCTGGCGAAATCCGGCATCACCGAGGGCACCATTCGCCTGTCGATCGGCCTCGAGGATCCGGAGGACCTGACCGAGGATCTGGGCCGGGCTTTGCACGCAGCCGGGAAGAGCTAGGTTCATCGGGATAGGACGAAGGCGAAGTTCATGCGCATTTCGGTCAATGGCAGCGAGTGCTACGCGTATACCGGCACCCGCCGGATGGATCCGTCACAACCCACGATCACGTTCGTGCACGGCGCTGCTCACGACCACAGCGTCTGGGCGCTGCAGTCGCGATACTTTGCCCATCACGGATTCAATGTGCTGGCGGTGGATCTTCCGGCGCACGGGCGGTCCGCCGGGGCGGCGCAAGCGACGGTCGAGGCGATTGCCGACTGGATCGCGCAATTGCTCGACGCCGCGGGTGTGGCGCAGTCGGCGCTCGTCGGGACATTCGCTGGGTTCGCTGGCGGTGCTGGCGTGTGCGGCGCGACATCCCGAGCGGGTCGCCAAGATCGCGCTGCTCGGTCCCGCCGCGCCGATGCTCGTGAGCGACGAATTGCTTGCGGCCGCGCGCGATGACGAGCAACTCGCGTACGAAATGATCGTGGGCTGGTCGATTTCCGCCGCGAGACAACTCGGCGGCAATACGGTGCCGGGAATGTGGATGAAGGGCAGCGCGCTGCGCCTGATGGAGCGCACCCGCCCGGGCGTCCTTCACATCGACCTCATGGCTTGCCAGTCCTATGGCAACGGCCTCGCCGACGCGGCGGCCGTGCGCTGTCCGGTACTCGCCGTCCTCGGCGCGCGCGATCTGATGACGCCGGTCAAGGGCGCGCGGGCGCTGCTGGACACGCTGCCGGGCGTGCGCGCGGTCACGCTGCAGGGCGCCGGCCACGCGCTGATGGCCGAGCAACCCGACGCGGTGCTCGACGCGCTGCGCGCATTTCTCTAGGCGTGATTCAATGACCACCGACGACGCAACCGAATCCGTCGCGCCGACGGTCGTCACGGTCGCGGCCGGCGCGCCGCTGGCGTGGCTCGCCGCCGGCTGGAACGACTTTCGCGCGAATCCAGGTCCGAGCATGTTCTATGGCGCGTGCTTCGCGGTCATGGGATTCCTCATCCAGTTCGTGTTCGGCCACGCCTATCAGTACGTGTCCGCGCTGGTCACCGGGTTCTTCCTGGTCGGGCCGTTCCTCGCAATCGGCTTGTACGACCTTTCGCGCCGCCGCGAGCTGGGACAACCCGCATGGCTCGCGCCGACGCTCGACGCGTGGCGGCCCAACGTCGGGTCCGTCGGAATGTTCGCGCTGGTGCTGGCCGTCATCCTGCTTGTCTGGGCCCGCGCGTCGCTGGTGGTCTTTGCGCTGTTCTTCACGTACGACATGCCGGACCTGCACGGCTTCCTGGCGCAGGTCGTGTCGCTGTCGCATGTGGAATTCCTGCTCGCCTATCTCTGCGTGGGAGGCTTCTTCGCGGTGCTGGTATTCGCCATCAGCGTGGTGTCGGTGCCGATGATGCTGGACCGCAACACCGACGGCATCGTCGCGGCGCTGACCAGCCTGCGTGCGTTTGCGGCGAACGTGCCGGCGATGATCGTGTGGGGCGCCCTCATCGTCCTGCTCATCGGAGCCGGGTTCGCGACGTGGTTCATCGGTCTCGTGATCGTGGTCCCGGTCATCGGCCACGCAACGTGGCATGCGTACCGCGCGCTCGTGCGCTGATCGCCTCCCCTTTCCGTGTGGCAGAATCGGCGCATGAATGCACGACGCGTCCGGAACGTCCGTCGCGAGGCACGCCGACCCGATGGCGTTTCTCGCCGCCGCCGCTCCGGTGCTGGCGCGCGACGAGGCGATGGCGAGCAGCTATGTTGCTTTCGCGAACGGGTTGCTGCGCAATCCGCCGGCCGAATCCGAATCCGTCTACCTTGCGACCTATGCGGCGTCCGGTTCGCAAGGCGCGGCCATGATGCGCGGCTTGGGAGGGTTGTGGGTCGGCGCGAGCGACGTCGCGGCCGCCGTCGCGTTTGCCGACGATGTATTCGTGCAGCATGCGGACCGCGCAGTCCATGCCGCGAGGGGTCGTCGGCATGCGGCCGGCCTGCGACGCCTTCGCGCATCGGTGGCGCACGCTGACCGGCCGGACGCACGTCATGCGCGTCCAGTTGCGCAATCACAAGCTCACCCGCGTCGATGCCGTGCCGCGGCCTTCCGGCATCGCGCGTCTCGCGCTGGCTTCCGACGTCGACTGGGTGAGTGATGCGCAGCACGATTTCATCATGGAGGTCCAGCTGCCGGACGACGCCGCGCGGTTGCGTGCGCTGATCCCGAGGCGGATCGAACAGGGCCAGATCTGGATCTGGGACGACGCCGGTGCCGTCGCGTTCGCCGGCTGGACGGATGCGCCCCCCGACGCGGCGCGCATCGCTCCGGTGTACACGCCGCCGCAGGCGCGCGGGCGCGGCTACGCCACGGCGCTCGTCGCCGACTTGTCCCAGGCGTTGCTGGACCAGGGCCGCCAGAACCTGTTCCTGATCACCGATCTCGCCAATCCCGTTTCCAACGCGATCTACGCGAAGATCGGCTTTCGTCCGCTGTCCGACCTGTTTCACTTCGACTTCGTCGATGCCAGCGAGGAGGGCCGGGAATGAGCGCCGCCGGGCCGTCCCAAGGCGCGAATTGCGCCCCCTGTGGGGGCAGCGCAGTGAGCGTGGGGGTGGGTTCATGGCCGCGAGCGTGGGAGT
This sequence comes from uncultured beta proteobacterium, assembly GCA_963816165.1. Taxonomy (GTDB): domain Bacteria; phylum Pseudomonadota; class Gammaproteobacteria; order Burkholderiales; family Casimicrobiaceae; genus VBCG01. The sequence goes on from CAWFJL010000004.1 coordinate 239,653, forward strand.
CCAATGACCACGACGCCACGTTTCCACTGTCCGGGCGAACTCGTCGCGGGCGACGTGGGCAACGAGTATGCGTTGCCCGATCCGGTCGCGCATCACGCGCTGCGCGTGCTGCGGCTGGCGGTCGGCGATCGCATCGCGCTGTTCACGGGCGATGGCGGCGAATTCGCGGCAACGCTCGTGCGCGCCGACAAGCGCGATGCCGTCGCGCGCATCGACGCGTTCGAGTCCAAGGAACGCGAGAGTCCGCTCGCGGTGACGCTGGTCCAGGGCATCGCGGCGAACGATGCGATGGATCACGCCGTGCGCCGGGCGGTGGAATTGGGCGTGGCGGCGATCCAGCCCGTGCTGACGACGCGCAGCGCGCGCGTGCCCGACGGCGAGCGCGGCGAGAAGCGGCTGGCCCACTGGCGCCAGATCGTCGTCGCGGCGTGCGAGCAATGTGGTCGCAACCGCGTTCCGGAAGTGCGCGCCGCTCAGACGCTCGACCGCTGGCTCGCGAGCCGCGACCCCACGGCGGCAGGGCTGGTCATGACACCGACCGCGGACATCGCGATCACCGCTGCGCCGCGGCCGCGGGACACGCTCGATCTGCTGGTCGGCCCCGAGGGTGGATTCGCGCCGGAAGAGATTGCGCTGGCGCAACGAAGCGGCATGACCGCGGTTCGCCTCGGGCCGCGCGTACTGCGCACCGAAACCGCGGCGCTGGCCGCGCTGGCGGCGATCAACGCGCTGTGGGGCGACTTCGGCTGACCCTACGTCTTTCCGGGATCCGCGGCCACCAGGATGCTGCAGCGGACGCGTTCGAGCAGCAGCGCGTCGGTCGAGCCGCGCCACCAGCGCAGCGCGAACGACGTGCTGCGCGGATGGCCGAGGATCAGCAGGTCGATCCCGAGTTCCTCCACCAGTCGCGCGATCACGGTCACGGGCTCCCCGACAACGACGTGGCGTGTGACGGACAGTCCATGCGTGGCGAATTGCCCGGCGGCTTCCTTGATGTCGGCGTCGACGCGCGCTTCATCGTCGCCCAGCGCGATTTCCGGGACGTATTCGCCAGCCAGCACGTAGAGCGAAGGGTCGTGGACGACGCCGGCCAAATGGATCGCGGTCGTCGGGTGCCGGCGCCAGGCGAATGCATTCATCGAGGGCCAGCCGGGACTCCGCCGAGCCGTCGTACGCCACAAGAATTCTTCCGTACATGATTCCCCCAATCCCGGCGTCGAACGCCGGCGCATCCTCGCGCAGTTTCGCGGCAGTTGCGCGCAGTTTCCCTATGCCGGCACGACCGCCGGCTTGCCGCACAGCATCAGCGCGGCGTCCGTGAGCGCGTCCCAGGCATCGCCGCGGCCGATCCCCTTGGACAGCGCATCGAGCTTCGCCAGTGAGCAAAGCAGCGGCGCGATCGATGCAGGCGCAACACGATTCACCGCGCGTTCCAGCGCATTCTGGCGTTTGCCCCACACGCGCGCGTTGCGAATCGCCGACGCGATCGGCGTGCCCTCGCGCACCATGGCATGCACGGCGGCAATGGCGTGCACGTCCTCGACGAGTTGCCAGATCGCGGCAATCGGCGCGTCGCCCTCGGCGTGCATTGCGCCCAGTATGCGCAGCGCGCGCGTCGCATCTCCGGCCAGCCAGGATTCGGACAGCTGGAACACGTCGTAGCGCGCGACGTTGGCGATGGCCGCCTCGACGGCGTCCTGCGCCAACTCGCCTTCCGGCAACAGGAGCGCCAGCTTTTCGATCTCCTGGCGCGCGGCCAGCAGGTTGCCCTCGCAATGGTCGGCGAGAAACGCCAGTGTTTCCGGCGCCGCGCGCTGACGATGCTGCTTCATGCGCGCGGCGATCCACGCCGGCAGCGCGTCGCGTTCGACCGGATACACGGCGACGGTGACGCCCGCGCCGGCGAGCGCCTCGAACCACGCCGACGATTGCGTGGCGCGGTCGAGGCGGGGCAGCGTGACGAGCGTCACGTTGTCGGGGCTCGGGTTGGCCGCGTACGCTTCGAGCGCCTTGCCGCCTTCGACGCCGGGCTTGCCCGACGGGATGCGCAGGTCCACGAGCTTGCGTTCGCCGAACAGTCCGCGGTTCAGGTTAGCCGCGAGGAACGCGTCCCAGCGAAATCCGGCCTTCGACCACGAAGACCTCGCGCTCCGTCGCGCCGGCCGCGCGCGCCGCCGCGCGGATCGCGTCGCCTGCCTCGAGCGCGAGCAGCGGCTCGTCCCCGTGGATCACGTACAGCGCCGCAACGCCGCGCCGCAACTGCTCGGCAAGGGCGTCAGCGCGAACCTGCATGATTCATCGTCAGAGGGAGGATGCCGTTCAGGCGGGCTTTCGCGCCGCCTGCAGCCGCCGCACGATCTGCGCGATGGCATCGGTCTGCATGTCGCGCTGCAGCCGCTGCTCTTCCAGGTCGCGCGCCAGCGCCTGCGTCTCGTTGAACGTATAGGCGCGCCGGACCACGATCTCGCCCGGCGGCATCCATTCCGCGCCTTCCTTGTCGTGGAGGCGGAAGGACACGCGCTTGATCAGCTGGAATTCGCGAACGGCGCCGGCCGACGACAGCGAAAGGACTTCCTTGTCGTCCTGGACGACCGGAATGTCGAGCACGACCTGGGCGGCGGCCGCGCTATCGGCTGATCTTCGCGCTGCCCGCGCCGACGAGCGCGCGACGCATCTCGTTGTTGAATTGCGGAGACCCGGACGAATTGAGGTAGAGCGAGTCGAAGGAGAAGGTCGCCGCGCCGCGCAGGTGAAATCCGCAGCCCGCCAGCACCAGCACGGTGAGGGCAGCGAGCCATGCGCGGCGGGCGGAGCGCATCACACGACCACGTTCACGAGGCGGCCGGGCACGATGACGACTTTCTTCACCGGCGCGCCATTGGCATACCGCGCCACTTCGGCGCTCGCGCGCGCGACGGCCTCGATGGCCGCGTTGTCCGCCGCAACCGGCACGCAGAGCTTGCCGCGCAGCTTGCCGTTCACCTGCAGCATCAGCTCGATCTCGTCCTGCACGAGCGCCGACGCATCGACTTCCGGCCATGCGGCGTCGAGCAGGTCGCCGAACTCGGACGCCAATCCCAGCTCCTGCCACAGCGCCCACGTCACATGCGGCACGACGGGATACAGCGTGCGCAGCAGTATCGACAAGCCCTCGCGTTGCAATGCCTCCGCGCCACGCTTGTCCATCGGCAGCGCTTCGAGCGTGTTCAGCATCTTCATCCCGGCGGACACGACGGTGTTGTACTGGATACGGTCGTAGTCGTAGTTCGCCTGCTTCAGCGTGACGTGCAGTTCGCGTCGCGCCGCCTTCACGGCCGCATCCGCTTCGGACCCGTCGAAGCGGCCGGATGCGCCGCGCACGGCATCCGCGCGCGCCTGGGCGAAGGCCCAGAGCCGCTTCAGGAAGCGGTGCGCACCTTCCACGCCGGTGTCGGACCAGATCGCGGAATCGTCGGGCGAACCGGCGAACATCACGTACAGCCGCGCCGTGTCCGCGCCGTACTTGTCGATCAGGTCCTGCGGCTCGACGCCGTTCTGTTCGGTCTTGCCCATCTTGCCGACGCCGCCGTACGCGACGGTGGTGCCGTCGGCCAGGCGTCCGCCGTCGATGTGGCCCTGCGCGTCGGTCGTCGGGGTCACGCTGTCCGGCGGGAAATAGTCCTTGCCGCCTTTCGCGTTGCGCCGGTAATAGATGTGGTTGAGCAGCATGCCCTGCGTGAACAGCCGCGTGAACGGCTCGTCGATCTTCACCAGTCCCAGGTCGCGCATGGCCTTGGTCCAGAAACGGGCGTAGAGCAGGTGCAGGATCGCGTGCTCGATGCCGCCGATGTACTGGTCCATCGGCATCCAGTAGTCGTTGCGCGCATCGACCATGGTCGTCGGCGCCGGGGCGACGTGTAGCGCATGTAGTACCACGACGAATCGACGAACGTGTCCAGCGTGTCCGTCTCGCGCCGCCCCGGCTTGCCGCACGCGGGACACGCGACGTTGAGGAAGTCGGGGCGCTTGTTGAGCGGATTGCCGCTGCCGTCCGGGACACAGTCCTCGGGCAGCACGACGGGCAGGTCGCGCTCCGGCACGGGGACGGCGCCGCACGCGTCGCAGTGGATGATCGGGATCGGCGTGCCCCAGTAGCGCTGGCGCGAGACGCCCCAGTCGCGCAGGCGAAAAGTAATTTTCTTCTCGCCCAGATCCTTGGCGGCCAAGTCGGCGGCGACGGCGTCGACGGCCTCGGCATAGGCGAGGCCGTCGTACTTCCCGGAGAACACGCAGCGGCCGCGGTCCTTGTCGGCGTACCACGGCTGGTAGGCGTCGGTCGAGAACTCCTCGTCGGGAATGGCGATGACCTGCTTGATCGGCAGTCCGTACTTCTTCGCGAATTCGAAATCGCGTTCGTCGTGCCCAGGAACCCCCATCACTGCGCCGTCGCCGTAGGCCATCAGCACGTAGTTGCCGACCCATACCTCGATGTTCTCGCCGGTGATCGGATGCGCGACGTAGAGTCCCGTCGCCATCCCCTTCTTCTCCATCGTGGCCATGTCGGCCTCGATGACGCTGCCGTGCCGGCATTCGTCGATGAACGCGGCCAGCGCGGGATTGGTCTTCGCCGCGTGCAGCGCCAGCGGATGCTCGGCGGCCACCGCGCAGAACGTCACGCCCATGATCGTGTCCGCGCGCGTCGTGAAAACGTACATGCGGCCATCGCCGATCGGGGTGCCGCGATTGTTACCTTCCGAGTCGCGGATGTCGTGCAGGAACGCGAATCGGACGCCGACGCTCTTGCCGATCCAGTTGGCCTGCATCGTCTTCACGCGCTCCGGCCAGCCGGGCATCCGGTCGAGGGTCTCGAGCAATTCCTCGGCGTAGTCGGTGATCCTCAGGTAGTAGCCGGGAATCTCGCGCTTCTCGACCGGCGCGCCGGTGCGCCAGCCGCGCCCGTCGATGACCTGCTCGTTGGCCAGGACCGTCTGGTCGACCGGGTCCCAGTTGACGACCTGCGTCTTGCGGTAGGCGATTCCCTTTTCCAGCATTTTCAGGAAGAACCACTGGTTCCAGCGGTAGTAGGACGGATCGCAGGCGGCGAATTCGCGCGACCAGTCGATCGCCCAGCCCATCGCCTTGCACTGCTGCTTCATCGCTGGCGATGTTGTCGTGCGTCCACTTCGCGGGAGCGACGCCGTTCTTCATCGCCGCGTTTTCCGCCGGCAGGCCGAAGGCGTCCCAGCCCATCGGCATCAGGCAGTTGTAGCCCTTCATCCGCAGGTGCCGGTACATGACGTCGTTGATCGTGTAGTTGCGCACGTGGCCCATGTGCAGCCGCCCCGACGGGTAGGGCAGCATCGACACGCAATAGAATTTCTTGCGGTCCGTGCGCTCGACGGCGCGATAGGCATCGGCCGCGTCCCACGCGGATTGGGCGGCGGCTTCGATGTCCCTGGGATTGAACGGCGTCATGGGCGGACCGGACCTGGCGCGGCGCGCGCCGTGAGTGATTTCGGGAGTGATCGATTATACCGGTCGGCTAACCGCCAACCGGTGCCACCAGCACCCACACACCCAGTCCGGCGAAGAGCGCCGCGGCAACGATGCGCACGGCGCGAAACGGAATCTTCTTCGCTGCCGCATCGCCGATGAACGCCGTGGGCGCGTCGACGATCAGCATGCCGAGCGTCGTGCCTGCGACGACGGCAACCAGCGACGAGAACTGCACCGCGAGGATGGCCGTGGCGACCTGCGTCTTGTCGCCTATTTCCGCGAGGAAGAACGCGACGGTGGTGACGGCGAACACGCTGCGATTCGACGCAGGCGGGGTGTCGGAAGCGTCGAACTGGTCGGGCTTGAGCGCCCACGCGGCGACGGCGAAGAACGACAGCGCGAGCCCCCAGCGCAGGACCTCGGGCGGAACCGCGTCGCGCACCCAATGGCCCACCCACGCGGCGATCGTGTGGTTGGCGATCGTGGCGACGAGGATTCCGGCGATGATCGGCCACGGCTTGCGGAATCGCGCGGCCAGCACAAGTGTCAGCAATTGCGTCTTGTCGCCCAGTTCGCCGACCGCGACGACCAGGGTGGATACGAGCAGCGCTTCGGGCATCCGAGGGGGTGGCCGGGACGTCGGAAGAAGTCGCCGGCGCCGGGAATTTATGCTATTGTCATAGGACGCCCGTCGGAAATGCTGCGCGGACGGGCATGCGGAGCGATAATTATAGCTTCGCGGGGAACCTCTCCTTGGGCGAAGCACCCAACATGACACCTCTCGCGGAATGGATCGACACGTGGATTCCTTGAAAACCATCGTTCACGTCGCTTGTGCCGTCGCACTGGCGGCGGTGTTCGCATCCGGCGCGGCGTCCCCGGCGCTTGCGTCGCCGGTCAAGACCGAGCACGTCGAGGCGGAACTGGTTTCCGAGCGCACCGCGCTGATACCCGGGAAGCCTGTCACGCTCGCGCTGCGGCTCAAGATGGCGGACGGCTGGCACACCTATTGGCGCAATCCCGGCGATTCCGGCCTGCCGACCACAATTGCGTGGAAGCTCCCCGATGGTGTCGGCGTCGGCGCCATCCAGTGGCCAGCGCCACGCACGCTGCCGACGGGCCCGCTGGTCAACTACGGCTATGAAGGGGAGGTCCTGCTGCTGACCGGGCTGACGGTGCCGCGCGATGCCGCCCTGGGATCGACGTACAAGTTTGCGGCGCGCGCCGACTGGCTGGTCTGCAAGGACGTCTGCATTCCGGAAAGCGCCGACCTCGACATCACGTTGCCGGTGAGCGACCACTCGGACCCGTATCCGCAGTGGGGCGGCGCCATCGCCGCCGTGCGCGCGGCGCTGCCGACGCCGTTGCAGGCGTGGCGCGTCGATGCGCGAGGCGACGGCGCGCGCATCGCGCTGGCCTTGACGCCTCCCGAAGGCGCGCCCGACCCGGGTCCGCTCCATTTCTTCTCGTACGACGAAGGCCGTGTCGAGCCTTCCGGCAAGCAGGCGCTGGCGCGCGATGCGTCAGGCGCGTACGTGTTGACGCTGCCGGCGGCCATCCAGCTGGCGCCCGATTTCAAGCGGGTCGCGGGCGTCGTCACGGCAGGCAAGGGCCTTCTCGAGAACGGCGAGCGGGTCGCCGCGGCGACCATCGACGTGCCGCTGGTCGGGACCGTCGTCGCCGGCGCCAAGTCCGCGCCGACGTCGCCCTCGCCGATCGATCCCGCGGCGGCCCAGGTCGCCTCGGGATCGGAGCTGTCGCTCGCGGCCGCGGTGCTGCTGGCTTTCATCGGCGGCCTGATCCTGAACCTGATGCCGTGCGTGTTCCCGGTGCTTTCGCTGAAGGCGCTGCATCTGGCGCAGGGCCACACGTTCGTGCGTGTGCAGCGGCTGCAGGGAATCGCCTTTGCGCTGGGCGTTGTCGCGTCCTTCGTTGCGCTGGCCGGGCTGCTCCTGATCCTGCGCGCTGCAGGCGAACAACTGGGCTGGGGTTTCCAGCTGCAGTCGCCGCCTGTGGTCATCGGGCTCGCGGTGCTCTTCTTCGTGCTGGCGCTCAATCTATCCGGCGTATTCGAGTTCGCCTCGCTGGTGCCGTCGTCGGCCGGTGACTGGACGGCGAAGAATCCCTATGTCGATTCGGTGCTGTCGGGCGTGCTTGCCGTGGTGATCGCATCGCCCTGCACCGCGCCGTTCATGGGCGCCGCGCTGGGTTTTGCCTTTGCGCAGCCCGCGGTCGTGACGCTCGGGATTTTCGTCGCGCTCGGCCTGGGCATGTCGCTTCCGTATGCGCTCCTCGCGTGGTTTCCCGGCTGGCGACGCTGGCTGCCGCGTCCCGGCGCGTGGATGGAGCGCATGAAGCAGGCGCTCGCGTTCCCGCTCTACGCCACGGTCGCCTGGCTGGTCTGGGTGCTGGGGGCGCAGATGGACAACGATGCCGTCGTGCGACTTCTCGTCACTTTGGTCGTGATCGCACTGGCGCTGTGGGCATGGCGCGTGTTCAAGGTCGGCAATGGGCGCGCGTGGGCTGGCGTTGCTTCCGTGGCGCTGGTCTCGGCCGTGGTGGTGGCCTGGCCGCTGTTGCGCGGCGACAAGGACGAGCCATCGGCCGTGACGTCGGCAGCGATGGGCCCGTGGCACGCCTTCACGCCGACCACGGTGGCGGACATGACTGGCGGCGGGCGTCCGGTGTTCATCGACTTCACCGCGGCGTGGTGCGTAACCTGCCAGGTCAACAAGCGCCTCGTTCTCAACAACGCGGAAATTCGCGACGCGTTTGCGCGAAGCGGCGTGGAGCTGGTGCGCGCCGATTGGACGCGCCGCGATCCGGTGATCACGCAAGCGCTCGCGGCGCTGGGCCGCCAGGGCGTTCCCGTCTATGTCCTGTATCGTCCGGGCAAGACACCGCTGGTGCTGCCGGAGATCCTGAAGAAACAGACCGTTTTCGACGCGCTCGCCACGCTCGACACGGTGCCGAGCCAGACCGTCACGCTCAAGTGATTTTCGTGAGCCGCCCCGCGCGGCTGTTGGAGGAGATCGCAATGATCCGTGCCATCCGTTTCCTGCCCGTGATGTTTGCGTTCGCTGTGGGTGCCGCCACGGCCGAGCCGTCGTACGCCGCACCCGATTTCGCGCTGACCGATTCGACCGGCAAGGTCGTGAAGCTGTCCGATTACCGCGGCAAGTACGTCGTGCTCGAGTGGACCAATCCCGAATGTCCGTTCGTCCGCAAGCATTACGACAGCGGCAACATGCAGGGACTGCAAAAGGAATGGGGCGCGCGCAATGTCGTCTGGCTCTCCGTCAACTCAACCAACGAGTCCAGCTACGAATACAAGTCGCCGCAGCAGATGGGCGAGTGGATGCGGGCAAAGGACGCGGCGCCGAAGGCCGCGCTGGTCGACGGCACCAGCGCCACCGGGCGCGCCTACGGCGCCAAGACCACGCCGCACATGTTCGTCGTCAATCCCGACGGCGAGTTGATCTACCGTGGCGCGATCGACGACCGGCGCTCCACCAATCCCGCCGACGCGAAGATCTGCGAACAACTACGTGCGCGCGGCGCTGTCCGAAGCGCTGGCCGGGAAGCCGGTCACCGTCGCGAGCACGGCGCCGTACGGCTGCAGCGTCAAGTACTGAATCTTGGCATCGAGTCCGGGAAAGGCCAGCCGCCACGGCTGGCCTTTTTGTCGTCAGGAACGGTAAAGTGGCAGGACAACAACGGGAGGAGGATCAACCATGAACAGGATTCTGCAGGCGGGTGTCTGCGCCGCGTGTGCGTCGCTCGTGCTGGCCGGCTGCGCCAGCGTGCCCGCGCCCGGCAAGCGCGAGCTGATGCTCGTCGCCAACGACCAGAAGATTCTCTGGGATGACGCTGGCAAGCCGATCATGATGGCGCCGGGCAAGGACAACGTGCTCGTAGTCGATATCGGCACCAATCCGCTGGAACCGAAGATCGTCGCCAATCTTCCGCTGATGAACACCATCTTCGGTCCGCCGACCAACTTGCAGATCACGCCCGACGGCAAGTTGGGTCTCGTCGCCAACTCGATGGATTGGGTCGCCGACGGCGCAACGTGGAAGGCGGTCCCCGACAACAAGCTGTACGTGATCGACTTGACCCTCGATCCGCCGAAACTGATCGACACGGTTTCGGTGGGCAAGCAGCCCTCCGGCATGGCGATCAACCGCGCGGGCGACCTCGTGCTGATCGCCAACCGCAACGACAACTCGATCAGCGTCGTCAAGATCACCGGCAAGTCGGTGAAGCTGATCGACACGGTCTGGATGGGCGAACAGGTTTCGCACGTGGCGATCACGCCCGACGGCAAGCGCGCGGTGGCGGCGAAATTCCCGGGCCACAAGGCCGCGTTGCTTGCCATCAACGGCGACAAGGTCACGTACGACAAGCAGGACGTTGCGGTCGGCTGGTGGCCGTACAACCTCGATATCACTCCGGACGGCAAGCTGCTGCTCACCGCCGACAACGGCCTGTCGGGCTCCTCCGACGGCAACGTCGATACGGTCACGGTCGTCGACCTCGAAGCCGTGCCGCCTCGCGTGATCGACAAGGTTGTCGTCGGCGATGGGCCCGAGGGCTTTGCGATCAGCCCGGACGGCAAGATGGCTGTGGCAGTGATCCTGCGCGGCTCGAACGCCGACAAGAAGGCGTTCTTCTACAACCGCAACGGGTCGGTGGTGGCGATGAAGATCGACGGCAAGAAGGTGACGCGCACCAACGAAGTCGTCGTCGAGGGATTGCCTGAGGGCCTCGTGTTCAGCGATGACGGAAAGTATCTGTACGTCGGCAATTACCTCGACAGCGACGTGACGATCCTGCAGGTCGTCGGCGACCAGCTCGTCGACACCGGCAAGCGGATGCCGCTGCCGGGACACCCGGCGGCGATGCGCGGCCGGGCGCGCTAGATCGGCGCGAACCTGCACTTCCAGCGCCACTTGCCGCGTCGCGTGTGTCCGGGTCTTCCGCTGACCGTAGACGCCGTGGAGGTCATCACCTCGCCGCGCGGCGGAGGTGTCGCTTGGGCATGCCTCGCGCTGGCGTTGGGCCTGGCCGGCTGCGGCCCCGACGGCGAGCGGCCAATCCAGGGCTACATCGAAGGCGAGTACGTACGCGTGGCGGCGCCATTTGCGGGCGCGCTGACGCAACTCTCCGTCAAGCGCGGCGAGCAGGTGAGCACGGGCGCGCCCTTGTTCGCGCTGGAACGCGAAAACGAAGTGGCGCTGCGCCGCCAGGCCGAGCAGCAGCTGCAAGCCGCGCAGGCGCGCCTCGAGAATCTGCGCACCGGCAAGCGTCCTCCGGAAGTCGAGACCGTTGCCGAGCAACTGCGCCAGGCGATAGCGACGCGCGACCTGGCCGTCGCCAATCTCGACCGCCAACAGAAACTCCGCGCGAGCGGCTTCATAAGCGCTGCGGCGCTCGACGACGCCCGGACGGAGGTGAAGCGCGACGAGGCTGCGGTCGCGCAATTGCAGGCGTCGGTCGCCACCGCAAAGCTGCCGGCACGGGCGGACGAAATACGCGCGGCCGACGCCGATGCCCGCGCGGCGCGCGAAGCGCTGGCGCAGGCCGACTGGCGCTTGAGTCAGCGCGCGATCGCGTCGCCGGTGACCGGGCGCGTCAACGACACCTACTATGTCGCCGGGGACTGGGTTCCCGCCGGCCTTCCGGTGGCCAGCCTCTTGCCGCCTGCCAATGTGAAAGTCAGGTTCTTCGTTCCCGAGCCTTCGCTGGGCAGGATCAAGCCGGGGCAGACGATTACGTTTTCCTGCGATGGCTGCGGTCCGCCGATGTCCGCCACGATCTCATTCATTTCCGACCGCGCTGAATTCACGCCTCCCGTGCTCTATTCCCGGGACAACCGCGCCAAGCTCGTCTTCCTGGTCGAGGCCAAGCCTTCGCCCGACGTCGCGGCGCGGCTGAATCCGGGACAGCCGGTCGACGTCACGCTGCCGCAATGAATCCGGTAGTCCCTGCCGAAAGCGCCGGGGAATCAGTCCGTACGCGTGCGGATGCCGACGTCGTCATCGACGTGCGCGGACTCAACAAGTTCTTCGGCAAGAACCACGTCGTCCAGGACCTGACGCTTTCGGTGCATCGGGGCGAGATCTTCGGCTTCCTCGGGCCCAATGGCAGCGGCAAGACCACGTCGATCCGGATGTTGTGCGGCCTGCTCACTCCGGACAGCGGCGAGGGCCACTGCCTCGGTTTCGACATCGTGCGCGATGCCAAGGCGATCAAGCGGGAAGTCGGCTACATGACGCAGAGGTTCTCGTTCTGGGAGGACCTGACGATCCGCGAAAACCTGAACTTCATCGCGCGCATGTACGGCATGGATGACCGTGGCCCCAAGGTCGATGCGACGCTTGCCGGACTTGGCCTCACTTCGCGCGCAAATCAGCTTGCCGGTGCATTGTCGGGCGGCTGGAAACAGCGATTAGCGCTGGCCGCCTGCCTGCTGCACGACCCGAAGCTGCTGCTGCTCGACGAGCCGACGGCCGGCGTGGACCCGAAGGCGCGCCGCGATTTCTGGGAAGAGCTGCACGCGCTGGCCGCGCGCGGCATCACGGTACTGGTGAGCACGCACTACATGGACGAGGCCGAGCGCTGCCACAAGCTCGGCTACATCCTCAACGGCAAGCTGCTGGTCCAGGGCACGGCGCAGGAAGTCATCGCGAGCCAATCGCTGACGACGTGGTCGGTGACCGGCGAGGGGCTCCCGGCACTCGCCGCGCGGCTGCGCGCATTGCCGGCGGTGGAGCAGGTTGCGGCGTTCGGCACGGCGCTGCATGTGACCGGCTCCGACCGCGAGCGGCTGCGCGCGGAACTCGCGCCGATCAAGCTGGAACCGGGATGGACCTGGGCTGAAGTCGAGCCCGGGCTGGAAGACGTGTTCATCCACCTGATGCGAAATGCGGTCGAGCCGCATGGCGCCAGGCCCCGGCCGTGAACAGCTGGTTTTCCTGGTCGCGCTGGTTCGGCATCGTCGTCAAGGAATTCATCCAGCTGAAGCGGGACCGGCTGACGTTCGGCATGATCGTGGGCATTCCGGTGATCCAGCTCACGCTGTTCGGCTACGCGATCAACTCGGATCCCAAGCATCTTCCGACGGCGCTGCTCGTCGCCGAGCACAGCGAGTTCTCGCGCAGCATTCTGGCCAGCATGCGCAACAGCGACTATTTCGCGTTCGTCGGCGAGGCCGCGGACGAGGCGGACGCGCGGCGGATGCTGGCGACCGGCCGCGCCCAGTTCGTGGTGTCGATCCCGGCGGATTTTTCGCGCCGGCTCGTGCGCGGCGAGCGTCCCGCGCTGCTGGTGGAGGCCGACGCCACCGACCCGCAATCCACCGGCAATGCGATCTCGGCATTGAACCAGCTCGCGCAATCGGCGCTGGCGCACGATCTGTCGGGGCCGCTCGCGCAGCTCGCCGTGCAGCCTTCCGCCTTCGAAATTCGCGTGCACGCACTCTACAATCCTGAGGCGGTCACGCAGTTCAACATCGTTCCCGGTCTGATGGGCGTGATCCTGACGATGACGATGGTGATGATGACCGGCCTCGCGATTACCCGCGAGCGCGAGCGCGGCACGATGGAGAACCTGCTCGCCACGCCGGCGACGGCGCTGGAGGTGATGACCGGCAAGATCGTCCCCTACGTGGCGATCGGCCTGGTCCAGGTGTCGATCATCCTGATCCTGGCGCGGGTGCTGTTCGCCGTGCCTATGGTGGGCAGCTTCCTGCTGCTGTTCGGAGCCGTGTTCATTTTCATCGCCGCCAACCTGACGCTGGGGCTGACGTTCTCGTCGCTGGCGCGCAACCAGCTGCAGGCGATGCAGATGACGTTCTTCTTCTTCCTGCCATCGATGCTGCTGTCCGGATTCATGTTCCCGTTCCGCGGCATGCCGGGTTGGGCGCAGGCCATCGGCGAGGTCCTGCCGCTGACGCATTTCCTGCGCATCGTGCGTGGCATCCTGTTGAAGGGCAACGGGCTCGTCGAGGTGCTGCCCGAGGTGTGGCCGCTGCTGGTGTTCATGCTGGTGATCCTGGCGCTGGGGTTGCGCGCCTTCCGCAACACCCTTGACTAGCGCGGCCCGGACGGCGCGACGGCCGGCCCGTCGCCTTCGCGAAGCGCGTTGCCCGCCACGTGAGTAGAATCAGCCCATAGCCGCGCCATCGAAGCGCGCAGGAGGCCCACATGGACGAGCAACTTCGCATCGACGCCCTGGAATATCATCGCCTGCCGCGGCCGGGCAAGATTTCGATCGCGCCCACCAAGGGCCTCATCAACCAGCGCGACCTGGCGCTGGCGTATTCGCCGGGCGTGGCCGCCGCCTGCGATGCCATCGCCGCCGATCCGCGGGAGGCGCAGACGCTCACTTCGCGCGCCAATCTCGTGGCCGTGGTCACCAACGGCACCGCGGTGCTCGGCCTCGGCAACATCGGACCGCTCGCCGGCAAGCCGGTGATGGAGGGCAAGGCCTGCCTGTTCAAGAAATTCGCCGGCATCGACGTGTTCGACATCGAGCTGGCCGAGAACGACCCGGAAGAGATGGTCAAGACCATTGCCCGGCTCGAGCCGACGTTCGGCGGCATCAATCTCGAGGACATCAAGGCGCCGGACTGCTTCTACATCGAGCGCAAGCTGCGCGAGAGGATGAAGATCCCGGTCTTCCACGACGACCAGCACGGCACGGCGATCGTCGCCGGCGCCTTCATGCTGAACGGGCTCAAGGCGGTCAACAAGGACATCGCCAAGGTCAAGCTGGTGTGTTCGGGCGCGGGCGCCGCGGCGATCGCGTGCCTCGACCTCATGGTCGGCGTCGGCCTGCGCCGCGAGAACGTCATCGCCTGCGACAGCAAGGGCGTGATCTACGCCGGCCGCGACAAGCCGATGGAGGAGAACAAGGCGCGCTACGCCCGCGATACGCCGGCGCGCACGCTGGCCGACGCGATTGTCGGCGCCGACATCTTTCTCGGCCTGTCCGGGCCGCGGCGTGCTGACGCAGGACATGGTCAAGGCGATGGCGCCTTCGCCGCTGATCCTGGCGCTCGCGAACCCCGAGCCCGAGATCCTGCCCGAGCTCGCCAAGGCGGTCCGGCCCGACGCCATCATCGCCACCGGCCGGTCGGACTATCCGAACCAGGTGAACAACGTGCTGTGCTTCCCGTTCATCTTCCGCGGCGCGCTCGATGTCGGGGCCACGACGATCAACGAGGCGATGAAGCTGGCCTGCATGCGGGCGATCGCCGAGCTGGCGCATGCCGAGCAGTCGGATATCGTCGCGCAGGCTTATGCCGGCGAGGACCTTTCGTTCGGACCCGAGTACCTGATCCCGAAGCCGTTCGATCCGCGGCTCATGGTGATCGTGCCGCCGGCGGTGGCCAAGGCGGCGATGGACAGCGGGGTCGCAACGCGGCCGATCGCCGACTTCGACGCGTATCGCGAACGGCTTTGGCAGTTCATCTATCACTCCAGCCTGATCATGAAGCCGGTGTTCGCCGGCGCCAAGCGGACGCCGAAGCGCGTGGCCTATGCGGAAGGCGAAGAGGAGCGCGTGCTGCGCGCGGTGCAGGTCGTCGTCGACGAAGGACTCGCGCGGCCGGTGCTGATCGGGCGGCCCGAGGTGATCGCGGCACGGATCGCGCGGTTCGGGCTGCGCCTCGCCGCGGAAAAGGACTTCGACCTCGTCAACATCAACAGCGATGCGCGCTACAAGGCGTGCTGGCAGCTCTACTACCAGCTGATGGGACGCAACGGCATTTCCCCCGAGGACGCGAAGGAGGCCGTGCTGCGCAAGCCGTCGCTGATCGGGACGCTGCTGCTGCGGATCGGCGAGTGCGACGCGCTGGTGTGCGGCACCGTCGGCAAGTACCAGGCGCATCTCCGGCACGTGGCCGACGTCATCGGCCGCCGCCCGGACGCGCCGGTGTTCGCGGCGATGAACGGACTGCTGCTGCCCAATCGCACGATCTTCGTCGGCGACACCTACGTGAACGAGGATCCGTCCGCCGAAGAACTGGCCGAGATCACGCGGCTCGCGGCGGAAGCGGTGCGCCGCTTCGGACTCGTGCCCAAGGTCGCGCTGTTGTCGCATTCCAATTTCGGCAGCGACAATTCCGGATCGGCGATCAAGATGCGCGAGGCGCGGCGGCTCGTCATGGAGCGTGTGCCCGGGCTCGAAGTCGACGGCGAGATGCACGGCGACGCCGCGCTGTCGGAGGCGATTCGCTCGCGCGTGCATCCCGATTCGACGCTGAAGGGCGAGGCGAATCTCCTCATCATGCCCAATCTCGATGCCGCCAACATTTCGTTCAACCTGCTCAAGATCACCGGCGGCGAAGGCGTGACCATCGGCCCCATCCTGCTCGGCGCGTGCAAGCCGGTGCTGATCGCGACGCCGTCGGCGACGGTTCGGCGGCTCGTGAACCTGACGGCGCTGGCAGTCGTGGGCGCGGCCGCCGGCGGCGGCTGATCGGCAGCGCGTCCTCGCGGCTCCCTTGCGCGGTCGGGGACGCTTCAGGCCGCAGCGGCCCGCAGGATCATAAGTGCGCCGATAAGGAAGAGTGTCGCGTTGTACAGTGAATGCACGAGCGCCGTGAGCACGAACGCCGCGATAGTGGATCGCGCAAGCCACGCGACAAGCACGACGGAATAGATCAGGAATGGCCATGCGCTCGCCAGCACCTGATGCCAGCCGCCGCCGATTCCGTGCGCCAGCGCGAAGATTACTGCCAGGAGGCCGATGCGCACTCGGCGCCGTTGCGGAATCATCAATTCGAGCAGACGCGCCAGCGCGAGCATCAGCGCGGTCTCCAGCAGCGGCGCCACGAGGATGCTGTAGCCCGCGAAGGCGACGTCAATTGCGCCTGCGGGCGGATGCGGTGCATTGGCGCCCGTGCCGGCCAGCGCAAGTAAGTAGAGAAGCGACGGAAATACCGCGATGAGCCACGCGCCGAGCGCCCAGCGTGAGCGGCTCGACGTCGCATCGGTTGAAATGTCGAGGAGATTCATGGGGCGAGCCGAGTGTGGACCTGAACGTCCTTCGGCGGCAATGCCCGCGGCATTGGACCAGAATGGCGACTCCGACCCGGCCGCAGGGTTCACATTCTGCAAAGTACCGCACGGGAACCGATGGAATTGGAGGAGCACGAACGTGACGGAAATTGAAAGCCTGCGCGAACAACTGAGGGCATTTGCCGCCGCGCGCGACTGGGACCAGTTCCATTCGCCCAAGAACCTCGCGATGGCGTTGTCGGTGGAAGCGGGAGAACTGCTCGAGATCTTTCAATGGCAGAGCGAAGACCAGAGCCGGCGCCTGACGTCGGAAGCGCTCGCGGCGACGAGTGATGAGGTGGCGGATGTGCTGCTGTACCTGATCCGGCTGTGCGACCAGCTTGGAATCGATCCGATCGTCGCGGCCAATCGCAAACTTGTCGCAAACGCCGCCAAATATCCGGCAGACAAGGCGCGCGGCAACAGCAAGAAGTACACGGAACTCTAGCGTGCCCGAACTTGCTGCCGTTCACTGGACCGAGGATGGCGAGGCGCGTTCGGCGCGCTGGCAATCGGAGCGTGGAGTCCCCCCGCCTGCGCGCGTGGTGATTGCCGACGACAGCATGACCGCCGATGCCGCATATGGACTCGCATGCCAGGGCACTGCGCTGCTGTGGCGGGGAGACTTTCAGAACGCGCGGCAGATGTTGATTGCGCTGGCGAGTCGCGCCGACCGCCCTGCGCGGAAGCAGAAGAAGTCCGCGGCACGACGGCGGCGGCATCGCCCGCCGACGCCTTCCATCTCCAGCGCCAGGCGAGATCGCAGCGTGCGCGCACGCTGGGAATGCTGTTGCTGCCAGTCGACGCGGACAATCGCATTCCGTTGCGACGCGCGCCCGACGTCGCGCAAGCCTGCGCGGAAGCCTGGGGCGACGCACATGGGCCGCTGGTCGTTTCGCTGCGCGAGCTGCTGGGATTGATCGGAGCGCACGAGTGGCGCGTCAATGGAATCGAAATCCCGGCGGTCGGGGGCCGCATTCATCCGCACTACGGCGTGTTTGCGCCGATTCGCCGGGAATACGTCGATCTCGTCGCTCAGGCGCCATTGCCGGCGCTGCTCGCGTCGTCAGGCGTCGCATTCGACATCGGAACGGGAACGGGTGTGCTGGCCGCCGTGCTCGCGCGGCGCGGTGTCCGGAGCGTTGTCGCGACCGATCAAGACCCGCGCGCGTTGGCGTGCGCGCGCGAGAATCTCGAGCGCCTCGGGCTGGCGCAGCGGGTGGCCGTCGTGCAGGCGGATCTCTTTCCCGAGGGTCGGGCTGCGCTTGTCGTGTGCAATCCGCCCTGGGTCCCGGCGCGGCCGAGTTCACCGCTCGAGCATGGAATCTACGACCCGGACAGCCGCATGCTGCGGGGATTCCTGGGTGGGCTGGCCGCGCACCTCGAATCCGGCGGCGAGGGCTGGTTGATCATGTCCGATCTCGCGGAGCATCTGGGCCTGCGGACGAGGGCGGAGCTGCTCGCAATGTTCGACGCGGCAAAGGTGAAAGTCGTCGATCGAATCGATGTGCGTCCGAAACATCCACGGGTATCGGACGAAACCGACGCGCTCCACGCGGCGCGCGCCGCGGAAGTCACGTCGCTGTGGCGCCTCGCCGCGCGCTGAACGCGCACGTCGTCCATGGTTGCGCATCGCGCCAGACTGCACCATCAGCGCCGGGCCACTTCTTGCGTTGCCCAAACCGCCCCGGCTGCTATCGAGTCAGTCCCTTTCGCAGTCAAGGCGGTCGCCCTGGTCGTCTATCACCCGCAGTCTCCTCGCTCGTTCCGGGGCTACTGCACCGCGAAGTTGACTTCGGTGCTCCATGTGATGTCCACCCGGTCACCCACCTTGACCTGGTCGAACACCATTGGGTCGACGACCCGTCGGCTGTATTTCCACCCGTTCGGCCCGACAAAAGTCATCGACGACGCACTCTTGTCGATTTCTGCGATAGTTGCCGTCATCGTCCGCTGCGTCATCGCCGTGCCCCCGGGCCGCGCTTCCTTCCCCATGGTTGAGGCCGTGTCGGCGGTATTGACCGCCGCCTCGCCTGCCGGCTTCAGGCGCACATAGACGTTGTTGTTATACGTCGCCCCCACTTTGTCCCCCACCTTGAGCTCGTCGAAGCGCTTGGCGCCCGCGGGCACGTCAAGAGCGACAAACTTGCCGTCTGCCGTCTTGATGTTCAGGGCGCGTCTGTTATGGTCGATCGTCTCCACGGTGCCGGTAACGGTGACGGTCTGGTTCGGGAGGTCTTTCACCTGCGCCCAACTGGGCACGGTGAGGGCCACGCCCATTGCGAACGCGCTCAGCATCGTCGTTATTCGCGTCATGTCTTCTTCTCCTTTGTTTGCCCATCGCTGGGGATAGAGGATTGTGGGTCGTCCGGTGCTGGCTAGCTGCACCGCCTCGAATGCCAGCTTCCGGCTCCACCCAAAATACGGTATCGAGTCGATTGCGAATCAATCGCCCGATCCGCGATGGCGACTTCGTCAGCCCTTGTGGGCTTCCGATCCAACATCGCGTAACCGACAACCAACCTAAACCACGGCTATCGCCGCGGGAATCAGAGCCGGGCCGATTTGCGTGTAGGAGCGCGTCTGACTACGGTCAGTCTCTTAGGCGGTCATTCACGGTTGGAGCAAATGGACGATGCGCCAGCCCGTTGCCAGCTTTTGGCAAGCGGGAGACACCATCTGCCCGCGCCTTTTCTAAAGGCCAGGCGGTCCGGGAATGGGTATCGGGTAGTAGTCGAGGACGCAACGAGCATCGCCATACTCCGAAAAGGCAACGAAATTGCCGGTCGCCTCGCTGCGCCACCGCAACGACGAGGGCGGCCCGGGATCGGAGACTTGCGGGGGGCCGTAGATACTGGGCAAGAGGGAACGCACATGCGGACAGTCTGCAGCGTATTGGGTGGTAAGACTGACCCGGGCCAACGTCGGCTCCCCCACGGCGAACCAGAAATGAACGACGAACAGGATGTTGTTCGTCGCGTAGGGGGCAGTGAGCAATACCCGTTCGCCGTTCCGTGCGACGGCGGGATTGTCCGCGCGGACGGCAACGCCCTTCGATGCGGCAATGACGATCTCCGGGGACATGCCCCATGTCGCGTATTGCCAGTCCGCATGAGCGGAAATTGGTACGATAGCCATGCAAAAACAAAGGCTCATGCGTGAGAGCATTGCAATCTCCGAACGATACTGTCACCGGGCAGGCTATTCTCCACCACCGTACATGCGTCGGCAATTGGCCACAACCGGTACGCGGCGCCGGGTCCGCACTGCGGCCACGCGTCGCGCTGGTCGGTCGAACCTGCGGCTCCGCACCACGAATCGGTTGATTGGGATCCCAACTTCGCTCGCGGGGCAGTCGGTCCCACGTCTACAACATTGTTATGAGGGAACGCCATGCTTATGAAATACTGCATTCACCGCAGCGCCATGGCCATACTGATCCTGACTGCGCTCGGCCTCGCCACCGATGTCAAGGCGGATTCGGGACCCACGATCACCGACCGCTACGCCGACGTCAATGGCGTGAAGCTTCATTACCTCGTCGCGGGTAACGGCGACCCCGTCATCCTGCTCCATGGCTACGCGCAGAACAGCCATATGTGGCGTCCGTTGATGAAGGAACTGGCGAAGACGCACCTCGTCGTGGCGCCTGACCTGCGCGGCTTCGGCGATTCCACCAAGGCCGAATCGGGATACGACAAGAAAACGATGGCGCAGGACGTGCATGCACTGGCGAAGTCGCTCGGCATTCAGAAGGCAGGCGTGGCCGGCCACGACATCGGGTTGATGGTGGCCTATGCGTACGCCGCGCAGTATCCGCAAGAAGTCGATCGGCTCGCGCTGTTGGACGCTTTCATCCCGGGTGTCGGCGACACGACCGGACTTTTCCTCCTGAAAGACCTCTGGCATTTCCACTTCTACGGCCCGACGCCGCTTGCGCTGGTGAAGGGTCGCGAGCGCATCTACTTCGAGCACTTCTGGAATGATTTTGCCGCAGACGGGACGAAATCCGTCTCCGAGGCGGATCGGCGCTTTTACGCGCAGAAATATGCGCAACCCGGAGCGATGAAGGCCGGCATGGAGGTCTTCCGGAACTTCGATCAGGACGCCAAGGACAACGCCATCTTCAGCGCGACCAAGCTCACGATGCCTGTGCTGGTTCTGGGTGGCGAGAAATCGGGTGGCGAATTCCTGATCTCGCAGGGCAAGCTGGTCGCGACCAATGTCGAAGGCGTGCTCGTGCTCGGGTCGGGACACTGGCTGGTCGACGAGGCGCCAGGGCAGGTCATTCCAAAGCTCGTGGAGTTCTTCAAGCGTTAGCAGAACGGTCTCCAGGCAGAAACGAGTGAACGGTCCATGCTGGCGCGATAACATTCCGATCGACGGGAAATGGATATGTCTCACGACAACCCCTGGCCCGACTTGCCCTACGATGCGTGGCGCGACACGTGCACGACGCTGCATCTGTGGTCGCAAGTCGTCGGCAAGATACGGCTTGCGACGAGCCCGTGGCTCAACCATGGCTGGCACGTCGCGCTTTACGTCGACGCGACCGGTCTCACCACGTCGCCGATGCCGGGCGATGGGGCAAGCTTCGAGCTGCGCTTCGATTTCGTCGACCAGGTGCTTAAGTGCGACACGAGCGACGGACGGCGCGGAAGTGTCCCGCTTGCGCCGCAGTCCGTGGCGCAATTCAAGGCCGCGACGATGCGGATGCTCGCAGATCTCGGCATCACCGTGGCGATTCGCGACCTGCCCTGCGAGATCGCCGGCGCAACGCCTTTCTCGCGCGATCATGCGCCCCGTGCCTACGATGGCGATGCCGCGCGCAGATTCCATCGCGTGCTGTCCGAGGTCGATCGCGTGTTCAAGCAGTTCCGCACCGGCTTCCTCGGCAAGGCGAGCCCGGTGCATTTCTTCTGGGGAAGCTTCGATCTCGCCGTGACGCGCTTCTCCGGACGGCGAGCGCCGCTCTACGAGGGCACGGCGCCTGGCGTTGCGCCCGTAGTCATGCAGGAAGCGTACTCGCACGAGGTGAGCAGCGCGGGCTTCTGGCCAGGCGGAGCTGGTGTGGACGCATCGTTCTATTCGTATGCGTACCCCGAGCCGCCCGGGTTCAAGGACGCACCGGTCGCGCCGGCGGGCGCCAGCTATAGCGACGCGTTTCGCGAGTTCCTGCTGCCCTACGAGGTCGTGCGCACCGCGTCCGATCCCGACGCAGTCCTCCTCGCATTCCTCCAAAGCACCTACGAGGCAGCGGCCAACGCCGCGCACTGGGATCGCGCCGCTCTCGAGTGCGCGCCCGGCCGCGCCGGCGTTTGCAGAACCGTGGTTTAGACGCCTGAGCCGGAGAAACGAACGGCTGCTTTCGGAGCAGCTTGACCGTCACACCGGCTCGTAAACGTCGTGGGTGACGGCCCGCTATCGGCCATGAGCAGCCGTAGCGTACGGTCCTCGAAAGCGGACGCTGGCCGCCAATGGGCAGAGCAAGACAGCTCATTTCTCAAGCCTACGCCGTTTGCTAGACTAGCGGTACCGAACTCGTTACGTTGCCCGGGATCGCTCTCATCCGTCGGAGCAATGCATGGTTACACGCCGCAGTGTTCTCCTAGCGCTGGGAGGAGGCGTACTAGCAGCGCCTTGTCCGTCGATAGCGCAACAGTCAAGAATTCCGCATGTTGACTATCTATCGCAAGGGTCGGAAGCGGACCGCGGCGTATTTCTCCGTGCATTCAAGGAGGGGCTCGGGGAGCTGGGATGGATCGACGGCAAGAACATCGTCATCGACGTGCACTGGTCTCCAGCCTATGAGTTTCCGCAGCTGGCCGCGTCTTTGGTAAAGCGCAACCCGGCCGCGATCATAGGGACCTGCATCCCGTCGACGCGCGCGGCAAAGAACGCCACGACGACCATTCCAGTGGTCATGTCAGTCAACGGCGATCCAGTGGAATCTGGGCTCGTGGCGAGCCTCGCACGACCTGGCGGAAACGTTACCGGCACGTCGACGCTGTTTGAAGAGTTGATTCCCAAGTGGTTCGAAATCATTACCACGACGGTTCCCAACATCCGCACTGTCGCTGTGATGGCAAATCCGAAGGCTGTTGACGATGAGTATTGGTGGGCGCAGGCTCGGCAGGCGGCAGAGCGAATCCGTTTAAATGTTGTTCGCACGGAGGCGCACACTCCAGCTGGCTTTGACCGAGAATTTGGGCGCATGAAGGAGCAGCGGGTCGACGCGTTTATCTTGATGGTCGACGCGTACTTTCTCAACGAGATGCAACGCATCGTGACGCTAGCGAGCGAATACAAACTGCCTGGAATATACGGCTTTCGCGAGTACGTCGAGGCAGGCGGCCTCATCAGCTACGGGCTAAGTTACCGCGACTACTACAAAGGCGTCGCACGCTACGTCGACAAAGTACTTCGAGGAACCAAGCCTGCCGACCTTCCGGTTGAGCAACCTGCGAAGATCGCGCTGGTGATCAATCTGAAGACCGCGAAGGCGCTCGGCCTCACGATCCCGCAATCGCTGGTTCTGCGCGCGGACGAGGTGATTCAGTAGTTGAACCTCGCCAGGAGCAGCCGAATGGCGAAGCCGCCGACAGCGGTCATTCGATGGAGGCGGATATGGACACGACAATAAAAGCCTCCCTTGTATCCGTCGTTGGGGAAGACTTGGCGCATCTATATTCGGGCTCGGTACCCGCGCTTTACGACCGCTATCGAGGTCCAGTCTTTTTTGAGCCGTTCGCGCACGACCTCGCGGCTTGCTTGGCTGATCTCCGGGCGGGCAACCTGCTCGAAATCGCAGCGGGGACCGGCATCGTCACGCGCGTGCTCGCTCGCGTGCTCCCCGAGACGGTGTCGATAATTGCGAGCGACATAAGTCAAGAGATGCTCGATTTTGCAGCAGCGCAACCAGGTCTTGCTCGGATCAGTTGGAGACAGGCCGACGCGTTGGCGCTGCCGTTCGACGACGCGGCGTTCGATGCGGTCCTTTGCCAATTTGGCGTCATGTTCTTTCGAGACAGAGTCGCCGGCTACCGAGAGGCACGGCGGGTGCTGAAGCCGGGCGGCCGTTTCGTCTTCGATGTCTGGGACCGGATCGAGAATAATGAGTTCTGCCGGATTGTGACCAAGGCCATGGCTCGCCTGTTCCCAAACAATCCACCCGATCTACTGGCGCGAATTCCGTACGGGTATTTCGACACCGAACTGATCCGCAATGACCTGACACAGGCCGGGTTTGACAAGATCGCGATCGAAACCGTGAATCGGCAGAGCGATGCCCCGTCGGCGCGCGATCTGGCGATCGGTTTTTGCCAAGGGTCGCCGCTACGCAGCGAAATCGAAGAACGCGATCCGAACCGTCTCGGCGAAGCGACGGATGCGGTGACCAAGGCTCTATTGTCCCGGTTCGGCAACGGGCCGATCGCTGGGAAAATGCGCGCTCATGTGATCACCGCCGCTGTTTAATCGGGCTCCGCATGAGGATCCGTACCTGATCATACTGCGCGCCCACAAAGTTATGGAGCAAGCGCGCGAACACGCGCTATGTAGAAAGCCATGGATCGTTCCGGGTCGCTCCCGAAGACCAAGATGAAGGCGGTTTACATAGAAAACTACGGTGGTGCGGAAGTCCTTCGATATGGAGAGCTTCCTCGGCCGGTTCCGAAGTCAGGTCAGGTTCTGGTAGAAGTGCAAGCGGCCGCAGTGAATCCTCGAGATTGGCTTCTGCGCGAAGGCCGGTACGTGTTTCGGCACTTGATGCGGGGATTTCCCCTTGTATTGGGCAGTGACATTTCAGGCATGGTCGTTGAGGTTGGGTCTCACACCAATCGTTTCGAACGAGGTGACCAGGTTTTTGGTATGCAGACGCCCTTCGGCAGAATGGGCGGTTATGCACAGTACATCGCGATTTCCGAGGCTGCGCTCGCCAGGAAACCGGAAGGCGTAAGTCACGAAGAGGCAGCTGCGGTGCCCTGCGCTGCGCTGACAGCGTACGGTGCGCTGGTTAGAATCGGGAGGGTCGGACCAAAATCGCATGTTCTGATCGTCGGTGCCTCAGGGGGTGTCGGCTCCTATGCAGTACAAATTGCGAAGGCGCTTGGTGCCTCGGTCACCGCAGTGACCAGCACCGACAACATAACCTTGGTTCAATCGCTCGGCGCAGACAGGGTGATCGACTACAAAACAGAGCGGTTCACTTCCGACATTCGCAACCAGAATGTTGTGTTCGACGCGATCGGAAGGGAGAGTCTGACTTCATGCCGTTTGGTGCTTGCTTCTGGCGGACGCTACATCACGACGATTCCGAATGGCCGAACGGCGATGGCGTCAGCGATTTCCAGCCTGCGGCGTTTCGTGAGCGGAGGGCGGACTCCCAGTGCTCATCTGGTACTTGTTCGGGCGAACGGATACGACCTCGAGCGAATCGCGGGGTTGATGGCGGAAGGGCGAGTTCGCAGCGTCATCGACTCCGTGTACCCGTTGCATGATGCAAGGGCCGCACTTGAAAAAAGCCGTAGTTGGCGTACGCGCGGGAAACTCGTGCTTCGGGTGCAGATGGGCGAATAGTCCGCCGATTATCGGCAGCGTTTACGTCCGTTTCACGTTTCGGACACCCCTTCCCGGCGAAACGGTATGTCCGCAACGGGTCG
>CAWFJL010000005.1:0-211744 GCA_963816165.1 uncultured beta proteobacterium
TCGATTCCGTTCCGTTCTCGGGTCGCACTCGGTGAAAAATAAAAATTCCATTCCATTCCATTCCATTCCATTCCATTCCATTCCATTCCATTTTCTTCTTTTTTTTTTTTTTTTTTTTTTTTTTTTTTTTTTTTTTTTTTTCTTTTCTTTTCTTTCTCTCTCTTTCTTTCTCTCCCTTCTTCCCTCCTTCTTCCTTTCTTTCCCTCCCTGCCTCTGAAGGGGATGGGTTAGTTGTGTGTAGGCCAGAGAGAGAGAGAGAGAAAGTGTGTGCATAAATATGCTTAAGCTGTGAGACTAGGCAGGGAAGTAACCACCTAGATGTGTACACCTGAACAAGCGCTAAAATGGTGACTCTTGCCGGGGAAACTTAAGGTAGAAGGCAGGCTGGGAGCAGGTTAACATGGCAGGCTATGCACAGGGCCAGAGGCAGGTCACTACCCGTTGTGCTTGGCGAGCGAGTTGTAGGTGTGTTGAGAAAATTGTCCCGTAACTGCTAAGTTGGTGAGGTCATTGCGCGTTTCCCGTCCCAATGCTCGCCAGGGCGATAGAACGGTACATGCCAACATCAGAAGCGAGCAACTCGCTTTACGGCCAGCGGGCCGGCGGGTGATATCAGTCAATTCGGTCCTCCGAATGGAGAACACGGACGTCGAAAATTGGGAGACTTTATGGTCAGCGATGGCACGACGGACGACGAGTTTCTGGTTGCTCAGCGAAAGGCACTCAAAGAGTCCGTCCAGTTTTTCGCGTCCGCCAACCGCCGCGAGCGCGAGTTATGGGTAGCAAGGGAATTCCTGCACTGTAAATCCTCGGCATCCAATTCGAGGAGGCCGAACTTGTACACGTAACCGACGACCCGCCGGACGTTCGCTTTCGGAACGCCGCCTTCGAGATAAAGGAGGTTCTGGAACAAGGGCCGGCGCCGCCATGCCGAAATCAAGGCAGCTCTGAAGAAGGCAGAGGCAGCAACGAAGGCCAGCGACTTGCTTGAGTTGGTGGCCCCTCGTGACATTACCTACATGGACGTCTGGACACTCATCGAGGCTGCGGTCGGCGATTTGGGGAACAAGTATCCAGCAGGTCTTCGGGCGCAATTGGATTTGCTGTTCTACGTCGATTTCGACGATGTCTTCGGCTACCTCCAGACACCTTTACCACCTGCGTCGCAACTCGAACGTCACGGATTTCGGTCCGTATCAGTTCTCATGGGTCGGCTTAGTGGTGTGCTAATGGCAGCCGAATTGGCCCCGAGAGTTCTTGCGGAGGCATTGCCCAACAGTCGTCGCCCGGCCCCGAACCCACAAGTAGGAGCACTAGCATCCCCAGCACGTGGCATCTCGCCGGCGTCACTCGCCCGCTTCGTAGTGTCCGGCTCGTAATACCGCGTTCACCACCGCCTTGGATCAACTTAAAAGGAATTCCAATAAGGAAAAACGCGCATGGCTAACGCACTCCACTTACAAATGCTTTACGCGGGAAGACAGTCATTCGACGCGTTTCAAGCGTCAGATACGCGCGTAGCACTTGATTTCTCCGGCACCGACTTCACGCTGCGCCCAGCACCATCCCTTCAAGATTGGCGCTTCGTTCTTAACGCAAATTTTTCGGACTGCAAATTTCCCCCAGGCTTCAGGCTGGCGGGAACATCTTCGAGGAGGTGACGTTCGAGGGTTGCCACTTCTCCGGTCAATTACATTTGTCTCACGTCCACGCGAAATCAATAACGTTCGCAGGAAGTGAATTTGAAGGAGACGTGCATTTCCTTTCGCTTGCCCTTGACCAGAAAGCGGCCTTCGACATCAGTGACTGCCGTTTTCGTAGCACGCTAGAACTAAGGTCAAATTCCCCGGGCGGCGTGATTGCGTCTAATTCGACATTTGGTGGGGACGTGGACTGCGCTGGGGATACTGGCGATGTGAATTTTTCGCACGTCGTGTCGCAGGGTGATTTTAGATTTCAAATGAACTGCTATCGAACGGTCACATTCAACTATGCCCAGTTTGTTGGGTCGGCTGCATTCACGAATACAACGTTTCAAGGCTTGTCACTGTTTCAGGAGTGTCACTTCCGCCAGGACGCAGACTTCCTCAATACGCGTTTTCAAGCGGACGCCATCTTTGACGGTTCGACCTTTGATGACAACGCTAATTTCTCATCAACTGAAACCGACTTGTCATTCAAGGGAATTTGGTTTCGAGGATGCGAATTCAAGGGAACGTTCTCCGCTCAGAACCGACTCTTCGGATATCAGACATCGTTTCGCAACTCTGTTTTCGAGGTGGCGCCCGAATTTCATGGCGCCGAACTTCATCAAGATACGGAATTTGATGATACGGAATTCGAAGGAACAAAACATGTGAACGCGGAACGTTGCTATCGGACCTTGAAGCTTGCCATGAGCCAACACCAAGCGCACAGCGGAGGAACTCCGCTTCTTTGGATTGGAGATGAAAGCGCGGGGCCACAACGACCCGCGTCTTTTGGTGAAATTGGTATATCGGTGCTATGAGCTGTTCTCTGCCTTTGGCAATAGCGTTCGCCGTCCGGCCATTTGGCTCGTGGTTGTCACGCTAAGTTTTGGGCTCTGCTATTGGGTGTTGGCCGATTTTCAAACAATCCGGACTTGCATTGGAGGGCGCTGTGAAGCCGGATTCTCAGGTGAGCGGTTTGGCTCAATCGCAACAGTTACTCTGACGCAGAGTTTGCCGTTTGTACCGATATACAAGGAGGTAACCGCGGACGCAAAGGAGGCGCTCTTCGGTCCCGCCCGACGAAACGTGTTTTACGCGGTAGCCATTTGCCACGGCGTCGTTTCGTTGGTATTTGTGTTTTTGATCGGCCTTGGTCTGCGGAATTTATTTCGATTGCACTGAGGAGAATATCGCTAGTGCGGCAAACCACCGCGAGTATCACGCTCGAGGCGCCCCGCCGAGGCAACGGCATACTTCACTTGCGTCAGATAACGAAACCCTAGGTCGTCGCGGCATCGGGCCACCACAAGAGGGGCGGCGTACTACGGGCCGTCCGCCTTGATACTTGAGGTTAGTATTTCGACTTTCGAGACCAAGGCGCCAAAAGATAGAACCTGGTTCCGCTTCCAATACCCAACACCATCATCCAGAGTTCGTTTTGCTCGCGCACCCATCAACAATGACGCAGAGTGCTGGAAGCTGTCCCTTTTGCGCGATCGCTCCGAGTCGGATCGTTGCGGAGAACGAATTCGCCTACGCGATCAGAGATGGCCACCCGGTTACAGCACTCCATTCGCTTGTGATCCCCAAAAGACATACGCCCGATCTGGTTTCTTCGACCTTCACAGGACGAAATTGCAGGCTGCAATTCCCTGATTTTCGTCGTGCGAGAGGCGATCCAAAGTCAAGACCGGCAGGTCGAAGGATTCAATGTCGGGATCAACTGTGGCGAGGTTGCTGGCCGGGATAGACTATCTTCCATGTCGGATTCACCTTATCCCGCGTCGCCGTGGAGACGTTGAGGCTCCCAGTGGTGGAGTTCGACATCTGATTTCTGGCAAAGGGGCCTACTGAACTCATGGCGGGATTGTTCACGGATAGGAAGCCGACGTTGGAGGACCAGTGGCGGGGCATCATTCTGTTCGGTCGGAACGTTGCCTCCTGCGTAAGTTTGCATTAGCGAAGGCGCGGCTTGACCGCAAGCCAATCGAGGGCCGGTTAGTCAAGTTGGAACGAGTTAGCTGGTCCCATTCGCAAGTACGTTTCCGATCATCTCAAGCTGACGGAAACAAGGCACTTCGCAGAACAGTCGTTTTTCGACGCGTGTCACGGATATAACTCTGGCGAACTCACCGTTGAGCAGCTTCGGGACGAGACCGTCAGGCGAGGCTTCAGCAATGTAATCGATGCCTTTCACGTGGTGGGCCCAAAGCCTACACCTGAATGCTTTTTCATCGATGAGAGAAGCGCCAACCAAGGTATCAGAGTCACGTCGGAGTTCTCTCAGATTGATGGCTTCCGTGCAGTCGCCGAACTTGATGACCGAAGTTGAGTCAAGGCGGCGACTAGTCGAGACGGCCTGGGACCTGGGTGTGTCTCGTAGTTCGTCAGCATTGGCTACGATCCACAGACGGAGAGCCTGTTCGCACTTGATAGGACGCGTAGGCGCAAGCAGGTGACGGGTAGTCGCGGTGCCCTCAATGGCTATCAGAGGGGAAGGTGCTTCTATTGCTTCGCGATATCCATCTTGAACTGCAAGATTCCTTGCCGGACGTAGATCACTTCTTTCCACACGTACTCAAGCAGTTTGAATTTGGCCCGCTGGTCGACGGTATCTGGAATCTCGTGCTGGTTGTAGAGACTGCAACCGTGGTCCAGCTGGAAATCCGCCCGGATTCCTTCCATACGTCTCTTGGAGCGACTATGGAACCGCAACGAGTTCCTCATTGGCAGTCACCATCCGCTCCGGGAGACAATCCTCCAGCAGACGGGTTTGACGCAGCCCGAATGGCAAACGTCTGGAACGACTTGCACACGAGGGCATGGGCGATGCTGGTCCACCAATGGGAACCTATTGAGGTTACTGATGAAGCGTTCTAACGTTTGAGCCGGAATATCGGCTTGTCCGCGGCCCGATTTGTTACCTCTTGACATGTATTGGGAGCGGCTGGTATAGCGGATACTGGTTGACGAGGGAGAGTCTCGCCGAGGGACCGCAGCACATCGCCGGGGAGAGCCAACCGATTACCAAGTACGACAACGGTTGTAGTCCGGTTGCGGTGTCGATGTTCCACGTCTTGGAAATAGGGAGCGAACTCGATGAAAGGCGCGATTTGCGGCGTTATAGCGTCTATATTCGTTACTCGGTTTTGCTTTGCGGCTGACTGCCCAGTTGAGAAATTTACGGTCCAGGATGTCGAACGCTTAAAATTTTCGGATGCGCTCGCGCTTTCCGCAATAGACGTTATGGAGGCTTCCCAACAAAGCAAGCGAGATACACATTTTAGCCTTGGCGCCGTTATTAAAGGGGCACCGGTGAATGTTGGATTCGATGATATGAAAGAGGTGGCGAATTATCTAAAGAAGAACAGCAGCTACAATTTCTCTCGGGACCAGCAAATCGATTTCTTTCGAACAAATGTTAGTTTGTTGACAGGAGACATGTACAAAGAGTGTTTGAAGCGTCGAACCCAAAATTTTTCGCTTGAGATTCCCTCGAATGCTTACACGGAGGACGAGTTCCTGTTGAAAATCAAGTGGACGCCAACTTATTCTGCGACGGAGCCGAAAGCAGCAATTATAAGAGTCCTTAACGGAACCGCCGAAGGTGCGGCAACAGCGCAGCAAAACGTTAGTCCTCAGAAGACTGTTTCGTTTGTCATCCGCCGGGCTGATAGAAATAAGTCATTGCAGTTGGTGCCCACCGTAGATGGATATGACAACGGTGAAGACACGGCGATTATCATTCCGCCCATTGTCTCGCTTAACTACAAGACCGTAGTCCGTTCCTGGCCAGCACGGGGAGAAGACCCGTACCCGCCGATATGCTCCGACGATGGCGGCGGGAATTGCGGCAACGACGCGAAACACGTTGTCAGGTGCATCCAGGCGTCAGATGGCGGATGTTGCTGCCGAGTACGGCGAAAATCGAAGCGACCAACCGCGGTGCATTTGCGAACGTTACTGGCGAGAGGCAACCATCGAGTGTCTGCTGGGATTTCGGCACATTTGTGGGTCGCCACAGTTTTGGCAGGGAGAGGGGAGTTCGGCAATTTCTAAGGTGAAACTCACCGTGCGCGAGATTGTGCCGGGGTCCACAGGGTCGGCGAAAAAATCAAAGAAATGAATCCCGACATCGACCGGTATCAGACCGACGTGATCTGGAGTGGCTGACGATTTGTGAAGTTCGAGCAGAAACGCGATGGCGCGGTCGGTCACTGGCCAATCGACTCGCGCAACTGCTTGGCCGTCGACGAGTACCACTCGCGGCTCTCCATCCAGCTCGCCGATCAGCTCCAACGCAAGCTCGACATCGGCGCGCGTCGGCGGCCCATCCGGGAAAACTGGCGGATGCATCGGCCGCCATCGCCGCGACACCTGCCGCGCCCACTCCGCCAGCGGTTCAATGTTCACACTCATGGCGACCCCTTGCCGCGGTGCTTGGCACGGATCGCGGCAGACTTCACCTTCCAGATCGTCCGCCAGGGGCTTGCTCGTTGCGCAGGCCCGTCCGTCGCGCCATTTCCTTCGCCGACTTAGCCGGCAACGGCAATCGCTGAATCGGGTTTTTGCACCTTGAACAAAGATCGCGCCGCCGCAATCCGCTGGTTCGGCTCGCACGCAATGTCGCCCCGAACCACCGCCTGCAGAAAAGTCTCCGCCGTGTATTCGCCCACCACCGTCGGCTTCGGCTTCGCCCCGGCGCCCTCCGCTTGCCACCATGCTTGCCTGTCGTCATCGCCCGCTGCCTCCTCCGTCATCTGCGTTTGCACCACTGTTGATTGCCCACGGTCAGGGGTCGGGTTGCGCGCGTGCCATCGAGAACGGGTTCCGCGCTCGGTCGACCCAAGTCGCGCGCCACCCCCCGTCAACCCATCTGCATTCGGATTTCCGATTTGTATTGCCTAATCCCTAATGCCCATTAGGTACGTTAGGACTATTAGTGCATTCGTATAACAATCCCCATTAGACGTATTAGGGTGTTGTAGTTACACATTCGCGAAGTAACGTCCGTTTTCCTTTCTTGCCAATCCATTCCGAACCACTTGCAAGGCGTTCAAACGCGGACGGCGGAGTAATGCCAAATGTCGCGGCGACTTGCGTCGGCGTCATGCCCTGCGCGGTGCGCAATACGTCAAGCGTATGCGCTTGGGTTTGTGTTGATCTCGCGCCGGTAAATTCGCCCACCAGTTCCCACCGCTGTTGTCCGCGTCGCAACTGAAACTGTGACGCATCAAGTTCCCAAAGGCGGCCACCGACGTGCAGGACAGCGCCGTCTCGTGGTGCCGCATTACCCAATAAGAGTCACACGCTGCCGATACGCCAAAGGTGCCGGATATGTCTTCGATCGGATCGTCGGACTTTGCCTTCCGGGTATGGTGAACAACTTCGATACACAACCCTGGACGCGCCTTTGCGACCGAATGCAACGCGGAAACGGCTTCGTAGTCGCACACGAAGGCGGGCGTCCGGGAATCCGGGACGTCGCGGAATCGCGTCAGGCTGTCGATTCCGACGTAGCGCACCGCCGGGTATTAGTCGAGTACCCGCAACAGGTCTAGCACCCCATCGTTGCCGCGGCGCCAGGCGAAATAGATCAGGATGGATGCGAGCGCCGCATCCTCGAATCCGGCCATTTCAAACTTCTTCCGCGTCAGGCGGTCGCCTTCTTCCAGCGAAAGTAAGATGCACGTCGCTTGCGTACATGGCGATTGCAGCAGCGTTCCGCCGCCGGCAACGGCTGCCAGCTTCTGCCGCATCAACGTGGTCTTGCCCAGCTTCTGGGCGCCCGGCGAGGATGTTCAACCCTTCCGGTATCCACGGCTCGCACAAATATGCAATCGGCGACATTTCGGACTCCATCAAGGAAAGGGCGGTTGCGGCTTGTGGAAGTAGCGGCTCGCCGTCCTTCGCCAACGGACCGTTCGCGCGTTTTCGCGGCGGCGGTAGCTCGAAGCCCTCGGCAAACCCGCGCGCCGTGTATTCGGCCGCGTCACCCGGGAAGCCAAAGGCGAGCAGCCGTCGCGCTTGGCCTCGTAGGTCGCCTGCATTGCGGGCGTGTAATCGGCCAGGTTCACGCGCGGTCAGTCCTTGTGCTGTTCGGGCACGTCGTCCGGCTCGCGAATCTCGGCCGGCAATCCCACTAGCGCCAGGCGAGCGCATTCGGTCGAAGCCATCTTGCGAGTCGCGAACCATGCCCAGTCAACACGCCGACCATCGAGGCGGATGAGCTGCACCAGGATCGGGCCGCTTTCCTCGTCGGGCGCAGTCACGCGGCCGCCCGAGGGTTCTCGGGGATGGGTGCGGCCCGATGTTCCTCGATGAGTGCATCGAGTTGGTCGAGGTCAATCAAAATTTGCCGACCAAGCTTCACGATGCATCGGGCGAAGCCGTTGGGCGGGATGTCTCGCCTCTGGCGGACGAGCCGCTCGCGCGAGTGATAGACCTTGTCGCGAAGCGTTGCCTCGGAGAGAAAGGGGTATTTCCGTGCGGTCTCGCGAATTGTCGCGAGGTTAGGTGCGCTGCGGTCCATGTATGCTCCGTCGAAGTTACAACGGCTGAATAATGGCCCGCGTGAATTGGGAAAAAAAGCCTCCTATCTTCCCGGCTCAGTGCGTTGCAGCGACTCCTTGATCGAGTCGACGCTCACTCCTATCGTGGCCGCTAGCCAATCGATCGTGTCCTTGCGGCCCAACCGTTGACTGAATTCCTCGTTCACAACTTCCCGAATCATTGCGTCCTGGCGTTGAGTGAGCGCCTTACCGCGGCCGCGCGCCTGATCGCGCTGTGATCGGATGACATCCGCGAGAGCCGGCCCCAAGGCCGGGTGAAGGGGCCGGGCGCTTTCGAGCAAGGAGAGAAGTTCGTCGTTCTTGCGGCCGACTAATGCGCGTTGAATCGCGTGAACGTAGAGTTCGTCCCAATCCCACAAGGCCGGCTTAGTGTCACTCAATTCAGCGAGCACGACAGCCTCAGAAGCGCCGCCCAATCGTGGGGACGCGCGCGCGCCGATCGCGACTTTCCGGCAGGTGGGTTGCCCGCAGCCTTGGCCGCGGGCGGTTTCTTCGGTGGCATCAGCGCGGCCTGAATCGCAGCGGACGCGCGTTGATGATGCTGGCCTGATTCAACTAATTTCCTTTACATCTTCCTTCCCAAGCGTGAAGGATTTCGAATATCCGGCGGCAACTCTCGCTCGCAATAGTTCTTGATCGATCGCGCTCTGTTCCATTTCGATTTGCTGGCGGACTTTGTTTACCATTTGCAGCAACGCTTGGAACTGCACCAGGCGAAACCCCCCGATGGACCGCTGCACGCTATAGGTGATGTCTTTGCCTCGTTCAACGCTCTGAATGTGGAGGCGGACTCGATTCGGATTGCCATCGGTATGGGCGAGATGGTTGTGACGCAACCTGATCGCCTCGTCGTGGAGCATTTGCTCCTCGGGTGTGAAAAGAGCCTCCCTCCAGTTAGCGCCAACGCGCACGCGCTTGGCGTTTTCAAGGAACGGCCTGCAATAGGTTACGAGAATTTCGACAGAGGCTTGCATAGTCTCTGGCGAGTCAAGGTTGCCCAAATGGCATATTCTATTTGCCCTGTATAGGACACTCGTCATGTCCTGTGCCGCGAGCAGCAAGCCCGCGAGCTTTTTCTCGAGCAGCAAATGTTTCGGCGATAGCGTTTTGCTCATTATTTCTGCGCCTTTCGCGCAGCCTCGACGACGAGCTCCGGCGCGACGTGCGCATAGCGGCGCATCATGTTCATGGACTGCGATGCCCGAGCACCGTCGCGACGATGCGGCTGTCGACGCCGGCGCGCAGCATCTCGGTCGCGGCGGAATGCCGCAGGTCGTGGAATCGGAAGTCCGGCAGCCCCGCGACCTTGCGGGCGACGTCCCACGCCTGCCAGATGTTCCGCGGACGTGCTTCGGATCGTCGGGGGATGGGAACACGAGGTCGACTCTCAGGTTGCGCACCTTGGAGCGGGCGCGCAGCTCGCGGTGATGTCGCCAGGTAGCGGCATCACGCGCGGCTCGCCGTTCTTCGTCGTCGGCAGGAACGCGCATTCGCGGTCGAGGTCGAGCATCGGCCAGCGCAAGGTCATGATCTCCGCCTGGCGGGCGCCGCTGGCCAGCGCGATGCGCACGACGAGCGCGAGGTCCGGGTTGCCGGACGCATCGCAGGCCTCCAGCAGCTGCCGCGCGCTCGTCCGTCGGTCAGCCAACGAATACGGCCAGGCGATACCGGCGGCGCGTCGACGTCGGCGACCGGGTTCGTTCTCGATCCACTTCTTGCGCCGCGCGTAGTCCATGCACGCCGACAGACGACATCAGGTAGTGCCGGACGGTTTGCGGCGCACCGATGGCGCGGCGGCCGCTTCGGGTTCTCCTCGATGTTCTCGGTCGCGAGCTTCTCGCGGCCTTGGTCGACGACGTCGGCGGTGAAATGGAATAGCTTGCGCGTGCCGAAGTGTTCGCGCCACCACGCTAGATGCCGCGCGCGATCGTCGCCGGTCGTGATCTTCGCTGCGCACTTGTTGAAGGCGTCGATCGCATCGGCCAGACGTGCGCACGCGCGAGTAGCCGTAGTGCTCGGCCCTCGTCGATGTCGCCTTCGATCTTGCGCGCCCACTTTGCGCCTCGGCGTTCGTGTCGAACGTGTCGCTGACGGGCGGATGTCCTTCGCGCCGCACCTGGACGTTGTATCTTGCCGGACTTGAGCTTGCGTATCGTCGCCATTGTGAACGTCCTGTGAACGTCACTCGCCACTACCGCCTCTGCTCCGTAAGTCATTGATTTCATGGAGGCGGAGGTCGGAATCGAACCGGCGTAGACGGCTTTGCAGGCCGCTGCATGACCACTCTGCCACCCCGCCACGAGGTGGGCGCGCGCCGAGCGGCGAGCGCCTCAAACCAAAAGGGAGAGCCTGGTCAGCGGCTCTCCCTCGAAATACTGGAGCGGGAAAGGAGTCTCGAACTCCCGACCTCAACCTTGGCAAGGTTGCGCTCTACCAACTGAGCTATTCCCGCATCGGACAGCCTTGAATTATAGCGGAAAAGCCCTTCCTGTCAAAATCCTTGGCCGGGCATGCCGGGTGGCTATGCGGATACGCTGGCGATCGCCTGGGCGATGGCGTCGACGTTGCCCGAATTGAGCGCCGCGACGCAGATGCGGCCGGTATCGATCGAGATAGATCGAGTATTCGTTGCGCAGCCGCTCCACCTGCGTCTTGGTCAGTCCGGTGTACGAGAACATGCCGCGCTGCGCCAGGATAAAGCGGTAGTCTGACGTCCGGGAAGCCGCTCGTGCAGCCGCTCCACGAGTTCGGCGCGCATCAGCTTGATGCGGTTGCGCATCATCGCGAGCTCGGCTTCCCACAGCGCATGCAGTTCCGGTGAACCGAGCACCGTCGCGACGATCTGGCCGCCATGCGTCGGCGGCGTCGAATAATTGGCGCGTACGACGCGCTTGATCTGCGACAGGACGCGCAGTGCCTCGTCGCGGTCGGCAGCGACGACGCTCAATGCGCCGACACGTTCGCCGTAGAGCGAGAAGGACTTGGAGAAGGACGTGGAAACGAACAGCGGTCCCGGCGTGTCCGCGAAGCGGCGCACGACCGACGCGTCGGCCTCGGTCCCGTCGCCGAAGCCCTGGTAGGCCAGGTCCAGGAACGGCACCATCCCGCGCGAACGCACGACATCGATGATCTGCGTCCATTGCTCGGGCGTGGGATCGACGCCGGTCGGGTTGTGGCAGCAGGCATGCAGCACGATGATCGAGCCGTGCGGAATCTGCTGCAGCGAGGCGAGCATGCCGTCGAAGTCGAGGCCGCGCGTCGCCGCGTCGAAATACGCGTAGCTGTTGACCGCGAAGCCGGCGCCCTCGAACAGCGCACGGTGGTTTTCCCAGCTGGGATCGCTGATGTAGACCTGCGCGCTGGGCGCGAACCGGCGCAGGAAATCGGCGCCGATCTTGAGGCCGCCGGTGCCGCCCAACGCCTGCAGCGTGATCGTGCGGCCGGATGTCACGACTTCGCTGTCGGCGCCGAACACGAGCTTCTGCACGGCCTTGTCGTAGACGGCGATGCCGTCGATCGGAAGATAGCCGCGCGGGGCATCCCGGGCGGACATCTCGTGCTCGGCGCGGCTGACGCACTCCAGCAGCGGCAGCTTGCCGGTGTCGTCGTAGTACATGCCGACGCCCAGATTGACCTTGCGCGGATTGGTGTCGGCCGCGTAGGCCTCCGAAATGCCGAGAATCGGGTCGCGCGGCGCCAGTTCGACGGCGGACAGGAGCAGGGGAGCGTTGGGCGCGTTCATCGGGTCGGGTTCGTGCTCGAAACCAGCATTTTACCCGACTGCCGGACCGGCCCAAACGACCCGGTTTCCGCGTCGCCTAGGCAAATCCGATCACCCTCACCACGCTGACGAGCGCGGCGATCCACACGGCGACCAGCGCGAGAAGCGTAATGGCGAAGCCTGGCGTCCGCTTCTTCGCATCCTGCCAGTAGCCGACGGCATAGATGATCCGGCCGACGATCCATACGGCGCAGGCGATCGCGGCCCAGCGCGGATTGCCGTACCAGGCGTAGATCCACATCGGGGGCAGAAACGCGACCAATTGCTCCAACGTGTTCATCTGCACGCGGTACGACCGCTCGAACGCCGGATCGCCCGACATGGCCGGCGCGTAGACCTTGTATTTGCCGTGCGCGAGCGCCACATGAGCCAAGGTGCAGAAGTACCAGAGGACGGCGAGCAGCGTCATCAACGCGGGCAGGGCTAGCGGCATGGCGGTTCCTTGGCAGGTTGTGGCAGGCTCGACTTTCGCCGTGCGCAAGGCTAACGTGGCGCCGCCGCCGACGCAATCGATCAAAGTCTCGAGCAAGGTCCCATGGCCCGTTTCAACGCCGCAATTCCCATCGACGCCCCCAAGCTTCCGCCGGTCACCGCGCTGCGCGTCCTCGCGCGCGTCGGGCGGTTCGTGCGGCCCTACAAGAAGCAGGTGATTCTGGCCGGCATTGCGCTCCTGTTCGCCGCAGGGTCCGTCTTGGCACTTGGGCAAGGCCTCAAGTTCGTCATCGATCGCGGGTTCGCTGCGGGCAACGCGGCCGAACTGGATCGCCTGCTGGTGCTGATGCTGCTGGTCATCGTGGTCCTCGCGCTGGCCACGTATACGCGCTTCTACTATGTGTCGTGGCTGGGGGAGCGGGTCACGGCAGACCTGCGGCGCGCGGTCTTCGACCACCTGCTGTCGCTTCCGCCCGGTTACTTCGAGGTGATGCGCACCGGCGAGGTCATCTCGCGGCTCACCAACGACACGACGATGCTGGAAACGGTGATCGGTACGAGCGCATCGATGGCCATCCGCAATTTCCTGTTGATGATCGGCGGCGTGGTGCTGCTTGCGCTGACGAGCGCAAAGCTGACCGTGATGGTGCTGGTCGGCGTGCCGCTGACCGTCGTTCCGATCATCCTGTTCGGCCGCCGCGTGCGCAAGCTGGCGCGCGCCAGCCAGGATCGCGTCGGCGACGTGGGCGCCTATGTCGACGAGGCGCTGCACGAAATCCGCACGGTGCAGGCCTACGGACACGAGGCCGAGGACCGGCGCCAGTTCGGCGGACGCGTCGAAAGCGCCTTTGCGACCGCGCGGCAGCGCATCCGGCAACGCGCATTCCTGGTGGCGACGGTGATCCTTCTTGTGTTCGGCGCGGTCGGGGTGATCCTGTGGATCGGCGGCCACGACGTGGTCTCGGGCAGGATCAGCCCCGGACAGCTGTCGGCGTTCGTGTTCTATGCGGTGATCGTGGCCAGTTCCGTCGGCGCCATCAGCGAGGTCGTGGGTGACCTGCAGCGCGCGGCCGGCGCGACGGAGCGCCTGTTCGAACTGCTCGAGGTCGACGCGGGCATCAAGGCACCCGCCAATCCAGTGCCTTTGCCGGTGCCGGCGCAGGGAACCGTGGCGTTCCGCGACGTCACGTTCCACTATCCATCACGGCCGGATGCCGCGGCGCTCGAGGACTTTACGCTCGACGTCGCAGCCGGAGAAATCGTGGCGCTGGTCGGACCTTCCGGCGCCGGCAAGACCACCGTGTTCCAGCTTCTGCTGCGCTTCTACGATCCGCAACAGGGAGCGGTGACGATCGACGGCGTCGACCTGAAGGCCGCCGACCCTGCCGCGGTGCGCGCACACCTTGCGGTGGTGCCGCAGGATCCGGTGATCTTCGCCACCAGCGTGCTCGAGAATGTCCGCTACGGCCGTCCGGATGCCACGGAAGCCGAAGTGCGTGCGGCGTGCGATGCGGCGTACGCCACCGAATTCATCGAGCGCATACCGGACGGTTTCGCCAGCTTTCTGGGTGAGCGAGGTGTTCGCCTGTCCGGTGGACAGCGGCAGCGCATCGCCATCGCCCGCGCCATCCTGGCCGACCGCCCGGTGCTCCTTCTCGACGAGGCCACCAGCGCGCTGGACGCCGAAAGCGAGCGCATGGTGCAACTGGCGCTGGAGCGGCTGATGTCCGGGCGCACGGTGCTGATCATCGCGCACCGGCTGGCGACGGTGCGCCACGCCGATCGAATCGCCGTCATGGAGGGCGGACGGATCATCGCCACCGGCAGTCACGACGAACTCACGCAAACAAATCCGCTCTATGCGCGGCTGGCGGCGCTGCAGTTCGGTGCCGGCATGGCGAGGTCGCCGCAGGAGGAGGTCGCGCCGGCCGCGCCGGCGGCGTTACAATGATCGGTTCCCCGCCGATCCCGCTCCAGTCCATGCCCCTGCTCACGTTTCCAAACAGCCCCTACGAACTGCACAAGCCCTTCGACCCCG
Organism: uncultured beta proteobacterium; assembly: GCA_963816165.1. Lineage (GTDB taxonomy): Bacteria > Pseudomonadota > Gammaproteobacteria > Burkholderiales > Casimicrobiaceae > VBCG01. The sequence goes on from CAWFJL010000005.1 coordinate 14,515, forward strand.
CGGGCGACCAGCCGGCGGCCATCGAGAAGCTCATCGAAGGCCTCACCGACGGTCTGTCCTTCCAGACGCTGCTCGGCGTCACGGGCTCGGGCAAGACGTTCACGATGGCCAACGTCATCGCGCGCACCGGCCGACCCGGCGATGGTGATCGCACCGAACAAGACGCTGGCGGCGCAGCTCTATTCGGAATTCCGCGAGTTCTTCCCGAACAACGCGGTCGAGTACTTTGTCTCGTACTACGACTACTACCAGCCGGAAGCGTACGTTCCGTCGCGCGATCTCTACATCGAGAAGGACTCGTCGATCAACGAGCACATCGAGCAGATGCGGCTGTCGGCGACCAAGGCGATCCTCGAGCGTCCCGACTGCGTGATCGTCGCGACGGTCTCGGCGATCTACGGCATCGGCGATCCGTCCGAGTACCACAGCATGATCCTGCACCTGCGGCAGGGGGACAAGCTGTCGCAGCGCGACGCCATCAAGCGCCTGACCGAGATGCAGTACACGCGCAACGACGTCGAGTTCAAGCGCGGCGTGTTCCGCGTGCGCGGTGACGTGCTCGACATCTTCCCGGCCGAGAATGCGGAGAACGCGATCCGCGTCTCGCTTTTCGACGACGCGGTGGAGACGCTGCAGCTGTTCGACCCGCTGACCGGCCACCTGAAGCAGAAGCTGGCGCGCTACACGGTGTTTCCGTCGTCGCACTACGTCACCGGGCGCGCCAAGGTGCTGGGCGCCATCGAGCAGATCAAGGCCGAACTGCACGAGCAGAAGAATTTCTTCGTGGGCCAGATGAAGCTGATCGAGGCGCAGCGCATCGAGCAGCGCACGCGCTTCGACCTCGAGATGATGACCGAGATCGGCTATTGCAAGGGCATCGAGAACTATTCACGCTACCTGTCCGGGCGCAAGGCGGGCGAGCCGCCGCCCACGCTCATCGACTACCTGCCGCCGAACACGCTGATGTTCGTCGACGAGAGTCACGTCACGATCCCGCAGGTGGGCGGCATGTACAAGGGCGACCGCGCGCGCAAGGAGAACCTCGTCAACTACGGCTTCCGTTTGCCGTCGGCGCTGGACAACCGCCCGCTGCGCTTCGACGAATTCGAGCGCCTGCTGCCGCAGACGATATTCGTGTCCGCCACGCCCGCCGACTACGAGAGCACGCACACGGGGCAGGTGGTCGAGCAGCTGGTGCGGCCGACGGGACTGGTCGACCCGGTGCTCGACGTGCGGCCCGCGGCGACGCAGGTGGACGACCTGCTGTCGGAAATCCGCCTGCGCGTGGAGCGCAACGAGCGCGTGCTGGTGACGACGCTGACCAAGCGCATGTCCGAGGACCTGACCGACTACCTCGCGGAAAATGGCGTCAAGGTGCGCTACCTGCACTCGGATATCGAGACGGTCGAGCGCGTCGAGATCATCCGCGACCTGCGGCTGGGCGAATTCGACGTCGTGGTCGGCATCAATCTGCTGCGCGAGGGCCTGGACATACCCGAGGTCTCGCTGGTGGCGATCCTCGACGCGGACAAGGAAGGCTTCCTGCGTTCGGGGCGGTCGCTGATCCAGACCATCGGCCGCGCGGCGCGGCACATCAATGGCATGGCCATACTCTATGCCGACGTCGTGACCGATTCGATGAAGCTGGCTATCGGCGAAACCGACCGGCGGCGGACGAAGCAGCTCATGTGGAACGAGAAGATGGGCATAACGCCGATCGGCGTGCAGAAGCGCATCAAGGACATCATCGAAGGCGCCTACGACCCCGACGAGGCCAGGAAGGAGCAAAAAGCCGCGCAGGCCAAGGCCAAGTACGAGGTGATGCCCGAGAAGGACATGCAGCGCGAGCTCAAGGCGCTGGAAAAGCAGATGATCGATGCGGCGAAGAACCTCGAATTCGAAAAGGCCGCCGAACTGCGCGACCAGCTCTACGCGCTGAAGGAACAGATGTTCGGCGTGGCCCTGCCTGTCGAGACCTGAGGTTTGCATGGCCTTGAACCCGCAGCGGCGCGCATTGATGGTTGCATCGTGAAAACCGGCATACTTTTCGTCTGCATGGGCAACATCTGCAGGTCTCCCACCGCGGAAGCGGTGTTTCGAGCGATGGCCGTGCGCGCCGGCATCGTGGGCCATATCCGGGTCGATTCGGCGGGGACGCACGACTATCACGCCGGTGGCCCTCCCGATTGGCGCGCCACTCAGGCAGCCCAGAAGCGCGGCTACGATCTGGCGCCGCTGCGGGCGCGGCAGGTGGTGGTCGAGGATTTCGAACGCTTCGACCGCATCTATGCGATGGACTGGATGAATCTCGGCCAGCTGGAGGCGCTGCGGCCACGCGATCATCGCGGCCGGCTTTCGCTGTTTCTCGACGTCGCGCCGGAGCTTGGCGTGCGCGAAGTGCCCGATCCCTATGACGGCGGACCGGAAGGCTTTGAACGGGTGCTGGACTTGATCGAGCGCGCCAGCGAGGCCCTGGTGGCGGACATTCGCCTGCAATTGCCCGGCTAGTCGCCGGCTGCTGCGCGTGCAGGCGACGCCGCGCCTCGCTCGCGGCGCTTGTGCCTGCGCAGCCACATGGTCAGGCCGGTGACCATCATCAGCGCCGGCAGCAGGCCACCCAGGAACACAAGGAATCGCCAGGTGACGCCGAAGGCGCTGCCTTCATGCAGCATGCGTTGCCACGCCAGGAACGTGTCGCCGCCGCCGCGCGTCGTGCGATCCACCGCCTGCAGGACGGCGCTCGAGCGCGGATCGATGAACACGACGGTGGTGGATCGCGCCGAAGCGTCGCCGGCTTCGCGCAGGTTGACGCGATAGACGCCGCGAGGACCTGCGGGCAATCCCAGTCCGATGACGCTGGCGCCCGCAACACGCGCCCGCGCGATGGCGACGGCGTCATCCGGGGCAATCATCTCTCCGCCACCCGGCATGCTTGGCAATCCTCGCGGAGACGGCGAGACTTTGCCGAAAGCGGCCACGACCGAACGACCTGCATCCTGGTAGGCCAGGAACAAGCCAGTGAAGGAAAGGGTGGCCAGCACCAGCGCGCCCCAGATTCCGAACGTGTAATGCAGGTTTCGATGCAGCGCAAAACCGCGCCGGAAGCGCAGGACGCGCGCGCGCAACCGGCCGGCCGGCCACCACAGGTAGATGCCGCTCAGCGACGAGATCAGCATGGCGATGCCGATCGCACCGACGATTTCGCGGCCCTTCCACTCGCGCAGTGTCAGCGACTCGTGAAAGCTGTGCAGCCAGCCCAGCCAGTCGCGGCCCGAAGCGGTGTCGAGCACGTCGCCCGTTGGCGGATCGAGATACACGCGCAGGAACGGACCGGCGTCTGCTTTGGCGCGCGCAAAGACCATCACGGGTCCCGGCGCCTGGTCGGGAAGACGGATGCCGGTGGCGCGGCCGCGTCCTTCCAGTGCTGCTTCGGCGCGCTGCGCGTATTCGGCATAGGGTAGGGCGACCTGCGGCCCCGAGATTGCGTAACGCTGCGGATTGAGCTGCGCGTCGATTTCGTGGTCGTAGACCAGGATGCTTCCCGACAGTCCGATCAGGACGCCCACACGTCCCGAGCGTGAGGCCCAGCCACAGGTGAACCTGCACCCAGAACGCGCGCAGGCGGAAGGATTTGCTGCTCGTCATGCGCCAAAATCCAGTCATGGTGCCGCCCACATCCGCAGCAGGTTGTGATACGACCCGGTAAGCGACACGAGCGCCTCGTGTCCGGCGGCGTCCTGCGAAAGGCGCATGATGGCCACGTCGAGGTCGAACAGCAGCGCGCGCTGCGCGTCGTCGCGCACGAGGCTCTGGATCCAGAAGAACGACGCAACGCGCGTGCCGCGCGTCACCGGCGTCACGCGATGCACGCTCGACGCCGGGTACAGGACGAGAGCGCCTGCCGGCAGCTTGACGCTGTGCGTGCCGTACGTGTCGTCGACCTGCAGTTCGCCGCCGTCGTAGTCCTCCGGCGCGGACAGGAACAGCGTTGCCGAGACGTCGGTGCGGATCTTCATGCCGGTCCCCGGCAGCAGGCGCACGGCGCCGTCGACATGACGGCCGAAGTGCATTCCGCCGTCGGCCTCGTAGCGATTGAACATCGGCGGATAGACACTGGCGGGCAATGCGGCGCTCACGAATAGCGGATGGCGCTCGAGCGCGCCGAGGATTATCGCCCCCAGTTCGCGCGCGACGGGGGAGTCCTCGGCGATCTGCAGGTTGCGCTTGACCTGCGCGCCCTGGTGTCCGGCCGTCGCGCGACCGTCGACCCAGGCGTTTGCTGCGCCATCGAGGCGGCCGCGCACATGCGCGACCTCCTCGCGGGTGAGCACTTCCGGAATTCGGATCATCATGAGTGTGCGGCGCCTCGGGCTGTCAACGGAATTTGTACGTCACGGTCAGCATCGCCTGCAGGTCCGTCCCCGGCACCGAGCGGCCGCGATCCGACGGAATCAGCGCGTCGTAGTTCAGGCGATTGGTCAGGTTGAACAGGTTGAGCTGCGACGCCCCAGGTGCGGTTGCGTGTAGCCGACCATCGCATCCCACCGGAAGTAGTCCGGCACCTTGACCGCGTTGTTGTTCGACGCGTACCGGTCGGACATGTAGGCCACGCCGGTACCCGCCTGCCACGACGGCGCGAAGTTCCATGTCGTCCACAGCGACGCGCTGTTCTCGGGCGTGTTCGCCGGGACCTTCCCCTGCGTGCCGTCGAACGCCGAGGCCTTGACGATCTCGGCGTCAAGAAACGTGTAGCCGCCGAAGACCTGCCAGTCGCGCGCGATCCGGCCGGCGACCGAGGCCTGGAACCCGCGCACGCGCACGTTGCCGGTCAGCTCGTAGACGCCCGTCGAGATCTGCGAGCGCGTGTTGTCCTTCTCGATCTGGAAGATTGCCGACGTGACCGACAGGTCGCCGCCGAGCAGGTCCCACTTCGCGCCGACTTCGTATTGGCGGCTCGTTTCCGGGTCGAGGCTTTGCTGCCCGCTGGTGAGCGCGAGCGTCTCCAGCGACGGGTTGAATGACGTTCCGTACGAGACGTAGTAGGACGCCAAGTCGGTCGGCTGGTAGATGACGCCGGCGCGCACGCTGGTGAAGCCGATGCTCTGGCTCGCCGACGCGGGCAGGTTGATCGAGTTGGTGAGGCTCGCGTTGTAGCGGTCGTAGCGCACGCCCGCGACGACTTTCCAGTACTGCGCGAACGACATCGTGTCGTTGATGTACGGCGCGACGTCGGTGGCGCTCGCCTGGACGAGATTGGTCGTCGCAGCCGGAATGCCGGCGGCGGGCTCGTACGCCGGGTTCTCCAGCGTGAGGACCCGGAACCACGTGGCTCCCGCGATGTTGCGCGAGTAGTTCTGCGTGTTGTTGGTGTCCTGCCCCAGCTCCAGTCCGGTGATCAGCAGGTGCCGCACCGATCCGGTCGTGAAATCGGTGATCAGGTCCGTCTGGTTGTAGAGCGACGTGTCGGTGATGTTGCGGTCGTGGCTGCCCAGGCCGACATAGAGTTGATCCAGCGGCAACGGCGTCGCGTTGCCGAGGTTGGTCGCCACGAACGGGGTATAGACGCCGTTCGTCACCGTGCCGACGTTGTTCGGTCCGGACTCGCGCGCGCCGATCGTGTAGTGCGAATACTGCGTCTGGTTGCGCAGCTTGATGGTTGGCGTGAAGGTGTGCGTGATCGTCGCGTTGAGGTTGTAGACGTCCTGGAGCGTCCGGTCGTCGGTGGCGCCGTAGAAGTTCTTCCGGTTGACGTCCGCCGGCGCGCCGTTGACGGGCGGCAGGCCGTAATCCGGCATGTCGTCGTAGTGCGTCAGCAGCGCGGACAGCGTGACTTCGGTCGGCGTGCCGATGCCGAAGCGGACCGACGGCGCAATGCCGTAGTCCTGGTTCTTCATGACGTCGCGTGTCGAATGCACGTCCTGCGCCATGGCGGCGACCCGGAACGCCGAGGTGTCGTCGATCTGCTGGTTGTAGTCGAGAGTTCCGCGCACCGACGGCTGCGTACCCACGCTCAACGCGACCGTGCCGAAGTTCGCGAGCGAAGGCAGCTTGCTCACCTGATTGATGACACCGCCCGTGGAGCCGCGCCCAAATAGCATCGAGGAAGGTCCCTGCAGCACCTCGACCGAGTCGAGCGAGAACACGTCGCGGTAGTACTGGCCGCGATCGCGCATGCCGTCGAGATAGAGGTCCGTCCGTGCCGAGAATCCGCGCAGGTTGAAATTGTTGCCGATGCTGCCGCCCTCGGCGGCGCCCATCGTGATGCCCGGGCACATTGCGCAGCGCGTCGCCCAGGCTGGTGGCGCCTTGCGCCTGCATCAGCGCGCTGTTGATGACGGTAACGGACTGCGGCACATCGCGGATCGGCAGCGGGACGCCGCCGCCGATGGTCGAGGTGCCGGCGGCATAGTCGTCGGTCGCGGCGCCGCTGTTGACCTTGACCTCCGGCAGCGTGGTTTCACCTTGTGCCTGTGCGTGCGCATGCGAGCTCGTCAGCGTCATGCCGGCAAGCATCGTTGCCGCCAACGGCTTCAAGCGGAATGGCCCTGGTCCCAAGTAAATCTCCCTATCGGTAGTCGTTGCGAATGGCTGCGTCTACCTGGCGACGGGCTGGGTGGCAGGGAAGTGCGCGCGGCTGCGGTTGCAGCAACCGGTGTTCAGCGTTCAAGAGAGAAGGCGATGGGCACCAGCACCCACGCGGCAACGGCCTGATCGCCTTGTCGAGCCGGCACGAATCGCCAGCGCTTCACCGTGTCCATCGCCGCCTGGTCGAGGCGCGCGGAGCCGCTGCTCGTGCGCAACTCGACCGCATCCGCGCCGCCACCCGCGGTCACCAGGACGCGCAGCACCACGCGTCCTTGCTCGCGATTGCGGCGCGCCAGCGGCGGATAGATCGGGCGCCGGATTGTCGAGGTAGGCCGCGTTGAAATTGGGCGGGACGATCGGCAGTGGCGTTACCGGGCCCGGCGCCGGGGCTTCAGGCGCCGGCATCGCGTCATCGCGGGCGATGGTCTGGAACGTAGCCGGCGCGGGAATGTCGACCAGCGGCACCGGAGCCGGCGCGACCTGTTGCGGCACTGGCTTGGCGTTCGGGCGTTGCGGCAGCGGTTTGGGCGGCTCGATCGGCTTCTCGACTGGGAGGTGTGCTGATCAGGTTCACGATGATCGGCGCGGCGCTACGCATGGCCTTGCGCACCGGCGCATAGCTCAACAGCGCGGCGATGCAGGGCGGCGTGCAAGACGAGGGTCGCCGCCAGTCCGACGCCGCGCGAATTGACCTGGAACGTGGAAGGAATTGCCAGCATGGCCAGTACCTGTTGTCGTAGGTTCCTGGCTGGCTTCGCGCGAGGGACGCGTGGCTGGCTGTGTCGGGTTACTGCGAAGTTTCGATGCGGGGATTACGCGGTCAGGATCAGTTTTCCGTTTTGCGTGACGCGCAACTGGTACTGGCGTCCGTCGTGTTCGATGACGATTTCGCGGGCACCCTGCAGGATGTCTTCGCTGCGTATGCGCCGTGGCTGGCCCGGGACGGGCGATAGGCCGCCGGGGAACGCGACGGGCCTGAGTCAGTGGAATCATCATGCATTCACGAATGATAACGATTCGCATTACTGATGTAAAGCCCCGGCGCACGCAAACGAAAAGGGGCGGACGCGAGCGTCCACCCCTGTTCTTTGCCGAATGGTCTTCGGCTTCAGTTCGCCGGCGGCGAAACGCCCTTGACCGTCTCGACGATCTCCAGCGGCTCGCTGGCGATTTCGACCCGGGGTGGCCTCACGCGCTTGGGACGCGGCACCTCCGGAAGCTCGTCCACCGGCGCGGGCGCGAAACGCGTTTCCACCAGTTCCAGGCCCGAGTCGGGAGGAAGCGTCAACGCGATCGGCGGCACCGGAACGGGTGCAGGGCGCACGGGCGCCGGGCGCGCGACGACGGGGGCCGGCACAGAAGCCGCCGGCGTTTCGTCGAACAGCGACCTAGCAATCGGCGCCACCTCCGGTGCACTCTGCGCGGCAGGCACGTCGGAAGCTTCCCGCGGAGGACGCGGTTCGCGCTGCTCGCGCGGCTGGCGCGGCTCGCGAGGCGGACGCGGCTCGCGTGGTGCCCGCGCTTCCTGCGGCTGAGCTTGCTGCGGGTTGTCCGGCAACGTGGAGTCGACGGCGGCTACCATCGACAGTGCGTCGACGACGCTGGGCGACTGGTCATCCGATGCGGCACCGCCGTCGAGGTGACTCGCGCCCTGGTCGGGACGGTCGCCGCCACGGCCGCGACGGCCGCGACGACGGCGATTGCCTTCACGCGCCTCGCCACCCGCGTCATTCTGCGCCGGTGCCGCCGGAGCAGCTCCCGCCGTACTCACGGCGTCGGCGACGAGTGCGGCTTCGTTGCGCGGTTCGCGTGGCGGCTTGCCTCCTTCGCGGGGTTCGCGCGGCGGACGGTTTCCGTCGCGCCGCCCTTCGCCTTGCGGTTTGCCGTCGCGCTGCTGCGGCGCCGGACGCGCGCCTTCGGGTCGCTGGTCCTTGCGTTCGCCGCCACGCTTGTCCGCGCGCTGTTCGCCGCGCTGCTCATTTCGCTCACCGCCGCGGCCGTCGCGGCGATTGCGCGAGTCACCCGCGGTGCCGTCACGCGCTTCGCCGCCGCGGCGTCCTTCGCCGCGCCCTTCGTTTCTGCCCTCATTGCGTCCTTCCGTGCGCTTGCGGTCGCGGCCGTCGCCGTTGCGCCCATCGCGGCGGCCATCACGCGGACGGTCGTCGCCACGCGTTTCCCGGCGTGCGGGCGCCGGCGAAACAGCGGGCACTTCGGGTTTCGCCGTGAACCAGCTCATCATGCGCGACAGCCACGAACCCTCGCTCGTCGGCGCTGGCGCGGCGGCGGCAGGGCGCTCCTCCGGCACCGGTGCCGGCTGCGCAGGCGTGATGCCCTTGACCATCGCTTCCTGGCGCGGCGGCGTGGCGGCCTCTTCCTTCTTCTGGCGGGCGAAGTCAATCTGCTCCGGCTGCTTGACCATGTCGAACGACAACGGCAACGGCTCGGCCTGGTTCAGGTCCTCATGCCGCAGCCGCTCGATCGTGTAGTTCGGCGTTTCGAGATGGCGGTTGGGTACCAGCAGCACGTTGACCTTGAAGCGCGTCTCGATCGTCAGCACGTCCGTGCGCTTTTCGTTCAGCAGGAACGTCGCCACGTCGACCGGCATCTGGGCCACGACCTGCGCCGTGTTCTCCTTCATCGCTTCTTCCTGGATGATGCGCAGGATGTGCAATGCGGTCGATTCCGCGCCGCGGATGTGGCCGATGCCGTGGCAGCGCGGGCACGGGATGTGCGCCGATTCGGCAAGCGCAGGACGCAGCCGCTGGCGGGAGAGTTCCATGAGGCCGAAGCGCGAGATCTTGCCCAGCTGCACGCGTGCGCGGTCGTACTTCAGCGCATCGCGCAGGCGGTTCTCGACTTCGCGCTGGTTCTTGGTGCTCTCCATGTCGATGAAGTCGATGACGATGAGACCGCCCAGGTCGCGCAGCCGCAACTGGCGGGCGATCTCGTCGGCCGCTTCGCAGTTGGTGTTGAACGCCGTGGTCTCGATGTCGCCGCCCTTGGTGGCGCGCGCCGAGTTGACGTCGACGGAGACCAGCGCCTCGGTGTGGTCGATGACGATGGCGCCGCCGGCCGGCAGCGCGACCTGTCGCGCATACGCGGTCTCGATCTGGTGCTCGATCTGAAAGCGCGAGAACAGCGGAACGTCGTCCTTGTACAGCTTGACGCGGTTCACGTTGGCCGGCATCACGTGGCCCATGAACTGCTGCGCCTGCTCGAAGATCGCTTCCGTGTCGATCAGCAGTTCGCCGATGTCCGGATGGAAGTAATCGCGGATCGCGCGGATGACCAGGCTGGATTCCTGGTAGATGAGGTAGGCGCCGGATTGCATCTTCGCGGCGTCCTCGACGGCGCGCCACAGCTGCATCAGGTAGTTCAGGTCCCACTGCAGTTCTTCGGTGTTGCGGCCGATGCCCGCGGTGCGGGCGATGACGCTCATGCCCTGCGGGACGTCGAGGCCGCTGATCGCGTCGCGCAGTTCGTTGCGCTCTTCGCCTTCGACGCGGCGCGACACGCCGCCGCCGCGCGGATTGTTCGGCATCAGGACCAGGTAGCGGCCGGCGAGCGAAATGTACGTGGTCAGGGCGGCGCCCTTGTTGCCGCGCTCGTCCTTGTCGACCTGGACGATCAGCTCCTGGCCTTCCTTGATCTGGTCCTGGATGCGCGCCTTGCCCGGATCGGCGTCGCGCTCGCGAAAGTACTGGCGGGAGATTTCCTTGAAAGGCAGGAACCCGTGCCGCTCGGTTCCGTAATCGACGAAGCAGGCTTCGAGCGAGGGCTCGACGCGGGTGACGACCGCCTTGTAGATGTTGCTCTTGCGTTGTTCCTTGGCGGCGGATTCGATGTCGAGGTCGACCAGTTTCTGGCCGTCGACGATCGCCACCCGGAGTTCCTCCGCCTGGGTGGCATTGAACAGCATGCGTTTCATGGGCTTTCCTAAGGCGCTCGTGCGCCGCAGGCAAGCAGGTGGTGCGAAGCAAAGACGCCGCGAAATTCTCGCGGCGTCGAGGTCTAGCTAACGGCGGTTGCGGGCGAAGACACTGATACAGGCAGCATAGGCTGCCGGCGGAGGAGAGCGGTGCGCGAGGAAATGGTTAGCTTCGGCATCTTGCTGGCCCCGCGGATGGCGGGGCGGGTCGACTCTCGTTGTCCGGTGTCTTTCGTCGGTTCGCAAACAAGCGGTGCTTTCGGTCGCCCGGTCCGGAATCGCTCGCGCGAGGGAGGGGGCAGCCGGGAGCAATGGATTCTCGCTTCGGGCGCCGCGCAATAGACCGCTTCGAACCGGCCACTGCCGGGTGCGGAGACTGCGCTCTTCCTTTAACATCGCTACTTCCCCGGGGCTCATTTTGAATATCGACCCCGACCGGCGAGCGACTAAAGCCGGATTGTTCCCGCCAATTTTGGCGGGCCCACGCGTAGCGCCAAGGAGTTCCTTGGGCGGCAGGCCCATCAGGGGGCCGCCAAAGACTCAGGATGCGGCAAACGCGCAGTACGCCGACAATTATAAGCGAATGAACGAGTTAAGCAAGGATGCGGTCAGCTGGCTCACGGTTGGCGAGGACGCGGCTGGCCAGCGCGTGGACAACTTCCTGAGCCGGATCCTGAAAGGCGTCCCCAAGAGCCATATCTACCGGATCCTGCGCAGCGGAGAAGTCCGGATCAACAAGGGGCGGGCCGGTCCGGACGCCCGTCTGGCATTGGGGGATGTGGTCCGCGTGCCTCCGGTCCGCACGGCGGCGCCTGCGCGCCCGCCCGTCGGCGGTGGGTTTGCCCGGGCCGGGCCGGAACTGCCGATACTGTTCGAGGACGACGCGCTCATCGCCCTGGACAAGCCGTCGGGCCTGGCCGTCCATGGAGGCAGCGGCATCTCGCAGGGGCTGATCGAGCAATTGCGCGCCGCCCGTCCCGAGGCGAAATTCCTCGAGCTGGTGCATCGGCTCGACCGGGAAACGTCGGGCATCCTGCTGATCGCCAAGAAGCGCGCGGCGCTGGTCGGGTTGCATGAGCAGCTGCGCGAAGGCGGGTTCGACAAGCGCTATCTTGTCCTGGTGCGCGGGCGCTGGCGCGACGAAAAGCGCCGGGTCCGGCTTTCATTGCACAAGTTTTCCACGCAGGACGGCGAGCGCCGCGTGCGCGTGGAGGAGGACGGCCAGGAGGCGGAGACCATCTTTCATCGCCGCCGCACGTGGTTCGACCACGATCCGCCGCTGGCGCTGCTCGAAGCCGAACTGCTCACCGGCCGCACGCACCAGATTCGCGTGCACCTGACGCATTTAGGCTTTCCGCTCGCCGGCGACGACAAGTACGGCGATTTCGCGTGGAACAAGATGCTCGCCAAACAGGGTTTGAAACGAATGTTCCTGCACTCGTGTTCGCTGGGGTTCGCGCATCCGCTTACGGGCGAAGCGATGGCGTTCGCGTCGCCGCTACCGGACGATCTTGCGCGTTTCGTCGCACGCCTGGATGTTGAGAAAGCGGAGGTGGGCGATGCTTGACGCCGCCTCGCGCCGCTTCGATCTCCTCGTTTTCGATTGGGACGGCACTCTGTCGGATTCGACTTCGCTCATCGCAGCGGCGATGCAGAATGCGCTGCCGCGATCTCGATCTTGCCATCCCCGACGACGCTGCCGCGCGCTATGTCATCGGACTCGGGCTGGCGGATGCGATGAAGACCGTGGCGCCGGCGTTGACGCCCGACCGATATCCGGAATTGGGCGCGCGCTACCGTCACCACTATATCGAGCGCGAACCCGAGATTCCGCTGTTCGACGGCGTGCGCGAGTTGCTTGCCGAACTCGATGCCGCGGGGTATCTGCTGGCCGTGGCGACCGGCAAGACCCGCGCGGGACTGGCGCGCGTGCTGGAAATGAACGGCCTGAACGGCCTCTTCCATGCGACGCGCTGCGCCGACGAGGGCCTGCCCAAGCCCCACCCGGACATGTTGCTGCACCTCATGGACCGGCTCGAAGTGCGGCCGCAGGAAACGCTGATGATCGGCGATACCACGCACGACGTGGAACTTGCTCACAGCGCGGGCGCGTCGGCGATCGCCGTGGCGTATGGCGCTCATCCGCACGAGCGAACTCGACGCAACTCGAGCCGCTCGCGACCGTGCGCACGGTATCGGAATTGCGGCAGTGGCTCGCGGGCAACGGATAGCCGCGAGACCGGATCGCCGCGTCAGCGCTTTCCCGATGCCGTCGGCAGCCCCTTGACCAAGTCGCCGGCGACGATGCCGCGCTCGGCAAACCACCCGCTCTTCATCTCGAGCGCATACATCGCCGGGACTTTCGACCAGTGCGTGTCCTCGGTTTGCGGCAGCATGTCCTGTATGTCGACGATGCGGCCATCCGCGCCGATGAAGGCAATCGACAGCGCGACGTAGGTGTTGCGCATGTAGAACGCGAGTGGCTGGGGCTGCCCGTAGATGAACAGCATTCCGTGGTCCGGCTTCAGGCTGAAGCGATTCATCAGTCCGGTCCGCTGCTCCTCGTACGACACCGCCAGCTCCGCCGTCAATGTGTGCTTGCCGATCGTCAGTTTTGTTGTCGGGAGTTCCGCGGCGAATCCGGGTTGCGCCGCTGCCAGCGTCAACGCCGCCAGCATGGAAAACAACAAGCCCTTCATGGTTGCCATTCTTTCAAAGTTGCGCGCGCATGGCGCTGGTAAAGAAGCCACGAGACGAAGCCTGCCACGGAAAATGCGGCCATGCCCCAGGCCAGCGCCGTCAGCGAACGCGCGAGCAGCGGCGCGACGGTTCCGGCCACGATGCCCGCGACGGAGAATTGCACGAAGCCCTGCAGCGACGATGCGAGCCCACGCATCGTCGGAAACAGGTCGAGCAGCGCCAGCATCACGCTCGGCGCCACCAGAGCGCTTCCTGTCGCGTAGACGAGGATGGGCGCCACGTTCCAGGCCACGAACGGCGGCGCGAACTGGCAGATCAGGACGTTGGCGATGGCGCCCGCGGCGATGAACATGTAGCCGAAGCGTATGGTCCGCTGCGGGGATATCCGGCCCGCCATGCGTCCGGACAGCGTGGCGCCGGCGACGATTCCGGTGATCATCGGCACGAACAGCCACGCGAAGCCCCAGGTCGAAACACCCAGCAGTTCGACCAGAAATGCCGGCGCCACCGCGATATAAATGAAGAATGCCGCGAAGTTGAGCGTAGGAATCAGGGTAAGCATCGTGAACCGGGGTTCGGCAAGGACTTTCGCATAGTTGCGCCACAGGACGCTCGGCCGCAACACGTGGCGATGTGATGCGTGCAACGTTTCCGGCAGGCGGCGCGTTGACCACACAAGCACGACCAGCACCCACAGCAGGAGCACCCAGAAGATCGACCGCCATCCCAGGAGGTTCAGCAGCGCGCCGCCGATGATCGGCGCAATGGCGGGCGCGATGCTGAACACCAGCGTCACCTGCGCCATCAGCCGTTGCGCTTCCGCGCCCTGGAAGCGGTCGCGGATGATGGCCCGGCCGACCACCATGCCGGTTCCCGCGGAGATGCCCTGCGCGGTGCGAAACAGCCACAGCGTCTCGATGTTGCCGGCGATCGCGCAGCCCAGCGTTGCGAAGGCGTAGACGGCCAGTCCGCCAATGATGATCGGCCGGCGGCCCAGCGCATCCGACAGCGCGCCGTGCCACAGCATCATGAACGCATAGGCGAACAGGTAGGCCGACAGCGTCTGCTGCATGGCGATCGGCGATGCCGAGAATTCCGTCGCGATGGCGGAAAAGGCCGGCAGGTACAGGTCGATCGAAAACGGGCCGATCATCGACAGCGATGCGATGAGTCCCGCCAAGCCCCCACGATTGCCGCCGCGGGCTCGGGGTCCGCGCCGGCCGCGGGTCCGGCGCGACGCTCATCGCGTGGCGTTGCTTTCCAGCGCCGCGTCGATCGCCGCGCGATCGTACTTCGGCGCGAACATCGTGATGAACGCATACACGAAACCGCGCAGGAACACGCCGTGGCGAAGGCCGAGCCGCGTCGTCGACGGCGAAAACAGGTGCGCCGCGTCGAGCATCTCGAACGCCGTGTCGCGCACCGGGTCGTAGGCCATCCGCGCGACGATGCCGACACCCATGCCGAGTTCGACATAGGTCTTGATGACGTCGGCGTCGAGCGCTGTGAGCACGATGTTGGGTTCGAGCCCGCTCGCGGCGAACGCGGCGTTGATGGCCGAGCGGCCGGTGAAGCTGAAGTCGTAGGTCACGATCGGGAAATTTCGCCAGCGCCTCGATCGTCAGCGGGTTCATCTTGGCCAGCGGATGCCGCTTGGGGCAAAGCACGACGCGATTCCATTCGTAGCAGGGCAGCGTGACCAGTTCCGGGTAGTCGGCCAGCGCCTCGGTGGCGATGCCGATGTCGACGTCGCCCTTGGCCGTCTGCTCGGCGACCTGCAGCGGGTTGCCCTGGTGCAGAACCACCTTGACCTTCGGGTAGCGCGTCGCGAATTCGCGCAGCACCTGCGGCAGCACGTAGCGCGCCTGCGTGTGGGTGGTTGCGATCGACAGCGTGCCGGCATCCTCGCCGCGGAATTCGTCGGCGACGCGCTTCAGGTTGGCGATTTCGCGCAGCGCGCGGCGCGCGGTGGCGACCACGATCACGCCCGCCGGCGTGAGCGAGGCCAGGCGCTTGCCCTGGCGCACGAAGATCGAGAGCCCGAGCTCGTCCTCGAGCTGCCGGACCTGCTTGCTGATGCCGGGCTGCGACGTGAAAAGGGCTTCCGCCGCGACGGATACGTTGAGCCCGTGGTCGACGACCGCGCAGAGATATTTGATTTGCTGGAGGTTCACGGCGTTATAACCGAAAGGGTTAAATGTGCGATCATTATATAGCTGAACCTGCATGTAACAGCCCCCCAGTTCCCGACCGTTCCCGATGGCCCAGTTCTTCAGCGTCCACCCGACGCATCCGCAGCCGCGCCTCATCCGGCAGGCGGCGGCGATCCTGCGCGCGGGAGGCGTCATCGCCTATCCGACCGACTCGAGCTACGCGTTGGGATGCCAGCTGGGCGACCTGGCGGCTGCCAAGCGCATCCGGCAGATCCGCGGCGTGGACGACGCGCATCACCTGACGCTGGTATGCCGCGACCTGGCGGATGCCGGGCGTTTCACGCGCCTTTCCAACTGGCAGTTCCGCATCGTGCGGCAGGGTGTTCCCGGCGCGTACACGTTCCTGCTGCCGGGCACGCGCGAGGTCCCTCGGCGCCTTCTGCATCCCAAGCGCAGCACCATCGGCTTCCGCGTCCCCGACCACCCGGTGGTGTCCGCGCTGCTCGGCGAGTTGGGCGAACCCATCCTGTCGTCGACATTGATCGTGGCCGGGAGACGCCGCGCCGCTCAACGACCCGGAAGTCATCCGCGCGCGCCTGGAAACGAGGATCGATGGCGTGATCGACGCCGGGCCTTGCGTGGCGGAACCGACGACGATCGTCGATCTCGCGGTCGAGCCCGCCGTGATCGTCCGCCAGGGAAGGGGCGACGCGGCGCGGCTCGGGATCGCCGGGAACCTGCGCGCGGCGGTACCTGACGGGTCTGCGGCAAGCGCATCCGGCGGCCGGCGACTTGCGGGTAAAATGCTGCCGTAATATGGATTTATCGCTCGAGACCGTCGCGCTCGTGGCTGTGCCGGTGGTCTTCGCGATTACCCTGCACGAAGCCTCGCACGGCTACGTCGCCCGGCTCTTCGGCGACCAGACGGCCTGGATGCTGGGCCGCGTGACGCTCAATCCGCTGAAGCACATCGACCCGATCGGGACGATACTGGTGCCGGGCGTCCTGCTGCTGACGGGCGCGCCGTTCCTGTTCGGCTGGGCGAAGCCGGTGCCGGTGAATTTCGGCAACCTGCGCCATCCCAAGCGCGACATGATCTGGGTGGCCGGGGCGGGTCCCGCGGCGAATTTCGTCATGGCGTTGCTGTGGGTGCTGCTCTTCGGCGCCGCGGCGCCGGATGGCGTGCTGGCGAGCGCCGGCCTGCAGCAAATGGCTCAGTATGGGATCATGGTGAACCTGGTTTTGATGGCATTGAACCTTCTGCCCATTCCGCCGCTGGACGGCGGCCGCATCGCGGTGGGCCTGTTGCCCGGACGCGCGTCGTACGCCCTGTCGCGCCTCGAGCCCTACGGGTTCTTCGTCATCCTGGCGCTGTTGCTGATACCAGGCGCATTGAACCGCCTGCTGGCGCCGATCATCGGCGCGGCGTTGTCGCTGCTCCGCGTACTTACCGGCAACTAGGCTTTCGCCTTCGCGCGACCGGCATTAAAGAAAACGAAAAAAGCGAAACCATGTTTGCTGACCGCGTGCTTTCCGGCATGCGCCCCACGGGCCGCATGCACATCGGCCATTACCACGGCGCCCTCAAGAACTGGGTGCGCCTGCAGGAGGAGCACGAGTGCCTGTTCTTCGCGGCCGACTGGCATGCGCTGACGACGCACTACGAGGCGCCGGAAGACATCGCGGGGTCGGTGTGGGAGATGTTCATCGACTGGCTCGCCGCGGGGCTCGATCCGACACGCTCGACCATGTTCATCCAGTCGCGCGTGATGGAACACGCCGAACTCGCGTTGCTGCTCGGCATGATGACGCCGATCGGCTGGCTCGAGCGCGTGCCGACGTACAAGGACCAGCAGCAGAAACTGGGCGACCGCGACCTGTCGACGTACGGCTTTCTCGGCTACCCGCTGATGCAGGGCGCCGACATCCTCATCTATCGCGCGAACATGGTGCCGGTGGGCGAGGACCAGGTCTCGCACGTCGAACTGGTGCGCGAAATCGCGCGCCGCTTCAACCACATCTACGGCCGCGAGCCGGGATTCGAGGACAAGGCCAAGGCCGCGATCAAGAAACTGGGCAGCAAGAAGGCGCGCCGCTACGACGAATTGCGCACGGCATTCCAGGAGAAGGGCGACGATGCCGCGCTGGAAGCCGCGCGCGACCTGCTGAACGAGACGCAGAACCTGGCGCTGGGCGACCGCGAGCGGCTGTTCGGCTACCTCGAGGGTTCGCGCCGCGTCATCCTGCCGGAGCCGCAGGCGCTGCTGACCGAGAATCCGAAGGTGCCCGGCCTCGACGGCGAGAAGATGTCGAAGTCCTACGGCAATGCGATCCTGATGCGCGAGGACCCGGCGGAGGTGACGAAGAAGATCCGCACGATGCAGACCGACCCTGCGCGCGTGCGCCGGACCGACCCCGGCAACCCCGAGAAGTGCCCGGTGTGGCCGCTGCACCAGATCTACTCGAGCCAGGCGACGCGCGACTGGGTCGTCAAGGGCTGCACGACGGCGGGCATCGGCTGCCTGGAATGCAAGCAGCCGGTGATCGACGCGATCATCAAGGAGCAGGCGCCGCTGCACGAGCGCGCGCAGAAATTCATCGACGACCCGACGCTGGTGCGCAACATCGTCGCCGACGGCTGCGAGCGCGCGCGCAAGCTGGCCGAGGAGACGATGCGCGACGTGCGCGAGGCAATGGGCCTCAGCTATGACTGACATCGCACTCGACCTGGAACATCCGTCGCCCGAGGCCAAGCCGCTGGCGCGCGTCTATGGCGAGGCGTTCAACGACCTGCCGTTCGACCTGTACATTCCGCCGGACGCGCTCGAGGTTTTCCTCGATTCGTTCGAAGGGCCGCTGGACCTGCTGCTCTATCTCATCCGCCGGCAGAACATCAACGTTCTCGACATTCCGATGGCGGAACTGACGCGGCAGTACCTGGGCTACGTCGAGATGATGCGGCGCACGCAGCTGGAACTCGCGGCCGAGTATCTGCTGATGGCCGCGGTGCTGATCGAGATCAAGTCGCGCCTGCTGCTGCCCAAGCCGCCGGCAGTCGCCGGCGCCGAAGCAGAAGATCCGCGGGCCGAGCTGGTGCGGCGACTGCTCGAATACGAGCGCATGAAACAGGCGGCGCGCGCGATCGACGAACTGCCGCTGGCCGACCGCGACTTCGCGACGGTCCGCGTCTGGTTCGATCACTCCGTCGCGGCGCGCCTGCCGGACGTGTCTCCCGACGACCTCAAGGCCGCCTGGGCCGTGCTCATTGCGCGCGCGCACGTCAACCGCCATCATCTGGTCTCGCGCGAGCAGTTGTCGGTGCGCAGCGAGATGAGCCGCATCCTTAAGCTGCTCGCGCCGTCGCGTTTCGCGGAATTCACGGCGCTGTTCGCCGAGCACGCGGACGTTCCCGCATCTCGTGGTGACGTTCCTGGCCATGCTCGAGCTCGCGCGGGAGCAGCTGGTGAGCGTCGCGCAGGCGGAGCCGTACGCGCCGATCTACGTACAACTGAAGGCGGAGCCGGACTTTGCGCTGGCCGCGGACGAATGAACGACGAACAAGACATATCGGGCAACGAAACACCCGGCATCGCTCCTTCCGGACCAGATCGCCGAAATCAAGGGCATCCTCGAGGCCGCGTTGCTGGTGGCCGGAGAGCCCGTCCCCCTGGCGCAGCTGGCGAAGCTGTTCGACCCACCGCTCGCGCCGGATACGGTGCGCAAGCTGCTCGACGACCTGAAGCGCGACTGGTCCGGCCGCAAGGTCGAACTCACGCAGGTGGCGAGCGGCTGGCGCTTCCAGGGCGCGACGTCCGTGCAAACCTATCTCGACCGGCTGTCGCCGGAAAAGCCGCCGCGCTATTCGCGTGCGGTGATGGAAACACTGGCGATCATCGCCTACCAGCAACCCGTGACCCGCGGCGATATCGAAGCCATCCGCGGCGTCGCCGTGTCCACGAACGTCATCAAGACGCTCGAGGACCGGCAATGGGTCGAGGCCGTCGGCCATCGCGAGACACCGGGACGCCCGGCGCTCTTCGCGACGACCAAGGCCTTCCTTGACGACCTCGGCCTCAGATCCTTAGCGGAACTGCCCCCTCTTGCCGAGCTCGATTCCTCCCACCTCCTGGAGATGCCTGATGCCCCCACCAAGGCCGCCGAGACGGCATTCGCACACGCGAGTCCGCTCCTCGGAAACGATGCAGCAGCCGAGCCTGGCGCTGACAGCGATACAAGAGAGCCTCCCGCCGGCGAAACACAAACGCTCCACTGACGAAATCTTCAACGAGCCGCAGCGCCTGCACAAGGTCCTGGCCTCGTGCGGCTTCGGCTCGCGCCGCGCCATGGAGGAGATGATCATCGCCGGCCGCATCACCGTGAACCGCCTGCCCGCGGAAGTCGGGCCAGAAGGTGGGTCCTGGCGACGAGGTGCGCATCAACGGCGAACTCGTGAAGGTGCGCTTCTCGGAGCCGCGACCGCGCATCCTCATGTATCACAAGCCCACCGGCGAAATCGTCACGCGCGACGATCCGGAGGGCCGGCCCACGGTGTTCGAGAAGCTGCCGAACATCGGCAACGGCAAGTGGATCAACGTCGGGCGCCTGGACTACAACACCGAGGGCCTGATGCTGTTCACCAATTCGGGCGAGCTCGCCAATCGGCTCATGCATCCGCGCTACGAGGTCGAGCGCGAGTACGCGGTGCGCATCATGGGCCGCTTGAGCGACGAGCAGATGCAGAAGCTCACGACCGGCGTCGAACTCGAGGACGGTCCGGCGAAGTGCGAGTCGGTCGTCGACGGCGGCGGCGAGGAGGAAGGCGCCAATCACTGGTATCACGTGGTGCTGAAGGAAGGCCGCAACCGCGAAGTGCGGCGGCTGTTCGAAGCGCTGGGACTCACCGTGTCGCGCCTCATTCGCACGCGTTACGGAACGCTGTCGATGCCGTCGGTCATGAAGCGCGCCGACACGCTGGAGCTGGAACCCGCGGAGGTCGCTGCGGTGATGGACTCGGCCGGACTCAAGGCACAGGGCGGACCGCCGGGACAGCAACGACCCGGCGGCGGCAAGAACAACCGCGGCCGGCACCAGAACGGGCGCCCGAAAGGACAGCCAGGACAGCCAGGACAACCCGGCGCGCAAGGGCAGCCGCGCCAACCCGGGCAGCCGCGCCAGCACGGCCAGCAGCGACATCAGGGGCAGCAGCGGCATCAGGGCCAACCGAGGCGCGCAAGGACAACCTGCGACCGCAGGGCCAACCTGTCGAGCCAGGCGCAAATCCGGATGCGCAGCCGATGGTCGATGGCAACGTCGTCGCGCGACCTTCCGGGCAGCCGGGGCAGCGTCCGCACGGCAAGCACGGCGGGCGACCGCGCGGCAAGGGCGGGCCGCGGCCGGAGGGATTCGTCGGCCAAGGCGGCGGGCCAGGGACAGGGTGGCGGGCCAGGGGCAATCGCAGCGCCCGCCGCGCTCGCGCGCCGACTTCGACACGCAGCAGCCGATGAGCAACGCCAACGCGTCGCCGTTCGCGGGCCAGCGGATGGGCGTTCCAGGGGGGCCGCGCGGCGGACAGCGTGGCGGACCGCCGGGACAAGGCGGGTTCGCCAATCGCGGGAACCGCAGCGGACCGAGAGGCCGTCCTGGAGGCGGTCAGGGTAACGGTCAATTTCGTGGCAACAATGGCGGAGGACAGACTGCCGGCAATGGTCCACGCCGCAAGGGACCGCCCAGGGGCGAGGCCGACGGCAATGTCGCGCCGCGAGAGGCCGACGGCAATCGCGCGCCGCGTGAGGTCGATGGCAATCGCGCGCCACGCGAAGAGGCGAACGGCAACATCGCCGCGCGCTATCCGGGATTGCCCCGCGACGACGACGATTGAAACGCGGTAAGGTGACGAAAAGGGCGGCGCGTGCCGCCCTTTTTTGCGGTCGCCGTGGCTAGAGAAACAGGTCGGGCAGCAGCGGCATCCCCGGCTTCACGGCGTAGACATCGAAATCGGTGACGCCCTGCTCCCGCAGCACCTCGTCGTCGAGGAAGAAGTTTCCGGTCGTCGTGCGCGCGTCGCGGGTCAGGATCGCATGCGCCGCGTCGGCCATGATTTCCGGCTCGCCGGGTGCGGTCGAGCTGCTCGCGCGCGCCGCGGGATCATCGCCAACGCCGCGGTCGCGATGACGGTGCGCGGCCACAGCGCGTTGACGGCGATGCCGTCGTCGCGGAATTCCTCCGCCATGCCCAGCACGCACAGGCTCATGCCGTACTTGGCCATCGTGTAGGCGACGTGATCGCGGAACCACTTCGGGTCGAGGTTGAGCGGCGGCGAGAGCGTGAGGATGTGCGGGTTGCGGCCGACGCTGGCCGACCGCTTAGATGCGGCAGGCACGCCTGGGAACAAAGATAGGTGCCGCGCACGTTGACGCCGAACATGAGGTCGAAGCGCTTCATCGGCGTGTCCAGCGTGCCGGTCAGGCTGATGGCGCTGGCGTTGTTGAGCAGGATGTCGATGCCGCCGAAATGGCGCACGGCCGCGTCGACGGCGGCACGCACGCTCGATTCGTCGCGGATGTCGCAGACGACCGGCAGGGCGCGACCGCCGGCCTGCTCGATTTCCGCGGCGGCGGAATGGATCGTTCCCGGCAGCTTCGGATTCGGCTCGCCGTCTTGGCCGCGATCACGACGTTGGCGCCGTCGCGCGCCGCGCGCAGCGGCGATGGCGAGGCCGATGCCGCGCGACCCGCCGCTGACGAACAGCGTCTTGCCGCCCAGACCGATCATGGCGGACTCACTCGGCCGAATTCATTTTCCGAATTCCGCGGGACGCTTTTCGAGGAACGCCGTGATGCCTTCGGCGAAATCGGTCGTGGCCGAACAGGCGCCGAAACTCACGGCTTCGGCGTCGAGTTGCTCCGACAACGTGCGTCCGAGCGAGTCGCGCAACAGCCGCTTGGCATTGCGGATGGCCATGACCGGACCGGCGGTCAACGACTCGACGATGGCGGACACCGCGCCGTCCAGTTCGGCCGCGGGCACCACGCGATTCACGAGGCCGAGCTCGAGCGCGCGCCGCGCGTCGAAGCGCTCGCCCAGCAGCATGATTTCCATGGCCCGGCGCGTGCCCGACGATGCGCGGCAGCGACCACGATCCGCCGCCATCCGGTGTCAGCGCGATGTTGCGGTACGCGGACGCGAAGTAGGCGTCGTCGGAGGCGACGACCAGGTCGCAGGCGTTCATCAGCGACAGGCCGAACCCCGCGACGGCGCCGTGCACGCGGCCGACGACCGGATGCGGCATGCGATGGAAGTTTTCGATGGCCGAATGCAGCCGGCCGATCACGCGCCGGAAATCGGCGTCGCGCTGCGCCGGCGGCTTGGCCAGTTCCGCCGGCGAACGTGCGCAGATCGCCCCCGGCCATGAAGTGGCGGCCGGCGCCGCGCAATACGACGACGCGCAGCGTGGTATCGGCGGCGACGTCGGCGGCGGCGTCGATCAGCGCGTCCATCAGCGTGAAGTCGAGCGTGTTGAGCGCGTCGGGCCGGTTGAGCGTCAGCGTCGCGACGGGGCCATTGCGTTCGACGAGAAGTGGGGTGGTCATGGAATTTGAGCCGGCGTCGAGAGGACGCCAGTGTAATGGATCAGCGAGTCCGTGACTTTGCCTGAACGGCGATGCCGCTTCCAGTTCGCCGGCGGTGTGCGCGATGTCGACGCGTTCGCGCGCGCAGTAGTCGGCGATGGCGGATGCGAAGCCGGGATCGCCGATGACGTGCAGCGAATGCGTGGCGACCGGCAGCAGTCCGCGCGCGAGCTTGTGCACGCCCTGCGCGCCGCCTTCGAAGCGCGCGAGGCGCTGCTCGATGCAGAACTCGATGGACTGGTAGTAGCAGGCTTCGAAGTGCAGGCCGGAGACGAATTCGCGCGGTGCCCCAGTAGCGGCCCCAGAGCGTCTCGCCGTCGTGGAGACCCAGCGCGGCGCAGATCCTGCGCCCGTTGCGCTGACCCGATCACCAGCAGCATGTGGTCGGGAAGCGCGGCGCCGATGCGTTCGAAGAATTCGCGGGTGAGGTAGGGCGTCGAATGATGTTCGCGATAGGTCTGCTGGTAGCGGCGGTAGAAGAAATCCCAGTCTTCCGGCGTGATGTCGTGACCGCGCCGGCGTTCGAACGTGACGCCGGCCTCCGCGACGCGGCGCCGTTCCTGCTTCACCTTCTTGCGCTTGTCGTGAGCGAATGTGGCGAGGAAGTCGGCGAAGTCGCGGTAGCCAGGATTGGTCCAGTGGAATTGCAGTCCCGCGCGCGGAATCATCCCCAGCGCTTCGCCTTCCGCCGCCTCGGCGGGTGTCGGGAACAGGACGTGCAGCGACGAATGCCCGCCGTCGCGCACGGAAGCGATGGCGTGGACGAGAAGCTGCGCGTCGCGTCGCGGCGTCGCGGCGCCAGCACGCGTGGTCCGGGTACCGGCGTGAAGGGAACCGCGACGACCCACTTGGGGTAGTAGCGGCGGCCGTGGCGGCGATAGGCATCCGCCCAGCCCCAGTCGAAGACGTATTCGCCGTAGCTGTGCGCCTTCGCATAGCAGCGGAAGCGCGCCCACCAGCGCGCCGTCGCGCCACGCGGTCAGGTAGTGCGGCGACCAGCCTGTTTCGGGGGACGCGCACCCCGTCTCGTGCAGCGCGCTCAAGTAGGCGTGGGAAAGGAACGGCTGCGAATGCCCGAGCGCGTTCCAGGCCGCCGGCGCGATGTCGCTCAGCGGAACGTCGTCGCGAATCAGCGCCGATGCGACGACGGGCAGGGATGGCGCAGTGAAAGGAACCGGAGAACGCATGGGTGTGACGCCCGATTCTCCCGGTATTGACGGCAATGCTCAAGGTCGGTGGCGTCGCTCGGCGAAGGGATGCAGCCAGGTCCGGTGTAAAATTGGGCGATGCAACTGGCGATCGCGCAACTCAATCAGGTGGTCGGCGATCTTCCGGCCAACGCCCGTCGCATACTCGACGCGGCGGCGCAGGCGCGCGCCGCCGGCGCGGCACTGGTCGTCACCCCGGAACTGTCGTTGTGCGGTTATCCGCCGGAAGACCTGATTCTGCGTCCCGCGTTCGTCGACGCCTGCGCGAACGAACTCGCGGCACTGGCGGCGCAGGTGACGGAGGGCGTGCTGCTGGTGGGATTCCCCGAGCGGCACGAACGGCCAGCGCCACAATGCGATGGCGGTCATCCGCGACGGCCGCGTCGCGCAGGTCTATCGCAAGCAGTGCCTGCCCAACTACACGGTTTTCGACGAAGAGCGCTACTTCACGCCGGGCAATGCGCCGTGCGTGTTCGACGTCGACGGCGTGCGCTTCGGCCTCGTCATCTGCGAAGACATCTGGTTTCCCGCGCCCGCCGCGCGCGCGCAGGTGGCCGGCGCGCAGGTGCTGCTGGTCGCCAACGGCTCGCCGTACCACACGCGGCAGCAGTCGCTGCGCCGCGAGCAGGCCGTCGCGCGCGCCGGCGAGACGGGCTTGCCCATCGTGTACGTCAATCGTGTCGGCGGGCAGGACGAGCTGGTGTTCGATGGCGCGTCGTTCGTGCTCGACGCGGACGGGGCGCTGGCGCAGCAGCTTCCCGCGTGGCACGAAACGGTCGCCATCGTCGACTTCGATGGCGCGCAGCCGCGGCACGTGCGCGGCGCGCTCGATGCGCGGCTGGAGCCGCACGTCTACGACGCGCTGGTCATGGGTGTGCGCGACTATGTGCGGAAGAACCGCTTTCCCGGCGTGCTGCTGGGACTGTCCGGAGGCGTGGACTCGGCGCTGACGCTGGCGGTCGCGGTCGACGCGCTCGGACGCGACCAGGTTCGCGCGCTGATGCTGCCGTCTCCGTACAACGCCGCGATCAGCCTCGAGGACGCGCGCGAAATGGCCGGCATCCTCGGCGTGCGCTACGACGAGATTCCGATCGAGCCGGTGTTCTCGGCGTTCCTCGAGTCGCTAGCGCCGGAGTTCCGGGATCTGGCGCCCGACGCCGCCGAGGAGAACATCCAGGCGCGCATTCGCGGAACACTGCTGATGGCGCTGTCCAACAAGTTCGGCTCGATCGTGCTGACAACGGGCAACAAGTCGGAGATGGCGGTCGGCTATGCGACGCTGTACGGCGACATGGCCGGCGGCTTCGCGGTGCTGAAGGACATTCCCAAGACGCTCGTCTATCGGCTTTGCCACTACCGCAACAGCCTGGGAAGGGTTATCCCGGAGCGCATCATCACGCGCCCGCCGTCGGCGGAATTGCGGCCGGACCAGACGGACCAGGATTCGCTGCCGCCTTACGACGTGCTCGACGGCATCCTCGAAGCCTACGTCGAGCGCGACATGAGTCCCGCCGACATCGTCGCCGCGGGTTTCCCCGCGGACGCGGTGGCCAAGGTGGTGCGGCTCATCAAGCTCAGCGAATACAAGCGCCGGCAATCGGCCGTGGGCATACGCATCACCGCGCGCGGCTTCGGCAAGGACTGGCGCTATCCGATCACGTCGGCCTGGAACGACTGGGCCGCGCTGCCGCCGAACGCGGGTGGCGGGTAGAACGGCGCATTCCCTTCGTGTAAGCTAACGCGCAAGCAGGTCCTTCGTTTGCGCGGAGCGGTCATGAAGAAAATCGAAGCAATCGTCAAGCCGTTCAAGCTCGACGAGGTCCGCGAGGCCCTCTCGGAGTTGGGGGCCACCGGCCTGACGGTGACCGAGGTCAAGGGCTTCGGACGGCAGAAGGGCCACACGGAGCTCTATCGCGGCGCCGAGTATGTCGTGGACTTCCTGCCCAAGGTGAAGGTCGAGGTCGTGCTTCCCGACGCCATGGTCGAGCGCGCCGTGGAGGCGATCATCAAGGCCGCGCACACCGGCAAGATCGGCGACGGCAAGATTTTCGTGACCGCCGATCGAGCAGGTGATCCGCATTCGCACCGGAGAGTCGGGAGAAGCCGCCGTCTGATTTCCCGACCCGCGCACTGCCGGAACGCACAACCTCACTGCCACGGAATCGCACCATGTCAATGCTGAAGGACTTCCGGGAATTCGCCGTCAAGGGCAACGTCATCGACCTCGCTGTCGCCGTGATCATTGGCGCGGCGTTCGGCAAGATCGTCGACTCGCTGGTCCGGGACATCATCATGCCGGTGATCGGCCGCATCTTCGGCGGTCTCGATTTCCAGAACTACTTCGTGATGCTCGCCAGCCCGCCGGCGGGGTACAGCGGGCCGATGACCTATGAAGCGCTGACCAAGGCCGGGGTTCCGCTGCTGGCCTACGGCAATTTCCTGACGATCGTGCTCAACTTCATCATCCTTGCGTTCGTGATATTCATCATGGTGAAGCAGCTGACGGCCGCCAAGGCCCGCTTCGACGCGGCGCCGGCGCCGGCTGCGCCGCCGTCCGAGGAAGTCCTGTTGCTGCGCGAGATTCGCGACGCGCTGAAGAAGTAAACCTTCAACCTGCCGCGGCTCCGGGGGGAGTGTCGCGAGGGAGTTCCCGATGCGTGATGCCTTCCCCCGCCGTCGTTCATTCCCGCTGGCTCTCGCGTTCCTCGCGGCACTGTGCGCGCCTGCGGCGTCCGCCGCCGTCATCTGGAACAAGGTCTACTCCGGCTTTTCGTCCCCGCTGGAGATCACGCACGCGCACGACGGCAGCCAGCGGATCTTCGTGGTCCAGCAATCCGGAAAAATCCGGATCATCAAGGGCGGGGCGGTGCTCGCCACGCCGTTCCTCGATCTCGGCCCAAGTCCAGGCGGACTCGATGCCATCGCCGCCAGCAACGAGCAAGGATTGCTGGGAATCGCGTTCCATCCGCAATACGCGACGAACCGCCAGTTCTACGTCAACTACACACGCAAGTCCGACGGCGCCACCGTTATCGCCCGCTACCTGGCCAGCGCCGGCAACGCGGATGTCGCCGATCCGGCGTCGGGCACGATATTGCTCACCATCGCGCAGCCGGAGGCCAACCACAACGGCGGCGCCATCAAGTTCGGACCCGACGGTTTTCTCTACATCGGCATGGGCGACGGCGGCGGCGGCAACGACCAGCACGGCACCATCGGCAACGGACAAGACAAGTCCACGCTGCTCGGCAAGATCCTGCGCATCGACGTCGACAATGGCGGGGCCAATTCCTACGCGATTCCGCCGGGCAACCCGTACGCATCCGGCGTCGGAGGTCGAAGGGAAATCTTTGCGATTGGCGTGCGCAATCCATGGCGCATGTCGTTCGACCGCGCGAACGGCGATTTCTGGTTCGGCGACGTCGGGCCAGAACGCGGTCGAGGAAGTGGACATGCTTCCGGCGGGAACAGGCGCGGGCGCGAACTTCGGCTGGCGCATCATGGAGGGCACCAGCTGCACGGGTCTCGCGTCGCCTCCCATTCCCTGCAACGACGCGTCGCTCAAGCTCCCGGTCGTCGAGTACACGCACGCGCTGGGCTGTTCGGTGACCGGCGGATACGTCTATCGCGGGACGGCGGTGCCGGCACTGGCTGGACAATATCTGTACGGTGACTTCTGCACCGGCCGGATCTGGGCCGCGCAACGCGTCGGCGCAGGTCCGTGGACGACCGCCCAACTGGGCGCGACGGGATACGCGATCAGCACGTTCGGCGAGGACGAGGCGGGCGAACTCTACTTCGCCAACCATGCGACCGGCGACATCTACCAGTTCGCGGACTCCGCCGCCAACACGCCGATCCTGGTGACTGTCGCCGGTCCGCTGGCGTTCGGCAATGTCGCTCTGGGAAGTTCGAGCGCCGCGCAGGCGTTCAGCATCACCAACGGTGGCGGCGGCACGCTGAGTGTCACCTCGCTGACTTCCGGAGGGCTCAACCCTGCCGAGTTTCCGCGCACCGGCACGTGCGCGGCCGGTTCGATGCTGACGGCATCGCAGAGCTGCATCGTGAGCTACGTATTCACGCCGGCGCAGCTGGGCGGGCGCAGCGCGGACCTGACGATTGCCACGAATGCCGGCAATCGCACGATCAGCCTGACCGGCACCGGCGTCGCGGTTCCGGCGCCGGTACTCAGCGTGAGCGCCAGCGCGCTCGCCTTCGGCAGCATCAACGTGGGCAGCAGCAGCGGCGCGCAGACGTTCACGATCAGCAACGCGGGCACCGGTACGCTGACGTTGACCACGCTCACCGGCGGCGGCGCGAATCCCGGCGACTTCCTCCGCACAGGCACATGCGCCAACGGCGTCAACCTGGCCGCGGCGCAGAGCTGCGCGGTCGCTTACACGTTCGCGCCCGCGGCCGCCGGCGCGCGTGCGTCCAGTTTGTCGATCGTGTCGAACGCGGGAAGCGCGACGGTGACCCTCGATGGCACCGGCGTAACACCGCCCCCACCGGGAATCGGCATCGCCCCCACGGCGCTCGACTTCGCTTCGATCCTGGTCGGCATGAGCAGCCCGGCGCAACGTGTCACGGTAAGCAATTCCGGTGCGGCGGCGGTAACGCTGACCGCGATCGCACTCCAGGGGACCAATCCGGGCGACTTCGTTCTCGCCAGCGCCTGCGTTCCGGGGATGGCGCTCGCCGCGGGCGCGACGTGCACCGTCGACGCGAGCTTCCGCCCGCTTGTCGCAGGTGCGCGTGACGCTTCGCTTGTCGTCGCGTATGGTGGCGCTGGGATGACGACCAGCATCCCGTTGACGGGTGCCGGAACCACGACCGCGTCCGACGTCGTCGACGTGATCGAGTACTACCACGCGGGTCTCGATCACTACTTCATCACGCCGTTGCCCGTGGAAATCGCGGCGTTGGACGCCGGTCAGTTCGTGGGCTGGGCGCGGACGCACGAGTCGTTCAAGGCCTGGTCGACGCGGCACATCGAGACCCAGCCCGGTGTGCCGCTACTACATGCCACCCATCGTGGGGGATTCGCACTTCTTCTCGGCCAGCCCGACGGAATGCGCCTTGGCGCCGGTGCTGTTCCCGAGCTTCGTCCTGGAGTCCCTGGAAGTGATGCATGAAGCGCTGCCCGATGCGGTCAGTGGCGTCTGCCCGGCGGACACGACGCCCATCTATCGCGTGTGGAACAAGCGTCCCGACTCCAACCATCGCTACCTGACGAACCGGGCGATGCGCGACGCCATGGTCGCGCGCGGCTACGTCGCCGAGGGCTATGGTCCCGACGCGGTCGCGATGTGCGGGCCCTGAACGCAATTCAGCGACGCTCTCCGGTTCCCTTTTGGCCGGAATTGAACGATCATTGGCCACCGTGCCAGAATAGGCGACGAAAGAGCGTCCGCGGCGGGCATGCACCAGGGCCGCAGCACGACGCCAATGCCTTTGCAGTCCATTTCAACCGGAGGAAGTCCATGAAACGCAATTGGTTCCTGCCCGCGCTCGGCGCGGCGCTGGCGGTGATGCTTGCCGGTCCCGCGGCGGCCGACATCAACATCGGCGTGACCATCGCCGCGACCGGCCCAGCCGCGTCGCTCGGCATCCCGCAGAAGAACACGATCGAGCTGCTGCCCACGTCCATCGGCGGCGAGAAGGTCAACTGGATCGTTCTCGACGACGCGTCGGATACGACCAAGGCGCTGACCAATGCGCGCAAGCTGATCAGCGAGGACAAGGTCGACGTCATCGTCGGCTCGTCCACCACGCCCAATTCGCTGGCGATGCGCGAAGCGGCCGTCGATTCCGGCACGCCGATGATTTCGCTGGCGGCGTCGGCGCAGATCATCAACCCGACCGACCCGAAGACCCGCTGGATCTTCAAGACGCCGCAGAACGACGCGCTGATGGCCGACGCGGTTGCGGTCAGCATGAAGGCCAACGGCGTGAAGACGCTGGGCTACATCGGATTCGCCGACGCCTACGGCGACGGCTGGCTGGCGGAAATCAAGCGTTCCGCGCAGACTGCGGGCATCAAGGTCGTCGCCGAGGAGAAATACAATCGCAACGATCCGTCGGTCACGGGACAGGTGCTGAAGCTCATCGCGGCCAACCCGGACGCCATCCTGATCGGCGCCGCGGGCACGCCCGGCGCCACGCCGGCGAAGGAACTGGCCGCGCGCAACTACAAGGGCAAGGTCTACCAGACGCACGGCGTCGCCAATCCCGATTTCCTGCGCGTCGTCGGCAAGGACGGCAACGGCGAAATACTTCCCACCGGTCCGATGCTGGTGTTCGAGCAGCTGCCCGACTCGAACGAAGTCAAGAAGACGGCCGCCGCCTACGTGACCATGTATGAGAAGAAGTTCGGCACGCGCTCGACGTTCGGTGCGCACCTGTACGACGCCTACATCCTGCTGTCCAAGGCCATTCCCGAGGCGCTGAAGAAGGCCAAGCCGGGAACGAAGGAATTCCGCGCCGCGCTTCGCGACGCGCTGGAGAACTCCAACGTCGTGGGCACGCATGGCGTGTTCGTGATGAACGCCAACGACCACAACGGCCTCGACAATCGCGCGCGGGTGATGGTGAAGGTCGAGAACGACAAGTGGGTGCTGATCAAGTAGGACTGCACGCCTGAGAGCGGCCGCGAACATCGCGGCCGCGCTCCTAGTCCGGCGCCCGACTCTCGCGAACGCAGCCTCCGCCGCGACCACCGACGATGGATCCGACGATTGCCGCGCTGCTGGCGCAGGATGGCATCACCAACGGGGCCATCTATGCGCTGCTGGCGCTGGCGCTCGTGCTGGTCTTCACGGTCACGCGGATCGTCTGGATACCCGCCGGCGAATTCGTCGCCTGGGGCACGCTGACACTGGCCGGCCTGCAGAACGGCGCCGCGCCGGGAACGCTGAAGGTGCTGGTCGGCATGGCCGTGATCGCCGGCCTCATGGAGGCGTGGGGGTGCGTGCGGCGGGGCCAGGCGCAGCGGGTGCCGGGGCGCCTCGCGCTGTGGATCGGCGCGCCGGCCTTCGTCGCCGCGCTGGTGTGGTGGTTGGCGCCGATGCAGCTGCCCTTTCTCGTCCAGGTGCTGCTGACGCTGGCCACGGTCACGGCGCTGGGACCGCTGCTGTACCGCGTCGCCTACCAGCCGCTGGCCGAGGCAAGCGTGCTGGTGCTGCTGATCGTCTCCGTGGCGCTGCACTTCACGCTGCTCGGCCTGGGACTGTTGTTCTTCGGCGCCGAAGGCTCGCGCACGCCGGCGTTTTCGTCGGCGTCGCTGTCCATCGCCGGCGTGAACATCAGCGTGCAGAGCCTGCTGGTAGTGGCCTCGAGCCTCGCGCTGATCGGCGCGCTTGCGCTCTTCTTCGGCCGCACGCTCTACGGCAAGGCGCTGCGCGCGACCGCGGTGAATCGCGCCGGCGCGCGGCTGGTCGGCATCTCGCCGGATTTCGCCGGCGCGCTGACGTTCACGCTGGCGGCGCTGCTGTGCGCGTTCTCGGGTGTGCTGATCGGACCGATCACGACGATCTACTACGACTCGGGGTTCTTGGTCGGTCTCAAGGGATTCGTCGGCGCGATCATCGGCGGACTGTCCAGCTATCCGATCGCCGCGGCCGGCGCGCTGCTGGTCGGCCTCATCGAGTCGTTCTCGTCGTTCTGGGCCAGCGCGTTCAAGGAAGTGATCGTGTTCACGCTGATCATTCCGGTCCTGCTCTGGCGCAGCCTGACCACGACGCACCACGAGGAAGACGAATGAAGGCGCTCTGGACGCGCGCCGCCTTCCTGGCGTTCGTCGCGGCGCTGGCCATCGTTCCGCTGTTCGCCCCGGAATTCTGGGTGACCCTCGGCAACTACATCGGGCTCTACAGCATCGTCGCGCTCGGTCTCGTGCTGCTGACCGGTGTCGCCGGCCAGACATCGTTCGGACAGGCCGCGTTTGTCGGACTCGGCGCCTACACGACCGCGTATCTGACGACCAAATTCGGCACGTCGCCGTGGTTCGCGCTGGCGATCGGCATGGCGATCACCGGCGGCCGTCGCACTGTTCCTGGGCTTCATCACGCTGCGCATGAAGGGGCACTACCTGCCGCTCGCGACCATTGCCTGGGGCATCAGCCTGTTCTACGTGTTCGGCAACCTGGAAATGCTCGGCGGACATACCGGGATGAGCGGCATTCCGGCGTTGTCGCTGTTCGGATTCGAACTGAAGAGCGAGCACCGCTACTACTACCTGATCTGGGGCATCGCGCTGGCGTGCCTGTGGGCGACCGACAACCTGCTCGATTCGCGTCCGGGACGCGCGATACGGTCGCTCAAAGGCGGACTGCAGATGGCGGAGGCGTTCGGCGTCGATGCCGCGCGCCTCAAGATCGTGGTCTTCGTCTACGCGGCGCTGCTCGCCTGCATGTCCGGCTGGCTGTACGCGCACCTGCAGCGCTTCGTCAATCCCACGCCGTTCTTCATCACGCAGGGCATCGAGTACCTGTTCATGGCGGTCGTCGGCGGCGCCGGCAGCGTGTGGGGCGCCGTGCTCGGCGCCACCGTGATCACGTTGCTGAAGCAGGTGCTGCAGGACTGGCTGCCGGCGCTGTTCGGCCGCTCCGGCAATTTCGAGCTGATCGTCTTCGGCATCCTGATGATCCTGCTGCTGCAGTTCGCGCGCGATGGATTGTGGCCGTGGATCGAGCGCCTGTGTCCCGAAGCGCCTGCCGCCGCCCGTGCCGCCGGCCGAGCCGCTGCCGGCGCGCGACCATGCGCCCGCGCGACGGCCCGTTGCTGGACGTGCAGAAAGCGCGCAAGCAGTTCGGCGGATTGGTCGCCGTCAACGACCTGTCGTTCCAGATCCGTCCTGGCGAAATCCTCGGCCTGATCGGTCCCAATGGCGCGGGCAAGAGCACGACGTTCAGCCTCATCTCCGGCGCGGCCGAACTGACCTCGGGCGATATCCGATTTCCGCGGCGAGCCGATCGGCGGCGCGCCCCCGTACGAGATCGCGCGGCGCGGCATCGGGCGCACCTTCCAGCACGTGAAGCTGATCCCGCAGATGACGGTGCTCGACAACGTCGCGCTCGGCGCCTACCTGCGCGGCTCCACCGGCATCCTGCGCGCAGCGCTGGCGCTCGACGGCGCGGAGGAGGCGCGGACCAAGGCGGAAGCGGCGCGGGCCATTGCGCGCGTGGGCCTCGGCGCGACACACGTTCGACGCCGCGGGCAGCCTGCCGCTGGGCAAGCAGCGGATCGTCGAGATCGCGCGCGCGCTGGCTTCGGACCCCGTGCTGCTGCTGCTGGACGAGCCGGCCGCCGGCCTGCGCTATCTCGAGAAGCAGGAACTCGCCGCGCTGCTGCGCTCGCTGAAGTCCGAAGGAATGACGGTGCTGCTGGTCGAGCACGACATGGACTTCGTGATGGGGCTCACGGACCGGCTTGTCGTGATGGATTTCGGCGAAAAGCTGGCCGAGGGACGTCCGGCGGAAATCCAGAACAACGACGCCGTCCGCGAAGCGTATCTCGGGAGGCGTCGTCTGACCATGGCCGCGCTGCTCGACGTCAGGGACCTGTCGGTGTCCTATGGCAAGGTGGAGGCCGTTCACAAGGTCTCGCTTACCGTCACGGAGGGCACGATCGTCAGCGTGATCGGCCCCAATGGCGCGGGCAAGACGACGCTTCTGGCGGCGATCATGGGCACGCTGGCGGCGAACGGCGACATTCGCTACCAGGGCGAGGCGATCGGGTCGCTTTCCGTGGAGCAGCGCGTCGGCAGCGGACTGGTGCTCGTGCCCGAGAAGCGCGACCTGTTCGCGTCGATGACGGTGTCCGACAACCTCGAACTCGGCGCGTTCGCGCGCGCGCGGCGCGGCGACCGCGACATCGCGCGCACGCTCGAGGACGTCTATGCGCGCTTTCCGCGCCTCCAGGAGCGGCGCGCGCAGCTTGCGGGCACGCTTTCCGGCGGCGAGCGGCAGATGCTGGCGCTGGGCCGCGCGCTGATGAGCAAGCCGAAGCTGCTGATGCTCGACGAGCCGTCGCTCGGGCTTGCGCCGCTGGTCGTGCGCGAGATATTCAACATCGTTTCCGCGCTGAAGGCCGCGGGCGTGTCGATCCTGCTGGTGGAACAGAATGCGCGCGCGGCGCTGCAGGTTTCGGACTACGGGTACGTGCTGGAGACCGGCGAGCTGGCGCTCGAGGGGCCAAGCGTCGAACTCGCGTCGAATCCGAAGGTCGCCGCGACGTACCTGGGGCAGAGCGCCGGCGACGGCGCGGCCTGGGACGCGCTGGATCGGGGCTCGCCGCGCGCAGGGTAGAATTGTTCCCTTGTCGCGCTTGATCGCGCCTCGCCATCAATCTTCAGGACTGCCGCCTTGACCGATCTCTCCGTTCCACCCGTTTCCGCCGTGCTTGCTGGCCGACGCGGAGCGCCTGCTGCTGGCGCCGTCCGGCCTCGACCAGGCCAAGCTGTCGCGCGTGCTCGCCGACATCCACGCGCACGACATCGCGTTCGCCGATCTTTATTTCCAGCATTCGCGGTTCGAGAGCTGGAGCCTGGAGGAGGGCATCGTCAAGTCGGGAACGTTCAACATCGACCGCGGCGTCGGCGTGCGCGCCGTGAGCGGCGACAAGCAGGCCTACGCCTATTCGGACGACATTTCGCTCGACGCGCTGACCGAAGCCTCCGTCGCCGTGCGCGCGATCGGCCGGCAAGGTGGTTCGGCCGTCGTGCCGCTGGGAAAGCGCGGCTCGGCGCACGCGCTCTATTCGCTGGCCGATCCGGTCGGAAGCCTTGCCGAAGCAGACAAGGTCGCGCTGCTCGAGCGCCTCGAACGCCGCGCGCGCGCCCGCGACAAGCGTGTCACGCAGGTGATGGCGGCGCTCGCCGGCGAACACGAGACGATCCTGATCGCGCGCAGCGACGGCCTGGTGGCCGCCGATGTCCGTCCTCTGGTGCGCCTGTCCCTCACCGTGATCGTCGAGGAAAACGGCCGCCGCGAGCAGGGCCATTCGGGCGGCGGCGGGCGTTTCGACTACGCGCATTTCACCGACGACGTGATCGATCGCTATGCGAAGGAGGCCGTCGACCAGGCGGTGCTCAACTTGTCGGCGCAGGCAGCGCCCGCCGGCAACATGACCGTCGTGCTGGGCAGCGGCTGGCCGGGCATCCTGCTGCACGAAGCGATCGGCCACGGGCTCGAGGGCGATTTCAACCGCAAGGGCACCAGCGCCTTCTCCGGACGCGTGGGCAAGCGCGTGGCCGCGAAAGGCGTCACGGTCGTCGACGACGGGACGCTCGAACGGCGCCGCGGCTCGCTCAACATCGACGACGAAGGCAATCCCACACGGCGCACGGTGCTGATCGAGGACGGCATCCTGCAGGGTTACATGCAGGACCGCCTCAATTCCGGGCTGATGAACGTCGCCCCGACGGGCAATGGCCGCCGCGAATCGTTCGCGCACATGCCGATGCCGCGGATGACGAACACGATGATGCTGGCCGGCGACCGCGACCCGGCGGAGATCATCGCATCGGTGAAGGACGGGCTGTACGCGGCGAACTTCGGCGGCGGGCAGGTCGACATCACCAGCGGCAAGTTCGTGTTCTCGATGGTCGAGGCGTGGATGATCAAGGACGGCAAGCTCGCCTATCCGGTGAAGGGCGCCACGCTCATCGGCAACGGCCCCGAAGCGCTCACGAAGGTGTCGATGATCGGCAACGACCTGGCGCTCGACGACGGCGTGGGCACGTGCGGCAAGGAAGGCCAGAGCGTGCCCGTCGGCGTGGGTCAGCCGACGCTGAAGATCGACGGGCTGACGGTCGGTGGAACCGGCTAGCGATTCATGGCGGCACCGTCGCCCCAAGCGGCTTCGCTCAGGCGACTTACTTCCACGTGCCGTGCCTTCCGAGGACGGAAGTGGCCAGGTCCACGGCGCCGGCAACTATTCGCTCGCGCGACGCGCCAGGCGGCGTCCCCATCCGCTGACCGGCTTGTGTGTCGTCCGCTCGGCGATGTAGTGCCGAGCCAATGCGTGCTGACCACGGCGTAGTGCGGCCTCGATCAGCGTCAGCGTGATGAGGTCACGCTGCGCGTGGCTGCCGCCGAAGCGGTATGCAACATCGCGTATCGGCTCGATTGCGTCGATTGCGTCGGCATAGTGGCCGCGCCCGAACGCCACGATGCCTTTGGCGAGTGGCAATCCGACGTCGCGGCTCATCATGGCATTCGTCCCGCCACGCGACGCCGCTGCCTCGAGTTCCGCCAGCAACTGCGTTACCGCGGAATCGCGGCCGGCAGCGACAAAGGCGAGGATGGCGTGCACATCGTTGAAGGCATAGAAGCCGCGGTCGGTGGGCAGCCGCGCTTCCCATTCGCCAGCTACCGCATCGAAACGCGAGCCGACGTCCACTTCTTCAAGTTTCAGTCGCCATAGCAGTGCCGTCGCGTCGACGAGCGGCAACGCGAACTGCGTGGGTACCGGGTGAATATGCGCGTCGTAAAGCGCCAGCGCGCGGCCCCAATCGGCGCGATCCATGTAGAACAGCGCCAGATGCCACCAGTTGTGAAACGCAAACGCGTTCTCGGGGACCCAGTCGTCGCGCCGCGACTCGAGCCAGGCGACGCCTTCGTCAATGCGGCCCTGCATCTCCATGACGTGGGTGACCGCGTGCACTGCCCACGCGTCGCGTGGCTGGAGGTCCAACGCGTGGCGTGCCGTGGCCTCGGCCTCGGGGTACTGGTTCATCTCCTCGAGCCCGAAGGCGTGCATGCCGAGCACGTACGAATACCCCGGAAGGGATTCATTCCAGTCCGGCAGCACCCGGGAAACGCGGTTGCGCAGGTTCTGCGCGTCGCCGCGATAGAAATCCATGAGGTGCGCCACCTGGATCGACAGTGCGTCCCGGGGATGGGCGACCAGCACCCGGTCCAGCTGCTGGCAGCCGCCTTGCCATTCGCCATCCAGGAAGCGCCGCAATGCGACCATCAAGCCTCGCTCGCGATCATTGGCGCGCGCCTCGCCGCGCCGAGCGTCCGCAAGCGCGGCCTCGACAGCGGGAACGAGCGACATTTCGCTTTGCGTGAAAAGCGCGAATCCCTTGAACAAGTGGCCCATCGTGAAGTCCGGCGCCTCCGCCAGCGCGGCATCGAGGGTGGCGACAGGGTCACCGACATAGGATTGGAATTGCGTCAGTGCCTTCTCGTAACTTGCGAGGGCTGCGGCGTTGCCGGTCGAGACGGGGACGCCGCGCAGGTCTTTGTTCATGATCCTTTCTTCCTTGTAGGTTGAGATGTGCCCGCCGATCGCCGCCACGTGCCTCGGGCGCCTGATCCATTTTTGGCGAAGTCTGGGTTGAATCTGCCATGCCCGACGCGTCGCGGTCAACGACGCACAAGCTGTCGCCGTTATCCGTCAACTAGCGGGCGGCCATCCCCAACCCCAGGCGAGTGGCTTAACATGCCGAGGTTGGGCCGAATGACTCCCGGGTGATGCAAACAAAACGGACCAGCCCAACGGCAACGGGGCCAGGTGAAACATGAAATTCAGGATGTCGGAAAAATCGCTGTTCGCGATCCTGCTGCGCTCGTCATGGTGGGTGAGCATTGCCGTCGCGGCCGGCATCGCGCTCGTCGCGCGGATGGCGCTGCCCGAGCAGTACATGTATGCCGGCATGCTGACGGCGATTCCGTTCCTGGGAATCGGAATCGTGGCGGCCTGGCGGCAGTTGCGTTCGCCGAATGCCGCCCGCGTCGCGGCGGCGATCGACGTGGTCGGGTCGATGTCATGGCGCGAATTCTCGAGCGCGCTCGAGACCGCGTTTCGTCGCGACGGCTATGAGACCCGGCGGATCGACGGGGCCGCCGCCGACTTTGAATTGACGAGGGCCGGACGCTCGTCGCTGGTGAGCTGCAAGCGCTGGAAGGCCGCCAGTACGGGTGTCGAACCGCTCCGCGACTTGGACGCCGCGGTGAATGCACGGAAAGCGGACGATGCGATCTACGTGGCCGTCGGCGGCGTCACCGAAAACGCGCGCCGCTACGCCGCCGAGAAGAGGCTGCGGCTGCTCGAAGGCGTTGAACTCGCGAATCTGATCGGAGTCGTGCGCCGCGCCCGCTGGCACTCGGCGAAATAGTTTCGCGCCGCGCCGAACTATCCCCCGGTCAATGCAGCGGCCCGCTCGGCGCGGGCATCGCGACCGTGGCAATCGGCGAGGCATGATGGCACACCATCCGCCATCCTGACGGCGTGCGCATGAAGACATTGGTGGCCACCGCCGCGCCGCGCGCCGTGCCGTCGGCGGTGGCGACATGTTCAATGGCACTTTGCATCGCCAGGCCCACGGTCTCCAGGACGACGACTTCGTCCAGGCGGAATGAAAGCTTGGTGTCGCCGGAGAACAATTGCTCCCAGGCGGCGCGCACGGCGTCGTAGCCCACCATGCGCGCCCCGCCCGGGTGCACGCACACGATGTCCTCGTCGTCGGCCCATGCGGTCATCATCGCATCCAGGTCGCGCGCCTCGAACGCCTGGTAGAACGCGAGCGCAGCATCCTGCGGCGATACGTAGATCGGAGTTGTGCGGGCCTTGGCCATGGTCGAGTCGAGTGTGCTGAACCGTGAATGCCGCTACGCCCGCGTGCTGGGCGGAAGGTCGGTCGGCAGTGCGCTTCGCGCGAGATTGTAGACGATGTCCGGCTTCAATTCCCGCATGCACTTGAAGTGGCCGAGCGGACACTCGCGCTTGAAGCATGGGCTGCAGACGATGTCGATCTTGGCGATGCGCGCGACCGGCGACAGCGGCGGCGTATACACCGGCGACGAGGAGCCGAACAGCGCGACGAGGGGAACGCCGACGGCAGCGGCGGCGTGCATCAGGCCCGAATCGTTGCTGACCACCAGCGACGCCGCCGACAGGATGTCGATGGTCGTGCCAAGGTCGGTGCGCCCGGTGAGGTCGCGCACGCGAAGCGCCGATTCGCCCATCGCCATCAATACGGCTTCCGAGGAAATCTTGTCGTTCGGCGAGCCGACGATCCACACGTGCAGCCCGTCGCGCAGGAAGAGTCGCGGCCAGGTCGGCGAACTGGTTCGGCGGCCAGCGCTTGGCCGCGCCGAATTCCGCGCCGGGGCACAGGATGACCACCGGCCGGTCGGTCTTGAGGTTGAGCGCCCGCAATGCGCCGGCGCGATTGGTCGCGTTCGGCACCAGGACGGGCGCCGGCGACAGCGGCACCAGCGCGCCGGGCGAGGCCGCCAGCGCGGCGAAACGGTCGACCAGTCGCGGCATGCCCTTCCTGTCGAGCCTGCGCGCGTCGGTCAGCAGGCCGAAGCGCGCTTCGCCGCGATAGCCGATGCGCTTGGGAATGCGCGCGAGGTAGGGCACCAGCGCGGACTTCCAGGAATTGGGCAGCACGAACGCGCGCGTATAGCCTTCGGCCTTGAATTCGCGCGCCAGCTTGCGGCGGCTGGCCAGATCGAACTTGCCGTGACCGAACGGCGTCTCGACGATCCGGCGGATGCCGCGCATGCGCGCATAGACCGGCGCGCACCACGAAGGCGCAAGGATGTCGACGATCGGATCTTCGTAAGGGTCGCGCAGCAGCCCGACCAGCGGCTCGGACAGGATGGCGTCGCCGACCCAGGACGGCGCGACGATCAGGATGCGTTCGGCGGCCATGTCGTTCGCGGGCGAGAGGCTGGCGTCCCGGCCAAGGTTTGCGCTGCCCGTGTCGCGGGCAAGGGGTGCCCGCGCGTCACGTCGTCAGTGGCCGCCTTTGCGCGGCCCTCCCTCGAGTATGTAGCGGGTTCCGCAATAGGGGCACATGGCTTCGCCGGTATCGGCGATGTCCAGGAACACGCGCGGATGCGACGACCACAGCGGCATGGCCGGATTGGGGCAGTACACGGGCAGGTCCGCGGGTTTGACCGCGACAGGAATCATTTCCTTCGGTTCGCCCATCGTCAAACCTTCGACAGCCAGGCTTTTTTCGACGCCATGCGCCCGTTGACCGCGTCGAAGAACATCGCCTGCAGCTTGGTGGTGACCGGGCCGCGCGATCCCTCGCCGATCGTCCGGTTGTCCAGTTCGCGGATCGGCGTGACCTCGGCCGCGGTGCCGGTGAAGAACGCTTCGTCGGCGCAATAGACCTCGTCGCGCGTGATCCGCCGCTCGTGGACCGGGATGCCCAGTTCCTTCGCGAACACGAAGATCGTGTTGCGCGTGATGCCGTTCAGCGCGCCCGACGACAGGTCGGGCGTGTGCAATTCGCCGTCGATGACCAGGAAGATGTTTTCGCCCGAGCCTTCGGACACATAGCCCTGCGGGTCGAGCAGCAGCGCCTCTTCGTAGCCGTCGTGCGTGGCTTCCTGGTTGGCGAGGATCGAGTTGGCGTAGTTGGCCACGGCCTTGGCGCCGGTCATCGTGATGTTGACGTGGTGACGCGTGAACGACGACGTCTTCACGCGGATGCCCTTTTCCATGCCCTCGGCGCCCAGGTAGCTTCCCCACGGCCACGCCGCGATGCAGACGCGGACCGGATTGGACTTGGCGGCCACACCCATGGCCTGCGATCCGTAGAAGACCAGCGGCCGCAGGTAACAGGACTCGAGCTTGTTGTCGCGCACGCACGCGAGTTGCGCGGCATCCAGCACCTCGCGTGTGTACGGGATCTTCATGCCGAAGATGTGCGCGGAGCGGAACAGACGGTCGGTATGGTCGCGCAGGCGGAAGATGGCCGGGCCGTCCACCGTCTTGTAGCAGCGGACGCCCTCGAACACGCCCATGCCGTAATGCAGCGTGTGCGTCAGGACGTGTGTCGTGGCCTCGCGCCACGGCACCATCTTGCCGTCATACCAGATCCATCCATCGCGGTCGGCCATCGACATTGCGATTTCTCCTGAAGCGTTCGAGCATCGGCAAACCGCAATTTTAGCCGATTTCCTCGGACTTCCCCGGCCGCGCGTCCACGGCCGCCTGCCACGCTTCCCCGAAGATGTGCCGCCACAGCGCGGCGACGGCCGCGCGCGGCGCGCCCAGTGCCTCGGGGTCCACCCGCGCGTGCGCCGCACCGGTCAGCCTGACCTGGTGCTGCAGACGGCGGTACGCGCGGTAGGCGTCGGCCACGTCGATCGCCAGTTCCTTCGGCAGCAGGCCCAGCTCCGCGGCCATGCCGAGCAGCGCGATGTTGCCCTTGTTGCCGGTCAACACCGGATAGCGGTGCGCATGCGCCAGGACCAGGTACTGCACGGCGAACTCGATGTCGACCATGCCGCCGGGGTCGTGCTTGAGGTCGAACAACGGCGTGCGATTGGGATGCCCGGCCGCCATTCGGCTGCGCATCGCGCTGATGTCGGCGGCCAGCGATTCCGGTTTCCGGGGAAGTCGTCAGGATCGCTTCGCGTTCGGCTTCGAACGCACGCCCCCAACTGCGCATCGCCGGCGACGAAACGCGCGCGGGTCAGCGCCTGATGCTCCCACGTCCACGCGTTTTCGCGCTGGTACTTGCGGAAGGCGGCGAGGCTCGACGCGAGCAGGCCGGACGCGCCGTCCGGGCGCAGCCGCAGGTCCGTGTCGTAGAGCTGGCCGGCGGCCGTATTGCTGGTGAGCCAGGTGATGAGGCGCTGCGCGAGGCGGGCATAGCGCTCCTGCTTCGATTCGGCCTCGGGATCGTCGGCGTCGACGTCGTACAGGAACACGAGATCGAGGTCCGACACGTAGCCCAACTCCTTGCCGCCCAGTTTGCCGTAGCCGATGATCGCGAAGCGCGGCGGCGGCGATTCCGGGCCGGCCAGTTGCGCCCAGCAGGCGTCGAGCGTCGCGGCAAGCAGCACGTCGGCCAGCGCCGAGATGTGATCGGCGAGGCGCTCGACGGTGAGCCGTCCGCCCAGGTCCTGCGTCAACAGGCGAAACGTCTGCGCATGCTGGAAGTGGCGCAGCGTGTCCATCTGGCGCTCGACGTCGCCGAATTGGGCCGCCATCTGCCGCGACAGTTCGTCGCGCCACACGTCCCAGTCCGGTTCCGCGAGGAGGGCGCGCGCGTCGAGCAGCTCGTCGAGCAGCAGCGGATGGCGCGTCAGGTAGTCCGCCGCCCATGCCGACGCGCCCATCAGGTTGGCGATGCGCGGCAGCAGCGGCGGATGTTCGATGACCATCGCCAGGTACGCGCTGCGCCGGCTCACCGCCTCCAGAAGCGTCAGCAGGCGCCCGAATACCGCCTGTGCGCCCGCGGCGCCGGGATTGGCGGAGGACGTGGCCAACAACTGCGGAATCAACGCGTCGAAGCGCTGCCGCGACAGCGCGGGCAGCTGCACGTAGCGGCCGCTGCCGCGGACCCGCGCGAGCGTGGCCAGCAGCGCGTCGGTATCGGTGAATCCCGCGGCGCGCAATTGTTCGCGCGCGGCGGCCGACGCCTTAGGCTCCTCCCAGATCGCCGTGAAGGTTCCCTTGGCGTCCGCGTCGGTGCGGCCCCGGTCGCCGAAGACCAGCGCGAACTGCTCGCTCACCTGCGCGCGGTGGCGACCCAGTTCCGCGTCGAAATCGCGCAGGCCGGCAAAACCCATGCTTGCCGCAAGCAGCGCGCGTTCCTCGGCATTCGCCGGAAGCTGGTGCGTCTGCTGGTCGTCCCGATACTGCAGCCGATGCTCGAGGCGGCGCAGGAAGACGTAGGCGTCGCGCAGCGCGGTCACCGCGGATTGGGGCAGCAGGCCGCGCGTGCCGAGAACGGTCAGCGCCGGCAGCGTGCCCTTGACCCGCAGCTCGCGCTCGCGGCCGCCGCGGACGATCTGCATGGCCTGCACGATGAATTCGATCTCGCGGATGCCGCCATCGCCGAGCTTCACGTTGGCAATGTAGTCACGCCGCAAGCCCTGTTCCCGGATCTGGCGATGCACGTCGCGCAGGCCGTCGTACGCGTCGTAGTCGAGGTACTTGCGGAACACGAACGGATCCACGAGCGAATCGAGTTCGCCGCGCCGATCGCCAGTCAGCGCGCGAGCCTTCAGCCACGCATAGCGTTCCCACGCGCGGCCCTGGGTCTCCAGGTAGGCCTCCAGCCCGGCGAACGTCGTCGTCAGCGGACCGCTTTCGCCGTAGGGGCGCAAGCGCATGTCCACGCGGAAGACGTAACCGCTCGGCGAAACATCGTGCAGCGCGCCGATGACGCGCTGTCCCAGCCGATCGAAGAACTCACGATTGGCGATGGGCCGGGCACCGGATGTTTCGCCTTCGTCGGGGTAGACGAAGATGAGGTCGATGTCCGACGAGACATTCAGTTCGCCGCCACCTAACTTGCCCATGCCGATGGCGATGAGCTGCTGCGGCAATCCGTCATCCGCGCCGAGCGGCTCCCCGTGCTTCCCGGCCAGCAGCCGCGCATGCAGTTGCACCGTCGATTCGAGGGCCACTTCGGCGAGCTGCGTCATGGCGCCGCAGACCTCGGTCAGCGGCGCCAATCCCGTCAGGTCGCGCACGAGCGTGTGCAGAAACAGGCGCCGGCGCAAATCGCGCAATGCGATCGCGTGCGCCTCCGGGTCATCCTGCGCGTCGACGTCGGCCAGCGTCCCGGGGACGTCTTCCCACGCAAACGGCCGGGATCGCGATTCGGCGAGAAAGTCCGCGAGTCCGGGCTCCACTGCGAGCGCGCGATTCGCATAACGGCTGAACGCCAGCGCGTCCGTGATGTCCATGAGTTGCCCTGACGGCCATTGGCCCGCGCCGGCTTGGCGGGGGTCCCAAACGGGCCGAGTCCTTCAGCTACAATTCAGCTTCCCGGCTGCACATTATGCCTTTCGCCGCGACATCCTTCCCGGTTCTCCCTTGTCCAACCCGCGCGCTGCCCGGTTTCTTCGCCTGCTGAGCGCCGCCGCGGTCGCAGCGTTCGCGCTGTTCTGCGTGCTGCTGCTGATCGTCCGCTTCATCCTGTTCCCGCGCATCGACGATTACCGCGACCGCATCGTGGCGGCGCATGTCGGCTGCGCTGGGTCAGCCCGTCGCGATTGCGGCGATCGACACCGGGTGGCAGGGATGGAATCCGCGGCTGACGGTACGCGGGTTGCAGATCCGCGACAGGGAGCATACCTCCGACGAGCCGGTGCTCGACTTCCCGCAGGTCAATCTCGTCGTGTCGTGGACGTCGCTGCCGTTGCTGGACCTTCGGCTGAAGGCAGCTATCCATCGACAAGCCGCAACTGTCGATTCGCCGCGACGCAAGCGGCCGTCTGCACGTGGCGGGCATCGAATTCGATCCCGAGCAGCAGAACGACGACTCGCGCGTCACCGATTGGCTGCTGCGGCAGCCGAGTATCGTGGTCTCCGACGCGCTGGTGACCTGGACGGATGAACTGCGCAAGGCGCCGCAGCTGGTGCTGGACAACGTGCAGTTTCGCCTCGAGCACAGCTT
Source organism: uncultured beta proteobacterium (assembly GCA_963816165.1). Lineage (GTDB taxonomy): Bacteria > Pseudomonadota > Gammaproteobacteria > Burkholderiales > Casimicrobiaceae > VBCG01. Next base: position 59,106 of record CAWFJL010000005.1, read on the forward strand.
TGGTCACCACCGCTTCGGCCTGGTCGGCACGCCGCCTGCCGACCTCGCCGCGCCGCTGGATTTTCGTGGCGACGTGACCGACGCGTCGCTGCGCGATTGGCGCGAAGCGCGCGGACGCTTCTACGTGCGGCTGGACTACGCCGACATCGCGCTGTGGCGGGAGTGGATTCCGCTGCCTGTCCCGGTCGACAGCGGCAAGGGCGCGCTTCGCGCGTGGTTCGACTTCGCCGAAGGCGCCCCGACCGGCATGGTGGCGGATTTCGAGCTGGTCGATGTGCGCACGCGGCTTGCGCGCAATCTGCCGCAACTCGACCTCGCCAACCTGGGCGGGCACGTCGACTGGAAACGCGAAGGCGGCAAGCGCCAGATGACTTTCTCCAACCTCACGTTTACGACGCGCGCGAATCTCTCGCTGGCCCCCACCAACTTCAGCCTTGATATGAGCGAGGGTGCGGAGGGCAGTATCACGGGCGGGCAACTGGTCATCGACCACCTCGACGCGGAACCGCTGACCGCATTGGCCGCCCAGTTGCCGTTGCCGGCGAGCATGCGCCGCGATCTTGCGCGATACGCGCCGCGCGGCACCATCGCCAACGGCAAATTCCGCTGGACCGGCAACGCTGACGGATTCGACACCTTTGCCGCCAGCGGCACCTTGCAGCGCGTTGGATTTGCTGCGGTGGAGAGCGTGCCGGGGGCAACCGGTATCTCCGGCACCTTCGACCTGGATCAAACGCAGGGCACGGCGAAACTCGACAGCCGGGACCTGGTGCTCGACGCGCCCCGGGTGTTCGGTGAACCGCTGGCCATGGCCTCCATGGGTGGCGCGGTGACGTGGGACAAGCGTGGCGGTCCATGGCGCGTGGCGTTCGACAACGTGCGCTTTGCCAGTGCGCCGTTCACGGGCACGGCGGACGGATCGTGGACCGCGAAAGGCGACGGCCCGGGCACGCTGGACCTGCGCGCGCAGCTCGCTGGGGGCAACGTGGACGAGGTGAGCCGCTACATTCCCTTGACTCTGGGCGGCGGCCTGCGCACCTGGCTCAAGGCCAGCATCCTCGAGGGCGCCGCGAGCGACGTGCGCGTCAACCTGGCGGGCGACCTCGCCGATTTTCCCTTTGCCGATAATCGCGCGGGAAAGTTTCTCGTCGCGTTCAAGGTACGCAACGGGACGCTGCGCTTCCTTCCCGAGTGGCCGCCGATCGAGGGACTCGACGCGGACCTGAAGTTCGAAGGCAAGGGCATGACCATCGACGCCGCGCGCGGACGGTCGCTCGGCGCGCAAATCGGCCCGACGAAGGCTGAAATTCCCAATCTGTCCGCGCCATTTCCGGTGCTCACGGTGACCGGCGACGCCACCGGGCCGACGCAGGAATTCCTCCGCTATATCGAAAACAGTCCGGTTGCCGGCTGGATCGGCCACGCCACGTCGGGCGCCACGGCCACCGGTGCGGGAAAGCTCCAGCTCAAGCTCACGCTTCCGTTGGGGAAGGGCGATGGCGTCAAAGGTCGCCGGCGACTACCTGTTCATCGGCAACGACCTGCGTTTTGGCGAACTGCCGACGCTGGCGAAAGTAAACGGCCGGCTGGCGTTCACCGAACAGGATCTTCAGGCCCAGGACGTGGCCTTGGAGGCGCTCGGCGGCCCGGCGAAAGTCGCCATAACAAGTGTGGACGGCGAAGTCCGCGTGGCCGGCTCGGGCACGGCGGATCTGGCGACGCTGAATCGCGAGTTAAGCATGCCGCTGCTCGATCGCGTTTCCGGCATTACCGATTGGGAACTGAGCCTGACGTCGCGCGACGATGCCGTGACCTGGGCACTGGCGAGCACGCTCAAAGGCGCGGTCATCGACCTCCCCGCGCCGATGGGCAAGACGGCGGCCGAGATCGCGCCGTTGAAGATCGAACGCCGCGCGGTCGCCGGGCGACCGAAGGAGGACCTGGTGACCGCCGATTATCGTGGCGTGGTTCGCGCCATCGCGCATCGCGAAGCCGTGGCCGCCGGAGCCGTCTCAACGGTCGATCGCGTCGTGATATTGCTGGGAAGCGCCGCAACCGGCAGCGAGCGTCCCGCTCGCGCGGGCGTGTTCGTGCGCGGAAACCTTCCCGAATTCGACGTCGATGCGTGGTTGGCTTTGTACGCGAAGGAAAAGCCGCGACTGGCCAGCGGCGAGGATACCGCGTCCGGTGGCTACGCATTGACGATGAATGGTGTCGACCTCGACGTGGGAAAGTTCGTCGCGATCGGGCGCGTCATGCACGACTTCCACGTGACGGCGCAACGCGCCGGCGTGGACTGGCAATTGGCCATGCGGGGCCGCGAGGTCGACGGCAATGCCACCTGGCGCGGGCCATCCGCGGAACTTCCCAACGGACGCGTGATGGCGCGCCTGACGCGCTTCGTGCCGCCAGGTCCCGGCGAGCTGCATCCGGTGCGCAGCGAACCGGATCCGTCGACGAGCGCGGCCAATCCGTGGCCGGAATTGGACATCGTGTCCGATGCGTTCATCTCCAAGGAACGCGACCTGGGCAAGTTCGAACTCGTCGCCAAGCCGGTCGGATCCGATTGGCGCATCGAGCGGCTGGCGCTGGCGAATGACGATGGACGCATCGACGCCGACGGCTGGTGGCGCGTGCGCGGCGAGCGGCAGCAGACGCAATTCGACGTGACGATCGACGTCGCGGATGCCGGCGGTTACCTCGCGCATTTCGGCACTGCCGGTGCGGTGCGCAATGCGCCGACCAGGATCGTCGGACAACTGCAATGGACGGGCGCGCCCAACGACTTCGACTATCCGACGCTGTCCGGCAAGTTCAAGCTGCAGTCCGGCGCCGGTCAGTTCACTCAAGATCGATCCGGGAATCGGCAAACTGCTCGGCGTGCTGTCGCTGCAGGCGTTGCCGCGACGCATCACGCTCGACTTTCGCGATGTGTTCAGCGAAGGCTTCGCCTTCGACGACATCAATGGCGATTTCGTCATCGACAACGGCCAGATGCACACGGACAACCTCAAGCTCGCGGGGCCGGCGGCAGCGGTTGCCATCAAGGGCGACATCGACCTTGCCCGCGAGACGCAGACGCTGACGGTCCGCGTGCAGCCGGCGTTGAGTTCGAGCGTCTCGGCCGGGTGCGGCTGTGCTGTTCATCGCCAATCCGCTGGTGGGCGCGGCGGTTGGAGCGGGCGCGCTGCTGGCGCAGAAATTCCTCGAACAATCCGATCGACCAGATGTTCAGCTACGACTATCGTGTGACCGGACCGTGGGTCGACCCCGTCGTGGAACGGGTGGGAGGGTTCGGCAAGGCAGCGCAGGCATCGCCAGCATTCGGAAGCGAGGCGGGGGAGAAATGAGTGAGCAAATGCGGGTGGCGGCGATCCAGACGATCGCGGGAGGCGACGTTGCGGAAAACCTCGCGCAGGCCGGGTTGCTCGTGCGCGCCGCGGTGGAGGAGGGTGCGCAAGCTCATCGTGCTGCCCGAGTATTTCGGCATCCTCGGCGCGCGCGCCACCGACAAGCTCGCCGCCAAGGAACGCGACGGGGCCGGGCCGCAGCAGGATTTCCTTGCCCGCATGGCGCGCGAGCACCGCGTCACGCTCGTCGGTGGCAGCGTTCCCATCGCCAGCGACGACCCTGCGCGGGTGCGCAGCGCATGCCTGGTCTACGGCCCCGACGGCGTGCGCGTTGCGCGCTACGACAAGATCCACCTGTTCCGCTTCACGAGCGGCGCCGAGGATTACGACGAAACGCGAACGATTCAGCCGGGCGATGCGATCGTGGCGTTCGACGCGCCATGCGGCCGGGTTGGCTTGTCCATCTGCTATGACGTGCGCTTTCCCGAGGTTTACCGCGCGCTCGGCGACTGCGCGCTGATCCTCGTTCCTGCCGCATTCACCGCGACGACGGGCGCCGCGCACTGGGAGTTGCTGCTGCGCGCGCGCGCCGTGGAAAACCAGTGTTACGTGCTTGCCGCCGCGCAGGGCGGACTGCACCCGAATGGCCGGCGAACGTGGGGACATTCGATGCTGGTCGATCCCTGGGGCGCCATCGTCGCGTCGAAGGACGAGGGCCCGGGAATCGTCGTGGGTGACGTGGATCCCGCGCGAATCGCGGAAGTACGCAAGCAGCTGCCGGCGGTCCATCATCGCGTGATTTAGGTACGCGCTGAGGCGTCTCGTTCATCGTCGAACGCGATCCCACGAGGACGGCCCTGGCACGGCTGCCCGATGCGGGACGGAAGTCGTCCAGTATTGCCGCATGACGTAGATCAAGGTTCAGCGCCTTCGGAGTGTCATAGTGGGAATCAAGTCTATTGAAGGGGTGCGCCATGTCCGACACACCGACTCGCCAGGCAACTGAAGCCGACACCCCCTTGCAGGATTTCTCCACTTGCCACGTTGGGTTCGTGACGGTGCTCGAGGCAGCGCTCGGCCTGCCCGATATGATCGTCACCGCCGCACGGTCGCGCTCGTGCGCTGCCGACATGCTAAAGATGTTCCGCGACAGCCTGCTCGCCCACCACGATGACGAGGAGCGCGACCTGTTCCCCGCGGTGCTCCGGATCGCGCGGCCGGGCGAGGAAGCGGACCGCGCCCGGACCATGGTCGCGCAGCTCATTCGCGAGCATCGCGAGATCGCGCAACTGTGGAAGCAGCTGGAGCCGACCGTGCAAGCCATCGCGAAGGGTTACCTGCCACGGCTGGACTCCGCGCTGCTTCACGAACTGGTGAGGCGGTTCAACGAGCATGTGCGCAGCGAGGAGGAGCAGTTCCTGCCCTTCGCGCAGCAGGTGCTGGCACGCCAGGCCGAAGACATCGCGATGCTGGGCTTGACGCTGCACCGGCGCCATGAAGCCGAGGAGATCATGTCGACGGCGGTGGTCTACGGGGCCACCTGAACGGGCTCCTCGGAAGCTGCTTGCATTTCGCTTCCAACAGTACCTCGGGCCGCATTCGGCCAAGTACCGACGTAGCGCACCGCCGCCTGAGAACCGCCGTTCAACGCATCGCCGATTCCGTTCCGGACACTCGTCAGCAGGGCGGGTGGTACATTGCGCGGATCGCGCCTGTTCAAGATCATGGCGCGGGAACAACCCTGGGGAGGGTTACGTGGCGCGGGACCACCGACGACTGGCGGCTATCGTCTCGCTCGATGTGGCCGGGTACTCGCGCCTCATGGGTGTGGACGACAGCGGCACCTTGGCAGCGCTGAAAGCGCACCGTCGGGAGCTCATAGACCCCAAGATCGCCGAACATGACGGCCGCATCGTCAAGACGACCGGCGACGGCCTGCTGCTGGAATTCTCGAGCGTGGTCGATGCCGTGTGCTGCGCGGTCGAAGTGCAGCGCGGCATGGCGGAGCGCAACGAGAGTGTTGTCCCCGACAAGCGACTCGACTTTCGCATCGGCATCAACGTCGGCGACATCATCATCGATGGCGACGACATCTTCGGTGATGGCGTCAACGTCGCGGCGCGACTGGAAGCGTTGGCCGATCCCGGCGGGATCTGCGTCAGCCGAATCGTGCGCGACCAGGTGCTGGACAAGCTGAGCTTTGCCTTCGAGGACCTCGGGCCTCGAAGTCAGAACATCGCCCGACACGTCGTTGTACCCCATTGTCGCTGGCGGCGCCACTCACCAGCACACGCTGACTGAAGCCGGCACCGGCCGGTGACTGTACCCCGCCACTTCCCTTGGAAAGAACACCGCCATGCAACCCCGTTTCGCCGCACCGGACCTGCGCGCGAACTCAGACGCAAGCTATGGAACCGTGCGGTCGTTCGCGAACTTTCAGCGAATGAGCATTAGTCGTAGGACGTCAAGCAAGGTCGAGATTGGAAAAACGCCATCTACCCGCGAACGCGGAATCTCCCAGCTGTGCAGCTTCTGCTCGGGCGCTGCAAGTTCGACGGCGCCGTCCGAGGGATCGAGGTCGACGACGCGCTGGAGGTTGCCGAGCAAGCCCGAGGTGATCTCACCCGATAGCGGTCGGTCGAATGATGACCATGCAATCCGCCGGCCGGAACGGTGCGCAGCACAGACTGTAGTGCGCAAAAAGCGTACCTAAGACCATCTTTTGGAATAACATCAGTTTCTTAGCGCCATCCACGCTGAGACGGGCAGGAAGTGTTGCGCCAACTGTAAGCTACATCGATCAGCTCACCCGTGGAGGGTGGCGATTCGCAGCCAGTGTCCACGATACTGTAGGAAGTCCACCCGGTCATTGCGCACAGCGCACTTTGAGACAAGCCGCCTTGTCGTTCCGCTCGATTCTCCAGCCGGACAACCTACTTTCCTTTGAGCAGCACCAGCACGGCGCCGCCGCCACCGGCGTGTTGCGGCGCCTCGGCATAGGCGAGCACCTCGTCCCAGTGCGCCAGCCAATTGCGCACCTTGCCCTTCAAGACGGGCTCGCGGTTGGGTGAAGTCCGGCCCTTGCCGTGGATCACGCGCAGGCAGCGCATGCCGCGTTCGCGCGCGCCGCTGACGAAATCGGCCAGCGCATCGTGGGCTTCGTCGGTGTTCATTCCGTGCAGGTCGAGTTCGGCCTGCACGGCCCAGTGCCCGCGCCTGAGCTTGCCTACGACGTCGCGGCCGATGCCTTTGCGCACGAATGTCTGCTCTTGCTCGAACTCCTGTCCCGCTTCCCATGTCTGCGGCGCTGGCTGCTCGCCGTACTTCGCGTCAGCGAGGACGTCGCGCTCGTCGGCCAGCGTATTGCGCGCGACCGGTTCCGGACGCGGGAGGCGAAGGTCGGCACGATTCGTCGGCGGCAGCTTCTGCACATCGGCGAATGCGCGCGCAAGGTCGATGTCGGCGTCGGCATGCTTGGCAGCGGCCAGCGCGCGCTTCGGCGCGATCTCGGGTTTGCGCGCGGGCGCGACGGTTGCAGCGGCCGCTGGAGAACTGCCCGGTTGACGAGCGCTTGCCGCCGGTTCCGGGCGAGGCGTCCTGCCGGCGGCGTCGAGAAGCGCCTTGAGGTCGGAGAGTTTCGCCATCGCTGCCCGCGGCGTCCGCGTCAGTGGCCTTCCAGGTACGCCTCGGCATCGAGCGCGGCCATGCATCCGGTACCGGCCGAGGTCACTGCCTGCCGATAGACGTGGTCCGCGACGTCTCCAGCCGCGAACACACCCGGCACCGAGGTCGCCGTGGCATTGCCCTCGCTGCCGCCTTTCACCTTGATGTAGCCGCCGGCCATGTCCAGCTGGCCCTCGAAGATCTGCGTGTTCGGTGTGTGGCCGATCGCGATGAACACGCCGTGCACGGTGAGATCCTGCGTGGCGCCGCTCTTGACGTCCTTGACCCGCACGCCGGTGACGCCGGACGCGTCGCCCAGCACGTCGTCGAGCGTGTGGTTCCACATCACCCGCATGTTGCCGCCGTTCCGGGTCTTGGCCATCAGCCGGTCGACGAGGATGGCCTCGGCGCGAAACTTGTCGCGGCGATGCACGACGGTGACGTGCTTGGCGATGTTCGACAGGTAGAGCGCCTCCTCGACCGCCGTGTTGCCGCCGCCGACGACGACGACGTCGCGCCCCTTGTAGAAGAAGCCGTCGCAGGTGGCGCAGGCGGATACGCCTTTGCCCATAAACTTCTCCTCCGATGGCAGTCCCAGGTAACGCGCCGACGCGCCGGTGCCGATGATGAGCGCGTCGCACGTGTATTCGCCGGCATCGCCGATGAGGCGGAACGGCTTTTCGCTCAGATGGACCGTGTGGATATGATCGTAGACGAGTTCGGTGGCGAAGCGCTCGGCGTGCTTCTGGAAGCGCGCCATCAGGTCGGGCCCCATCACGCCGTCGACATCTGCCGGCCAATTGTCGACGTCGGTGGTCGTCATCAACTGCCCACCCTGCGCCAGGCCGGTAATCAGCACCGGCGAGAGATTGGCACGCGCGGCGTATACTGCGGCGCTGTAGCCGGCCGGGCCGGAGCCTAGGATGATCAGGCGGGCGTGCTTCGCGGACATGAAATAATTCTCGCAGGTAAAACAACGCAGTTTATCGTATGTGGGGGAGCCCTCCGAGGAGTGCAACACGGAGCGGCGGAAGACGCTGTCCCCGTGCTTTGACTTCCATCCGGCAACCCGTTGCGGGGTATAATGCGGCCTATGAAGTATTGGCTGCAACTCCATGGTTTTTAAACGAAACGATTCCATGAATCGGCGGCTACAGTCGTCCGAACCGGCACTGTCGCCACGGTTCGCGCGACTCGTGCGCGAGTCCTGGTGGTTTCTGGTCGTCGCAGCGTGCCTGTACCTTGCGTTGATCCTCGCGACCTACGCGAAGACCGATCCCGGTTGGTCGTTTTCCGGATCGGGCGAGCCGCTTGCCAATCGTGGCGGCGCCGTCGGCGCTTGGCTTGCGGACCTGCTGCTCTACCTGTTCGGACTGTCGGCCTGGTGGTGGGTCATCGGCGGCATCGTGCTGGTCGTCGCAGGCTTTCGCCGCGTGGTGCGACCCGATGCCGAGACGGACCATCCGCTGGGTCTGGGTGCGCTCGGTTTCGGACTCGTCCTGTTTGCCAGCGCATCCCTCGAGGCGATCCGGATGTGGAAGCTCCCGGCATCCCTGCCGCTGGCGCCGGGCGGAGCGCTAGGTGAAGCGATAGGCCAGGGCCTGGCGCGCGCCATCGGCTTCAACGGCGCGACGCTGCTGCTTCTCGCGCTCTTTGCCATCGGCTCGTCGCTGCTCTTCGGCATCTCCTGGTTCAAGGTGATGGAACGCATCGGCGCCGGCATCGAGGGAGCGATCGGCGCCGTGCGCCGTCGCCGCGAGGCCGCGCTCGACCGCAAGATCGGCGATGAAGCCACGATGGAACGCGAACACGTCGTCTCGCAATTGCGCGAGGACGAAGAGGAGCGGGCGCCGGTGGTGGTCGTGCCTGCGGCGGCGCCCGTGCCCAAATCCGAGCGCGTCGTGAAGGAAAAGCAGCGGCCGCTGTTCACCGACATGCCCGATTCGCCGCTCCCGCCGCTGGCGCTGCTCGAGGACGCGCCATCGACGCAGGAGTCGGTCAGCACCGAGACGCTCGAATACACGTCGCGCCTCATCGAACGCAAGCTGGCCGACTTCGGCGTCAGCGCCAAGGTGCTGGCTGCCTATCCAGGCCCGGTGATCACCCGCTACGAGATTGAACCTGCGGTCGGCGTGAAGGGCGCGCAGATCGTCAACCTGATCAAGGACATCGCGCGCGCGTTGTCCGTGGTGTCGATCCGCGTGGTCGAGACCATCCCCGGCAAGTCGTGCATGGGCCTCGAATTGCCCAACCCGCGCCGACAGGTGGTGAAGCTGGTCGAGATCCTGTCGTCGACGACATACAACGACACGCCGGGAATGCTCACGCTGGCGCTGGGCAAGGACATCGCCGGCAAGCCGGTGGTCGCCGACCTGGCGCGGATGCCGCACCTGCTGGTCGCGGGCACGACAGGTTCGGGCAAGTCGGTGGCGGTCAACGCGATGATCCTGTCGCTGCTCTACAAGGCCGAGCCGAAGCAGGTGCGGCTGATCCTGATCGATCCCAAGATGCTCGAACTGTCGATGTACGAGGGCATTCCGCATCTGCTGGCGCCGGTGGTCACCAACATGAAACTCGCTCCGAACGCGCTCAACTGGTGCGTCGGCGAGATGGAACGGCGCTACAAGTTGATGTCGATGCTCGGCGTACGCAACCTGGCCGGCTACAACGCCAAGATCGTCGAGGGCCGCAAGTCCGGCAAGAAGGAACTGAACCCGTTGTCGCTGACGCCGGAGAATCCGGAGCCGCTCGAGGAGATGCCGCTGATCGTCGTGGTGGTCGACGAACTCGCCGACCTCATGATGGTGACCGGCAAGAAGATCGAGGAGCTGATCGCGCGCATCGCGCAGAAGGCGCGCGCCGCGGGCATCCATCTGATCCTCGCCACGCAGCGTCCGTCGGTGGACGTCATCACCGGCCTCATCAAGGCCAACATCCCTTCTCGCATCGCGTTCCAGGTGGCCAGCAAGATCGACTCGCGCACGATCCTCGACCAGATGGGCGCCGAGGCGTTGCTGGGGCAGGGCGACATGCTGTACATGCCGCCGGGCACTGGATATCCGCTGCGCGTGCACGGTGCGTTCGTGTCCGACGGCGAAGTGCATCGCGTCGTCGAGCACCTGAAACAGCTGGGCGAGCCGCAGTACATCGAAGGCCTGCTCGAAGGCGGCGTCGGCGCGAACGGCGACGACGGCGCAACGGTCGAAGGCGCCGACGCCGAGTCGGATCCGATGTACGACCAGGCCGTCGCGGTCGTGCTCAAGACGCGGCGGCCGTCGATTTCGCTGGTGCAGCGGCATCTGCGCATCGGCTACAACCGCGCGGCGCGCCTGATCGAGCAGATGGAAAACGCCGGACTCGTCTCGCCGATGCAGACCAACGGCAATCGGGAAGTGCTGGTGCCGGCAGGCAAGGGCGAAGGCTAGCGGTGCGCCTGCCGGTTGCGGTGCTCGTCGCGCTGGTGGCGATGCCTCTACGTGCCGGACCGGTCGAGTCCTATCGTGAAGGTCCGCAACTGTGCCCGCGCAATGTGCCGAAGACCGCGCCGGCGCTTTCGGAGGCGCAGGCGATCGAGCGCGCAAGGACGATGCTGCCCGGCGGCTTCTGCGGCCCCAGCGCGTTCGTCACCGGTTGCGACGCCGAACCCGAGTTTGCGCTGGGCGCGTGGCGCATGTATTTCCATCAGTATCGCGACCGAGCGGGCGTCAAGGATCGCGGCGGTCTCTCCCATACCTATATCATTCTGGATCCCGTCGGCAACTGCCTGGCCAACATTCCCGGCACGGACCCCGGCGCGCCCCGCTGATGACTCGCAAACTTTGCCTTACCGCGCTCGTGCTGTTCCAGATCTCGTCGGTCGCGAACGCCGCGACGCTCGATCGGCTGCGCGCGTTCGTGCGCGAGACGCAGACGGCGCGCGCGCAATTCACGCAGTCGGTCGTCGACAAGAACGGCCGCGCGACAAAAAGCGCCAATGGCACGTTCGAACTATCGCGGCCCGGCAAATTCCGCTGGGTCGTCGAGAAGCCCTACAAGCAGTTGCTGGTCGGTGATGGCCAGCGGGTCTGGATCTTCGACGAGGACCTGAACCAGGTCATCGTGCGCAAGGTCGGCGATGCGCTGGGCGGCACGCCCGCGGCGCTGCTGTCCGGCAACCAGGACGTCGAGCACGCGTTCGCGTGGAGCGATCTGCCGGCGAAGGACGGACTGGACTGGCTCGGCGCGACGCCGAAGGCGACGGACGCGGCATTTACCGAGATCCGGATCGGCTTCGACGCGAAAGGCCTGGCGGCGCTGGAGATCGTCGACGCCTTCGGTCAGAAGAGTTTCGTGCGCTTTTCCAATGTAGAGCGCAATCCGAAATTCGCTCCGGACCTGTTCCGCTTTGCGCCGCCCGCCGGCGCCGACGTCATCGGCGATGTGAAGTAGAACTCGATCGTTCGCGAGCGCGGCCGGCACGGCCACACTCGCTGCGAGCCAACCACATGCGCCTGCACTTGCGAGGCGCCGCTTCCTCAGCGTCCGGTTATTGGAATGGCTCCGCGCGCACCAGCAATTCGGCGAGGCCGGGCTCGTTGGGATTCCAAGGCTTGCCCGGGTGGATGATCGACACCTGGCAGACCTCGGCGGCCTCGACCATCTGGCGAAACGTCCCGGCGCGCACGTCGGTGATGTAGGCCTGCTTGTTGTCGTTGTACTTGAACATCTTGTCGTTGATCGTCTGGCACTCGTTGCAGCTCGGGCAGCGGGCGGTGTCGATCCAGGCCTCGTCAGGGTTGCGTTCCGGCACGGCTTCGGCAGCGGCCGGCTTGGCGTCCGTCGCGGCAGCGCTTGCGCCTGCTGGAGTAACGGCCCCCGGCGTCGCCACGGCCGCGGTGCTGGATTCGGCAACGGCGTTCGCCACCGAGGCCTTGAGCGCGTCGAATTCGTGGGCCTTGGCCTGCTCCCACTTCGCCTTTTCGCGCGCGAGCAGGATTTCCGCATGTGAATTGTGAACGCCTCCCTGTTCCTGCAGCCGGTGCCAGAACGTCCGGCAGCGGGCGACCAACTGCATCAGCCGCGCGTCGACGATGACGCGATGCAGCACGTCGTCGCCATCGACAGCGAGCACGAAGGGAATGGCGTCGCCGATGCTGGCCGGTTCGCGCGCCAGCCATTCGTCGGCCGGGATCATCGATGCATTCCAGCGCTCGCGCGGCACACGGGCGAAGTGCGCTGCGTAACGCGGGTCGCAGAGCACGAAATCGGCCACCGTGAACGGTGTTTCCTCGGTGATGCGCTGCTGGTCCTCGTCGGCGTACTCGAACGGCTCGACCGGCCAGTCTGCGGCGGGCTGCGGATTGTCCTCGAGCGAGAAGCGCGCCGCCAGGTTGTCTCCGGCGTACGGGTCGTAGGTGAGTGCGGGAAACGCGCGGGATTCCATCGCCGCCGCCGCCGTCAGATAGAGCGGAAGCGTGCCGGTGGCGCCGGCGCCGGCATAGACGCTGACGAGGCAGGCGCCGCGATGCGCGAAGGCCTTGGCGAGACGTTCGCCCAGCGCATAGAGATTCGAACTTGCGGTTTGCACGACAAAGACTCCGCCCAGGCCGGTCGCGGTGTTGGCGAGGCGCGAGCTGCGCACGCCGAACGCGAAGTGACCGGTTCCGACCGGCGCTTCCTCGAGCAGGTCGGCGGTCTCCACCAGCACCTTCACAGGCAAGCCGGCGGAGAGAATGTCCATCAATCCAGCGTTCTCCGCCGCGTCGTTGCGATCCAGCGGGATGCACACCAGGTAATCGGGAAACATCGCGATGTCGTCGGCCGACAGCGCGCTGTCGTCGAAATGCGCGAAGAACGGGTCGTGCTGCTTCTCGACATACGCGCCGGCCACCTCCAGCTCGGCGATCGACAGCGCCCTCACGACGTCGGCCAGTTTGGGTAGCCGCTCGCGATACGCTGCCGCTGCTGCGGCACAATTGTCGTAGAGGAAATCAAACGTAACGGGCGATTCCGGACGATCGGCGAGACGCGGATCGGGAAAGAACGGCTGACCCTTCAGGACGCCAAGCGCCCATTCGAGACGGCGCCGCCGGGATGCCGGCAACTCGTCCTTGGGCGCGTTGCGGGCGACCAGCCGCGACATCATCGCAAAGTCGAACACTTCGCGATGGGTGCCGGCCATCGACGCACGCAGCGCCTCGGGCCGCTGGCCCGCTTCGGAGTGGATGTAAGCCGCGCGCAGGATGTCGGCCAGCTTGACCATGAGCCGCTCGACGACGGCGCGAAACGCCTTTCCTTTGCGTTGCTGCGCCGCGCGCCATGCGTGGGTAAGCACGCGCGCCGGCATGGTCCGGTCGCAGTCGACGACCTCACCGTCCAGTTGCAGCTTGTCCGCGATATGGGCGAGCACCCGTTCCGCGGAGGGATCGTCCGGTACCGCGAGCTTCAGCGCGGCCTGGCCCCATAGCGACGTCAGCGTGCCGTGCGCGCCGTCCGCAACCAGTGTGCGGACTTCACGTTCGAGCCGCAGCACGTGCTTGCGCAGGCGTTCGCCGTCGATCCCGCGCGGCGCGATCTCCTGCAGCACCTCGTCGATAACCGACGACAGCGAGCGAATGGTGCCCGCCCCGGGGCCGCGGTCGACCAGCACCAGCGGGAAGTCGTATCGCAGGTGCGAAAGATGGCGGTAGCGGGCGAGGAGCGCCGGGCGCAAGTCCAATCCATCGATGGCGTCGACGCCATCGCCGTGCCGCCTCCCGGTCGAGAAGAACAGCTGCTGTTCGTGATGTCGGGTTGCCGTGTCCATGATGGTCATGCCACTCGGCGGGCCGGCGCGTCGTCGTCCGGCCACACGGTGACCTTGTCGAGTTCGGTCTCCAGTCCGGCTTGGATCTGCTCGGAGGTCCGCATCGGACTCACGGCGCGCAGGTCGTCGTAGCAGGGCACCGCGGGGTTGTGATAAAGGATTCCGACGGGGATCGGGTCCTCCGACGAGGCAATCTCGCGCGCGCGGTCGATGTTGGCTGGATCGTGCTCGATCTGGTTCCGGTAAGTGCGCGACAGCTCGGGCGAGATCGTGAGGCCGTTCGCGTGCGACAGCAGCAGCGTGCGGCCGGGATCGTGCAGCCACGGCTCGAACATCTTGGGCAGGAATTCCGGGCAACGCTGGATGATGCGAATGAACGAGAAGCCGCGATGGTGATAGGCCTTCTGGATCACGTCGTACAGCAGCTCGGGAATCCAGTCGACGACTTGCGCCACGAACGACACGTTGGTTATGCCGAGCGTGACCGTCAGCGGATTGAGCGCCTCCAGCGTCGCGCCGCGCGGCGTGGTATTGCTCTTGAGTCCCCGCGGCGATGTCGGCGACGCCTGCTTCTTGGTGAGCCCGTACACGTGGTTGTCGTGCAGGATCACCGTGAGGTTCGTGTTGTAGCGGATCGCGTGGATCCAATGCGCTGCGCCGATGCTGCAGCAGTCGCCGTCGCCGGTGTTGACGAAGACCGCGAGGTCGGGGCGCGCCATCTTCACGCCCTGCGCGATTGGAAATGCGCGGCCATGAATGCCGTGAAAGCCGTAGGTCTTCATGTAGTGCGGAAAGCGCGAGGAGCAGCCGATGCCCGACACGAATACCGTGCGCTCCGGCGCCAGGTTCTCGTCGCGGCACAGCCGCTGCACCGCGGCCAGGATCGCGTTGTCGCCGCAGCCGCTGCACCAGCGGGGCACGCCGCCCTGGTAGTCCTCGAGGCTGTGGTGAGCCTCGTGCAGCTTGATCAGGCACTGGGTGACGGGCATGGTCATGTCATTGCTCCGGCGGCGTTTCGCGCCGCGAGTTTGTTGCGCAGGACATTTACGATTTCGGACGGCTTGATCGGCTGGCCGCGGGTCTGCGTCCAGCAGTCGATGTCGACCAGGAACCGCGAGCGGAGCATCATCGCCAGCGCGGCGTAACGCCGGTTGTCCTCGTCGATCAACTCGTCGTCGAGGTGGTCCGCCCAGTTGGCCTCGATCGTGATCACCTGTCTGAAGCGCTTCAGGATCTCGCGAATGCCCGAGGGCATCGGCTGGATGAACGTGAGATGCAGCGACGAGACCTTCAGACCCTCCGCGCGCATCCGTTCCACCGCTTCCTCGATCGCGCCCTTGGTGCTGCCCCAGCCGACGACCAGCAGGTCGCCTTCCGGATCTCCGTACACGGGCGGCGTCCGCAACGTCTTCTGCAACGCTGCGATTTTCAAGCTGCGGTTGCGCAGCCCCTCTTCGTTGATCTCGGGGTCGTACGCGACCTTGCTGCCGCGGTCATGGGCCAAGCCGGTCAGCGTGTGCATACCGCTCGGCTGGCCGGGCACGAAGCGGTGCGCGATGCCAGTCACCGGATCCCAGTCGTAGGGCTTGACTCCCTCGGGAACCGGCGTCTGGTCGAGCGGCGGCGCCAGCCAGTCGGAGTCGAATTTCGGCCGCGGGAACGGCTGCTGTGCCGTAGACAGGCTGGCATCCGACAGCACGACGACGACGGTATTGAACGTTTCCGCAATCTTCCGCGCCGTGATCATCGAATAGAAGCAATCCTCGATCCCCGATGTCGCGAGCACCACCTTTGGTGCGTCGCCGTGGCTGCCGTAGATCGCGGTGAGAAGATCGCCCTGTTCGACCTTGGTCGGCTGGCCGGTGGATGGTCCGCCACGCATGACGTTAACGACGACCAGCGGAATCTCGGCCATGACCGCAAGACCGATGCCCTCCTGCTTGAGCGAGTAGCCAGGTCCGGACGTAACCGTCACCGCGCACTTGCCGGCGTACGAGGCGCCAATCGCGAACGCGCACGCGGCGATCTCATCCTCCGCCTGGTGCACGAGCCCGCCGACCCGCTCGAACACGTCGGACAGGTAGTGCGAGACCGACGTCGCCGGCGTGATCGGGTACATCGCGCAGATGTCCATGCCGGATGCCAGCACGCCCAGCGCCAGCGCGGTGTTGCCGTTGACGACGATCTGCGGCTCGGTCGAGCGCACCGCCGGAATGAGGTACTTGAAGTCCAGATTCTGCTCGGCCCACGCGTATCCGGCCTCGAGCAAGCCCTGGTTGACCTGGATTACTTTCGCGTCCTTCTTGCCGAACGTCAGCGCGACCTGCTCATGCCCGAGCTTCGGATCGAGGCTGTACAGGTTGCACAGGATCCCGAGCACGAACATGTTCTTGCCCTTGCGCGGGTCGGCCACGAGCTTGTGGCATTCGCGCTCGAGCGGAACCTCGTACACGCGGAAGCCGGCTTCCTTGAGGGTTTCCACCGTCTCGACGTACGACGCGACGATCTTGGGATCGCGGTGCTCGCGCCACATGCTCTCGAGCAGGATCTGCGCACCGCGTTTCAACTCGCCGGCGCGGACACGGCCGATCAGCACCTGTTCGTTGAACGCGACCACGAGGTCGGTCTCGTCGCCGCCGTTGGTCACTTTTTTGGTGCCGATACGGATGCGAATGCCCGAGGCGCCGGCGACGCTGCGCGCCGGAGGCTGGATCTCGGCGGGGATGATTTCCGTCGTCCAGATGCCGTTGCCGGTCCTGGCGGCGATCGCGCCGAGCGATTGGCCGCAGCGCTGCGCGCCTTCGCCCGAATCGCTGATGATCTCGACAATGTGCTCGCTCAGCGTTTCCGCTTCGCGCAGCTTGTTGGAAAGGGCCGACGCGCGAACGGCGGTCGGGGCCAGCGTGGCAACCTCGGTCATGGTCGTTCCAGAGTCATGCTATGCGCACTCGCGCGTAGCCGTGTTGATCCGTGGCGATGCCGAAGCGCCGCCCTGCGTGGGGCTCCTCTGGCGCGTACACGACGTCCGTGTCGCGCAATCCCAGCCAGGCCTTCATTTCGCGCGCCGCGCGGCGCCCCGCGCCCATCGCCTCGATGACCGTGGCGGCGCCGGTCACGATGTCGCCGCCGGCATAGACGCCGGCAATTGACGTCGCGAGGCTCTCGTCGGTCTCGATGTAGCCGCGCTTGTTGAGCGCCAGCTTCGCCGTCTGCCCGAGAATGGGATTGGCGTTGGTGCCGATCGCGTAGACGACGCTGTCGCATTCGAACTCGAATTCGCTGCCCGGGATCGGCACGGGACGGCGGCGGCCCGACGCGTCGGGTTCGCCCAACTCCATCTTCTGGCAGCGCATGCCGCGCACGCGCTTCTGCTCGTCGCCTAGCACTTCTAGCGGGCTCGTCAGCCAGTGGAACTCAACGCCTTCCTCGCCGGCATGGTGGATTTCCTCCGCGCGTGCCGGCGCCTCGGTCTTGCTGCGACGGTAGACGCAGTACACCTTCTCGGCGCCGAGGCGCAGCGAGACACGCAGCGCGTCCATCGCCGTGTTGCCGGCGCCGATCACCGCCACCCGCTTGCCCGGCTGCATCGGCGTGTCGTAGTTGGGAAAGTCGCGCGCCCGCATCAGGTTGCAGCGCGTCAGCAGTTCGTTTGCCGACAGCACGCCGTTGAGCGACTCGCCTGGGATGCCCATGAAGCTCGGGTAGCCGGCGCCGGTGCCCAGGAACACGGCGTGAAAGCCCATCTCGGTGATCATCTGCTCGATAGTGAACAGCCGGCCGACCAGCGTGTTGCACTCGAACCTGACACCCAGCTGCTTCAGCTTGTCGATCTCGACGTCGATCACCGCGTTGGGCAGGCGGAAGTCCGGGATGCCGTACTTCAGCACGCCGCCGGGCTCGTGAAACGCCTCGTAGACCACGACTTCGCAGCCGGCCTTCGCCATGTCCGCTGCGCAGGCCATGCCCGCGGGACCGGAACCGACGATGCCGACCCGGAACGCGTTCCTTTCGATGTGCGGCAGGTTGACCCAGCCCTCGCGGATGGCCATGTCGCCGACGAAGCGCTCAAGCCGGCCGATCGCGACCGGCTCCAGCGTGTCGCCGACCGTGCACACGCCCTCGCACTGATTTTCCTGCGGGCATACGCGGCCGCAAACCGACGGCAATAGGTTGGTGTCGGTGATGACGTCGTAGGCGCCGCGATAGTGCTTGTCGGCGATCTTCTGGATGAATGCCGGGATGTCGATGCTGACCGGGCAGCCGCGAATGCAGGGTTCATCGGGACACTGCAGGCAGCGCTCGGCTTCGCGCAGAGCATTCTCCAGCGTGTATCCGCACGCGACTTCCTTGAAGTTGCGCGCGCGAACCGCCGGCTCCTGCTCGGGCATCGGCGTCCGCTCCTGCGGAATGGTCCGGATCGTTTTTTTCTTTGCCATAGGTGGGTTCGCGATTGTTGCGGTGGCGTCAGAACAACTCGGTGGCGCCGGTCGGCGCGCCGCCTAAGCGACAGCTTTCTTCCCACTTCTTCAGCGCTTCCTGCTCCGTGGGACGGTACCGCGCAAGGCGTGCCATCAGGTCTTCGAAGTCGACCTGGTGCGCGTCGAAGTCCGGTCCGTCGACGCAGGCGAACTTGATGCCGTCGCCGATCTTGACGCGGCAGCCGCCGCACATGCCGGTGCCGTCGACCATGACAGGATTGAGACTGACCAGCGTCTTGATGTGATGCGGGCGCGTCACCTCGGCGCAGGCGCGCATCATGACGGGCGGGCCGATCGCAATGGCCTCATCGATGTCCGGATGCGCGGCGATCGCCTGCTCCATGCCCTTGGTCACCAGACCCTTGATGCCCGCGGAGCCGTCGTCGGTGCAGACGATCAATTCGTCGCACACGGCGCGGAACTGCTCTTCCCAGAACATCACGCTCTTGTTGCGAAAGCCGACGACGCCGATCACGTAGGCACCGTTGCGGGCATACTCGCGCGCCTGCGGGTACACCGGCGCTACGCCGAGTCCGCCGCCGACACAGAGGACCTTTTTTACGCTGCCGATGTGGCTCGGAATGCCCATCGGTCCGACCACCGCGAACAGGCTGGTTCCAACGTGGCAGTTCTGCTGCATTTCGCGGGTCGTCTTGCCGACCGCCTGGATCACCAGCGTGATCGTCCCTTTTTCCGGGTCGAAGTCGGCGAGCGTCAGGGGGATGCGCTCCCCATGCTCGTGCTCCATCACGATGACGAATTGTCCGGCCTTCGCGGCCTTGGCCATCGCGGGATGGCGGATTTCCAGCATGTAGCTGACGTCGGAGAAATCCTCGCGTCCGACAATCTCGAAATTCGACATTTCGGTCATACCCCGGTTGATCCTGACTGCATTGACCCCCGTGCCGCCCGGTCCATGCAACCGCACAGCGATCACGCTTCGGGAATGCTACGCCGGCGAATTGCCACGGGGACCGTCACACCGCCGGTCGGTTTGATCTGCATCAGGTTTTGTCCGATTCGCCGGGGGCGTACCGATGCAGCCGCCGATTCGGGTAGCATTTGGCGCGTGTCCAAAGCTGCGCGCGAGTGCAATGGCTGGCGCGGCAGCACGTTTAAGCACCAGACCGGGGAGGCGACCGCATGATTCGGCGAGGAAGCGATGGATTTTTCGAGGCCATCGCCAGGGATTTGTACACGGCCGTGCTCTCCGACGTGCTGGATGGACTCGGCCTTCCCGATCAGGCGATGCCGCCGTCGATCCGCCCGCTCGACGACGACCGGGTGATGGTCGGACTGGCCCGAACCGGCCTGTATCGCGAGGTGTACGAGGTTCGGCCGGACGAGAACCCGTACGAACTCGAAATCGCGCTGGTCGACGACTTGCGCCCCCACGATGTCGCGATATTCGGCTGTTGCGGATCGCGGCGCATAGCACCCTGGGGCGAGTTGCTGTCGACGGCGGCCCGCGCGCGCGGCGCGGCGGGATGCGTGACCGACGGCTTCGTCCGCGACATACGCGCTATCCGGCGCATGGGATTTCCCGTGTTTCACGCCGGCATTGCGCCACTCGATTCCAAAGGCCGCGGCAAGGTCGCCGACATCGACGTGCCGATCGCCTGTGCCGGAGTGCGCATTGCGCCAGGGGACCTGGTCATCGGCGACGCCGATGGAGTCATCGTCGTTCCCCAGGCAGTCGAGGCCGACGCGCTGGACCTCGCGTTCTCCAAAGTGCACGGCGAGAACCGCACGCGCGAGGAACTGGAGCGTGGTGCTTCGCTAGCCGATGTGTTCGCGCGGCACGGAGTGCTTTGACGGGAAGCTTGCGCGGAAGGCGCTAGCCGCCCGCCGCGGACGTGTGATCGCGCGTGATGGCCCAGGTGCCGTTCGTCTTCTCGACGATCAGCGTGAACAGGCCGTGCGGCGCCTTGTCGGCGGCTTCGTTGGCGCGCGTCAGGCGCCATTTCCCGAACACATAGACGACGGCCGGGCTCAGTTCGCGCACTTCCACCAGGTCGAAGTCCAGCTTGCCCATGGCTGCCGCGTCCGGATAGCCCTTGCGGTAGCTGTCGAGCGTCGCCTGCCAGCCGTAGTTGAACCGGTCGCCGCTGGCGAAGCGGATGGCGTCGCTGCGCGCATAACCCTGCATGAAGGCGTCGATGTCGCCGCGGTTCCAGGCGTCCCTCTGGACGGCAAGGACGTTGCGCGCGGCCACTTCAGCCGCACTTTCGGCAGCCGCCGCACTCCCGGCGAACAGGAGAATGAGAACAAATGCGAGCAGTCGTGCCATAAGGGTCTCCATCATTGGGCCAGCCATGCCTGCACCCGCGGATGCGCAAGCACGTCGGGATTGACGACGAACTCCGGTTTGCGCCCGGTTGCTGCATCGACGATGCTCTTGAGGCCCGTGGACGCCATGTTGTGAAAGCATTCGTCGGTCCAGCACAGCGCGTGCGGCGTGACGATGACGTTGTCCATCGCCAGCAGCGGATTGGCCGGATCGACCGGTTCCTGCTCGAACACGTCGAGCGCCGCCCCCGCGATGCGTCGTGCCTCCAGCGCCTCGATCAGCGCGGCTTCGTCGACGACCGGCCCGCGCGACACGTTGATGAAATAGGCGGTCGGCTTCATCAGCGCGAATTGCGGGGTGCTGATCAGGTGCCGCGTCTCGTCGTTCAGCAACGGAATCGTGACGACGAAATCGGACTCGCGCATCAGCGTATCCAGGTCGACCTTGCGCGCGCCGATATACGAGAGCTCGACCGCGTTGACGTAAGGGTCGGCGGCGAGCAGCTTCAGGTCGAAGACGCGCGCCATCCGCAGCAGTTCCTTGCCGATGCGGCCAGCGCCGACG
The DNA here is from genome assembly GCA_963816165.1 of uncultured beta proteobacterium. GTDB lineage: Bacteria > Pseudomonadota > Gammaproteobacteria > Burkholderiales > Casimicrobiaceae > VBCG01. The sequence continues at coordinate 80,235 of CAWFJL010000005.1, forward strand.
ACGCCCAGCGTGCGACCGGTGAGGCCCATCCCCATGTTGTCCATCCGCTCGTCCCAGCGGCCGGTGCGCGTCAGCCGGTCCTTCAGCGCCAGCTTGCCGGCCAGCGCAAGGATGAACGTCAGCGCGATCGTCGCGACCGGGCGCGGCATCGCCATCGGCGTATTGGTGACGACGATGCCGGCGCGGGTCATGGCCGGCACGTCGACCGAGTCGTAGCCGACGCCGTGGCGCGCGACCACGCGCAGCCGGCAATCGGCGCGGGCGACGGCAGCAGCGGGCGTGCGCGCCATGTTGACGTAGACGGCGTCGTAGCGCGCCGCGTGATCGGGCGTGAGTTCCCTGACGATCGCCGGCAGGTACTCCCACTCGAGATTCGGCGCGTTGGCAAGGATTTCCAGCGCGGCCGGTCCGAACGCGGGTTCGCCGCGGGAATCGAGGATGTCGCGGGTGAGGCCGACACGAAATGGACCCGGCACGAGGTGCTCCTTCATTTGCCGGCGCCGCGCATGACGTCGAGGCCATGGCGCAGCGCGTTCTGCAGCATCAGTTGATCGATGCCGTAGGACATGAGCCGGAATCCCTTGGCGACGTAGTCGCGCGCCCAGTCGTCGTCCATGGCGATGAACGCCGCCGCCTTGCCGTGCGCTTCGCACGCCGCGACGATGCGCGCGATTGCTGCTAGGTAGTCCGGTGCTGGAACTCGCCGGGAATGCCCATGAAATTGGTCAGGTCCATGTGGCCGAGCCACAGCGCATCGACACCGGGCACCGCGGCGATCGCCTCGACGTTGCGCAACCCTTCGACCGTTTCGATCTGCGGAATCACCATCGTGCGTTCATGCAGCGCGGCCATCTTGGCCACGACATCGCCGCCCTCGTAATCGTCGTGCGCGAACCCGAAGGCCGCGCCGCGCCGGCCCGCGGGCGGATAGCGCGTGCACGCCACGATGCGCGCGGCTTCGTCGGCCGAGCCGACCATCGGCACCATGACGCCCATCGCCCCAACGTCGAGCGCGCGGGCGATGAAGTGATATTCGCCGCGCGGCACCCGCACCATCGGCACCAGGTCCAGTCCGCGGCACAGCGCGAACTGCGTCTTGAGCGTCTCGAACGAGAGCCCCGTGTGTTCCATGTCGAACAGCACGAACTCCGCGCCGGCGTTCTTGCAGATCTGCGGCAATCCCGGTGAAAAGAACTCGAAGATCATCGCGCCGCAGACGCGTCCGCCCGCCGCCAATCGGGCCTTCACCGGGTTGTCGCGCATCGTGGTCCTGCCTTCACTGTGATCGGGAATGGAATTCGAGCCCGCGGGCGCCCGGCGCGTTGCGCCATGTCCCTCGGCATTGCATCGTGCATGTTTCATTGGATCGCGCAACGCCGCATAATCTACAGCTTCGGGAGGCGCACGGCAGGTTCGCGCCGATCATTCTAATGCACGGATGAACGACCTTTTCGCCTCCGCCGGAATTGCCAGCGCCGCGCAACCGCTCGCCGAGCGGCTGCGGCCGAAAGCCGTCGCCGACGTGGCCGGCCAGCGCCACCTGCTGGCGCCGGGCAAGCCGCTGGCGGTGGCCTTCGCATCGGGCAAGCTGCATTCGATGATCCTGTGGGGGCCGCCGGGCGTGGGCAAGACCACGCTCGCGCGCCTGATGGCGGATGCGTTCAACGCCGATTTCATCGCCATTTCGGCCGTCCTCGCCGGCGTCAAGGAGATTCGCGACGCCGTGGCGCGTGCGGAGGCGACGCGGGCGCAGTACGGACGCGCGACGATCCTGTTCGTCGATGAGGTGCACCGGTTCAACAAGGCGCAGCAGGACGCGTTCCTGCCGTTCGTCGAGCAGGGCGTGCTGACGTTCATCGGCGCGACCACCGAGAATCCCTCGTTCGAAGTGAACGGGGCGTTGCTGTCGCGCGCCGCCGTCTACGTGCTGGAGCCGTTGTCGGCGGACGACCTGGCCATCCTGCTCGATCGCGCCGCCGCCGTCGCCATGCCCGGCATCGCGTTCGCGGCGCCGGCGCGCGACGCGCTGATCGCCTATGCCGACGGCGACGGCCGGCGCCTGATCAACCTGGTCGAACAACTGGCCGTCGCGACCAAGGAGGCCGGGCGCGATGCCATCGACCTGGCCTTTCTCGAGGACACCATCGCGCGCAGCCTGCGCCGCTTCGACAAGGGCGGCGAGGCGTTCTACGACCAGATTTCCGCGCTTCACAAATCGGTGCGCGGGTCGGACCCCGACGCGGCGTTGTACTGGATGTGCCGGATGCTCGACGGTGGCGCCGACCCGCTGTACGTCGCGCGCAGGTTGATCCGCATGGCGAGCGAGGACATCGGACTCGCCGACCCGCGCGCGCTGCGCCTGGCGCTGGATGCCGCCGAAACCTACGAGCGGCTCGGCACGCCCGAAGGCGAACTGGCGCTTGCGCAGTGCGTGCTGTATCTCGCCGCTGCGCCCAAGTCCAATGCCGCCTACGTCGCGTTCAATGCGGCGAAAGCGTTCATCGCCGACGACGGTTCGCGCCCCGTGCCGCTGCGCCTGCGCAACGCGCCGACCAAGCTGATGAAGGGCCTCGGCTACGGCAAGGGATATCGCTACGCGCACGACGAGGAGGGCGGCTACGCGGCGGGCGAGCACTATCTGCCCGACGACATGACGCCGCAGAATTTCTACGTGCCGACTGACCGCGGTCTCGAAGCGAGGATTCGCGAAAAACTCGATGCGCTGCGGGCACGCGACAAGGATGCGGGCGACGACGATTCGCGCTGATACCCGAGCGGCAACGAGCGGACGTCGTGCTGCTGCGCAAGTCTCTGATATAATTAGCAAATGCTAGACATAAACCTTTTCCGTAACGACCTCGCGCGTGTCGCTGCCGGGCTGCAGGCGCGTGGCGCCGTCGTCGACATCGCCCGCTTCGAAGCACTCGAGGCGCGCCGCAAGGAGATCCAGACGCTGACGCAGGACGCGCAGGCGAAACGCAACGCGCTGTCCAAGCAGATCGGCATTGCCAAGGGCAAAGGCGACGATGCGGCGCCGTTGCTGGCGGAAGTCGCTGGACTGGGCGACGAATTGAAAAGCCAGGAAAGCGCCTTGCAGGAAGTGCAGACGCAGTTGCGCGATTTCCTGCTCGACTTGCCCAACCTGTCGCATGTGTCCACGCCGCGTGGAAATTCTGCCGACGACAATGTCGAAGTCCGGCGCTGGGGAACGCCGCCAGCATTCGACTTTCCCGCAAAGGACCACACGGACTTGGGCGAGGGACTGGGGCTGCTCGACTTCGCCGCGGCGGCCAAGATGTCCGGCGCGCGCTTTTCATTCCTGCGCGGCGACCTCGCGCGGCTGCATCGCGCGCTCGCGCAGTTCATGCTCGACACGCACACGCGCGAGCATGGCTACACCGAGTGCTATACGCCCTACATCGTCAATGCCGACACACTGGTGGGAACCACGCAGCTGCCGAAGTTCGCGGACGACATGTTCGCGGTCAGGCGGGGCGGGGAAGAAGGCGGAGACGCAATACCTGATCTCCACGTCGGAAATCACGCTGGCCAACACGGTGCGCGAGGAAATTCTTCCGCTCGCGGCGCTGCCGATCAAATTGACCGCGCACACGCCGTGCTTTCGTTCCGAGGCGGGCAGCTACGGCAAGGACACGCGCGGCCTGATCCGCCAGCATCAGTTCGACAAGGTGGAGATGGTGCAGATCGTCCATCCGGACCAGTCGTACGCGGCACTGGAGGAGATCACCGGGAACGCGGAAACAATCCTGCAACGGTTGGGATTGCACTACCGCGTCGTGGCGCTGTGCACCGGCGACATCGGGTTTGCCTCCACCAAGACCTACGACATCGAGGTCTGGCTGCCGGGCCAGAAGGCGTATCGGGAGATCTCGTCGTGCTCGAACTGCGAGGACTTCCAGGCGCGCAGGATGCAGGCGCGTTTCCGCAACGCGCAGGGCAAGACCGAATACGTGCACACGCTGAACGGTTCCGGTCTGGCCGTCGGCCGCACGCTCGTCGCCGTGCTCGAGAACTGCCAGCGCAGCGACGGTTCGATCGACGTTCCGGAAGTTTTGCGACCTTACATGGGCGGCACTTCGCGCATCGTTCCCTTGGGCTGATTTTTGCTGGAGCATCGCTGCGGTTCGCCGGCACGCGGAGGTCGCATTCCAGTAATCGCCGCGGTCAGCACCGCGCCAACGCCCGAAGGCCGCAGTCGCCGGCCTGCGGGTCCCCGGCGCGGCGGCGCTCGTCAACACAGGACTTCGCTGACCGCGCCACCCGCGACGGCCGGCGCGACCCACGGGCGTTGGCGCGGCGCAGACCACGTCGATTGTCGGCGCGGAGCGCGACCGAAGCGCGGGGCATGCTGGCCGTTCCGGGCGAATGTGGAGCCGTTGGCGCCTTGCGTGCGGCACGTGGCGGGTAGTCGTGTTTTGACTGCCCGCCGCGTGCCGTTACACGCACGCGACGGCCCGCTTGGCGACACCTGAGCCGGGAACGGGCAGCATGCCCCGCGCTTCAATCAATCTCAGCGCAGGTTTCCGGTGTGGCCGAGCGAGTAGCGCCCCGGCTGCGGCCATACGGTCAGGCCGTGCGGCTCCTTGCCCACCGGGATGATCTTCACGTTGCCGCTGGTTGTGTCGAAAGCGTAGACAACGTTGTCGTAGCGGCCCGATAGCCACAACCACTTGCCGTCGGCGCTGACGTTGCCCATGTCCGGGCTGCCGCCGCCGGGAATCGGCCAGTTGGCCACCACCTTGCGCGTCGCGAAGTCGATCACCGACACGCTGCCCTGTCCCTTGACCGGACCGTGGATCTTGTTTGAACCGCGATTGGCGACGTAGAGCGACTTGCCGTCGCGGCTGGGGTACAGCCCGTGCGTGCCCTTGCCGGTTTCGATGAAACCCACCTGCCTGAACGCGTCGCCGTCGACCACGTGCACGCCGTCCGCCATCATGTCGGCGACGAAATAGAGCTTGCCGTCGGGCGAAGCGCGAATGTCCTGCGGCATGCCTTTCCACGTCGTGCAGATCACCTCGTCCTTGCCGTCAGGACCCTTGACGATCGTCTTGGGCCGGCCCGGCTGGATCACCTGGATGTAGCCCAGCACCTTGCGCTCCACCAGGTCGATCTTGGCGATGGTGCCGGTGAATTCACAGGTGAAGATCATGTAGCGGCCGTCGATGGAAAAGTCGGCGTGATTGATGCCGGCGCAGCGCGGAACGTCGATCGAATACTGCAGCTGCATCGTCTTCGGATCGCGGAAGTCGAGGCGCTTCATCGCTTCGGCGACGACGATCGCCGACTTGCCGTCCGGCGAGAAATACATGTTGTACGGGTCGTCCACCGCGATCGGCTTGCCGGGCTTGCCGGTCTTCGGGTCGACGGGCGTCAGGCTTCCCTTCTTCGTGTTTTCCGCGTTGTTGGCCACCCACAGCGTGCGCAGGTCATAGGACGGGACCACGTGCTGCGGATTGAGACCCACCTTGAACTTGTCGACCACCTGGAATGTGGCCGGATCGATGACATAGACGTCGTTCGACTGGAGGTGCGGCACGTACACGCGTTGCGGGTCGCCGGCCACCACCGGGCTTAACTTGGTCGCGGTGGTCTCGCTGTACAGGTTGAGCGGGTCCGGCACCGGCGGCATCCCCGGCACCGTCGTCACTGCAGGTGGAGTCGGTGCTGCCGCCTGACTGAATACGGGCAGCGGGGAGAGCGCGGTTGCAAGCAAAAGCACGAGCGGGAGCGCGCCCACGCGCGCATGGACAACATTGAATTGCTTCACGAACGTTCCTGAAGGGAGTTGGGTATTGGCGGAATGACGGGACGGGAAGTGTGGAAATGCGTTAACGGCGGGCGGTGGCCTGGCGGATGGCGGTCACCGTCGCGGCGACGATGGCATCCACCCCTGATTGTCCCACTTCGGCGCTTGCTCGGCGAGGATCGCCATACACGCCGTCGCCGGCGGTGGGCTTCGCGACATTGCCCAGGCGATCGCTGCGCACCAGACCGGGCGTCAACGCCAGCGTCAGCGACGTGTCCGCGGCACCCGCGTGCGTGCCGATTTCGTCGGCGGTGAAACCGCGCTTCTTGAGCGCGTCGACATAGGTCGTGTTGGTAACGCGGTAGTACTCGACAATCGCATGCGCGCGAACAGGCGTCGCGGCCCACTCGCGATTCAGCGTCGCGGCCGATGACTGCAGGACTTTCTGGTAGCCGCCGTGGTCGCCGATAAAGACGACGTCGCGGAAGCCGTGGGCCTTGAAGCTGCGCGCGGCGGACTCGATGACCTGCTCGAACGTCTTGTCGGGAATTGTGATCGTTCCAGGAAAGCGCATGTGCTCGGTCGGCGGGTTCATGCCGCCTTCCGGGACATATGCAATCACCGGCGCGACCAGCGCGTTGCCGAGCTCGCGCGCGATCTTCTCCGCAAGGGCTTTCACCCGCGCGTTGTGCTTTCCCAGCGCCATGTGTGGACCATTCTGCTCGGTGCCGCCGATGGGGACCATGATCGTCGTCTTGCCGGCGCGAATTTCGTCACGCAGTTCCGTCCACGTCAGTTCCTCGAGGAACACCGTCGAAGGTGCCGCAGCGAATATGCCCGGGGCGGCCGCCAACAGCAGCAGCGTGCAACATTTCAGGATCGTGGAGGTCATACGGCAGGGCGCAGGTCGGGGAGGCGGCCCAAAAGCATATCGCGAAAAAGGGGATCACTCCTGCGCGTTGGCAACAGGACATGCCGCCAGACGGCGGCATGCGCGGCAACGGCATCATCGTCTACGCGTTCATTTCGCTGCGCGTTCGGCGAGCGTCCGCGCGACAACCTCGATCGCGCCCTCGACGAAAGCCGTTCGCGGCGCATCGTCGCGGAACAGGAATGAAACCTGGGGCATTTCCTTCGACACGGAAACTGCGATGGCCCAATGGTCGGCGTTGGCGTAGCCGAGAAGGTAGCTGCGCGGCGGGATTTGATCGCGCCAGAGCAGCTTTCCGTCATTACGCGGATCGACCTGTGCGAGCTGACGGTACGTCGCCCGAGTCACCGGAGACACGTTGTCCGGGCGAGGCGCCGCCACCAGTGCGAAGAGGGGTGCCGTAAGCGCGTCGCCATGCTGCTGCCACCACGCCATCCGAACGTCGGGGCGCAGTTCGTCGATTTCCTCGCCCGTGCCCTCAGCGCAGCCCGACAGCGGAAATGTCGCGCCCCAGTCGCGGTAGACGCCGAGCAGCCGGTCGGCGAGCGGACTGCCGTTGGCTGCGCCAGCCACGCCTACCACAGCCGCGATGCGTCGCGCGTCGTCTGGGAAGCGGACCATGAACTCCAGCACGTCGACGAGGCCCTTCGAATATGCGAACAGGATGAAGGGTCGCATGTCGCCGTCGAGACCGCGGAAATGCTCGGCCAGACGGACAGCGTTCTGTGCCGACGATCCTCGCCCGGGCACGCCGAAGTAATCCACGGTGAATCCCGACGCGACGAGATCGCCCCGGACATCGGCGAACGGCCTCGCGAAGCGCTCGAAGCACTCGGAGAAGAGGCCCGGGACGAAGGCGATTCGATACCGCTTCGCGAGGTCGTCGGCGGGCAGAATTGACGCCGCCGCCGTTGGCTCGCCGGCGAGCCGCAGCAGTACATCGTCGCACGTGGCCCCGGCCGCGAGGCGTCCGCATACGGCGACGCGGTAAGCGCCGCGCAGATCGCGCACGCCGGCGTCTCGCGTCGTAACGAGCGTTGTCGGAGTGACCGTGTCGAAACGCATTTCCGTCGGGATCGACGCACATCCCGCCAGCATCGCGAACGCCAAGCTCCAGGCGACGGCAACTACGAGGTTCCGCGTCCGGTGAGAACAATGCGCCGGCTCGTTCCGGAAGAGGCAGGAAGTGTGCGTCACCTGGACAACGCGAACGGAAACGAGCGCAGCCGCGGCTGGTACGCGGATTCCTGCCGCAGCAGGATGTCGTAATACGCGCGGACCCGGTCCACGAAGGCGACGGGCATGCCGCCGCGCGCGTAGCCGTACTTGGTTCCTTCGTGGTATTCCGGCAGCGCCAGCAACGGCAGCACCTGCTTCACATCCGACCAGACGTCCGGATTGAGCTTCTGCTTCTGGGCGAGGATGCGCGCGTCTTCGAGGTGCGCGAGCCCGATGTTGTAAGCGCCGAGCGCCAACCAGGTTCGGTCGGGCTCGGGGATGCGCGGCGGCAACTTGGCTTTCAGGTCCTGCACGTACCTGGCCGCGCCAACTACGGCGTCCATTGGATTGAGCCGATCGATCTTCAGGTGCCTGGCCGTGTCCTCCGTGATCTGCATGAGCCCGCGCACGCCGGTCTCGCTGGTGGCAAAGGGGTCCCACTGCGACTCCTGGTAGGCGATCGCCGCGATCAGCCGCCAGTCGATGCCGGTGGCGACTTGCGCGCGCTGGAAGGCCGCTCGGTATTCCGGCAGCACCGTCTTGATCCGCTCGAGCAGAATCCCCGCGTCGATGCGCTCCACCTGACGCGTGTTCGTGAAGTAGCGCTCGGCCAGGCGCTTCAACAGACCGTCGCGGCGCGCCTGCGCGAGGAACGCGTCGAGCTCGTCGCGCAGCTTTCCCTGCAGCGGCGCGACCGCCCACGCCAGGTCACGCTTGGCGCCGACGGAAAAGCCAACGTCGTAGTCGAGGAAGATGTTGCGCGACGCGGCGGCATCGGTGGATGGCACGATTGCGTAATCGACATGCCCCTCGGACACTTGCGCGATCAGCGCTTCCGCGGATTGCAGGGCCATAGGCTTCCACTGGACCTCCGGATGCTCGCGCCGAATCTTCATCAGTGACGTCTCGATGCCGGTTCCCTCGACGTATCCGACGGTCGCGCCCGTGAGGTCGTTCCAATCCTTCGGCTTGAAGCCGTCGGTGGTATAGATCAGAACCGGCTCGACGGCGAAAAAGCCGGCGGTCCACAGTACGCGAGCCCCGTCGTCGGTGGTGGCGCGTGGGGCTATGCCTGCGGGAGGCCGATACAGGCCTCCTGCGCCGATATGGACTTCGCCGTCCGCCACTTTGGTAAGGAGTTCGGAAGCGCTTCCGACCTCGACTGCCTCCAGCTTGAGCTTGCGCTCTTCCGCAAATTTCGCCAGCAGGTCGTGATCGAAACCCGAGGGCTGGCCGTCGGGTCCCGGATACCAGGAAGTCGGCCCCAGCCGCACGGCGACCACCAGTTTCTCGTTCGTGGCGGGAGGGGGAAGCGACTCAGGCTGGCACGCCGTGAGTAAGACTGTGGCGAGCGCCGATACCGTCCACAGCGCACGAATGCGGCGCGGGGTCCTCAAGGCGGGCGGCGGCGCGGGCAACGGAGGCGCGATACGTGGATGTCACGGTGGAGAATATGCCGCAGATTATAGCTATCGTGGCTGCCACCGCGAGACGGCCGCCAATGCGTGGCGGCGATCGCGGCTATAATGGCGGTTCTGCGCAACGCGCACCCGATCAACGGCGGGTCGCCCCGCATTGCAGGGTCGTGAATCTGGTCAGGTCCGGAAGGAAGCAGCCACAGCGAATTCCTGTAAGTGACGGGATCACGGCTCGCCACCTCTTCTGGGTTCGCGCGTTCGGCCTTCATGCTTCGTTGCTCGTCGGCTGCGAACGCTCATGTACGTCTAGGTACACTGCGCGTTCTCGCCGACTCGCGCCTCGCCTGAAGGCCAACGTGCGGCCCATAAGATCGCGCTCCGGCCGGAGCTTCGGTCGCCTGACGCCGATCTGACGGAAAAGTGCTCCGGCATCTCCGGCGCGGCCCATAAGATCGTGCTCCGGCCGGAGCGTCGGTCACCTGACGCCGATCTGACGAAATAGCGCTCCGGTGTTTCTCGAAATGCGGCGATAATTCGGACATGAGCTACCAGGTTCTCGCCCGCAAGTGGCGGCCGAAGACGTTCGCGGAACTGTCCGGACAGGAACATGTGGTCACGGCGCTCTCGAACGCGCTGACCCGCGGCCAGCTGCATCATGCCTACCTGCTGACCGGCACGCGCGGCGTGGGCAAGACCACGATCGCGCGCATCCTCGCCAAGAGCCTGAACTGCATTACCAACGGCGTGACGGCCACTCCGTGCGGCACCTGCGCGGCGTGCGTCGACATCGACGCGGGCCGCTTCGTCGACCTTCTCGAACTCGACGCCGCTTCGAACACCGGCATCGATGACATGCGAGCCATCCTCGACAACGCCCGCTATGCGCCGACGGTGGGCCGCTACAAGGTCTACCTGATCGACGAAGTGCACCAGTTGTCGAAGGCGGCGTTCAACTCCATGCTGAAGACGCTCGAGGAGCCGCCGGAACACGTCAAGTTCGTGCTCGCGACCACCGACCCGCAGAAAATCCCGGTGACAGTGCTGTCGCGCTGCCTTCAGTTCAACTTGAAGCCGCTTTCGCCGCAGCTGATCGGCGAGCGCATCGGCCATATCCTTGCCGCGGAAGGCATCGCGTTCGAGGAGGGCGGCGTGGCGCTGATCGCGCGTGCCGCCGGAGGGTCGTTGCGTGATGGCTTGTCGCTTCTCGACCAGGCCATCGCCTACGGCAATGGCGATGTACGGGAAAGCGTCGTGCGCACCATGCTGGGTGCGGTCGATCGCGATTATGTGTACCGGATCGTCGATGCGCTTGTCGCGGGAGATGGCCCGGCATTGCTGGCCGAGACTGATGCGCTTTCGAGCCGTGGTCTTGCCGCGGCCTCGGCCCTCGAGGAGTTGGCGTCGCTGTTTCACCGCATCGCCGTCGTTCAGGTGGTTGCCGCCTCGGCTTCGAACTACGACGACGGCGAGCGCGTTGCGGCGTTCGCGAAGGTGTTTTCGCCGGAGAGCATCCAGCTGGCCTACCAGATTTGCGCACAGGGCCGTGCCGACCTGGCGCTGGCCCCTGACGAGGCCACCGGATTCACGATGACGCTGTTGCGGCTGCTTGCCTTCGAACCGGCCGTGGCAGCGCTGCCGGCCGCCGCTCGCGGCGAACGTGCCGCCACTGCCGCGTCGCCTTCGCGCCAGACGGCGCCCGCGCCGAGGCCGGCGCCGCCTTCGCGCGACGCGACACCGGTGACCAATATTGCCGCCGTTCTGCCGCCGCCGGCCATGCCTGCGCAGAGCAAGTCCGCGACGCTCACGGGTCCGGTGGTCGCGCTTCCCGAGGACCCGGCAGCGTGGACCGGATTTGTGGCCGCATTGAAATTGACCGGCATGGCGGCACAGCTGGCCGCGCAGACCGAACTCATCGCCGTCAACAACAACGCGCTGACGCTTGCGTTACCGGTGGCGCACAAGCACCTCGCGGACAAGGTGTTCGCCGACAAGCTCAAGGTCGCGCTGGAGCAGGCGACGGGGCGGCGCCTGCTGCTGGCGTTCGAAGTCGGCGCGGCGACCGAGTCGTCGCTCGCGGCAACCGAAAAGCGGGAGCGTGCCGACGCCAAGGCCAAGGGCGAGGCAGCGTTCCGCGATGAACCGTTCGTGCGCGACCTGCTGGTCACGTTCGACGGCCAGGTCAAGACGGAAACGATCACGCCGCTGTCGCGTGAGAGTGGAAACTGAGGGTGGCAACTGAGAGCAGCACCCAGTAACGGAGCTGATGCAATGATGAAGAACCAGTTGGCGGGTCTCATGAAGCAGGCCCAGCAGATGCAGGACAACATGAAGCGAGCGCAGGACGAGCTCGCGTTGCTCGAGGTCGAGGGCCAGGCCGGCGCAGGGCTGGTCAAGGTGGTGATGACCTGCCGCCATGACGTCAAGCGCGTGAAGATCGATCCCTCGCTGCTTGGCCGAGGACCGCGACATGCTGGAAGACCTCGTTGCCGCGGCGATGAACGATGCCGTGCGCCGCGCGGAAAGCCACGACGCAGGAAAAAATGGCGGGACTGACGTCGGGATTGCCTTTGCCGCCGGGCTTCAAGCTTCCGTTCTGACGGCCGGCAAGCGCGGAACCTCGAGGCTGCGGATCATGGGCGCACCAGGTGAGTGAAAGGTCGAGCGACCCGCGGCGCCTGCCTTCGCAGGAGCCGCTGTCGAGCCTGGATGAACTCGCCAAGGCATTGCGATGCCTTCCCGGCGTGGGCCCCAAGGCGGCGCAGCGGATGGCGCTGCACCTGATGCAGCACGACCGCGACGGCGCCCGGTCGCTGGCCGTCGGCGTTGCAGCACGCGGCGCAATCGATCCGGCATTGCGAACGCTGCAACACGTTCACCGAAGACGCGATCTGCTCGCTGTGCCGCTCGCCGAAGCGCGATCCGGCGCAACTGTGCGTCGTCGAAACCCCCGCCGACCTGCTGATGGTGGAGCACACGCAGGCGTACAGCGGCCTGTATTTCGTGCTCATGGGACGGCTGTCGCCGCTGGACGGGATCGGCCCCAAGGAAATTGGCCTCGACCGCCTGCTCAAGCGCGCCGCCGACGGCGTCGTCCGCGAGGTCATCCTCGCCACCAACTTCACGAACGAAGGCGAGGCGACCGCCCATTACATCGGCGAGTTGCTCGGCGCACGCGGACTCAAGGTGAGCCGGCTGGCCCGTGGCGTGCCGGTCGGCGGGGAACTGGAATACGTGGACGCCGGAACGCTGGCGCAGGCGCTGCGCGAGCGGCGCCCGCTCCCGGGCTGACGGACGAACCGAATTGCGGCGGCGCACAATCGCATTTTTTCGCGACGTGGATGTAATGATCCGGCTGGTCGAGCGCAGAATTGGTGCGCTTTGCCGATACCCACACTTCGAGGCAAGGCGACGACAGAATCGCCGAAAACTACAAATCAAATCGGCCGCGCGAATTCTCGCGCGGACTCGTTCCCAGGAGGCAACATGACGCGCAAGTTGATTGACCTGAGCCAGAAGCCGTCCGCACCGGCGACACGCCGCAAGTTCCTGAAAGCCGCCACGGGCGCCGCCGCGGCCGGCGCAACGCTGGGCTTTCCGATGATCGCCAAGGGCCAGACGACCCCGATCACGATGCGCTTCCAGTCGACGTGGCCGACCAAGGATATCTTCCACGAGTACGCGTTGGACTACGCCAAGACCGTCAACGACATGACGGGCGGCGAACTCAAGATCGAAGTCCTGCCGGCCGGTTCCGTGGTTCCCGCATTCGGGTTGCTGGACGCGGTGTCCAAGGGAACGCTGGACGGCGGCCATGGCGTGATCGTCTATCACTACGGCAAGCAGAATGCCCTCGCGCTCTGGGGATCCGGACCCGCGTTTGGCATGGACGCCAACATGTTGATGGCATGGCACCGTTGGGGCGGAGGCAAGGAGCTGCTGGTCAAGCTCTACAACTCGGTCGGCGCCAACGTCGTGTCGTTCCCCTACGGCCCGATGGCGACCCAGCCGCTGGGCTGGTTCAAGAAGCCCATCACCAAGGCCGACGACATGAAGGGACTCAAATACCGTACCGTCGGCATCTCCATCGACATGTTCACGGCCATGGGCATGGCGGTCAACGCGCTGCCGGGCGGCGAAATCGTGCCGGCGATGGACCGCGGCCTGCTCGACGCGGCGGAATTCAATAACATGAGTTCCGACAAGCTGCTGGGCTTCCCCGACGTGTCCAAGACCTGCATGCTGCAAAGCTTCCACCAGAACGCAGAGCAATTCGAGATCACCTTCAACAAGACGAAGTTCGACGCGTTGCCGGAAAAGCTGCGGGCAGTCATTTCCATGGCCGTATCCGCCGCGTCCCAGGAACTGACGTGGAAGGCAATCGACCGGTATTCGAAGGACTACGTCGAGCTGCAGACCAAGGACAACGTCAAGTTCTACAAGACGCCCGACGCGATATTGCAGCAGCAACTCAATATCTACGACACGATCGTCGCCAAGAAGTCAGCGGACAATCCGATATTCGTGGAGATTGTGGCGTCACAGAGGGCCTTCGCCGAACGCGCAGTGAAATGGGACATGGACAACAACGTCAACCGGCGCATGGCGTACAACCATTACTTCGGTACCAAGGCCGCGCCGGCGAAGAAGGCCTGACGCGAGTCCCGTAGCAACAACACCATCCGGCATTCCGCGGATGGTGTTTTCTTTTAGGAATGCGGCAATGCAGAAGCTGTTGTTGTTCGTTGACAAACTAAGCACCTGGGTCGGCCATGCGTTTTCCTGGCTGATCGTGACGCTGACATTGCTCATCTCCTGGGAAGTATTCTCGCGCTATGCGCTCGACCACCCACACGCGTGGGCGTTCGACGTCATGATCATGATGTACGGAACGCTGTTCATGATGGCCGGCGCGTATACGCTGGCCGCCAATGGCCACGTTCGCGGCGACGTGCTCTACGGATTTTTTCCGCCGCGCCTGCAGGCTGGGCTCGACTTGACGCTGTACCTGCTTTTCTTCATTCCCGGCGTCGTCGCGTTTGTCTGGGCAGGTTACAACTATGCCTCCGAGTCGTGGGCAATCCGGGAAGGCTCGAACATTACCGCCGATGGCCCGCCGTACTACCCGTTCAAGACGATCATCCCGATTGCCGGCGCGTTTCTGCTGTTGCAGGGAATCGTCGAGATCATCCGCTGCGTGCTGTGCCTCAAGGCCGGTGAGTGGCCGTCGCGCGAGGACGACGTGCAGGAGGTGGACGTCGACAAGCTGAAGAAGATGGTGCACGTGAAGGACTCGGATATCGCCGACGCGGACAAGTATGTGGTGGCACACGAACGGGCCGGAGCCAGCAAATGAGGAAGGAAGTGTGGTTCGGGCTCTCCATCATGGCCGCGGTCGTGATCATGCTGTTCGTGCTGATGCCGTCGCCGTCGGCGATGACCAACGGCCACCTGGGCCTGCTGATGCTCGGCCTCATCGTGGTGGGGATCATGCTCGGCTTTCCCACGGCCTTCACGCTGATGGGAATGGGCGTGTTTTTCGGGTGGCTGGCGTATTACAGCGTCGATCCGAAGATCGCCAACCGGCAGATCCTCGACCTGATGGTGCAACGCGCGTATTCAGTGATGTCGAACGACGTCCTGATCGCCATCCCGCTGTTCGTGTTCATGGGGTATCTCGTTGAACGTGCGGCGCTGATCGACCGCCTGTTCAAGAGCCTGCACCTCGCCACTGCGCGCGTGCCCGGCGCGCTCGCCGTGGCGACCATCGTCACGTGCGCGATCTTCGCTACGGCAACCGGCATCGTCGGCGCGGTCGTGACGCTGATGGGGCTGCTCGCCTTGCCGGCCATGCTCAAGGCGGGCTACAACACCAAGGTCGCGGCGGGCGCCATTACCGCCGGCGGCTGCCTCGGCATCCTGATCCCGCCGTCGGTGCTGCTGATCGTCTACGGCGCCGTGGCGGGCGTATCGGTGGTCAAGCTGTATGCCGGCGCATTCGGACCCGGACTGATGCTGGCGTCCCTGTATATCGGCTATGTGATCGTCCTGGCGAAATTGCGGCCCGACCTGATGCCCCCGCTGCCCGCGAGCGAACGCGGCGTTGCGCTTCCGCCGATGCTGCAGAGGCTCGCGGCCAAAGGCAGCAACGCGTTTGCCGGGCTTTGGCGTGCGACGACCGGTGCCGCTACTGCCGGGGTAACGAAGGGCTCGGTGGCGGGGCAATTATTGGTCACGCTACTTCCGGCTCTCTTCGTTGTCGCCGTGCTGGGCGTGACGTGGCAATTCGCGACGGCGCCGGCGGCCGTGATCGACACGGCCGGATTGGTCGAGGCGGGCGCCAAGAATACGGCGGAGGCCAGCGAGGAACTGACGGGCGCTGCCAAATCGTTGGATGACAACAACGATAGTTCGGGACTGCAGGAACCTCCGTCGGAAACGGCGAAGGACACGGTGGCACCGGCCCCTGTGGAGGCAGCGAAGCCGGCGGTCGCGGAGAAGGCGCCCGCGGTCGACGTGGCGCCGAGCGAGCGTCTGCCCATACCCACCTGGTTCTGGGTGATGTTCGGCCTGGGCGTCGCCTTCCTGGCCGCCCTGTACCGCTACTGGAGCTGGGAGCGGCTCGAAGTGTTCAAGATGCTGCTGAGCTCGTTCTTCCCGCTGGCCATTCTGATCCTGATGGTGCTCGGCTCGATCGTGTTCGGGCTGGCGACGCCGACCGAGGCGGCCGCTGTCGGCGCGCTCGGTGGCGGACTGCTTGCCGCGGGTTACCGCTTTGTCGCGCATTGGCGAACCGCAGCACCGAGCGGGGGAAAGCTTGGCGCCACGGTCCGGACGACCGCCAGAGAGTGGGGCGGAATCGTCAAGGAGTCCTCGTTCCTCACCGCCAAGACCAGCGCCATGGTGTGCTGGCTGTTCGTGGGCTCGTCGATTTTCTCGGCGTCGTTCGCGCTGCTCGGCGGTCAGGAGATCATCAACCATTGGGTGCTGTCGCTGGACATGACGCCCATCCAGTTCATGATCCTGGCGCAGGTGATCATCTTCCTGCTCGGCTGGCCGCTCGAGTGGACCGAAATCATCGTCATCTTCATGCCGATCTTCATTCCGCTGCTGCCGCACTTCAACATCGACCCGCTGTTCTTCGGACTGCTGGTGGCGCTCAACCTGCAGACGGCGTTCCTGTCGCCGCCCGTGGCGATGGCGGCGTTCTACCTGAAGGGCGTCTCGCCGAAACACGTGACGCTCAACGCGATCTTCGCCGGCATGCTGCCATTCATGGGAATCCAGATCATCGCGCTGATCCTGCTGTACGTGTTCCCGGGCATCGGCATGTGGCTTCCGCAGACGCTGTACAAATAGCGTGCCGCAGCTATTGCAAGCGACGAGCGGGCGGGGGTAATCTCGCAAGAGGATGGTCGAGCGGTGACGCGGGCCGGTGCGACCATCCGGAGAACGAGGAAACAGCCATGCTCGTCAGCGAAATCCTGCGGATCAAGGGCAATACGCTGTACACGACGACGCCCGACGGCGCGGTGATGGACGCCGTGAAGGTCATGGCCGACAACGACATCGGTTCGCTCGTCGTCATGGAAGGCGGCAGGCTGGTCGGCATGCTCACGTTTCGCGAGGTCCTGGCCGCGATGGCCGCGCGCGATGGCTCGCTGGCCGGCGTCAAGGTCGCCGACATCTTCGAGCACGATCCGTTGACGGCCGCCCCCGCGCTCGACGTCATGGAACTGCGCCGGACGATGCTCGACCGGCACGCGCGCTATGTGCCGGTGATGGACGGCCTGATGCTGCAGGGCGTGGTGTCCTTCCACGACGTGGCCAAGGCCGTGTACGACGAGCAGAACTTCGAAAACCGGATGCTGAAGTCGTACATCAAGGACTGGCCGGACGAAGCCAGCCCCTGATTCGGCCGGTTCCCGCTGCGGCCGCCGGCCGGCGTCGGCGTCAGGCCTGCAGCACGAACAGCGCAGGACGCTTCGCGAATTGCGCGTGGTCGCGCGTTTTCCATTCGCGCGCGCTGTGCCGGGCAATGGTTTCCGATGGCAGCGTCAGGTCGGCGGCGATGCACACGTGCGTCGCCGGTTGCAGCGCCGCGGCGATCGCCCCCAGCATCGCTTCGTTGCGATAGGGCGTCTCGATGAAGAGTTGCGCCTGCCTTCGCGCGCGCGATTCGTTTTCCAGGCGCTGCAGCGCCGCCGCGCGCTGGTCGGGTTTGACCGGCAGGTAGCCATGGAAGGCGAAGCTTTGTCCGTTCATGCCGGATGCCATCAGCGCGAGCAGGATGGCCGACGGCCCGACGAGCGGGACCACGCGCAGCCCGGCGGCGTGCGCGGCGGCGACCAGCGCCGCGCCCGGGTCCGCCACGCCCGGACAGCCCGCGTCGGATAGCAGGCCGACATCGACGCCGGACGTGAGCGGCACGAGCAGCGCCGCGACGTGACTCTGCGTCGGCGCTTCCCCGAGTTCCTGGATGTCCAGCGTGGCAATCGGCAGTGGCGGGTCGAGCGTCTTGATGAACGCCCGCGCCGCCTTCGGCGTCTCGACGACCCAATGGGTCAGCGCACGCGCGACGTCGATGGTCCGAGCGGGCAGCACGTTGCCCGGGGGAACCGCGCCCAGCAGGTTGGGGACGAGATAGAGCGTGCCGGACATGGGCGCGGCGTTTCAGGCGGTGAGGGTTTCCGCCGGCGCGAGAATGTCGATGCCTTCACCTCGCAACAGCCGGCACAGCGCGATCAGCGGCAACCCGATGAGCGCGGTGGGATCGCTGCTTTCGATCCGCTCGAAGAGCGCGATGCCCAATCCCTCCGACTTGACGGAACCGGCGCAGTCGAAAGGCGCCTCGCGGTCGAGATAGGCGCCGATTTCCGTCGTATCCAGCGTGCGAAACGTGCTGGCGACATCGACCAGCGTTGAGGCGCAGCGGCCGCTCGCGGCGTCGACCAGCGCGACGCCGGTGTGAAAGACCACCGTCTTGCCGGAAAGCGCGCGCAAGTTGCGCGAACGCCGCGTCCCGCGAGCCCGGTTTGCCGACTGGCTCGCCGGCGCAGTCGGCGATCTGGTCGGAGCCGATGACCAGCGCGTCCGCAAACCTGACCGCGACGGCGCGCGCTTTGGCTTCGGCCAGGCGAAGCGCCGTCTGTGCCGGCGCTTCGCCCGGGAGCGCGGTTTCGTCAAGGCCGGGCGACGCAACCAGGAACGGCAGGCCCAGGCGCTCGAGCAGCGCGGCCCGGTACCTGGACGTGGACGCCAGCACGAGCCTGCGCGGCGCGTTCGCCGTTGTTTTTGTGGGCATTTTTTGACAACCGGTGGGAATCGCGCTATTATCTCCCGTTTACGTCGGCGGCCCCAAGGACTGTACTGTCATGACAACGGGTCCCAAGCCGGGAACGATGAAGGCGGGCACGTTCGACGCTTTCCGCCTGGCCCGCGAACATGACACTGTGCACGGAAAGTTCGACGCCGCGGCTTCGGAGCGCCTGTACGATTGGCTGGCGCCGGGCGATGCGCCGATAGACTGGAACATCGCCGGAACCACCGATGCCCTGGGGCGCCCGGCCATCGCGATCGAATTGGACGGCTCGGTGCCGCTGGAATGCCAGCGCTGCCTGGCGCCGATGACGTGGCCGGTGCGGCAGCGAACGGTGGCGCTTCTGGCCAGGAGCGAGGCCGAAGGCGACGCGCTGGATGCAGGCAGCGACGAGGAAGTGCTCGTAGCCGCCGAACCGCTGGACGCGCTCAAGCTGGTCGAGGACGAATTGCTTTTGTCGCTGCCGTATGCGCCCACGCATGCGGACGGCGAATGCGTGGCGCCCGAGTAGCGCCGCACGGATGGCGCGCATGGGCGGACGTTTCCGCCGATGCGCAGCGGTAGATGACGAATCGATTTGAAACAAGGAGAACCACATGGCAGTCCAGCAGAACAAGAAGTCGCCGTCGAAGCGCGGCATGCATCGCGCGCACGACTTCCTTACCGCCCCGGCGCTCGCCGTCGAGCCGGTGAGCGGAGAGGTGCATTTGCGCCACCACATCAGCCCCAATGGCTATTACCGCGGCAAGAAGGTCGTCAAGACCAAGGCCGACGAGTAACAGGCAACGGACAGCGTCCTATTGGGGTGCTGTCGCCAGGGCCGGATAACACCGAATCGCGCAGGCGGGTAAACTCCGGCCTGCGCGATTCATTTATGCGGACGCGTCCACGAGTGCGTCATTGCAGCCGTGGCCGACGCCGCCCACCAGCCGGCTTCTTTCCCACATGACCCTGCCCGTCACGGTTGCCGTTGATGCGATGGGAGGCGACGCCGGCCTCCCGGTCACCGTCGCGGCATCGCTCCAGTTCCTCGAGGACACGCCCGACGCGCGCGTGATCCTGGTCGGACTGCAGGCGCCGCTGGCTCAGGCGCTGGCGCGGTCCCGCTCGCCGGCGCGCGATCGCGTGACGATCCACGCGGCCAGTGAAGTCGTCGCGATGGACGAGCCGCCGGCGGACGCGCTGCGCAAGAAGAAAGATTCGTCGATGCGCGTCGCGATCAACCTGGTCAAGGACGGGTCGGCGCAGGCCTGCGTATCCGCGGGCAATACTGGCGCGCTGATGGCCATTGCGCGCTTCGTGCTCAAGACGCTGCCCGGCATCGACCGTCCGGCGATCGCTTCCCAGCTGCCGACGAAGCAGGGCGAGACCACGGTGCTGGACTTGGGCGCGAACGTCAACTGCACGCCCGAGCAACTCGTCCAGTTTGCCGTCATGGGCAGTGCGCTGGTGACCGCCGTGGAAGGCATCGATCGCCCCACGATCGGACTCCTCAATATCGGCGAAGAGGACATCAAGGGCAACGACGTGGTGAAACGAACCGCCGAGTTGCTCAAGCTGTCGGGGCTGAATTTCGCCGGCAACGTCGAAGGCAACGACATCTTCAAGGGCACGACGCACGTCGTGGTCTGCGACGGGTTCGTCGGCAACGTCATGCTGAAGGCCTGCGAAGGCATCGTCACGATGCTCTATGACTACCTGAAGGCTGAGTTCACGCGGAATCCGTTGACCAAGTTCGCCGCGGCCATTGCCTACCCGGTGCTGTCGGCGTTCAAGCGGCGCATCGACCCGCGTCGGCACAACGGGGCGACGCTGGTCGGACTGAAAGGCATCGTGGTGAAGAGCCACGGCGGTGCCGACGCGCTCGCGTTCCGCTACGCGCTGCAAAAGGCCTACGCGGAGGCCACGCATGGCGTGCTCGACCGGATTGCCCAGTTGATCGCGACGATGCCGGCGCTCGCGGCGCCACTGCAACCCGACGCGGATACCGTCACCGCGGCCCCGGCCGATGCCTAGCCGAATTGCCGGCACGGGCCGCTATCTGCCCGAGCACGTCCTCACCAACGAGGAACTCGCGCGTCGCGTGGACACCAGCGACGAGTGGATTCGCACGCGGACCGGCATTCTCCAGCGCCACATCGCGGCGCCGCACGAGGCGACGTCGGACCTGGCCCTGCACGCGTCGCGCGCGGCGCTCGACGCGGCGGGCATCGCACCGGCTGATGTCGATGTCGTCATCGTCGCGACGACGACACCCGACATGGTTTTTCCGTCCACCGCGTGCATCCTGCAGGCCAAGCTGGGCACCAAGGGCGGGGCGGCGTTCGACGTGCAGGCCGTCTGCTCGGGATTCGTATATGGGCTGGCGCTGGCGGACCTGATGGTCGGCAGCGGCATGGCGCGGAACGCGCTCGTCGTCGGTGCGGAGATCTATTCGCGCATCCTCGATTGGTCGGATCGCGGGACCTGCGTGCTGTTCGGCGACGGCGCCGGCGCGGTCGTCGTGGTGCCTTCGGCGGCGCCGGGAATCCTGACGTCGCACCTGCACGCCGATGGCCATTACGCGGACATCCTGTGCGTACCCGGCAGCGTGCGCAACGGGGCCACGTTCGGCACGCCGTTCGTGCACATGGACGGTGGCGCGGTGTTCAAGTTCGCCGTGAAGGTGATGGCCGAATCGGCCGAAGAGGCGCTGCACGCCACCGGCAAGACCGCCGCCGACATCGACTGGGTCATCCCGCACCAGGCCAATATCCGGATCATGGACGCGACGATGAAGAAGTTGCACCTGCCGCACGAGCGGCTGATCGTGACCGTCGACCGGCACGGCAACACGTCGGCGGCGTCGATTCCGCTGGCGCTGGACATCGCCGTGCGCGACGGCCGCATCAGCGCCGGTCAACACGTGATGCTGCTGGGCGTGGGCGGCGGATTTACGTGGGGATCGGTTTTCTTGAGGTGGTAAATGAGGTTGGCGAAATGAGGACGGCGCGATGAAACTGGCATTCGTGTTTCCCGGGCAAGGCTCGCAGGCGCTCGGGATGATGAACGGCTTTGCCGCACATCCCGTGGTGCGCGAGACCTTTGCCGAAGCGTCGGACGCATTGGGCGACGACCTGTGGCAACTGGTGGAGGAAGGCCCCGCGGAGGCGCTCAACCTGACCACCAACACGCAGCCGGTGATGCTGACCGCCGGCGTGGCGATATACCGCGCGTGGCTCGCGTCGGGAGGCGCCAAGCCTGCCGTCGTGGCCGGCCACAGCCTGGGCGAATACACGGCGCTGGTTGCAGCGGGTGCGCTTGCGTTCGCCGACGCGGTCCCGTTGGTGCGCTTTCGCGCGCAGGCTATGCAGGACGCCGTGCCGGCGGGGATTGGCGCCATGGCGGCCATCATGGGCGGCGACGACGATGCCGTGGCGGCGGCGTGCGTGGAGGCCGCGCAGGGGCAGATAGTCGAGCCCGTCAATTTCAACGCGCCGGGACAGGTCGTGATAGCGGGCCATCGCGAAGCGGTCGAGCGCGCGATCGCGCTGGCGAAGCAGAAGGGCGCCAAACGCGGTGTGCTCCTGCCGGTGTCCGCGCCGTTTCACAGTTCGCTTCTGAAGCCCGCCGCCGACAAACTCGCGGCGCGCCTGGCGCAAGTAGCGTTTGCAGCTCCCGCCATTCCCGTCATTCACAACGTCGACGTGGCCGAACACTCGGCGCCGGATGCAATCCGCGCCGCGCTTGCTCAACAGGCCGCGAGCCCCGTGCGCTGGACGGCGACGGTGCGTCACATGGCTGCGCTTGGCGTCACGCATGTCGTCGAATGCGGACCGGGCAGGGTGCTTGCCGGAATGAACAAGCGCATCGCGGAGGGCGTCGAATCGTTCGCGCTGATCGACAGCGATGCCATCAATGAAACGCTGGCCGCATTGCAGGGCGCCTGAGGAGGACTGTCGATGGCATCAGGACAACTCGCTGGGCAAACCGCGCTGGTCACCGGTGCGACGCGAGGCATTGGCCGCGCGATCGCGCTGGCGCTTGCCGCGGAGGGCGCCAAAGTCGTCGGCACCGCGACGACCGACGAAGGCGCTGCAAGCATCGCCGCCTACTTGAGGGACGCGGGCAACGCCGGCACGGGATTGAAGCTCGATGTCACCGACGCCGCCGCGACGGAGTCCGTGCTGGCCACCATCGACGGCACGCACGGCGCCATCACGATCCTCGTCAACAACGCGGGCATCACGCGCGACAACCTTCTGCTGCGCATGAAAGACGACGAGTGGGACGCGATCATGGCCACGAACCTGAAGCCTGCGTACCGGCTGGCCAAAGCCGTGCTGCGCGGGATGATGAAGGCGCGTCAGGGCCGCATCATCCAGATCGGCTCGGTCGTGGGCTCGAGCGGCAACGCGGGGCAGGTCAACTATTCCGCGGCCAAGGCTGCGCTGATCGGCTTTACCAAGTCGCTGGCGCAGGAAGTCGGCAGCCGCAACATCACCGTCAACTGCGTGGCGCCCGGCTTCATCGACACGGACATGACACGTGAGCTGACCGACGTCCAGCGCGAAGCGTTGCTGGCCAGGATTCCGCTGGGCCGCCTGGGGTCGCCGGAGGACGTTGCCAGCGCTGTCGCATTCCTTGCCAGCCCGGGTGCCGCATACGTCACGGGTACGACGTTGCACGTGAACGGCGGCATGTACATGGCGTAGATAGTGCCGGCGCTTCCCGATTTTCGGGCGCCGGGCAGGGCGGCCGCTTTGTGGCCGATCTGGTAGAATTCACCGGTTTGCTATTCAGGGGCCCCAACAAGGGGGAAGACGCATGGAAAATGTAGAACAACGGGTCAAGAAGATCGTCGCCGAGCAACTGGGCGTCAACGAAGCCGAAATCAAGAACGAGTCGTCATTTGTCGACGATCTCGGGGCGGATTCGCTCGATACGGTCGAACTCGTGATGGCGCTTGAAGAGGAATTCGAGACCGAGATTCCGGACGAAGAAGCCGAGAAGATCACGACGGTGCAGCAGGCCATCGACTACGTCGGCGGCCACCTCAAGAAGTAGGCCGGACGGCGCGGGCGGCGTCGTGTCGCCCGCAGCATGGCCATCTGTTCTTTCGCAACTGAGGTCCGCGACCGAGCGGGCGCCGTGCGTGCCCGTGCCACTACTCTTTCGCGGATTCCCCGAACCTGATCGTTCACGCTCCTGACATGGCCCACCGCCGCATCGTCGTTACCGGGTTGGGTATCATCTCGCCGGTCGGCATCGGGCTGACGGCGTCGTGGTCTAACATCGTCGCGGGCCGTTCCGGCATCACCAGGATCACGCGCTTCGACACGTCGCACTTTCCGGTGCACATCGCCGGCGAGGTGAAGGAATTCGACGTCGGCCAGTACCTGTCCGCCAAGGAAGCCCGCCGCTACGACACGTTCGTGCACTACGGCCTGGTGTCGACGATGGAGGCGATCAAGGACGCGGGTCTGGACGGCTATGCCGGCGACAAGGAGCGCGTGGGCGTGTGCGTGGGTTCCGGCATCGGCGGCCTGCCGATGATCGAGGACACGCAGACCGCGTATCTCAACGGCGGCTGGCGCAAGATCTCGCCATTCTTCGTGCCCGGGTCGATCATCAACATGATTTCCGGCCTGGTGTCGATCCACTATGGCTACAAGGGTCCCAACCTGGCCACCGTGAGCGCCTGCTCGACCGCCAACCACAGCATCGGCGAGGCGGCACGGCTGATCGAATACGGCGACGCGGACATCATGGTCGCCGGCGGCGCCGAAGCGACGATATCGCCGCTCGGCATCGGCGGCTTTTGCGCGTCGCGCGCGCTGTCGATGCACAACGACGACCCCGCGGGCGCGAGTCGCCCATGGGATGTCGGCCGCGACGGCTTCGTGCTGGGCGAGGGCGCGGGCATTCTTGTGCTCGAGGAACTCGAGCATGCCAAGGCGCGCGGCGCGCGCATCTACTGCGAACTCACCGGTTACGGGATGAGCGCCGATGCGCACCACATCACGGCACCGCCCGACGACGGCGATGGCGCCGCGCGCAGCATGCTGAACGCGCTGAAGAATGCGCGCATGGCGACGACCGACATCGATTACATCAATGCCCATGGCACATCCACGCCGCTGGGCGATCTCGCGGAATGCACCGGCGTGAAGCGCGCGTTCGGCGACCACGCATACAAGCTCGCGGTGTCGTCCACCAAGTCGATGACCGGCCACCTGCTCGGCGCGGCCGGCGGCATCGAGGCCGTGTTTACGGTGCTCGCGCTGCGCGACCAGATCGCGCCGCCGACGGCGAACCTCGTCAACGTCGATCCCAAGTGCGATCTCGATTTCGTTCCCGGCACGGCGCGCAAGATGCGCATTCGCGGCGCCATGTCCAATTCCTTCGGCTTCGGTGGCACCAACGCGACGCTCGTGTTCCGCCAGCTCGACTGACAGGTTGTAGCGCAATGTCCTTGATCGTCCAGAAATACGGCGGTACCTCGGTCGGCACGATCGAGCGCATCAGGAACGTCGCCCGGCGCGTCGCTCACTACCACGCCAAGGGTCACCAGCTGGTCATCGTCGTTTCGGCGATGTCGGGGGAAACCAACCGGCTGCTCGCGCTGGCGAAGGAAATCTCGGCGCAGCCCAACCCGCGTGAACTCGACGTGATCGCCGCCACCGGCGAGCAGGTCACGATCGGCCTGCTCGCGATCGCGCTGCAGGAAATGGGCCTGCCCGCGAAGAGCTATACCGGCGGCCAGGTGCGCATCCTGACCGACAACTCGTTTACCAAGGCGCGCATCCTCGAGATCGACGAAGGCGCGATGCGCCGCGACCTCGACGCGGGTACGATCGTCATCGTCGCCGGCTTCCAGGGCGAAGACGCGGAAGGCAACATCACGACGCTCGGCCGCGGTGGTTCGGATACCTCCGGCGTGGCGCTGGCTGCCGCGCTCAAGGCCGACGAGTGCCAGATCTACACCGACGTCGACGGCGTCTACACGACCGACCCGCGCATCGTCCCCGAGGCACGTCGGCTGGATACCGTGACCTTCGAGGAAATGCTCGAGATGGCGAGCCTCGGTTCGAAGGTGCTGCAGATCCGCTCGGTCGAGTTCGCGGGAAAGTACAAGGTCAAGCTGCGCGTGCTGTCGTCGTTCGAGGATCCTGCGTCCTCGGGTCCCGGCACGCTGATCACATTCGAGGAAGACGACACCATGGAAGAGGCGATCATCTCGGGCATCGCGTTCAATCGCGACGAGGCGAAGATTTCGGTGATGGGCGTGCCGGACAAGCCGGGCATCGCCTACAGCATCCTGGGCCCGGTGGCCGCGGCCAACCTCGACGTGGACATGATCGTGCAGAACATCGGCGCGTCCGGCCACACGGATTTCTCGTTCACCGTGAATCGCAGCGAGTACCTGAAGACGCTCGACGTGCTGGCCGGCGAGCGGGGCAAGAGCTTCACCGCGCGCGAGATCATCGGCGACAACAAGATCTGCAAGGTGTCGGTCATCGGCATCGGCATGCGCTCGCACGTCGGCATCGCGTCGAAGATGTTCAAGACGCTGGCCGACGAGGGCATCAACATTCAGATGATCTCGACGTCCGAGATCAAGATTTCCGTCGTCATCGACGAGAAGTACCTGGAACTCGCGGTGCGCGTGCTGCACAAGGCATTCGGCCTCGAAAATGCCCCGGCCCAGGCGGACTGAACCGCACTAAGGCGCGGATTTTTCGAGGGAAATTACCATTCCTGCTGGACGCGGACGGCGCCGCGCCGGTAGAATGCGCACCAGACCGGAGACGTGGCCGAGTGGTCGAAGGCACTCCCCTGCTAAGGGAGCATACGGGCCAAAACCTGTATCCAGGGTTCGAATCCCTGCGTCTCCGCCAAGTGTCTGCTGTGTACGGCCCGGAGACATAGGTGACAGAGCGTACCTAAGACATGGGTGACAACCGCGCGCCGAACGGGTTGTCCAGGGGTTGCAGGGTTTTCTGCTCCAGGTCGATGTAGCCGAGATCGTAGTGCATGAAGCTGACGATCCAAATGCCCTCGTCGACTTCCTTGATGCCGACGCGCTGACCGGCCAGGACGTGTGAGATGTTGATGCGTTTGCGGTGCATGCAGATGCGGCCGCAAGCGGTGACGAGGACGTCGCGATCGTGCAGCGGGTAGGTCAGTTCGGGCAAGCCACGATAAGGCGTTGGCGAGGCCGAGTACATTTCGGCCGGCGTCTTCATGGCCAAGGCCTCGTGCGGCCGCTCGGTGTTGAACTCCTGCACGAAGGCATCGAAGCGGGCCTGCTGCTGCAGGCTGTTCATGCCGGGCGGGCGGGTGGCTTCCTTTTTCAGGGTCAGGTGCATGCGCTCGTGGCGGCCGTTCTGCTGCGGATGGCCGGGCTTGATGCGCTCGATGGCGATGCCCAGGCGCAACCACCAGACGGACAGCTTGGAGAGGTTGAACAGGGCGTTGGGGCTGGCGAAGGGGACGCCGTTGTCGGAGCGGATGGCGGCGGGCAGGCCGCGCTCGCGGAAGAGCTGCTCGAAGGCGGTGATGGCGGTGTCTTCGCGGGTGGATTCGAGGGCTTCGCACAGCAGCAGGAAGCGCGAGGCGTGGTCGGTGACGGTCAGCGGATAGCAGTAGTGACCGTTGCCGAGCTTGAACTCGCCCTTGAAGTCGGCGCACCACAGATCGTTGGGCGCGACGCCGGCGGACAGCGGCGTGCCGGTGGCCCGGCGGCCGCGGGCGGCGCAGGCGCCTTGACCAGGCCGTGCCGATGCAACACGGCGTGGATGGTGCTCTTGGCCGGGATGCGCAGGTCGCCGTCCAGGCGGCGCACCAGCAGCTCGCGGATCTTGCGCGCACCCCAATGCGGCTTCTCGCGCTTGAGCGCGGACGATCAGGCTCTCGATCTGGGCCGGCAGCTGGTTGGCGTAGCGCACCGGCCGGCGGGAGCGGTCGCTCAGCGCCTCGACGCCGTGCTCCTTGTAGCGGGCGAAGATCTTGTAGCCGGTCTTGCGGGAGATGCCGAACTCCCGGCACACCTCGGTCATCGCCTCGCCGTCGAGCAACTTGGCGACAAACCGCAGGCGCTCGTCCATCACCGAACACTCCTTCCACGGCATAGACACCTCCCGCTAAAATGCGGAAAGTGTTACCCATGTGTCCGGTACGTTCTGTTACCTATGTCTCGGGCCGCTCAGCGCGCCGACTTGCTCGAGCAAGGCTCGGCATGACCTGCAGTTAAGTCCCCCAATTCGACAGGCTATCCATGATCGGGCTACGCAGGCTCATGGTGGAGCGCGCCATGCGTGGTGTTGCATTGCGTTTTGCCATCTCGCTGGTTTTACTGGTCGGCGTCGCAAACGCAGTGGCAGCGGACTATTTTCCGCCGCCTGGCACTTGGGCAAGGAAAACACCTGCCGAGCTGGGTATCGACGCGGCGCGGTTGAGCGGGGCGATCGACTATGCGATCGCCAACGAGAATCCCTCGCCGAAGGATGTGGCCGAAGATTTGAAAGGCACCTTCGGAAAGCGGGAACCGAACTTCAGGATCATCGGGCCCACCCAATCGCGCGCGGCACTCAACGGCATCGTCGTACATCGCGGTTATGTCGTCGCGGAATGGGGCGACACGTTGCGCACCGACATGGCGCATAGCGTCACGAAGACCTTTCTGACGACGGTCGTTGGGCTCGCATGGCAGCGCGGTCTCATCCGCGACCTCGATGATCGCGTCTCCTCGTATCTGCCGAGCGCCGAGCGCGCCCAGCTCTTCGCCGGCGAACATAACGAGCCCATCACCTGGGATCATTTGTTGCGCCAGACGAGCGATTGGTCCGGCACGTTGTGGGGCGTGCCCGACTGGGCAGATCGCCCCGTCGGTGCAACGCCTGCCGATTGGCCGAACCGGCCGATGCACGCGCCGGGCACCTATTTCAAATACAACGATGTCCGCGTCAACCTGCTTGCGCTCTGCGCGCTGCAGGTGTGGCGCCGCCCGCTGCCGCAGGTGCTGCGCGAAGAGGTGATGGACCCGATTGGCGCGTCGAACACGTGGCGCTGGTTTGGCTATGAGACTTCCTGGGTCGATCTCGACGGCCAGCGGGTGCAATCGGTAAGCGGTGGTGGGCACTTCGGCGGCGGCATGTTCATCAGCGCGTGGGACATGGCGCGCTTCGGATATCTGTTTCTGCGCGGCGGCAAATGGGCGGGCCGCGAAATCGTCTCCGAACGGTGGATTGCCCTCGCGCGCACACCCGGCCCGGCCAATCCCGAATTATGGATTCGCCAACTGGTACCTCAATACCGATCGCAAATCGCTGCCGAGCGCGCCAGCGTCGGCCGTGCGCTTTGTGGGCAATGGCGCCAACATCATCTATATCGACTGGGAGAACGACCTGGTCGTCGTCGTGCGCTGGATCAGGGACGAGGCGGCGTTGAACGAATTCCTCGGGCGGGTGATCGGCGCACTGAAGCGCGGCGGCGCCAATTGAAATTCACTGTCGGAGCGAAGGTCCGCCGTCGTCGAACGCGGTCGGGAGAACAATGTCCGCGAGCCAGTGCCGCCAATTCTGCGTCAAGGACGCCGGCATGAGAACGGCTCGCGCGAGGGGTCGACATACGTGAATTTCATTAGCGACAAATCGAGCACCGCAATTACCGCGTCCGCCTTCGGCTGCTGGCCTGCATAAGCCCACGTGAGCTTGTCGCGCTGCAGGCTCCAGCGCGCGGGCACGTCGGCACCGGCGATGGCAGGCTTGCCCGAGGCGAAGTCGGCCTCGCCATAGAAGCCAAGCGTGCCATCGGCGTTGTAGAGCCAGTAGTTCGACCGGCCCGTCGATTGACTCGTGCAGCGCCATGGCCCGTGAAGGTTCTCGGACTTCGGGGGGACGATCTCTGGCTTGACGTCGCTGGCCACTGCTTTCGCAACCGGCTTGGGACTCGCCACGGGCACCACACGAGCCCGCCGCATCCACTCATCCACGATAGGCGCAGCGGCCGGCACCAGCGCCAAGCCAATCCCGCTGGCCACGAACCAGGGCAACCACCGCCACGCGAGGGCGCGCCAGCGGCTCGTCTTGCTGGAAACGGGGGCTTCGACCGGCGGTGAGTCGTGGAACGCGATGGTATCGGTACCGCCCAGCGGAGCAAGCGTGGCCGGACCTTCGGGACCTGCGTCCGGTCCCGCCTCCGACTCGCGCTCGATCGTGGCCGGAGCCCCAATAGCGCGCAGCGTCAGCGCAATGCGCTCCGCGTCGGCCTCCGGCACCTGCCTTTTGATGACTTGGGGCGTGCCACCGAACAGCCGGTCGGTGACGCTGGACGGCAGGGCAGTGACGCGCATGAACTCGCGCTTGACTTCGGACACGTCGGCGCCGTGCGCGACGTGTCCCTGCAAAACAACGCGGTAAAACATCCCATCCTCGTATTGGCCGTGACGCGCGACGCCGCGCCACAAATAACCACAGCAAGAGTCGTTCCTAAGAAACGCGCGGCGAAACCGCCTAGCTGTGAAAATTCAACGTGCCGCAGCCGGGCTGCCTTACATGAATCGCCATCGCAGTTCCGGGTTGCCCGAACGTTCGCTCCATACCATCCGCGCGCCGCACACTCGGCATCGGTACGCTCCGTGCATCGAGCCGTCCCCAAGTCCTTCCGCGCCATCCGGGGCAGTCAGTGCGCCGTGCGGGTCCACGCTCACGGGTTCCCCCTCGAGCGCGATGCAGTCCGCGCACGGTGCTGAAGTTGCTGTCATCGTTGGCTCCCAGTGATAACGGCGTCTGCCTCCGCAAAACCGTGCCGGACATCGGAACAATCCGAATCGCCTTACCAGTCGCGCACAGCGCCCCCAGAGGCCCCTAGTGCGCGGTCGGTGGGGTGGCAGCGGTCGACGGTTTTGATTGCACCTGCGGGGGCGGCGGCGTTTCACACAGGCCCTCCGGCGGCGTCAGAAGGTGGGTCGCTGCAGTCCACTCGGCTTGGCTCAGGCTTTCCGTAATGTCCTTGAGTCCCGCGGCGCACGCCCGCTCGCGGAGCTTTCCTTCGCCGCGCAGCTTTGCTGCCTTCGCTTGCATCGTCTCGGCGATGCTCCAACCCGCACCCGTGGAGTCGCCGA
This sequence comes from uncultured beta proteobacterium, assembly GCA_963816165.1. GTDB lineage: Bacteria > Pseudomonadota > Gammaproteobacteria > Burkholderiales > Casimicrobiaceae > VBCG01. Next base: position 110,994 of record CAWFJL010000005.1, read on the forward strand.
TGGCAAGAAGTGTCTTGCCATCCTGCGCAACCATCCACTGACCGACCTCACCATTGACATATAGCGTTCCGACGCAATTCGCGGAGCCGTTGGCGATAACCATGAGGTCGATGGATTGACCGGTGACCACGCCAAGGTAAAGGGCATCGATCGACCCGGCAACGAACATCCTGCTGCCCGAACGCTTGGGCAGCAGGGATTCCAAGGCTGGCGTTGGCGTGCGCCGCGCTTCTTGCGCCCCCGCAGGCAATCCGTGGGCGCAGGCTGCCACCGCTCTACTTACTTTCCGGGTATCGAGCGCGGTTCCTCGTCCGCGCGCGACATCGATGATCCACAGTGCGCCGAATGCATTGAGGTCGGATGAGATCGACGCCTGATCGAAGGAGCGCTGCGGGATTCCGCTTCCGGTCCTCGGCGCCCCGAAGACGAGCAGCCTGTTTGCCGAGTCGGCGCCGGGGATCCATCGCCACTCGCATCCGCGTGGGCACCTCTCCTGAGCGTCGGCGGGAATCAGGTCCTCCCGTTTGGGGGACGGAGTCGCAAGGTTGTACTTGGCGAGGCGTTGCATCGATGTCCCCGAAGCTGCTTCGGGCACCACAAGAAAGTCATCGAAGAGCAGCGCCTGGGGCAGCCCGCCTCGTCCGGCTTCGCGGGCATCGATCGCAGCGCTCTCGAGCTTGAAGTTGTGCATGAACGGGTCGGTGGGCGGAGCGGCGTCGCTGAAGGCAAACGTGTCGATGCGGAATGTCGACTTGCCAGGGTCAGGGCTGAGCGTTGACGTGGACAGCACGACCGCACCGCCACTGACGCTAAGCTGCCGGAAGACCTGAGTCAGCTTTCGCCGGCCACTCTTGTCCGGGGCCTGTGCATTTGCCTGCACGTCGGTGTCCAACTTCTGCAGGAAGTAGTCGGCACCGAACGGGCCGAGGAATGCGTTCGTTGTCTGCAGCAAGACGTAGACCTGATACTGGCTCGAGCTCAACTCTTGAACGGGTGATGCGGAAGACGTGCTCAGCAGCAGCACGGCACCGGACTTGCTCTCGGAAACGGACGTCGTTGGCCGGTAGAGGGAGGCACCCAGCGCGTCACCATTCAACAACCGCAGTTCGACGGGCTTGTTACCGGCAGCCGCCGCGATCCTCACATAGTTACCATCGACGTCCACGAATCCGCCGGACTTCGGCAGCCCGAATATCCGGGTCGTGAAATCCGCCTGCGACGTCCTCGTAGCCGAACCAGCGGCTGCAAACTTGGTTTCGGGAAGCCCCGCAAGCAGTTCCGCAAGGAGGTACTCCGCGTTGACGTCCTTCGCTTTCCAGAATAGATAGCGCTTCATTTCGTCGGATACCGACATTGCATGGGCCGAGGCGAGCATTGCCAGCATTGGCGCTTCGCGCTGGCTGGCCTTGACCGTGTTGAGCAGGACTTCGTGCGTTTGAATGGTCTTGCCCGCATTCGTCGCCACGACAGTAAAGGCCCCGATCACCGCTATCGCGCTGGCCACGGATACGCCCGCGATGAAGGCCTTTCGTCGAAGCTTGGCGATTCGCTCCCGGGCAAGCTCAGCCTCCTGCTCCCCGACTTTCCATCGCTGGAGCACCATCGCGATGAAATCGTGGCCGAGGCTCAGTCTCCGGGTCTCGTCGTCGGCCGCACCGGACAGTTCCGTGACCCCTCGCAGCAGAAGTATCTCCGGCTGCATGAGGTAGGTGACGACGGCGGCGACGTTGGCCTCAGCCTTTTCCTCGGACGCGATCTGGCGCAACTCCTTGAGAGCGACTATGCGCGTGTGGACCGTGCCGTCGGACTCACGTCGGACGAGCCGAAAGAGAATGTCGCGCCATCGGCGCTCTTCATCTTCGATATCGACGTTCTTCGGCAGCGCGCCAAAGCTCGCCCGCAGCGACGTCGAGATGTGACGATCGACTGGGCCGGATATCCGCCCACCCTCCACGTATTGGGCCATCGTGATGACCGGCGTGGCTGACTTGTCCGCCGCTGTGGCGGGCGGGGTAACTACGTTCTTGTACAGGTCGCGGCATACGATCTGCATGACGGGAAGCACCGCGGCCGTAAAACGCGTATCGAAGAGGTCCTTGACGATCTCTTCTGCCACACCCGGTTCGTACTCGAAACCATAATGCGCGAATGGCGCATCGAGATCGTCCAGCGGTTCTTTCGACGTCGGCAACTTGATCGCGTGCTCCACTTCCTCGCTTCCGAATTCGGACAGCAGGAATAGCTTGACGTCGGCTTTCACGGCGCGATTCGTCTGCCCGGGAGGCGTATCCGCTACGGCGGCGGCGGGCGGCGTGCCGGCGCTCGGCGCTCCTTGACTCAGGTCGATGGAGCCACCTTCCTGGGCGAGTTCGATGAAACGGCCTGAGTGATCCTTGCGCAGCGCCAGCACGAGCTTTATCGGAAAGTTGATGCGGCTGAATTCTCTGACGAACCGGAAGAATTGCCGTCGGTACTCCGGCGTGGCGTCGCCCAGCGTGATCACTTCCTCTGCCTGGTCGAGGATGATCACCAACGTGAAGGGAAGCTTGGCGGAGATTTCGTGCAACGACTTCATCAGCATGCCCGGCTGGCGGCACGCGGTAACGTAGTCCGTAGGCTCGCTGAAACCAAGGCGCGCCGCCGACAGGTCCAGCGATTTCACGCTGGCGACGCCTTCGATCGGTACCGAAGCTTGGGCAAACCGGAAGACGTGCTCGGCAATGCGGCCAAGGGGATCGGGCCCGCACCGTATGAACAGCGGCGTGCCTTCGGCGTCGCGCAGGAAGAAGTAGCCGAATCCGCGCTCTTCCAGGCCGGGGATGAGGCCCGCGCGCAGGAACGACGACTTGCCACAGCCGGTGTTCCCATGCAGCAGCAGGATTCGTGTTTCCGCGGACGCGAGGCGCTGGATGCAGGCATCCACGTCCCGGTCGCGCCCCGAGAACAGCAGGCGATCCTCGATGCCGTAGAACGCGAGACCCTTGTACGGTTCCTTCGGCCAGGGGTCGGAACGACCGCTCGCGGCAGCCTCGTCCGCCGGTGTCACGGATTGCCCACCGGCGCGACGCAGGACGCCTGTTCCGGCGGGGCCGGCTTTTCGATCCGGTAATCGGGATTGGCGTAGCAGCCGTAGAGGAGGCTTTCCGGCCACATCGCGGCGTCGTGGTGAAGGTCATCCATGATATCGGCGACGGTCATGCCATCGCTGACCATCGCCTTCAGGAAGCGATAGCCGAACTTCGCGGCATACGTACGGCGGACCTTTGCTTCGGTCGCGATCGCTCCGCACAACTCGGGTCGCGCCGCCTGCGCGCGCAGGCTGAAGTCCTTGTCGCCGAGCGCGCTTTCGCAACCGTTCAGGAAGAGCAGCCCGCAAGGCGAGACGCCGCGCTCCTCGAAGCGACCGGTCAGCGAGTCCAGCAGCTGGGAAAACGCGTCATAGTCGATCTTCTGCCCATTGCCGAGGTCGAGCGCCTCGCCGTCGTGGTGACCGAGGAAATGGAACAGGACATCGACCTGCTCGGTCTTGTCGATGAGAGCATTGCATTCGGCCAGCGTGTGAGCGACGCCCACTGGCGGACTCATCAGTTGGCAAAACGTGCGGTAGGCATCGGGTTGGCCAAGGTCGCTCTCGATTTGCTGCTGCACCTCGCTGTTGACGAGCGACAGGAGGCCGAACGTCTTGCGCGACCGCTTCATCTTCGCGCGCGGGCCCATGTACCCGCTCGACGTTGCCGAGAGGCGGTACTTGAGGCTCCAGAAGCCGCCGAATTCGTCGATTTCCCTCGCCGGAAGGCTTGCCTGCGTGGCAACCGCGGCAGCCTCCAACGCCGGCACGTTGCCTTCGAACGCCAGGCCCCAAGGCGCGTGAACGCTCGAATCGACCTGGATGGAAAGCACGTGGTCGCCGCGCGTCGTAGTCCTCCGCGATCCTTTGTTCGAGGCCCCGGATCGCGCTCATGTTCGTGACGTCGTTGAACAGGCGGTAGCGAAGGCTCGAACCCTTTTGGGCGAGCTTGACCAGTCCCTCCCGGCGGACCGCAGGATCCGTGCTCTGCCCCCAGCACGAAAGCGATTCGAGTTGCGTCCGCACCTCGGCGGCCGCCTTTTCGATGCCTTCGTAGCCGACGTAGTAGTAGTGGTAGACGCCGCCGCCGCCGCCCCAGCTGACTTTCAGACGGCTGTTGACGTCGACTTCGATCTTGAGCCACATGGGCGTCTCGTTTCGCTGATGTGCCGAAGTCGTATCCGGCGGCGGGCGGTCAGCCCGAAATTCCGCGAATTGGCCCGTACGACGTGGGGCAGAAGCAAACCTGTCCGGGCAGAAGCGGGTTGCGCATCCAGCACCAGAACTGCGGAGTGAAGCATATGGTGCCTGGCTGATGGGGCGGAACCTGCGCCGCCGAAGGACCGATCGGCAGGATCGTCAACGAACAGAAGACAACCACGAGAATCGTCCGAATCGCCGCCATGACAGCCTCCGTACGCAAGATGTGGGCATCTGGAACTCGGCTATAGGTGAATTATCGGGCGAAACAACCTGTACATGTCAAGTTGTCGGGAATATTCACATTTCACTCTGCCAGCGCCCTCCGACAGGGCAGAATCTGCCGCATCGGCTGAGGATTTTCGTTAGTATTGTAGGCAACATCAGGGTCCTGTCCCGCCATTGTGCGACCCACGCTCAGGAGGCCCCCATGCCCTTGCGCCGCATACCCGGTACCGACTTGGAATACTTCCTCGTGGTGCACGACGAAGTCGGGCGCGAACGGCCGGAGGCCGACGGCAAGCTGCTCAGTGACACGGTCGTGCAGCGCGCGGCGTCATCGGAGGAACCGGTCACCGACGTGTTCTTCACGAGTCATGGGTGGAAGGGCGACGTACCCGCGGCGATCGAGCAGTACGACAAGTGGATCGCTGCAACGGCTGACGTCAGCGCCGATCGGCAAGCCGTCGCGGCGCGCAGCCCCGGGTTCAAGGCGCTGATCGTTGGCTTGCACTGGCCGAGCCTGCCGTGGGGCGACGAATCCGTCGAAGCTGCGGGAGGTGGCGTGCTCGCCGCGAACGACGACGTCGAGCAGCAAGTGGAAGCGTTCGCACGGCGCATTGCTGACACGCCGAAGGCACGTGTCGCGATCCGCACGATCGTGAAGGAAGCACGCGAGAGACCTGCATCGAGCAACCTGTCGCCCGCGGCGGCGAAAGCCTACGCGACGCTGTTCGCCGAATCGGGTCTCGCCACGGGGGATGCCGGCGCGCCACCCGGCGCGGATCAGCAAAGCTTCGATCCCGCGGCGATCATCGAAGACTACGCAGCGGGCAATGCGCAGGGCTCGACGCAGCTGCTCGGCTTCACCGAGACCGTGCGCGACGCGATCCTGTCGCCGTTGCGCCAGCTCTCGTTCTGGAAGATGAAGGACCGCGCGCGGATCTTCGGGGAGACCGGGGGCAACGCGCTGCTGCGCAAGCTGCAGGACGCGGCGCCTCGCGCACGATTTCATTTGATGGGACACAGCTTCGGCTGCATCGTCGCGTCGGCAACCGTTGCCGGTGCGAATTCACGGCCATTGCAGCGGCCTGTCGACTCACTGTTTCTGGTGCAGGGCGCGCTGTCGCTGTGGGCCTACGCCAAGGACATACCGTATGCGCGCGGAACCCCGGGCTATTTCCACGGCATCCTGAGCAGGCGCCTCGTGCGAGGGCCGATCGTCACGACGCAGTCGAAATTCGACACTGCGGTCGGACGCTTCTATCCGATGGGCGCGCGGGTCAAGCAGCAGCTCGTGCTCGGCAACGAAGAATATCCCGAGTACGGCGGCATCGGGACATTCGGCATTCAGGGCGCGTCCGAGGCCGAGAATCTCGCGATGGGCAAGGTCACGTACGCGTATGCGTTTCGCCCGCTGCGCGTATACAACCTCGAGGCGAGCGCCTTCATCAAGGACGGCGACGGCGCGTCCGGCGCGCACAGCGACATCGCGCATCCCGAAGTCGCGCACGCCTTCTGGGCGGCCGTGCTCGCCAGCATCGACGGTCCCCCAGAGTTCCTGGGTGGGGAACCGCAATCCCCGGCCGCTGCAGCCCCTGCAGGCGATCCCTTTGCGTTGGAGTGGGGCGCAACGAGGAGCGCGCCTCGCCAGTCACAACGAGCCCGGCCTCCGGATCCGGGGCTGTTGGGCACCTCGCCCGCGGCCGCCGCGCCGGCGGCAGCGGCGCCGTCGCCATCATCGCGGCAGCCTGCCTCACCCGCGCCGTCTCCCTCGGCGAAGCCAAGTGCGGATCCGGCTGCGAATCCGACCGTGATATTGCCATCGCCCCAGCCGGGCACGGATCAGCGATGGGTCAACGTCGAGGTCGAGGGTCAGGCACCCGAGCAGCCGCTGGTGACGAACAGGTGGTACACGCTCGCGTTCGACGTCGATGTCGAACGGCGGGCTACGGCAGTCGCGGGTACGATCTTCCAAGGCGAGAAGGCCTTCGCCGAAGGCGAGACGGAGATCACGCTGACCGTGCAGCTCGACACAGCCGATTTCGAGACCACTGATCGGGAACGGCCGTTCCGCCTGACTCGCACCGGAAAGTCGCTGACCAAGGCGCGGTTCGACATCCGTCCGCTGCACGATGGTCCATCGACGCTCAAGGCCACGATCCACAAGCAAGGCAACTTCATCCAGCAGATCGACCTGACGTTCGATGTGGGCGCCGTGCGTGCGGCACCAGTCCAGACACTGTCGCGCGGCCGCTCGGTCGCCGCCGCCGACATGGTCAAACCGCGCGACATCGGCTTGTCGATCTCGCCGGCGGTGGGCGGCTACGATTGCATTGTCTGGGGCGCGGTCATGACACGCGCCAAGCTGCCGCTCCAGCCCGCCTACCTGGCGTCCGCCATCGACGCCGCGCGCGACGAGGTGATGAAGGTCGTCATGTACAAGGACGCCAATGGCGACTACGCCTTCCAGAAGGCGATCGAGATCGCGGCCGCCGATTCCGACGCCGCGCTCAAGATCCTGGCGCGCGCAGGCGCGCAGCTCTTCCACAAGCTGTTCTTCGGCCCGGCCGCCGCGGACGACTCGAAGCGGGTGGGCAAGTACCTGCGCGACATGGCCTCCCGCCGTGAGGTGAGGCTGCAGCTGCAAATCGTGTCCGAGAGCACGCCGGTGCCATGGGGGCTCCTCTATGTCGGCGATGCGTCGGAAGGCGCGGCGCTTGACTGGGACAACTTCATCGGCATGCGCCACGTCATCGAGCAGATTCCGTTGCAGACTTCGATGTCCGTGTCGGACAGTTCGATCCGCAGCGACAATCCCAAGCTTTCGGTGAGCGTGAACGTCAACACCACGATCGACACGCAAATGCACGCGCACTTCGTGTCGCAGCAGCAGTCATACTGGACAGAGCGGGCCCAATCGGGACTGAACCTTCGCCTGGTCAACCGCAGCCGAAGCTCGGAGTTCAAGCGAGCGTTGGCGAGCGCTGCGACCGACGATCAGATTCTGTACCTCTACTGCCACGCGGAGGCGGCAGGCCTGAACGACCCGGGCGGGCCGGACGCCTCCAGCCTCGTGTTGTCCGACGCGCGCGTGACGCTGGGCGATCTCAATCTCGATGCCCCGACGGATACGCAGCTTCGCGGCAATCCCCTGGTGTTCATCAATGCGTGCGAGTCGGCCCAGATGTCACCCGCGTTCTACGACGGATTCGTCCCTTACTTCATGGCCAAAGGGGCGCGCGGCGTCGTGGGAACCGAATGCCAGACACCGGCGCTGTTCGCCGCGGAATGGGCCAAGCGGTTCTTCGAACGGTTCCTCGCCGGGGAGGTCCTTGGCGAAGTGTTCCTGGGGCTCCGCCAGGAATTCCTGAAGCAGCACGGCAACCCACTCGGGTTGATGTATGCGGTGCATTGCGACGGAGACACGCAGATTCAGCCTGCGCTGTGAACGCAGGCTGGCCAACGCGCGGCTTGCGTTGCCAATGAGATAGCGGCTTGCGATTCCGCTCCGCGGCAGGGAAGGGCTTACGCGCGCACGCGCATTTCTCCGACACGAATTTGCACGGGTTGCGGAGTTTCACGCGTTCCGCCGGCGGGCACACTGGGTGCAGCGATCGAAGCAAGAGTCGCTTTCCCTCCTTCCTTATGGAGAACGCCATGAACCTGAAACACGCAATGCACGGCGCAGCGGCCGTTTCGCTGGCGCTGATGTTGTCCCCGTCCTATGCTGCGGACTACGACAAGACGACGACTGAACCGTCGTCGACCAATACCCAGCCAGCGAAGCCGTTGACCGGGAAGCAAAAGGCCACTGCGATCGGCGCGGGCACGGGTGCCGTCGCCGGCGCAGTCGTTGGCGGTCCGGTCGGCGCCATCGTCGGCGCCGGGATTGGCGGCTATGTGGGTCACGAGGGCACCGACGCGAACGGCAAGGTTGCTACGACGGGCACGACGGGCGCGTCGGACACGACCGTTCGCGACGCCCAGGCCGCTTTGAACAGCCAGGGTTACAGCGCGGGTATGGTCGATGGTCTCTGGGGTCCGAGCACGCAGAACGCTGTCCGGCGCTTTCAATCGGACCGCGGACTCGAGCAAAGCGGTACGCTGGACAATGCGACACTCAACGCGCTGGGCGTAAATCGCAACTCCTAGTAAGCGCATTCTGGGATCGCCTCGGGTCGCCGGCAGGTACGCTACTGCCGGCGACCTTTTGGCATTGGTGACGTGGGTTGCGCATCCGAAGTTGCGCGTTGCTAGTACCATATCGCTGTCGAACGTCCGCAACATCGGAGGCCAAGGCCATGTCGAAGCTCCCGACCACGCCCGCGACCCCGGCGATGCCGAGGCGTCGCCTCATCGCATCGGCTGCGGCCATGCTGGTCGCTCCGGTGCTGTTGCGCAAGGCGCGGGCGCAAACCCCGCGAGCGCTGACTCCGGCACAGACCGAAGGACCGTTCTATCCGACCGTATACCCCGCCGACAGCGACTTTGATCTTCTCGTCCAGGGCGATCGACGCTATTCGCAGGGCGTGCCGGTGTGGCTTGACGGCGTGGTGACGGACATCGACGGCAGTCCGGTGCGTGGTGCGGTCGTCGAGATCTGGCAGTGCGACCAGCAGGGCCACTACCACCATCCTGGCGACGGTGGTCGTGCCGACCCCGCATTCCAGGGATTCGGCCGCGTCAGCGTAGGCGCCGCTGGCGAGTACCGTTTCCACACGATCCGGCCCGTGGCCTATTCTGGACGCACGCCGCACATTCACGTGAAGGTCAAGCTTGCTCGCCGCGAGCTGTTGACGACACAACTGTACGTCGATGGCGACTCGCACAACGCGCGCGATTTCCTGTGGAGAAGCCTCGACCCGGCACAACGCGCCGCGCTGACGGTTCCGTTTGAGCCCAGTGATGGCGGGTTGCGGGCAAAGTTCCGGATCGTCGTGGCGGCGTGATTCGCACCTGCGGGGTGGGTCTTGGGCACACGGATGTAACGATTGCCGAATCCTTTTTCCGATGCAAGGCCGGCCCGCATGCGCGTCGTTGAGGCAGGCAATCTCCGTCTGGAGCCGCAGACCGCGCAGCATGCGACCGAGATGTTCGTGGTGTTGAGCGATCCCGCGATCTACGAGTACGAGAACGAACCGCCAATGTCGGTCGACTGGCTGCGCGAGCGGTTTTCCAGACTCGAAACCCGGACGTCGCGTGACGGACGCGAACAATGGCTCAATTGGGTGATACGCATTCCGCCATCCGAGTTGATTGGATATGTGCAGGCGACCGTCTATCCGGGAGGACGCGCGAATATCGCCTACGTGCTGTCCAGCGCATACTGGGGACGCGGCCATGCGCGCCGGGCGACTGAGGCCATGATCGCCGAATTGGCCGGCCACTACGGCGTTCGCGATATTTTCGCAGTGCTCAAGGCGAGAAATGTGCGTTCCGTGCGTCTGCTCGAGCGACTGGGCTTTGCGCCTGTTCCGCCGGAACGACTCGACGGACAACAGGTCCAATCGGACGAGGTGCTGTTTGGTCGCACTGGCCTTCCGTCGTAGATTCCTGTTATGCACAGACGCCCAAGCTACCACCTCGATGTCCAGGTCAAGCCGAGCATGCGCAGCTACGCGCTCAACGCGCTGCTGCGCCTGACGCTGGGCAAGCCGCTCGCTGACGATGCCGACGTCGTCGCATTGCGCCGTCGCTATGAAGCGCTGGACGCGCGGCAATTCAAGGTGGCTCCGCCGGTCGAGCGCCGGCCGACGGAAGTAGGCGGCGTCCCCGGCGAATGGATCATCGCGCCTGAGACCCGTTTCGAGCGGGTGATCCTCTACCTGCACGGGGGTTCGTTCGCGTTCCGCTTTCCCAACGCGCACGCATCTCTCGCCGCCCGCTTGTGCCGCCGGCTGCGCGCAAGGGCGCTGATTCCCGATTATCGCCTCGCGCCCGAGTTCCCGTTTCCGGCGGCGCCCGACGATTGCCATGCCGCGTACCGCGGGCTGCTCGAGCAGGGTGTGGATCCTGCGAATATCGTGCTTGCCGGCGACTCGGCCGGCGGCAATCTCGCCCTCGTGACGCTGTGCCGGGCTCGCGCCGCGGGCGAGCCGCTGCCTGCCTGCGCAATCTTCCTGTCGCCGGCGCTCGATTGCACGATGGAAAGCTCAAGCATCAGCAGCTTCGATGGCCGCGACCCCATGATCCGGCGGGCGAGCCTCCTGGTGTTGCGACGCCACTACGTGCCATCGCCTTCGCTGTTCACCAATCCGGATGTCTCTCCGTTGTTTGCGGAGTTTTCCGGCCTGCCGCCGCTGTTCTTCCAGGTGGGCAGCACGGAATTGCTGCGCGACGAGGCGACCCGGGCAGCCAGCAAGGCCTTTGAATCCGGCGTCGACGTCGAACTCGAACTGTGGCCGGGCGCTACGCACGTGTTCCAGCTCGCCGAGTTCCTGCCCGAGGCAAGGCTGGCTGTCGATCACATCGTGCGCTTCATCCGAATGCGTGCCGGCTGGCCAGACGCGATTACAGCGTGAAGGCGTTCGGCAGCAGTTCGGCGGCTTTGAATGTGAGGCGCTTGGGCCCGGCGCAGATGCAGATCACGTCGGCATCGGGCGCGAACTCGATCAGCACCTGGCGGCAGGCGCCGCACGGGGTGACCGGCGAAGGCGTCGGCGTGTAGACGACCAGCGCAACGAGATCGGTTGCGCCCGCGCCGACGGCGCTGAATATCGCATTGCGCTCCGCGCACACGGTCAATCCGTATGACGCGTTCTCGACGTTGCAGCCGGCAAACAGTGCACCGTCGCGAGTGCGCACCGCCGCGCCGACGGGAAAGCGGCTGTACGGACAGTACGCGCGAGCGCTGGCGTCCTTCGCGGCAGCGGTCAGGACCTGGATGTCGGACTCGCTCAGCGCGCCCAAGTCTTCGCCTATTCGCGCGCGGCGCGCCGGGCCTGCTCGAGGTCCTCGTCGCGCACGACGATGCTGCCGTCGCGCTCGAAATAGCCGAGCTCGATTCGCCGTGCCGCCACGTCTTCCACGAAGTCGATGTAACGATTCCAGAGTTCCTGGATCGTTTCGTTCCCGCTCAAGTCCCGGTCCGCATCGTGCAGCGTGGCATGCGACACCCTGCACACGATGCGCCGCTTCTTTTCCACCGCGACGAATTCGATGGGGTCGGTCAGCTTGGCGCGTTTCTCCGTGCGCGGAAAGGAAATTCTCATGACATTGTCTGGCGGGTCATGTCCCATTGTCAGGGCATCTGCTTGCCGGATCAACCCAAAATCGTATCCGACCCCGGTGGAGGGATGGGAATCCGGCGTGAGGTAGAATCGTTGCACCGATTTGGCGCCGGGCGTCCACGGTTCGGCGCGGCGCAATCTTCCGAACCAATCCATTCAAAAGGGGCCGCCATGGCCGATGCACCGGCAGTCTCGTCAGGCGCGCGCAATACGCCGCCGTTTCGTGCGGACCACGTGGGCAGCTTCCTGCGCCCGAAGGCGCTGCTCGACGCACGCGAGCAGCACAAATCCGGCGCCATCGACGCCGCGGCGCTGCGCCGCGTCGAAGACGATGCGATCCGGGGCATCGTCAAGTTCCAGGAGGACTTGGGACTGCGCGGCATCACGGATGGCGAGTTCCGCCGCACCTATTTCCATATCGACTTCCTGACGCAGCTCGAAGGCGTCGAGACCAAGGGCGGGATCCCAGTCAGCTTCCACAGCGCGGCCGGCAACATCGACTTCGCGCCGCCGGTCATGCACGTGACGAGCAGGGTCCGGCATGTCAAGCCGATCCAGCGCGCCGATTTCGAGTTCCTCAAATCGGCAACCACGCGAACGCCGAAAGTGACGATCCCGTCGCCGACGATGCTGCACTTCCGCGGCGGACGCAATGCGATCAGCCGCGACGCCTACCCTGACCTCGAGCAGTTCTATGCCGATGTCGCCGCGGCCTATGCGGCGGAACTGCAAAGCCTGGGCGCCGCGGGCTGCACGTATGTCCAGCTCGACGACACCAACCTGGCTTACCTGTGCGACGAGAAGATGCGCGAGGGCGCGCGCCAGCGCGGGGATGACCCCAACGAGTTGCCGCGACGGTACGCCAAGCTGATCAATGCGGCGATTGCCGGGCGTCCGGCGGGCATGCGCATCTGCGTGCACCTGTGCCGCGGTAATTTCAAGAGCGCCTGGGCGGCCGAAGGCGGCTACGAGCCCGTGGCCGAAGTGCTGTTCAACGAGCTCGCCGTCGACGGCTACTTTCTCGAGTACGACGACGCGCGTTCGGGCGACTTCGCGCCGCTGCGCTTCGTGCCGAAGGGCAAGACGGTGGTTCTGGGCCTGGTCAGCACGAAGCTCGACCAGCTCGAGTCGGCCGACGACATCAAGCGGCGCATCGCCGAGGCAGCACGCCATATGCCGCTCGACCAGATGTGCCTGTCGCCGCAATGCGGGTTTTCGAGCACCGTCCATGGCAACGCCATTCACGTCGAGGCGCAGGCGGCGAAGCTGCGGCTGGTCGTCGCGACCGCGCGCGACGTTTGGGGGGCCGTCTAGGTTTCGCCAACGCCGACCAGAGTATGGCGGTCGAGCCCGGGCCCGCCTGCGGCCTTGGTTCCGGGATAATGCCCTCCATGTCGTCCAATCCTTCTCCGGCGCCAGTCCATGTCCCCACATTGAATCCGGTGCGTGGACACGACTACCGGCGCTGGGACCATGCGTTCGCGCGCGCCGCCGGCGCCGCGGCGTCGGATGACAATGCCGTCCGGTTGCTGCTCGATGCCGCGGAGAATTTTCCCGCGTGGCTGGACGCGATCGACAAGGCCGAGCACTACATCCTCTTTGAAAGCTACCTGTTCCTTGACGACCCGGTGGGTCGAAAGTTTGCGGAAGCGCTGAAGGCCAAGGCCAAGGCGGGGCTGCGCGTATGCGTGGTCGTCGACTGGTTGGGTTCAGTGGGCGGGAACCTGCTGTGGGCACCGCTGCGCGCCGCAGGCGTGGAGTTGCAGGTCTTCAATTCACCGCGCTTCGACAGTCCGCTGGCCTGGCTGTCGCGCGACCATCGCAAATCGATCGTGGTGGACGGCGAAGTCGGATTCGTCAGCGGTCTCTGTATCGATGCCGCATGGGAGGGCGATCCTGCGAAGCGTCTCGAACCGTGGCGCGACACCGGCGTGGAAATACGCGGTCCGGCGGTGGCGGAACTCGAGCAGGCTTTCGCGCAGATCTGGGCTGCATGCGACGAAGGACCGGAAAGTTCGCTGCCCGTGCCCACGGTCGAGCGGGCGCCGCAGGGCAACGTGCGCGTGCATGTCGTCGCCGGCGTGCCCGGCGCCGCGGGCATCTACCGGCTCGATCTTCTGCTCGCATCGGTGGCGCGCAAGGCGCTGTGGCTGACCGACGCGTACTTCGTAGGCACGTCGGCTTATACGCAGGCACTGCGCGCGGCCGCGGCCGACGGCGTCGACGTGCGCTTGCTCGTTCCCGGCGCGTCGGACATCCCCGCGCTGTCGCCATTGTCGCGCGCCGGGTATCGGCCGCTGCTCGAGGCCGGCGTGCGGGTCTTCGAATGGAACGGCACGATGCTGCATGCCAAGACTGCGGTGGCCGACGGCACGTGGGCGCGCGTCGGCTCGACCAACCTCAATCTCGCGAGCTGGATGTCCAATTACGAACTCGACGTGGCGATCGAAGATGCGGCGTTCGCGCAGGCGATGGCAGCGCAGTACGAAAAAGACATCGACCATGCGACGGAAATTCTGCTGACGACACACAATCGTGTCCGCCGAACCGAAGCCCGCGCGACGGCGGCGAAGGAGGCGGGCGAACAGGTGGCCAAGCGCGCACCCTCGGGCAGTGCGGGGCGCGCAGCGGCGGGCGCGGTCAGCGTCGGCAGCGCGCTGGGCGCTGCGCTGACCAACAGGCGCACGCTGGGACCTGCCGAAGCCGGCCTGCTGGGCACGATGGCGTTGCTGGTTTTCGGCATCGCCGCGGTCGCGGCGCTGTGGCCGCGCGCGATCGCCTGGCCGCTGGCGATCATTGGCGCATGGCTGGCGATTTCCTGGCTGCTGAAAAGCTTGTCCCTGTTGCGTGGCGCGCGGCGAGGGCCAGAAATCGAAGCAAAGCCCGACGCCAGTACCCCGAGGCGAATCGAGGGTGACGGTGACGGGAGCTGACCTGATATAATCGCCGACTTGCGCCCGTAGCTCAGATGGATAGAGTACCTGGCTACGAACCAGGGGGTCGTGGGTTCGAATCCTGCCGGGCGCGCCAAAAACACCGTTATACATCAAGCGCTTGCCAAGACCTTGGCGGGCGCTTTTCGTTTTAGCTCGACTAATTCGGGAGTCGAACGGACCAGGTGCAACGCTCACTCCCTCGACCTCCGGCTCAATGCCAGCTATCATCGAACGAACGTTCTAAGATAGCCGGAGATGACCGAACCAAATCGGATCGAGTTGAACGAGGCACAGCGGCGCGCGGTGATGCATGGCAGCGGCAGCGCGGTTTGCAGTCCGTTGCTGGTCATCGCGGGAGCGGGTTCGGGCAAGACCAACACCTTGGCCCACCGGGTAGCCCACGTGGTCAGCGAAGGGGCCGATCCGGCGCGTCTGCTGCTGCTCACATTCAGTCGCCGCGCCGCGCAGGAGCTGGAGCGGCGTGCCGGCCGGGTGCTGGCCGCGAAGCGCAAGCAGCACACGTCCGATCGTCCGCCAACGTTCCCTTGGGCGGGAACCTTTCACGGCATCGGCGCGCGGATCCTGCGCGAGTACGCAGAGCGTCTGGGCCTGGCTCCGAACTTCACGATTCACGACCGTGGCGATTCGGAAGACCTGATGGGGTTGGTCAGGCACGCACACGTTGCAGATGGCGCGACGAGCATGCGCTTCCCCGGTGCCGCGACCTGCCTGGCAATCTACTCGCGTGTCGTGAACGCGGAATCGACGTTGACCGACGTGCTCAGCGACCGATATCCGTGGTGTGCTTCGCATTCGGAACGGCTGCGCGGCCTGTTTGACGCCTATGTCGCTGCCAAACAGGCGCAGCAGATCCT
The DNA here is from genome assembly GCA_963816165.1 of uncultured beta proteobacterium. GTDB lineage: Bacteria > Pseudomonadota > Gammaproteobacteria > Burkholderiales > Casimicrobiaceae > VBCG01. The sequence continues at coordinate 126,523 of CAWFJL010000005.1, forward strand.
GGATTTCGACGACTTGCTGATCTATTGGGCGGCCATGATGCGGGTGCCCGGCGTTCGCAGCGGAAGTCGGCGCTCTCTTCGATCATGTGATGGTCGACGAGTATCAGGACACGAACACGATCCAGGCAACCATTGTGCGTCTGCTCAAGCCGAACGGGCACGGTGTCACCGTCGTCGGCGACGACGCGCAGGCGATCTACAGCTTTCGCGCCGCCACGGTCCGTAACATCCTCGATTTCCCGCAGCAATATGCGCCGCCCGCAACGGTGATTACGCTGGAGCGCAATTACCGCTCGACTGCGGCAATCCTCGATGCGTCGAATGCGGTCATCTCATTGGCAAAGGAACGCTACACCAAGAACCTCATGACGGACCGCGGCAGCGGCGAACGGCCACGATTGGTGACGGTGTCGGACGAATCGGCGCAGGCACAATTTGCCGCGGAACAAGTCCTCGCATACCGGGAGAACGGCGTGTCACTGCGGGAGCAGGCGGTGCTTTTCCGCACGTCGAGCCATAGTGCTCAGCTCGAACTCGAGCTTTCACGACGCGACATTCCATTCGTGAAGTTCGGCGGCCTGCGCTTCCTGGAGGCGGCCCATGTCAAGGACATTCTGTCGGTGCTGCGATGGATTGAAAATCCCCGGGGACGGCTCGCCGGCTTTCGTGCGCTGAGACTGGTTCCCGGTGTCGGGCCGGCAACCGCATCGCGTTGGCTCGACGCGTTGGATAGCGCGAGTCAATGCCGTTGCCGCGATGCGCTCGTTCAAGGCTCCGTCGTCCGCGGGAGAAGCCTGGCCGTCGCTCATCGCGCTGTACGAGCGGCTCAACGCATCGGCCAGCGTCTGGCCTGCGGAGTTCGAGGAGCTGGTCGGCTGGTACACGCCGCAGCTCGAGCGCATCTACGATGACGCCCCGATGCGATTGCAGGATCTGGCGCAGCTGCAGAATATTGCCGGAACGTATTCCGCACGCGAGCGGTTCCTCACTGACCTTGCTCTGGATCCGCCCTCGGCGACGAGCGCGGAGGCAGGCCCGCCGCTACTCGACGAGGACTACTTGACGCTTTCGACCATTCATTCCGCCAAGGGCCAGGAGTGGAAGGTGGTGCAGGTACTCAATTGCATCGATGGCTGCATGCCCTCCGACATGGCGACAGGAAACGCCGACGACATCGAGGAGGAGCGGCGGTTGCTCTACGTGGCGATGACGCGCGCGCGGGACGCCCTCATATTGCTGTCGCCACAACGGTTCTATGTGCATCAGCAACGTGCGTACGGAGATCGGCACGTCTACGCCGCGCGCAGCCGTTTCCTCACCGATAAAGTTTGCGAGCATTTCTGCCCGGAAACCTGGCGCCAGGATTCGTCCCCTGCGGATTGCGTTCGAACCGGAACGGCACGCGTTGACCTTCGGGCAATCTTGCGGGGCGCTTGGACGTCGGCGCAGGCAGCCGAGGGGGATCCCTGATCGGCGGCGTAGCCGTCCGACACCGATCAGAGTGGAGTGCCGCATGCTAATGGTCTTCGTTCACGGCTGGAGCGTCACCAACACCGACACCTACGGTGGCTTGCCCGCGGCGCTTCTCAAGAACGCCTCGCCGCAGCTCGACCTTCTCGTTAAGCATATCTACCTCGCCAAATACGTGAGTTTTGCCGACGAGGTGACGCTCGACGATCTTGGGCGCGGCATGCAGCAGGCGATCGCATCCGACGTGTTGCCACATCTGGGCAAGGGCGAGCGCTTCGCTTGCATTACGCACTCGACCGGCGGGCCGCTCGTGCGCAAATGGATCGACCTCTACTACCGGGGGAAGCTGGACAAATGTCCACTCGGGCACCTGGTCATGCTGGCTCCGGCAAATCACGGCTCGGCGCTTGCGCAACTTGGCAAGGGCCGCATCGCGCGGATGAAATTCTTCACGGAAGGCGTCGAGCCGGGCGCCGGCATCCTCGACTGGCTGGAACTCGGCAGCGACCAAAGCTGGGAACTCAATCGCGAATGGCTCGCTTACGAGTGTGTGGCTGGCGGCCTGTATCCCTTCGTGCTCACTGGGCAGAAGATCGACCGGGCCTTCTACGATAACCTCAATTCGTACACTGGCGAGGCAGGTTCCGACGGTGTGGTTCGTGTCGCTGCCGCCAACATGAACTACGGGCTGATTCGAATGGTGCAGGCAGATGGCCACTTCAAGCTCATCAAGGACGATCGCAGCGAGAGGACGGCACTCGGCGTCCTGCCGGGACGATCCCATTCCGGCACCGACATCGGCATCCTCGGCAGTGTCAAACCCGATGACGATGGTTCGCACCCGACGGTCAAATGGGTCCTGAAGTGCCTGGAAGTGGGAAGCGCGGCAGCCTACAACCGGCTCGTGAAGGACCTGGAGGACCTGACGGCAAAGACTCAGAAGGACGAACACCTGGAAAAGGTGAAGGAAATCTTCATCTTCGAGCGAACCTTTGTGACGAATCGCTACTGTATGCTCGTCATCAAGCTCAGCGACGACCGCGGCAACGATCTTCATGACTATGATGTGCTATTCACCGCCGGTCCTGAGTACGATCCGAACCATTTGCCCCCGGGGTTCTTCGTTGATCGCCAGCGCAACCTGCTCAATCCCGGCAAGCTGACCTACTTCATCGACTACGACGTCATGAACGCCTGGCTGAACAGGCCGGAGTTATCGGGAAAGTTCGGGGTGTGCATCCGCGCGCGCCCGGCAGAGGGCTTTGCCTATTACACCGTGGCCGAGCACCGCGGAACTTTCGCCGCGCTGAAGAGATACTTCGAGCCGAACCGAACATTGATGGTCGAAGTCGAATTGCAGCGACACGTCGTCGAAGGCGTCTTCCGGCTGACTCAGAGCCTTGCCCCTGAGGATTTCAGCACGCAGCCGAAAGGCAACGACATACCGTAGTCCTGAACCGGGAAGTTACGCGATCCCCTGCGTTACTGGAAACCTTCGCGCAATGCCGGCGCCATGCCCAAGCGATCGGGGCGGCGCAACTGCCATGAAAGGTCATCGTCGCGCGCGAGCATTCTGCAGCGAGGCGGGACCTGTCCCAGCACGAGCAGCATCGACAGAACATCGGCGCCCGATATCAGCGCGTTCACCAGCGTGACAGCGCGACGAGAGGCGGCACCATGCCGACAGCTGCCGACAATGCGAGCGGAACCAGCGAAACGAAGACCAGCGGCGCGCTTCAGAAGGCCAAATACATCGTCTATCGTCGCGGCGAAATGCAGATCCTGAACCGGAGTGCGCTGGAGGGTCTGGCGTGTCCTTGCTACCGATCCTTCAACGAGATGTACCGGAAGTATCTCGGAGCCAAGGCCGCGCCAGCATGATCTTCATTGCCCCGGCGTGATATCGATTTCGGCCGGGTTCCTGTTTCCAAGCAAGGCGAACAGGATTGGCACGGTGGATGCCGCGCCCAGCGCAAACAGCGTCCAGCCGAGAATGCGCCGTGTCTCCCTTTGCATCGAGCCGCTTAGCAGCAAGCCAAGTCCTGCGCCAGCCATGCCGCGGGTGAGCGCGACAATGGCCATTTCGGGGAGCGTCACCGGATAGGTCTTCATACGCATTCCTCGCTATTTCAGGTTGAAGTTGCCGCCGAACAGCCCAAGCAGGCCAATGACGATCAGGTAAAGCGCCACGATGTAGTTGAGCAATCGCGGAATGACCAGGATGAGGATGCCGGCTATCAGCGCTACCAGCGGTCCGATGGTGAGATTGAGGTTGATGGCAGCTCCTTTGCTCTGGTAAGAATGGAACATTTGGCGGGCAAGCTTCTGTCCGTGTACGTCCAGAAGTCAGTTCCGAGCGGCGTCCGCTCGACGCTGACCTATCCCCGCCGCCCCATCCTGTCGACCGCCGCGCGTAGCCGCCGGTTGGCTCGACTGGGGTTCCGGGGCTGCGTAAACGTCGAGGATGTCGCGCGCGTCGCGCACTGCTGCTTCCTTGCAGTGAACGGTGACCAGGATTGCCCCGGCGCTCACGGCCTTTGCAAAGAGCAGGGAGGCCGACGGCGGCACGCCGGCGCGCGTCAGTGCATCTGCCACTGCGGATTCATCGTGGGCGGTCGTGCGAAGCGCCTCGCCAAGCGGGCCGCCCGCCAGGACGCATTGTCCCAGCTCACGTCCATTGCCGTTGACAGCAACAGGGTCGGCCGGTCCCTGAAGATGACGGATGATCAAGCTGATCACGTTTCGGGGGAATCCGGAACCGATCAGGTCCGCCACCGCGCGTTGCGCCAGGCACAGGTCATCGAATACTGCCACGACCGTCGTCATGATTGGGTGATCGCAGACTTGCCTTCGCGCATGCGCGGTTTAGGCGGCACGATTGACGAACGCCCGACGCGCGACCATCGGCGCGACGTTCGCCGCGTTACGCACGGAGGCTGACGTATCCCGCGCTCGCCGCTGTTCGCGGCGGATGCGGGCAAAGGTCTTGGCGACGTCGGTGTTGGCGGCAGATACGTACTTGAAGGTCGGATCGAGAATCGACTTCATGTCAGTCAGCTCCGTAAGTGGACCACGCTCAATGGCGCTCGACGTCACGCGACGGCAAAATGCCGCCATCGCCGGTCTTTGCGTGCTGAACTGGAAACCGACGACGCACAAAGTTTCGGTCCACGCCCTGCATGAGGCCATCGGCAGGCCTCGCAACTCGCTGTCGTCCGAGTCTTACGTCTGCAGCCGTGTGGGAGAAGTCCTACACTTTCGCGCGCGGACGTCCGCTGGCCGGGGACGGGCGCACCCGTCATGTTTCCAGATGGCGGCGGTCCGCCTTCCGGCGCCGCGCTTTCGTGGAGACCATGATGAAATCAACGAAGTTCTTACGCCAACCCGCGCGCGCTGCTGCGCTAGCGTTCACCTTCCTCGCGCCCGCCGCGTTGTCGCTGTCGGCGCTGGCAGCCGACATGACGCTAAAGTTGTCCGGGGCACAAGAGGTTCCGCCGGTGACCACCAACGCCGCGGCCACCGGCAATATCTCGATCGCCGATAACGGCATGGTGTCGGGCGCCATCACCACGACCGGTATCGACGCCACTGCCGCGCACATACACGAGGGTGCCGTGGGCAAGAACGGTGGCGTCATCGTGCCGTTGGTCAAGAACGGCGCGAATTTCTCCGTACCGCCCAACGCCAAGCTGACCGATGCCCAGATGAAGGCCTTCAAGGCAGGCGACCTTTACGTCAACGTGCACAGCGCCGCGCACCCCGACGGCGAGCTTCGGGCACAGCTCAAGTAGCAGGCGCGCCAGGCGTTTCTACGCTCGCGCTGCAGGGACACAATTGAAGCCTCCCGGCAAGGAGGAAATCGACGCCTGTCGCGCGTGCCCGCTGTACGCGCGCGCCACGCAGGGGGTCCCCGGCGAAGGACCGCGCAATGCATCGATCATGCTGGTGGGGGAACAACCCGGCGACACCGAGGACTTGGCCGGGCGCCCTTTCGTTGGGCCCGCGGGCCGGTTGCTGCGCGGAATCATGGCCGAGGCAGGGTTGAATGCCCATGCGGTCTACATCACCAATTCGGTGAAGCATTTCAGCTGGGAGGCGCGCGGCAAGCGCCGGATCCACAAGACCCCAGCACAGCGCGAAATTGCTGCGTGCGCGCAGTGGCTCGACGCCGAAATCGCCGCCGTCCGCCCGCGAATCATCGTCGCGCTTGGGGCCGTCGCGCTGCGCGCGCTGATGCCGGGACGCCCGTCTATCACTGGCGCTCGCGGCGCGACACTGGAGCATCCTTCGGGCGCGCGCCTGATCGCTACATTTCACCCTTCGGCGGCACTGCGAGCTCCGGATCCTTCGCGACGGGAGGAAATCGCCGAGGCGATCCGCGACGATTTGCGCCGTGCGTTGGCTGAGGTCGAACTGGAGTCCGCGGAACGCTGACTGCGCAGCGACGTGAGGCACAAGCGCTCGGCCCTGGGCGCGCGCCCGCGTGGAATCGCGACAACGGCCGCCTCGAGTTTCCCGCTTCGCCACGCGTCGAATACCATCGGATTTATATATGAGTTCCTGCAGACGGCGGGTGTATTGCGCAACTCCATTGCCACCTGTTTGACGACGTCGACGACGCGCGGCCATCCAATGTAAAATCGTGCTAGCTTTGGCCGCCGGTCGCCACGCGAAACGAGCCTGATGACTACCCCCGACGCGCTTCTCGACGACCTGGTCGCTGCCAACCGCATTCTCGCCGGCCTGGGCGTCGTCGACGGGTTCGGCCATGTCAGCGTGCGGCATCCCGAGCACGCCGATCGCTACTTCCTCTCGCGCTCGCTCGCGCCGGAACAGGTGACGCGCGACGACCTCATGCTGTTCGACCTCGCTTCGGAGCCGCAGAATGGCGACACGAGGGCGCCCTATCTCGAGCGGTTCATTCACGGCGAAATCTATGCGCGCCGCCCGGATGTGGCGTCGGTGGTGCATAGCCATGCAGCTTCGGTTGTGCCGTTTTCTGCGTCAAACGTCGAACTGAAGCCGATTTATCACATGTCGAGTTTCCTGCACACAGGGGCGCCGGTATTCGAGATCCGCGAGAAATTCGGCATGACGGACATGCTCATCCGCAGCCGCGCTCAGGGCGCGGCACTTGCGGAGGCGATCGGCACGGGTGCGATCGTGCTCATGCGCGGCCACGGTTATTGCGCCGTGGGCACGGATATCCAGGAGGCGGTATTCCGCGCCTACTACACACAGCTGAACGCGGAGCTGCAGCAACGCGCGGTCGGCCTGGGCGGCGAAATCAGCTTTCTCTCGAACGAGGAGGGGGCGCTGTACGATGAGACCAATCGCAAGGTCATCGGCAGGCCGTGGGGATTGTGGAAGGCCAAATTCGCATCGAAGCGATAGCGCACAGCGGAGGACGCATGGTGGTTTCGAACAAGGTTTTCGTAGTTTTCATGGCACTCGCGGCGACGCTCGTCCCAGCCACGGCCGCCGCGCAGGCGGCGTATCCGGAGAAGCCGATCAAGCTCGTTGTGCCGTTCGCGCCGGGCGGAGCATCGGACCTGACGGGACGCACGCTCGCGCAGAAGATGGGCGACTCGATGGGCCAGCCGATCGTCGTCGACAACAAGCCCGGCGCGAACGGCGCGATCGGCACCGATTTGGTCGCCAAAGCCGTGCCGGACGGCTACACGATCCTGCTCACGGATCGCGGCTCGCTCACGGTCAACCCGGCGCTGTACGCGAAGTTGCCGTACGACCCGGTCAAGGACTTCAGCTACATCGGTATCGCCACTGATGGCCCGTATGTCCTGGTGGTCAATCCCAAGCTCAATGTGAACTCGCTCGCGGAGTTCGTCGCGCTCGCGAAAGCGAAGCCGGGTACGCTCAACTACGCGAGCTTCGGCGTTGGCAGCATGGCGCAGTTGAATCTCGAGGCGCTGAACCAGAAGATGGGCATCAATCTGACGCACGTGCCGTACAAGGGCGCCTCGCCGGCCGCGCAGGCCGTCGTTGCCGGTGAGGTCGATGTGACAATCGCCGCGGTGCCGGCAGTGCAGGGCTTCATCAAGGACGGTCGCCTGCGCGCGCTGGCTGTCGGGTCGGACAAGCGCTTTTCGGTCCTGCCCGACGTGCCCACGATGACGGAGGCCGGTGCCCCGAGCGACATCTTGCTACCCACGTATTTCGCGCTGCTGGCGCCACCGAATACGCCGCCAGGAGTCATCGCCAAGCTCAACGAAGGAATGAAGAAGGCGCTGGCCGATCCCGCCGTTGCGGAACGGCTCGCCGGGGCCGGCCTTGTTCCCGTCGGCAGCACGCCGGAGGCGATGGCAGCGAGCATCAAGCAGGACCTGCCGCGCTTTTCCGCGCTGGTGAAGTCGATCGGGATCAAGCCGGAATAGATCGAGGCCGCACGGCCACGGCGATCCATGCAGTTCTATCTCGACGGGTACCGGGTCGGCGACCCGCAAGACCTTCCGGCCGCTCCGGGTGCAATGCATCCGTCGGAGGGCCTCGCTGAGGAAGTGGACGTCCTCATCGTTGGGTGCGGCCCGGCCGGCCTCGTGCTCGCTGCACAATTGGCGGCCTTCCCCGACATCAAGACGCGCATCGTCGACAGGAGACCGGGTCCGCTCGAGCTGGGCCAGGCCGACGGCATTGCCTGCCGCACCGTCGAGATGTTCAATGCCTTCGGATTCGCCGAGCGCCTGCTCAAGGAAGCGTACTGGGTCAACGAAACGGTCTTCTGGAGACCGGATGCGGAAAACCCGGCAAATATCGTCCGCGCCGGGAGGATCCAGGATACCGAGGACGGGTTGTCCGAATTTCCGCACGTCATCGTCAACCAGGCGCGCGTGCACGAGTACCTGCTGGAAGTCATGCGCAAGTCTTCCCTGCGGCTGGTGCCGCACTACCACCTCCACGTCAAGCACGTCGAGGTCGGCGATTCCGGCGATCATCCTGTCACGGTCACGCTGCAGCGACTGGGGACCGACCATCAAGGGCAGGAGGAAACGGTCCGGGCCCGCTACGTCGTCGGCTGCGACGGCTCGCGCAGCGCCGTCCGGCAGTCGATCGGCCGCGCGCTCGTGGGCGACGTTGCCAATGAGGCGTGGGGCGTCATGGATGTCCTGGCGGTCACCGATTTCCCGGACATTCGCCTCAAGGCGGCGATTCGCGGCAACGACGGGAACGTCCTCATCATCCCGCGCGAAGGCGGATACCTTGTCCGCGTCTATATCGAGCTCGGCAAGCTCGACCCCGATCAGCACCTGACGACGAACGACGTCACCACTGACCAACTGATCGCAGCCGCGAACCGGATCATTCATCCTTACACGCTGGACGTGAAAGACATCGCCTGGTGGTCCGTTTACGAGATTGGTCAACGTCTGTGCGACAAATTCGACGATGTGCCGCTGAAGGAGATGAGTTCCCGCTTCCCGCGTGTCTTCATCGCCGGGGATGCCTGCCATACCCACAGCGCGAAGGCCGGGCAGGGCATGAACGTGTCCATGCAGGACACCTTCAACCTGGGATGGAAGCTCGCGGCGGTCTTACAGGGCCGAAGCTCGCCGGCATTGCTGCACACCTACTCGGCGGAGCGCAATGCCATTGCCAGCCAACTCATCGACTTCGATCGTGAGTTTTCCAAATTGTTCAGCACCGCGTCGAAGGATTCGGGAAGCGCCGCGGAGAAGAAAGTGGATCCTGCAGAATTTCAATCGTATTTCGTCAAGCAGGGCCGCTTCACGGCAGGGACCGCGACCCAATATATGCCTTCGCAAATTTGCGGCGAGCCCACTTTCCAGCATCTGGCGACCGGATTCACGGTTGGCATGCGTTTCCATTCGGCGCCCGTCGTGCGCCTTGTGGACGCCAAGCCAATGCAGCTGGGCCATGCGGCTGTTGCGGACGGCGCCTGGAGAATTTATGCATTCGCGGATTCGCGGCATCCGCAGGATCCCGCGTCACGCATCGGCGCGCTGTGCAGGTTTCTGGATACCGACAAGTCTCCGATCAAGCGCTTCACGCCAAGCGGCGCCGGACCCGACTCCGTCATCGACGTCCGGGCGATCTTCCAGCAGGGGCACCGGGACCTCGCCGTCAACGGTATGCCGCCGGTCTTGCTGCCCAGGAAGGGGCGCTTCGGACTGATCGACTACGAAAAGATGTTCTGCCCCGACTTGAAGTCCGGGGCTGACATCTTCGAGATGCGGGGCATTGATCGCGAGCAGGGCTGCATGGTCGTCGTGCGACCGGACCAGTACATCGCGCATGTGCTCCCGCTGCACGGCTTCGACACACTCGCCGGGTTCTTCGCGGGATTCATGATCGAGGCTGACTGAAGTCTCGGCTGGCGTTTCCGGTTGTCGACTATTTCGTTGCATACTGTTGCAATCGAAGAAGCCGGCCACACCGGCTCGAACGTATAAGCGATGGAGGAGCGTTGGACCAGGGCTCGGAAGCGGGACCGGCATCTTTGCGCGGCAGCGTGGCTGACCTCGCCATCGTCGACGCCCACCAGCACTTCTGGGATCCCGTCGCCAATTACCACCCGTGGCTGCGGGACGAGCCACCCATCCCGTTTCGTTACGGCGATTATCGCGCAATCCGCCGCCGCTATCTGCCGCCCGACTATCGCGCCGACGCCGCGCCGATCCGCATCGACCGGACCGTGTATGTCGAGACCGAATGGGATCCCGCCGACCCGGTCGGCGAGATGCGCTACGTCGCAAGCCTGCGACAGGAATTCGGATTGCCGACGGTCGCCGTGGCCCCTGCCCGGCTGGACGAAGCTGATGCTCCCGAGGTGCTTGCTCAGCAGGCGGCGTTTGCGTTCGTGCGCAGCGTTCGCCACAAGCCACGGGCCAATCGCTCTCCGGCGGAATCGTCGCCCGGCGGCATGGTTGATACGCGATGGCGCAGCGGCTACGCGGAGCTCGGCCGCAATGGCCTGCGCTTCGATTTGCAGACGCCGTGGTGGCATCTGGGCGAGGCGACACGACTCGCCAACGATTTTCCGGACACGCCGATGATCCTCAACCACACCGGCCTGCCCGCGGATCGCAGCGCTGAAGGCATTGCCGGTTGGAAAGCGGCGATGCAGACGCTGGCGTCGTGTCCGAACGTCGCGGTGAAGATTTCGGGTCTGGGCCAGCAGGGCCAGCCATGGACGGCCGCCGCGAACCGCGACATCGTGCTCACGACCATCGATCTCTTCGGTCCGCCGCGCTGCATGTTCGCGAGCAACTTTCCGGTCGACAGTCTCTGCGCAAGCTTCCACACGATCTTCGGCGGCTTTCGCGAAATCGTGCGCGGCTTCACGGCCGACGAGCAGCGTGGGCTGTTCCGCGACAACGCCATTCGAATCTACGGGATGGAAGAATAGCGATGGCTGTCAACCGCATCGGCTACGTCGGCGTTGGCCTCATGGGCCTGCCGATGGTCAAGCGACTTGTCGCGCGCGGCCACGCCGTCGTCGCGTACGACATCGTGCACAAGCAGGTTGAGCTCGCAACCGCAGCCGGCGCGCGGGCGGCGTCGACCGCGTCACAAGCGGTGCGCGAGGCCGAGTTCGTCCTGTTGAATCTTCCGACGACGGACGCCGTCGAGCAGGCGGTGTTCGGGCCCGACGGCGTCGCGACCGCCGTCGAGCCCCCGCAACTCGTCATCGATTTCTCGACCAACGAAGTCGCGCGGGGCAGGGGGTTCGCCGCGCGATTGCGCGAGCAAACCGGCTGCGGCTGGGTGGATGCGCCAGTCTCGGGAGGCCCACCCGCGTCGGGCACGGGCACGCTGACGGTCATGGCCGGTGGCTCGCCCGACGACATCGCGCGCGTAACTTCACTGATGGCCGACATCGCCGCACGCTTCACGCACATGGGGCCGGTCGGCAGCGGGCTGGTCGCCAAGATGATCAACCAGCTCATCGTCGGCTGCGGCCACGCGGTAATGGCCGAAGCGCTGCTGCTCGCGGAATCGGCGGGCATCGACGCTGCGCGCATTCCCGAATGTCTCTCCGGCGGCCACGCCGATGGTACGCTTCTGCAAAAGCTGTATCCGCGCATGGTACAGCGGGACTTCGCGCCCCAGGGCTACGCGCGCCAGCTTCTGAAGGACCTCGAAATGGTCAACACGTTCGCCGGCGGGTTGAAGGCGCCCGTGCCGATGGCCGGCGAAGCGCTGTCGCTGTACCGAATGCTGATCCACCGTGGCTATGCTGAACTCGACACGGCCGCGGTATTCAAGCTCTACGACAAGATTTCACCCAAGGAGGAACCATGATGAAACCACGCTTCCACACGACCCTCGCGCTGGCCGCGCTGGCTGCAATGATGATCACGTCGCCGGCCAGCGCACAGATCAAACTTCGCTACGCGCATGTCGGCGTGGCCGATGCGCCGCAGACGCGCTATGCGGACGAGGTGGCGCGGCTCGTCAAGGAGCGTACGAACGGCCGCATCGAGATTCAGGTGTTTCCGAACTCGCAGCTGGGCGGCGTCGGCGAAATGGTTGATGGCGTGAAATCGGGCGCCATTTCGATGGGCCACCACGACTTCGGGTCGCTGGGCAAGATCGTGTCGACGACAGCGGTCTTCAACACGCCGTTCATGTATCGCGATCCAGTGCATGCGATGCATGCGACGACGGCGAGCCAGTCGCCCGCGCTTGCAAAAGATCAACCAGGAACTGATCGAGAAGGGCAACATGCGCATCGTCGCCAGCCTGTTCCAGGGCACGCGCGAGCTGACGTCGAAGGAGAAGGTCCTCTCGCCCAAGGACATGCAGGGCAAGAAATACCGCGGCGTGCCGATCAAGCTCTGGTCGTCGATGATCACGGGCATGGGCGCCGTCGCCACGCCGGTCGAGGTGTCCGAGCTGGCGACCGCGCTGGCCACGGGGTTGGTGGTGGGACAGGAGAACCCGCTGCCCAACATCTACACGCTCAAGCTCTATGAAGTGCAGAAGTACGTGATGATGACCAACCACATGCAGTCGGTGCTGGCCGTCTTCATCAACGAGAAGGTGTACCAGAGCATTCCGGCCGCCGACCGCAAGATCATGGAAGACACGATGATCGAAGTCGGGCTGAAGACGCTCGACTGGGACAAGGAGACCGCCGCCAAGTACCGCAAGGATCTCGAGGCGAAGGGCATGATCTTCGTCGAGGAGAAGGATGGCCTCGACGTCAACGCGTTCCGTACGTCCGTGCTTGCGCAGGTGAACAAGGACTTCCCGGACTGGGGCCCCTATATCGAGCAGATCCGGGCGGTGAAGTGACGTAGGACCATCATGTGATGGCGCTGCTCCGCCTGATTCGCACCGCGGTACGCTGGATCAGTCTCGGGCTGCTTGCTGCGCTCGTGATCACGCCTCTGGCGCAGATCACGATGCGCGGCATCTTCAACGTGCCCATGGCCGGCGCCGAGGAGCTCGCGCGATATTTCCTCATCTGCCTGACGTTCATCGCGGCGTCCTACGTGACCGAGCAGGGCGGCCAGATCCGGATGGAGGAATTCCAGGGGCTCATTCCGCCGCAGCCGCGCTGGCTGCTGCAACTGCTGATCGAGCTGTCCGGGGCGGTGTTCTTCGCGGTGATGTTCGTCGCTGCGGTCGTGACCATTGGGAAGAACCTGCAGAACCAGACCGCCGTGATGGAACTGCCATTCTGGCTGTTCATGGGACCGCTCGCCATTGGCTCGCTGCTGCTGGTGGTCGAGACGCTGGCCATGCTGATGCACACGTGGCGGCGCCGCCGTCCCGAAGAGAAGCATACGGTGCTCACCTAGGTTCGACATGGAAGGCTTCCTCGTCGTCTTCGCATTCCTGGGCCTGTTCATGCTCGGGTTTCCGGTCGTCCTTGCGATCGGCATTCCTTGCGTCGTGTACATCTTCGCCAACGGCCTGCCGATCGACCTGGTCGCGCAGCGCACGCTCTACGCACTCGATTCGTTTCCGCTGGTCGCGGTGCCGGTGTTCCTGTTCGTCGGCAGCCTGATGAACAGCGCGGGCATCTCGCGCTACATCTATGCAGTTCGCCGACACCGCCGTGGGCCGCATGCCGGGCGGCCTCGCGCAGGTCAATATTTTCGGCAGCCTGATCTTCGCGGGCATGTCGGGATCGGCGCTGGCCGACATCGGCGGACTCGGGCGCATCGAAATCGACGCGATGCGCAAGAAGGGCTTTTCCGCGCCGTTCGCGGCCGCGGTGACGAGTTCGTCGGCGATCGTCGGGCCGATCTTCCCGCCGTCTATACCGCTGATCATCTACGGCACGGTCACGGGTGTCTCGGTGATTCAACTGCTGCTCGGCGGCATCGTGCCCGGCCTGCTGTGCGTCGCCATGCTGATGCTGATGACGTGGTGGCTCGCGCAGCGCCGCAAGTATCCACGCGCGGCGCGTTGGCCAAGCCGCGGCGAGCTGTGGCGCGACCTCAAGCCGGCGTTTCCGGCGATCATTGCGCCGGTGATCCTCATCGCCGGCATGCTGCTCGGCTGGTTCACGCCGACGGAGATCGCGTCGGTGACCGTGCTCTATGCGATCCTCATCAGCAGCCTTTTCTATCGCGAGCTCACCTGGCAGGGCGTGCTCGACGCCGCCTACGAAACGATTCGCGCGTCCGCGGGCATCCTGCTGATCGTCGCCGTCGCGGCATTGTTCGGCTGGATCCTGTCGGTGGAGTCCGTGCCGCAGAAGCTGACCGGCATCATGCTGTCGATCTCGACCAATCCGTACGTGCTCCTGTTCTGGTCAACGTGCTGCTGATCATCGTCGGCATGTTCCTCGACAGCACGACGGCGATCCTGGTCATCGCGCCGATCATCGCCAAGCCGCTCGTCGCCGCGGGCGTCGATCCGGTGCACCTCGGCATGGTCGTCGTGTTCAACCTGATGATCGGCCTGCTGACGCCGCCCATGGGTCTTGCGTTGTTCCTGGTCGCGGACATCGCCAAGGTGACGATGAAGGACGTGCTGAAGGAAATGATGCCCTACTACATCCCGCTTGGAATCACGCTGCTGCTGATCACCTACGTGCCCGAGATCACCACGTGGGTTCCGCGAATCGCGCTGGGGCGGTGAGGGGGCGAACCGGCGGGTTCGCGTGGTTGGCCGCGAGGTCGGTGTAGTCAGCGCTTCAAGCCAGATCGTCGGCAAACTGATGGTTGACGTCGCGGTGGTGGGCCTCGTCCTTGCGAACCGCGATGATCACGTCGCGCAGCTTTGCATCGGCCGCGAGCTCCCAGTAATCGATGGCCAGTTGCGGGGCCGGAGTGTTCGCGTGAGTGCCGTCGTCAACGCCAGCCAGGTATTCGGTGTAGCTGTGCACTGCTTCCTCCTCGAAATAACCCGTAACGCGATGCGCCGTCTTGGGCGATATCAGGTACAGCAGGAAGAAGCAGTTATAGAATATGCCTTGAGCCAGCAAAATCAGCAGGCGCTCAAACGCCGTCGGACTGGCAATGCGCATGAAGATCATCAGGTGCATGCGTTCATTCTCCGCTTCTTCCAGGAGCGTGCGGATCCATCCCCGGTCACCCTCGGTGCGGCGAAGCGAGCGCAGGTGTTGCAGCGTACCCCCGACCATGCCGGGCACCGCGGCGATCGTTTCCAGCACGACGGCGCGATGGCCATAGCGGCGGGCGAACAGCACGTCGGCAAGCACCTTCATGGACTTGGTGAAAGCCAAGGCAACTCGGTCCGAAAGATCCTTGGGCACGTGATGCGAAGCAGGCGGCGTTGCAACAAGCATTGGTATGCCTCGATGATGGGAAGTGCCACGCGGACCGGACGCACAAGTCTGCGACTCCGGGTAACGCCGGCATGGTGAGAATAACGGCGCCTGAGCGTTGTCATCATCCGCCGGATGCTCGGCGCCACGCGTGCGGCACCGCACATTGAGGATCAGGCAGCGGACTTGTGGCCCGGCCGGCGGCCGGGACGGGCGGCGGGGAACGAGTACCGCAGGAACAGGTGGCTGCCGCCGCGTCGCACGTCCGTCACGGTCCCCCAGCGGGTATCGTCGGGCCCGAACGCCTTGCCCATGACCAGGCTCAGGCGTCGGTCCCCAGCGTCGCGGCCGGCGATCTGGGGGGCGAGAGTCAGGAACTGCTCGTCGAGAAGGTCCTCCGCATAGAAGTCGCCCAGCAGTCGCGGCCCGCCCTCGACAAGGATCCGCTTGCCCAGTTGCATCCGAACCATCTCGGCCAGGATTGCGCTCGCGGAAATTGTTGCCGCATGGCCGGGAAGAGCGCGGATCTCTACCGAATCGGGTGCCCGCTGAGTGCGCAGGCGCCTGGCGCCGGCGCCTGTCGTAAGGATCAGCGCCCGCACCTTGCCGGAGGTAAACACGGGCAAACGCAGGTCGATCGTGCCACTGCCGCTCACGATGACGTTGCGAGGCGGCCCATGCTGGCCCAGCGACGCGCTCAATCGTTGATATTCCGCTGCGAGCGCAGGAAATATCGCCGCGGCCGTCCACACGTGACGACGGTCCGTGGCGAGGGTTCCTGCGCCGACGATCACGACGTCGGCAACGGCGCGCAACAAGCCCATCACCATGCGATCCTGCGCGCTGAACCCGCTGATGTCGCCTCCGCTGGCGTGGCCCTTGATATTGAGCGAAACGACGCCGTCCAGCGTGGTCACGAAGTTGCTGAAGACATGCGGATGCGCGCGCGGCAGCGGCATGCGCAGACACCCGTACAGGCGCGCCAGTTTCGGGGGAAGCGGCAGCAGCCTGCCGCGACGGCTTTGGACGAGGGTCGTGAGCGGAGCAAGGTCCAAGGAGCTGCCGGCTTTCTACTTTGCCCGCGGCCGCTTCAATTGCGGCTGCACCGCCTGCAGGCGACCGGACCTCAGTTCAACCACGGTCTTCGCCACCGCGCGCGCCACGTTGCGCGCTTCTTCCTGCACCGGTTCATCCCGGTCCAGCGCATCGTGACTCGTTGCATACGGCTCGTAGTAGCCGATGTAGCGATCCAATCGCGCCGGCGCGCCAGCGTCGATGAAACCCATCCAGTCCAGCCAGTCCGACAGACCGCGTCGCGAGCCCTCGATGCCGGCCACGTCGCCGTGAACGATCAGCCCGTAGGCACGTCCGGCCAGGTGCTGCGGGTAGTCCCATCCCGCCATCTCGAGTTCCTTCGCCTTGGCGGCTTTCTTGCCCGATGTCGACGTCGGGTCGGGGTTGCCGCCGTCGGCGCAGACCAGGCGGTCGATCATCAGCTTCAAGGGACTGGGACTTTGGTACCAGTACACCGGCGTGACGATGAGCACCGCATGAGCGGCGGTCCAGCGCTCGTAGATCTCGGCCATCCAGTCGTTGGTCTGGTTCAGCGCGTGGTTGGGGTAGCAACTGCAAGGCCAGTGGCACAGCGGCATCGCGGTCGAGACGCATCCTTTGCACGGGTAGATGTTGCGGCCGTATTCGGAGGTGAGCAGGCTTAGGTCCAGCACGTCGACTTGGATGCCGGCTTGCTCCAGCGTTTCGCGCGCGATGCCCACCAGCCGGAAGGTCTTGGACATCTCGCCCGGGCAGGTGCCGTCGTTGCGCGCCGAGCCGCAGATCACCAACACCCTGGACGGGCTCGCCGGGTCGGCCCAGCGCAATTGCGCCGCGTCGATCCGCTGTTGGGTGGCAATCCACTCCACGGACAAATCGTAGTCCGGATCGGCGTATCCCGTGCCCCGCCTTGGCGGTGAATGGCGCCTTGCGTGCATCGACGTACGCCCGCCAGGCGATCTCTTCAAGCCGCGCGATGGACGAATCCTCGGCACGGAATTCGGGATCGACGAAGGAGGCACGAAACCGGACGCTGAACTCCGCACGGTCAAGCTGGGCTGGTGCCTGGCCCTTGCGAATCTCGATCATGAGCGTCGACTCTCACACATCACGCTATCGCTATCGTCATTGCTACCCGAAGGGTCGCCCCAACTTTGGCACTCGATGGACCTGTTGCCGCGTCGGGGCCGAACCGACTCAAGATACTACGTGGATCGTGGCGCGGCAACGTTCAGCCACGACGTCCGGCGGTACCGGATGATCCAGCGCTGGACCGCTGTAGGAACGGCGACGACACCGGAATCGCCCGCCCACCGATAGGCGTAAATCCCCGAAGGCCGCATTGTCTGCTCGCAGATAACCCTGCGAATCCGGAAGCGCCAAATGCCTGTCACGCTCGTGCCACCTCCCAAGTTGCGTAGTACGCCATCCCTCGCCGCTCATGCCGCGACCATCGCCAGCGATTTGCGCAGCGTCGTCGGCGATCACCTTGAACTGGCCGTCCTCGAAGCTCAGCAGGCAGGGGTTCGCCTCGCCAAGCTGCTGGGCGGAGCGGTGGTCGCCGCGATCCTCGTCGTCAGCGGTTGGCTGGCGGTGGTCGCGAGCGGGATCGTCTGGGCTGCCGGGCAAGGCATGTCATGGGTGACGGCGCTGTTGATCGCAGCCGGAGCCAACGTGGTGCTGGCAGCGGTCCTGGCTCATTGGATTCGCACACTGACGACGGAACATTTGTTCACAGCCACATTGCGACAACTTCGCCGCGACGGCGACATGTCGGGGATAGCGCCATGAGCGAAGTTACGCTGGAGAAACAAATCGACGAGACGGAACGCAGGTTGGAAATGCGGCGCGAGCGGGTCGCAAGGCATGTGCAGGAGGCCCGCGCCGAGACCGACAGCCGGTTGCGCACGGGCTTGAAGTGGGCGCCGCTGATCGCCGTCGGCGCGGTCGGCGCGATGGCGTTCAGGGCGGGACGGCGGCGCGATGCCAATGTCAGCCCGGACATCGCGCCGCCCCCCGTCAACGGCGCCAGCAGACCGATCAACGTGACGGCCGAGAAGCCCAACGGAACACGCTCGCTCGCGACCCTTGCGACGGTCGCGGGCGTGGTCGCGCGCGCGGCGCTCACGCCTCAGGCGCGCGAATTGTGGCGGCTGTACCTTTCCCGTCGTGGGCGTTGATCAAGGAACCATTACTCACACCAAGGAGCTTGCCATGCACGCAACGAGCATATCGGGTGGTAACGGGACGTCGGAAATTGCCGACCGCGCCCATCAGACTGTCGACAAGGCGGTCGATCAACTCGCGCCGGTGATCCAGGGCGCATCCACCGCCGCGCACCAGACGATCGACCGGGTGGCCACCGCCGCGGCGCCCGTCGCCGAATGGGCGACCGAGAACGGACGCCAGTTGGCGAGCAAATCCGGGGAACTCGCGGAAGCCTGCAGCGCCCAGGTGCGGGCACGGCCGTTCGTTGCGCTCGCCGGTGCCGCCGCAATCGGTTACATCGCGGGACGCATGCTGCGCTAGGTACGCCGCTGGATACGACTTGCGGAGAGCGGGCTGTAGTAGGTAAGTGAAGGGCGGAGGCGCGAAGTTCACTCCGCCCGCGGAGTCGCGCGGGGATGCTTCCGCCGCTGCCGCTATTGCGCGGCCGCGCGCCGCAGGCGCTCCATGTTAGGCACGGGGAGGGCGCGTCGCAGCACTGTTTCGACCAGCCATTCCGCGGCCCGGCGCGCCCGCTGCACGACCGTGTCCGGCGGCATTTGCTGGAAGTCGTCGTTGTAGACGTCGAAACTGAAATTGCCGCGATAGCCGATCGAATCGAGCTTGCTGACGAATGCCGCGAGGTCGTCGCTGTGCGCGCCCTCGCCGGGAAAGACGCGAAAATGCGATGCCGTCGCCGCCTGCTCTTCGGGCGTCAGCATTTCCTGCCACATGTAGTCGGAAAGCTGCACCAGGAAAACCTGCTCCGGGTCGATGGCGTCAAGGTCGTCGAGCGGGATGCGCGCGGCGAGGACGTCGAACGCGTCGATGGCGAGACCCAGGTTCGGGCAATCGGCGCGATACAGAAGTTCGCTGGCCGCGACGAAGTTGCGCACGGTGCGGCTCCACGACACGCCCTTGAACGCGATCCGGATCCCCATCGGAATCGCCAGAACCGCCAGCATGCGCAGGTCTCGGACGATCGCGTCTGCCTTGGCGTCGACGTGAACCGACGTCGACGCCTCGACCACGAGCAGGCGTGCGCCGAGCTCGCTGCATACCTCGAGCATCGACTTGGCGACGTCCACCTTGTATTCGCGCAGCCGGCCGCTGCAGCCTTCGAAATCGCGCAGTGCCTCGACGCCGGTGACCGCAAGTCCGCTGTCGCGCACGCAGCGAACGCCCGCGGCTACGCCACCGGCATGGCCGACCACGTCGCCGGCCGAGATCATCACCTGCGAGAAGCCCGCGCGCCGGACCGCGGCGAGCTTGCCCTCCAGCGGGCCCGCCAGCGAGGCGGTGTCCATCCCGATGTCGTTGAAGATCATGCTTGGGTCGCGTGGGATCCCGGCGCGTCGTGCACGAGCTCGAACATCACGTTGCCGAGACAGGGCTTGGTGAGCGCGCCGCGCTCGCTGGTGCGAACCTTCTGCGATGTCAGGAATTCCACGCCACGCTTCTCGAGCGCGCCGACGGTCGCCATGACGTCCGGCGTTCCCAGGCCGATGCGCTGCAGGTGCTCGTCCGAGTAGGCGAAGCGCGCCGTATCCTCCGGCTCGATCAGCTGCAGGAAGAAGCCTTTGCACGGACTCTGCAGCAGCAGCCCATTGGGCATGATGCCGAAGCGCACGCGATCCGGGAGCGGCGTGAAGCCGAAGATCTGCGAATAGAATTCCACCCAGTCGGCGGTCCGGTCGGCGCCGACATACTGGACGATGCCGAAGAAGTGCAGTCCGCCGATCGCCGGAGGCTGCGGGTCGACGGTGGGGATGGCGCGAAAGTCGATGTCGTAGATCGAGAAGTCCTTGTAGCGGTCGACGAAATAGATGAGGCTCTCGCCGACGCCGTGTATGGCCGGAATGTTGAGTTCCATCGCGCGGGCGCGCGCGGGAATGGCCCACGCACCGAGATCGAGCGCCCGGTTGAAGGCGGCATCGGCGTCGCGCACGCGGATGGCGAACGCGCTCAGGATGGGTCGCTCGACGGGCTGCACCGTGCGCGGAATGTCGGCAGCCTGCGAATTGACGATGATGTTCATCGTGCCCTGCCTGTAGAGCTCGACTTCACGCGAACGGTGCCGCGCGATCGGACGGAACCCCATCGTCTCCAGCACGCTGCCGAGCGCCTGCGGCTTCGACGTCGCGAATTCGATGAACTCGATGCCGTCGATCCCGAGCGGGTTGAGAGGTTCGGAGACGGACTCGCCGTCCAGCGTATTCGTCATCGCAGGTCCTCGTCGTGCGTCGCCATCGAATGGATAATAGCCTATCGGATTTCCTAGCCGGCCATCCGCGCCCGGAAGGTTCAGGGCAGCAGCAGCGAACCCAGTTCCATGGCGGCTTCCTGCAGCGGCTGCAGGTAGCGTTCCGCCATGTCCTTCTGCGAATAGAGCCGGCCCTGCAGGATGACGTTGATGCCCGCGACGTAGTGCCCGCCGGCGTCCCGAACCGGCACGGCAAGCGTGCATAGCCGTGACTCCATAAGCTGGCTCGCGAACGCGTACCCGGACTCCTGCACCGCCTTGAGTTGGGCGCGCAGCTTGTCGGCGGAATTGGGCGTGTGCTCGGTGTACGGATGAAAGCGTGTTCGCGCGAGATAGGCGTTCAGTTCGTCCTGCGGCAGATGCGCGAGCATCACGTGTCCGACGGACGTGCAATAGGCGGGTAAGCGGCGCCCGACGTTGAGGGACGGCGACATGATGCGCGATGACGTCGAGCGCGCCAGGTAGACGATCTCGTCGCCGTCGAGCATGGCCAGCGAGCAGGCTTCGCGCACCGCCTCGCCGAATCGGTCGAGGATGGGCTGCGCGAGCACGGCGATGGGGGACGTGGACAGGTACGCATGGCTGAAGGACAGGACGCGCGGACGCAGGTAGAAACGCCGGGCATCGTCCGCCGCCGCGAATCCCAGCTTCGCGAGCGTATGCAGGCTGCGCCGCGCGGCGGCGCGCGGTATCCCGGTGCGATGGCTCACCTGCGCGATGGACATGTGCTTTCGCTTGTCCGAGAGCGCGAGCAGCACGGCCAGTCCACGTGCGAGCGCGGTGACGAAGTCGGGGTCGTCGCTGAATCGCGCGATGGTTTCGGCCGCCACGGCATCGGGGTCGGCAAACGACGGTGGCAGCGGCGCCTTTGCCGCGTCGGCGGGCGGATTCCCGGTTATGCGCTTTGCCTTCGGCATCCTGTTCTTTCTGCTTGGGTGGCTGCGCCGCGCGGCCGCTGCCCTGGGAAGGGCTGCGTGGCGACCGAGCGGGGTCCGCGAAGCACCCGAATTCGTCAGATTAGCAAAGAAAATGCCGTGCGGCCGTTTTTTGTGTGCGCTGATCGCACGGTTTGTCGGTACTCGCCCTTGACCGGGCACGTTGCCGAGCCGTATCTTGCCAAGGAATTCAAGGCTTTCCGGGGACAACGGGCGTCCCGCGCCGATGCCGCGCAAAAGGTGGCACCCCGGGGATGGCCACGGCCATTACGGCCCGCGCCGGAACGATGGAGGAGTATCCGATCGATTGAACCGTCCGACTGAAGGCGCACGTGCCAACGCTTGCCGCGTTGACGGTGCGCTTGGTCGGCCTTTCCGACGGGCACGCGCTGATGCGCCGGCATGCCCGCAAGTCAACACGAAGAGGATCGCAAATGGCCGCTCCTGAACTGAAAAAAGGCATCACCGAGGAACAGCAGCAGGAACTCGATGATGTGTTCATGCGCGCTCGCAAGGCGCTCGCCGTCATCGAGACCTACGACCAGGCGCGCGTGGATCGCCTGTGCCAGGCGGTCGCCTGGGCGGTGGCCAACAAGCAGACGTTCACGCGGCTGGTCGACATGGGCATCAAGGAGAGCGGCCTGGGCGACGCGGTGAGCCGGATGGGCAAGCGGATGAAGATTCGCGGCGTGCTGCGCGACGCGTTGCGCCAGAAAAGCGTGGGCATCATCGAGGAATTGCCCGAGAAGGGCATCGTCAAGTACGGCAAGCCGGCCGGGATCGTCGCGTGCATCGTCCCCACCACCAACCCCGATCTCACGCCCGCCGGCAATGCCATCTACGGCATCAAGGCGCGCGACGTCGTCATCTTCTCGCCGCATCCGCGGTCGAAGAAGACGTCGTTCGAAACCGTGCGGCTGATGCGCGAGGCGCTAGAGCGCGAGGGCGCGCCGCCAGACATCCTGCAGTGCCTGACCAAGGTCAACATCCCTATGTCGCAGGCGCTGATGGCGCGCGCGGACCTGATCGTCGCCACCGGCGGCCAGCCGATGGTGCGCGCCGCGTACAGCTCGGGCACGCCGGCGTATGGCGTCGGCGCGGGCAACTCGACGATGATCATCGACGAAACCGCGAACATCGAGGAGGCGGCGCGCAATACGCGGCTGTCCAAGACGTCGGACTTCGGCTCGGGTTGCTCGGCCGATGGCAACCTGATCATCGAGGCGTCGATCTTCGACAAGTTGCTGGAACAGCTGCAGAAGGAGGGCGGTTATCTCGCGTCGCCGCAGGAAAAGGAAATGCTGCGCAAGGCGATGTGGGACGACGAGCGTCATCGCACGGTCGAAACCGTGGCCATCGCGCCGCAACAGCTCGCCAAGGCCGCGGGCTTCACGATTCCCGCCGACCGCAAGTTCATCATCGTCCACGGCGACGGCATCGGCAAGGAACACCACTACTCCAGCGAGAAGCTCACCACGCTGCTGGCTGTGTATAAGTACAAGGGTTTCGACCAGGCGCTGGAGATGATGCGCGCGGTGTACGAAGTCGGCGGCAAGGGTCACTCGTGCGGCATCTACTCGTTCGACCAGGACCATATCCACCGGCTCGCCATGGCGGCGCCGGTGTCGCGGATCATGGTGCGGCAGCCGCAGTCGAAGGCCAATGCCGGCGCGTTCAACAACGGGATGCCGATGACGTCCAGCCTGGGCTGCGGCACGTGGGGCGGCAACATCATCTCCGAGAACGTCCACCTCAAGCATTACCTCAACACGACGTGGGTGTCGGTGCCGATCAAGGAGGACAAGCCGTCGGATGAGGAATTGTTCGGCACGTTCTACGACCCGGCGCTGGAATCGGAAGTCGAGGCCATCACCACTTGAAGCATGGATCACCGCGCGTGAACCGGCACCCGACGGCAACCCGATGACGACGAAGACTCCCGAAGAACTGATTGACGAATGCGGCGCCTGGTGGGACACGTCGATCATCGACATCCATCCGGGCAAGATCGCGATTCGCGGCTATCCGATCGAGGAGCTGATCGGCAATGTCCGCTTTCCGGACATGATCTGGCTGATGCTGCGCGGTGAGCTGCCGACGCGAGGCCAGTCGGATCTGCTGGAGGCGGCGCTGGTCCCGGGCGTCGACCACGGGCCGCACGCGCCGTCGATCGCGATCTCGAGGATGGCGGTGACGTGCGGCTTGCCGCTCAACGGCGCTATGGCTTCGGCGATCAACGTGCTCGACGACATTCACGGCGGCGCCGGCCAGCAGTGCATGGAGCTCTATCTCGACATTGATGCGGAAGCCGGGTCGTCAGGCGATCTGGTCGCCGCCGCGACCGCAGTCATCCAGCGCCGGCGGGCATCAGGGGAGAAGATCGTCCCCGGCTTCGGCCATCGCTTCCATCCGGTCGATCCGCGCACGGCGCCGCTGTTCGCGCTCGTCGCCAAGGCGGTCGCGGCGGGGACGGTGTCGGGTCGCTGGGCGGCGATCGGGCAGGCGGTCGAGGATGCGCTGAAAGCCATCACCAATCGTCACATCCCGATGAACATCGACGGCATCACGGCCGTCATCTTTTGCGAACTGGGCTTCGAACCAGAACTGGGCAGGGGGCTGTTCGTCCTGTCGCGCTCGGTCGGCATTCTGGCGCACGCGTGGGAGCAGAAGCAGCGCGGGCGTCGCATCATGGGCCCGATGCCCAAGGAAATACCGTATCGCTACAGCGGACCCGCGCGGCGCGCCGTGCCCCGAACCGAGAACGATTGAACGACCACTCGCCGCGCGCAAGAGCCGCGAGGCCAACGGGACCTAAGGGAACACGCCATGAAAGACCTGATCGCGAACCAACTTGTCAAGTACCTCGAGGCCCGTGGCGTCGAGCACATCTTCGGCCTGTGCGGGCACACCAACATCGCCGTGCTCGCGGCTTTGTCCAAGAGCAAGAAGATCAAGTTCATCAACACGCGGCACGAGCAGATCGCCGCGCACGCGGCCGATGGCTACGCGCGGGCGACGAAAAAGGCGTCGGTCGTGCTGTCGCACCTTTCGCCGGGCCTCACCAACGCGGCGACCGGCGTGGCCAATGCCGCGCTTGACTCAATTCCGATGGTGGTGATCGCCGGTGACGTGCCGACACATTACTTCGGCAAGCACCCGCACCAGGAAGTGAATCTGCACGCCGACGCGGCGCAGTATGAGATCTACCGGCCGTTCGTCAAGCGCGCGTGGCGCGTGGACTCGCCGCATCTGTTCCCCGAGATCATCGAAAAAGCCTTCACGCTTGCGGAGAGCGGCCGGCCTGGCCCGGTCTTGGTCGATGTTCCGATGGACGTGTTCTCCAAGGAAGTCGACGTCAAGCTGTTCGCGCGCGTGCTGGCCAATGCCAAGTCGCTGCACAAGCCGTCGCTGGACGACGCGGTCGCCGAGCAAATCATCCGCCAGTTGCTGGCGGCGAAGACGCCGGTCATGTACGTCGGCGGCGGCATCCTTCTGGCGGACGCCGCCGCGGAAATGCGCGAGCTGGCCGAACACCTTTCGCTGCCCGTCGCGCATACGCTGATGGGCAAGGGCGCGCTGCCGGACGACCATCCGCTCATCCTCGGAATGACGGGTTTCTGGGGCACCCAGTACATCAACGACAAGTGCAAGGGCGCCGACTGGATTCTGGGGCTCGGCACGCGCTTCTCGGAAGCCGACTGCAGTTCATGGGAGGACGAGTACACGTTCGCCTTCCCGCCGACCAAGCTGATCCACATCGATATCGACCCGGCGGAGATCGGCCGCAATTATCCGGTGGCCATCGGCGCCGTCGCCGATCTCAAATCCGCGCTGACCGTGCTCAATCGCGTCGCGCGCAAGGTCGCACCCAAGGGCGTGCAGCGACCGAAGCTGGTGGCCGAAATGGCCGCCAACCGCAAGCAGTTCGTTGCCGGCAACAAGAAGGCGATGGAAAGCAACGCGTGGCCGATGCGGCCCGAGCGAATCCTGGCCGACCTGCGCGCGGTGGCGCCGCGCGACTCGATCCTCTGCACCGACGTGGGCTGGAACAAGAACGGCATGGCGCAGCAGTATCCGATCTACACGCCGGGCAGCGTGTTCACGCCGGGCGGATTCGCGACGATGGGCTTTGGCTCGCCTGCGGCGCTCGGCGCAAAGGTGGCCCTCCCGGACAAGGTCGTCGTGGCACTGATCGGCGACGGCGGCTTTGGCCAGAACCCCGCGGCGCTCGCCACGGCGTTCGAGGAGGACATCGCCGTCATCTGGGTGATCATGAACAACTGTGCGTTCGGCACGATCGCCGGACTCGAGAAAGCGCATTACGGCACGACGTTCGGCACGGTGTTCGAAAAGAATGGCAAGCCATGGTCGCCCGATTACGCGGCGATCGCCAGGGCCTACGGCGTGGACGGCGTCAAGGTCGCATCCGCCGCGGAGTTCAAGCCGGCGCTGGAGAAGGCGATCAAAGCGAAGCGCCCGTGCGTGATCGACGTCTACATGCAGAACGAGCCGGTGCCGACCGCGGGGCACTGGAACATCATGGACATCTACTCGCCGGGCAAGAAGGTTCACCACGCCAGCACCGGCACGGTCGCGGCGGACTGAAGGCTGCCCAAAGGAGGAGCGCGAACATGCGACACGACTACTCGCTGGCTCACCTCACCGTGCTGACGCTGACGCCGCCCCAGGTCGTCGACGTGGCCGCGCGCGCCGGATACCGCTACGTGGGCCTGCGCCTGACGCGGGTCACGCCGGCCGAGCCGCTCTACGACCTGGCACACGACCGCACGCTTGATGAAGGAAACGCAGGCGCGTCTCGCGGACACCGGCATCGAGGTTCTCGACATCGAGCTCTTTCGGATGGACCCGACGCTCGAACCGGAGAGTTTCATTCCGGTTCTGGACGCCGCCGCCGAACTCGGCGCGAAGCACATCATCGCCCAGCTGCCCGATCCCGACCGCAAGCGCGCCACGGATCGGTTCGCCAGGCTGTGCGACCTGGCGAAGCCTCTGGGAATCTTCGTGAGCCTCGAGTTTCCGCACTGGACCGAGACCGGCGATCTGGCCACGGCGGCGAAGGTGGTGCGCGACGTCAAGCGCAGCAATGCCGGCATCCTGGTCGACATGCTGCACATGGGCCGCTCCGATTCGAGCACGGAGGAACTCGCCAAGCTGCCGCGCGAGTGGTTCCGCTTCGCCCACGTCTGCGACGCCGCCAAGGAGGTGCCTCCGACGATGGAAGGCATCATCCACACCGCCCGCGACGAGCGGCAGTTCCCTGGGGAGGGCGGCATCGACGTCCGCGGCATCCTGGCCTGCATGCCGCAGGACATTCCCTATGCGCTGGAAATCCCGCGTGTCGCGCTTACCCGGGCGGTCGGCCCGGAGGAAGTCGCGCTGCTGGCGCTGCGCGTCTCGCGGAGCCATCTCGACGGCGTCGAGAAAGCCTCCAGCCGCCGCGACGCCGAGCGCAGCCATCGCAGCGCGGCGTGACGCTGGAGCTCCATGTTGCATTGCGCAAACAGCTCGCGTTGTCCTGAATTGACGCATCTGTTAAATTCTCCTTGCGACTCCGTCAATTTGAGACCGGCATGGTGATGCACGTTGCTTCGTCCCGTACCACCGCCATGCGCAAACCCAAGGCGCCGGAGGCCAACCGCGCGCGCATCCTGGGTGCGGCCACCGCCGAGTTCGCGTCGCGCGGCTTCAAGGGCGCCAGCATGGACGCCATCGCGGCGCGCACCAACACCACCCGCGCGCTGATCAACTATTACTTCGGCGGCAAGGAGCAGCTGTACCTGGCCGTGCTCGAGCGCGTGTATGCGGAAATCCGCGCAGCCGAAATCGAACTCGACCTGGACCACCTGCCGCCGGTGGAGGCCATCCGCTGCATCGTGGAGTTCACCTACAACTACTACGTCGAGCACGAGGATTTCGTGCGCCTGGTGGTCGCCGAAAACCAGGCCAAGGGGCGCCACATGAAGAAATCCGCGGCGCTGCGCACCGTCAACCGGCCCATCGTCGATACGCTGGGCGCGGTGATCGCGCGGGGTCAGGCCGACGGCATCTTCCGCGCGGACGTGGATCCGATCGACGTGCACATGTCGATCGCGGCGCTGGGAATGTTCAATGTCACGAACCAGTACACCTTCGGCGCCATCTTCCAGCGGGCCATGGGCGCCAAGGGCGATGTGCCAAGACGCCGCCGCATGGTGGTGGACATGATTCTGAGTTGGCTCGGGCACGAGTCGACGTGCTAGCCCGGTAGTTGCAATCTTCACCAAGGAGGAAGTCATGGAGTTCAAGATCGACCGTCGTACCGTGCTGAAGGCCGGCGCTGCACTGGCCGCGTCGCAGGTCGTACCCGCCTGGGCGCAGGAGAAGCCCAAGTTGCGTTTCGCCGCCGTGTTCTCGGACAAGGACATCCGCGCGGACATGATGAAAGTCTTCGCCAAGGAGATCGAGGCCGACTACACGGTCGAGACATTCCTCGGCGGTTCGCTGTTCAAGCAGGGAACCGAACTGGTCGCGCTGCAGCGCGACAACCTCGAGATGGGCAACATCGCGCCACAGGACATCTCCAAGCAGATCCCTGCCTGGTCGATCCTGACGTCGGCCTACCTGTTCCGCGACGCGAACCACCTGAATGCGTTCTTCGCCAGCGACCTTGGCGCGCAGATGAAGACGATGGTCGAGGACCAGGTCAAGGTCAAGATCCTCGGGCCGACGTTCTTCGGCACCCGGCAGGTCGGCCTGAAGCCGAAGAAGAAGATCAACAAGCCGGAGGACATGGCGGGGATCAAGCTGCGCATGCCGCCCGGCGACGCGTGGCAGCTGCTCGGCCGCTCGATCGGCGCCAACCCGACGCCGATGGCCTATGCCGAGACGTACACGGGGCTGCAGACCGGCGCGATCGACGGCCAGGACAACCCGCTGCCGAACGTGCAGAACATGAAGTTCTACGAAGTGATGTCGCAGATCGTGCTGACGTCGCACCTGGTCGGCTTCGACTTGCCTGACCGTCAACCTGAAGACGTGGAACGCCATGAACGCCGGCGAAGCAGAAGGCCTTCCAGGCCGCCGCCGACAAGGCCATCGCGTGGAGCACGGCCGAGCACCTGAAGCGCGAGGCGGAATTGGCCGAAGGCTTCAAGAAGCAGGGCCTCGACGTGTACACGCCGGACGTGAACGCGTTCCGCGCCTACGCGCAGAAGGTCTACCTGGCCTCCGACGAGGCCAAGGCGTGGCCGCCGGGAATGCTCGACAAGATCAACGCGCTGAAGGCGTGATCCTGATACGCGGGCCGCTGCGGCGGCCCGCGTTTCGCCGCCGGGCCGAGCGATGACGGCGGTCGGCACTGCGTGACGGTGACCCACAGGTCCAGGGAGGACCGGAGAACGCCATGACTTTGACAGTAGCCACGGCCGTCGACTGGATGAGGCGACGCGCGGAGAATGTCGTCGCCGGACTGCTCGGCCTGATGTTCGTCGCGTTCATCATCCAGATCGTCTTTCGGTACTTTCTCAACTTCCCGATTGGCTGGACGTCGGAACTCTCGGTCATCACCTGGCTGTACATGGTGCTGCTGGGCTCCGCATTCTGGCTGAAGGAGAGCGAGGAAGTCCGGTTCGACCTCCTCTCGGGCAGTTTGGGGCCACGGGGACGCCGCGTCGTCGGTCTCGTCGTCGCGGTCGCGGCTGTCGTGCTGTTCGGCATGGCGATGAAAGCCACCGTGAGCTACGTCGTCTTCATGAAGGTGGAGAGCAGCTCCTACCTCAAGATCCGCCTCGACATCCTGTATTCGATCTACATCGTCTTCGCGGTGGCGGTCATCGTGCGCTATCTGTGGGCGATCGTGAGCTTGCTGCGCGGCGAGGCGCCGGAAGAGGCCGACATCACCAAGGCGGGGTCCGGGCTATGAACCTGACCAGTCCGTTTGCCCTCGCGCTTTATGCCATTGTCGGGTTGAGCCTGACGGGGCTGCCCGTCGCCTACGCGATGATCGGCGGGTCCATTCTCTGGCTGTTCCTGTCGGGCCTCGACATGGGGACCGCGGCCGAGCAGTTCCTGAACGGCATGATGGCGAGCCAGCTGCTGCTCGCGATCCCGCTGTTCATCCTCGCCGCCGAGTTCATGAACACCGGCAGCATCATGGACAGGCTGCTCCATTTCTGCAACGCGATCGTCGGACGCTTCCGCGGCGGGCTCGCGCAGGTCAACGTGGTGCAAAGCGTCATCTTCTCCAGCATGTCCGGCTCGGCGCTCGCGGATGCCGCGGCCTCCGGCAAGCTGATGCAAACGATGATGACGCGTAACAACAAGTATCCAGCGGCTTTCGCCGCCGCGCTCACCTGCGTTTCGTCGGTGATCGGGCCGATCATTCCGCCGTCGATCCCGCTGGTGCTCTACGCGCTGGTTTCGGACACTTCTGTCGGCTACCTGTTCCTCGGCGGCGTGATTCCCGGCCTGCTGCTCGCCGCCACGCAGAGTGGACTAATCGCTGCGGTGGCCAAGCGCCGCAATTTCCCGGTCGAGGAAAAGGTTCCCCTGCGCGAATTGCCTCGCGTGACGTGGCAGGCGATGCCGGCGCTGATGATGCCGGTGATCCTGCTCGGATGCATGTGGAGCGGGATCACCACGCCTACCGAGGCCGCCGCGGTCGCTGCCGCCTATGCGCTGCTGCTCTCCATTGTCCTGTACCGCAGCGTCGGCATGAAGGACGTCTACAACTCGCTGGTGTCCAGCGCGCGCGTCACGGTGTCGATCGGCATGCTGATTGCCGGCGCCTTGGTCTTCAACTACGTGATCACGGCAGAGAACATTCCCAAGACCCTGTCTGCGTTCCTGAAGGCACACGAGCTCTCGCCGATTCTCTTCCTGTTGTTCGTCAACATACTGTTGCTGATCCTGGGCTGTTTCCTGGAAGGCACCACGATCATCCTCGTGATCCTGCCGGTATTGATCCCCACCGCTCAGGCACTGGGCATCGACCTGGTGCAATTCGGCGTGATGTGTGTCGTCAACATCATGATCGGGCTGGTCACGCCGCCTTACGGGCTGCTGCTTTTCATGATGAACAAGATCGCCGACGTGCCGCTGCGCGACATGGTGCGCGAGGTGATGCCGTTCCTGTATGTCATGATCGGCCGCGCTTTTTCTGATCGCCTACGTGCCGGGCTTGGTGCTCTGGCTGCCGAGGTTGCTCGGCTATACGGGCTGAGGGTGCGGGACGAGTCGGCAGGCGCCGAATCGATCCTCCATGAACAGGGTTCGCATCGCGGTGGCCGGCGCGGGCCTCATCGGCCTGCGTCACGCCGAGGAAATCGGGAAGAGCCAGGGAAGCGTGCTGTCGGCCATCGTCGACGTTTCGCCGAAGGCGGATCTCACGGCGAAGCAGTTCGGGGTGCCGCTGTACGATTCGCTGGCAACGATGCTCGCGAAGGACAAGCCGGATGGCGTCGTGGTCGCGACTCCCAATCAGTTGCACGTGGAACAGGCGCTGCAGTGCATCGATGCCGGCGTCGCGGTGCTGGTCGAAAAACCCATCGCGCACACGCTGGCCGAGGGCATCCGCCTGTGCGAGGCGGCAGAGCGGGCGAAGGCCCGGGTCCTCATCGGACACCACCGCATCCACAGTCCGATCCTGCGCAAGGCGTGCGAGGTGATCGACTCCGGGCTGCTCGGGGAGTTCGTCGGCGTCATCGGCAGCGCGGTGTTCTACAAGCCGGACGACTACTTCGATGACGCGCCGTGGCGACGGCAGCCCGGCGGCGGCCCGATCCTGATCAACATGATCCACGAGGTCGGCAGCCTGCGCCGGATGGTCGGCGAGATCGTCGCCGTGCAGGCATTCACGTCGAACGCGACGCGTGGTTTTCCGGTTGAGGACACGGTCGCGATCAACCTGCGCTTCGCGAACGGCGCGCTCGGAACGTTTCTGGTCTCCGATACCGCCGCATGCGCCAGGAACTGGGAGCAGACGTCGCAGGAGAACAAGAGCTACCCGACGTATCCTGACGAGGACTGCTACACGATCATCGGCACCAATGGATCGCTTGCCGTGCCGACGATGCGGATCAAATACTACGAAAAGAAGGAGGAACGGTCGTGGTGGAAGCCGTTCCGGACCCGCGTTGAGGAATTGACGCGCAAGGACCCGCTGGCCGAGCAGATCGAGCACTTCGCCGCGGTCATCCGCGGCCAGGCGGAGCCCTTGGTGACCGCGCGCGACGGGCTGCAGAACCTCCGCGTGACCGAGGCGATCGTCGAGGCCGCGAAGACCGGCCGGACCGTCAATATCAACTGAGGAGTTTGAATCGCATGATCAGCGGCAAGTCGACATTGGTGGCGCACATTGGCTATCCGACCGAATCGTTCAAGGCTTCATTCATCTACAACCCGTGGTTCGACAAGGCCGGGATCGATGCCGTGGTCGTGCCGATGGGGGTGAAGGCGGACGACTATCCGGACGTGCTGAGGGCGCTGTCCCGGTTCACCAACCTGCGTGGTGCGCTCGTGACGATGCCGCACAAGGTGACGACGGTGTCGCTGGTCGACGAATGCACGACGACGGTGAAGATCGCCGGGTCCTGCAACGCCGTGCTGCTCCGTCCCGACGGCACGCTGCTGGGGGACATGTTCGACGGGACGGGATTTACCCGCGGACTCCGGCGCAAGGGCTTCGAATTTGGCGGCGCCAAGTGCCTGGTTGTCGGGGCAGGCGGGGTTGGCTCGGCGATTGCCGCGTCGCTGGCGGCGGAAGGCGTGGCAGCGATCGCGCTGTGCGACACCAATGCGGCGTCGGTCGAGGGTCTCGCCGCACGCCTTCGGCAGCATTATCCCAAGCTCGCCGTCGACATCCGCTCCGCCGATCCCTCCGGCCATGATCTCGTCGTGAACGGCACGCCACTCGGCATGAAGACCTCCGATCCGCTTCCGTTCGACGTGACGCGCCTCGCGCCGTCGACGTTCGTCGGCGAGGTGGTGATGAAGCAGGAGATCACGCCGTTGCTGCAGGCGGCGCGGGAGAAGGGTTGCCGCTACCAGGTCGGCACCGACATGCTGTTCGAGATGATTCCCGCCTATCTCGAGTTCTTCGGCTTCGGCACCGCGACGCCGGACGAGTTGCGGGCGGTGGCCAAGGTGGCATATTGAGTATCATGCATCGGATCGACCAAGGGATTTCCACGATGAAACCGGGCAAAGTGATCGAAGTGCGCAGCAAGACGCTGGGCGGCGGCACGCCGCTGATCTGCACGCCGCTGGTCGGACGCACACGCGAGCGCGTGCTCGCGGAGGCCGCTGGCGTCGTCAAGAAGAGTCCGGATGTCGTCGAGTGGCGGGTCGATTATTTCGACGGCATCGCCGATGCGGCGGCGGTGCTCGACGTCGCGCGGTCGCTGCGCGCGGCGGCGGGCGACCTGCCGATCATCTTCACCCGGCGTTCGACTGCGGAAGGTGGCGAGCCGATCGCGATCGGCAACGAGGAGGTCGTCGAACTCTACGACAAGGTCGCCGCGAGCGGCCTCATCGATTTCCTCGACTTCGAGATGAGCAACGACGCTGCGCTGGTGCGGCGCGTGCGCGAGAGCGCGAGCAAGCACGGCACGCGGGTCATCCTGTCGTATCACAACTTCGGCTACACGCCGGGGCTCGATTTTCTCGTGCAGCGCTTCCTGGAGGCCGAGCGGCTGGGCGCGGACGTCGCCAAGGTCGCGGTGATGCCACGCGACCGCGCCGATGTGCTGACCCTTCTGGCGGCGACGGCGGAAGCGGATGCCAAAGGGCGCATTCCGCTGATCAGCATGGCGATGGGACCGCTCGGGTCGGTGACCCGGATGATCGGCGGGGAATTCGGCTCGTCGCTGAGTTTCGCGGTCGGCGAGGGCAGCTCAGCGCCCGGACAAATTCCGATCGCCGACCTCAGCGCAGTCTTTGCCGTCCTGCGCCGGGCACACGGACGAGGCTGAACTGTCGGTATCGCCTAGATCGCCAGCGCGCCGGCGGGCGACCGCGCGCTCAATTCAAGCGTCGACGCTGCATCATCGGCCACGTCGAGGGCGCCACGTGCGCGGCGCACGCTGAATGCGGTCAGCAGGCCGCTGACGACCGTCAGCGCCAGCGCCGGCACATCTTCACTTCGCCACCGAACAATTGCATGAGGCCGACGGCAAAGGCGCTTGCGCCGATGAATGCGACGCGCAACCATACTCCGCAGACGATGGGCCCGCGTCCGATTGGCGGGCGCGATGCAGGAGTGGAACTTGCGTTGGCGATTTGGCTGTTCATGAGGTCACCTGTAGATTGTTGAAAGTTTGCGGGATATCGCGATGCACAACGACACGATAGGGACTCGAAAAACGGGCGTCAAATCATCGTTTTCGATGGGCGGCATAGGCCTGGCCGATGGAATGCAACACGTTGACGCAATACGATAAATTCCTGTTTTTGTGCTGACCTTGTAGCGTTTCCGCAAAGGAAAAGTGTGATGACGTCCACTGGCTCCAGTGCAATCAGGATCGGCGTCTTAGGCGCGGCGAAAATCGCCCGCTTGTTCTGCGACGGCGTGCGTCAATCGGACAAGATCGTCGTTGCGGCGGTGGCGAGCCGCGATGCCGAGAAGGGGCGTGCATTCGCCAAGGACAGCGGCATCCCGAAGGTGCACGCGACCTATGAGGCCCTGCTGGCCGATCCTGAAATCGACGCGATCTATAACCCGCTGCCCAACAATTTGCATGCGGAGTGGTCGATTCGGGCGGCGGATGCAGGCAAGCACGTGCTGTGCGAGAAGCCGCTCGCCACGACGGCGGCGGATGCACGCGCGATGTTCGATGCCGCGCGCCGCAACGACGTGTATCTGGTGGAAGCGTATCCGTACCGCGCGCAGCCGCAGACACTGAGGATGCGGGAGCTTCTTGCGGCCAAGGCGATCGGGCGCCTGCAACTGGTCCAGGCATCGTTTGGCTTTCCGTTGACGGATACCAGCAACATCCGCATGGACCCGGCATTGGCAGGCGGCGCACTGATGGACGCCGGCTGCTATCCGGTCAGTCTCGTGCGCACGGTCGCCGGCGAACGGCCCAGGCGCGTTCATGCCGTGGCGAAGTGGGCGCCGAGCGGCGTGGACCTGACGCTGCTGGCGTCGCTGGAATTTCCGAGCGGTCTGCTGGCGCAGATCTCGTGCAGCTTCGCGACGATCAGGCATCGCCGCGCGTTCATCGCCGGCGATGCGGGATCGATCGACACGACCTACTTCAACGACACGTCGGCCACGTTTCCTCCAGTGCTCGACGTCAAACGAGGATCGGGGTGGGACGCGCAGCGGGAATTGATCGAGACCGCGGCAAGCAATGGATTCCTGGCGGAAGCTGAATCGTTCCACGACTTGATCGCGCGGGGATGGGACGGCTGGACCGGCGTGTCACCCGAGGAGTCGATCGACATCGCGCTGACGCTGGAAGCCATTGCGGCGAGCGCGCGCAGCGGCGCTGCGGTCGACATCGTACCGTGATCAGGAGCACGCCATGACCCGGATGAAGGACGCGACGCGCGCCAAGCTCATGGGCGTCAGCGTCGCGACGCTCACCACCGCATTGTTCAAGCGCGGATTGCGCAACCAGTTCATCCAGGATGTGCATCCGCTCAATCCCAACGCCGGCAACATGGTGGGCGAGGCGTTCACGTTGCGCTACATGCCGGCGCGCGAGGACCTGAATCCGATCACCGTATTCAAGGACCGCACGCATCCGCAACGCAAGGCGGTGGAGGATTGTCCGCCGGGCGCGGTGCTGGTCATCGACAGCCGCAAGGACGCGCGCGCGGCGTCCGCGGGTTCGATCCTCGTGGCGCGCCTGATGAAACGGGGCGTGGCCGGCGTCGTGACCGACGGCGGCTTTCGCGACTCGCAGGAGATCGCCCGGCTGGCCATTCCCTCCTATCACCATCGCCCGGCGTCGCCCACCAACCTCACCCTCCACCAGGCGATCGATATCGACGTACCCATCGGCTGCGGCGATGCGCCGGTATTTCCCGGTGACGTCATTGTCGGTGACGGTGAAGGCGTGGTCGTCCTGCCGGCGCACCTTGCCGACGAACTTGCCGACGAGGCGGTCGAAATGACGGCGTTCGAGGATTTCGTCACCGAGGAGGTCATGAAGGGACGCTCTATCCTGGGTCTCTATCCGGCGACGGATGAGCGCACGGCGAGCGATTTTGCCGCCTGGCGGGCCGCGAACAAGCGCTGAACCCCGGCGGAAGTCGCCCATGCGGGCATAGGGTCTTTGATCCCCCTCAAGCGCGATCCGGCGATTCGCGCTAGATTGCGCCGATGAGCCATCCGCGACATTGGAGCCTCGGCGTCAAGCTGGCGCTGGTGGGTACCCCTTTTCTGCTGGCGGCGCTGTTGATCATCGCGGCCACGTTGTGGGTCTCGTGGCAACTCGAGGGCGGCGCGGCTGCCGTCAACGAAGCCGGGCGCATGCGCATGCAGGCGTACCGGCTGTCGCTGTCGATCGGAACGTCAGACCTGAATGCCGTTCCGGCGCAACGCGCTCAATTCGAGCGCAGCCTCGAGCTGTTGCGCGACGGCGATCCGGAGCGTCCGTTGTTCGTGCCATGGGACGATGCCGTGCGCCAGGACTTCGCGGCCATCGAGCGCGACTGGCGGCAATTTCGTGCGCGCTGGATTCCCGCGCAGTCCGGCTCGATGGAGTCGCTTCGCACCGATGTTGCCGAGTTCGCCGGGCATATCGACGCGCTGGTTGCGGCCATCGAGACGCACATGTCGCGCTGGACCGCGCTGCTGCATCTGTTGCAGGTGGCGATGATGGCGCTGGCCGTCATCGGTACCGCGATACTTCTCTACACCGGCTACCTGTTCGTGCTGGAGCCCGTCGGGCAATTGAAGGACGCGACCGAGCGGATCCAGCGCGGCGACTTCGGCGCGCGGGTGGAGCGGATCACGAGCGACGAGTTCGGCACGCTGGCCAAGGGCTTCAACGGCATGGCGGAGCACCTGCAGTCGATGTACCGGAACCTCGAGGCCAAGGTCGCCGAGAAGACGTCGGAGCTGCAGGAAAAGCGCGAGCGCCTCGAGGCGCTCTATGACGTGACGGCGCTGGCGGCCAAGGCCACGACACTGGACGAGCTGGCCTCCGGATTTACGCGGCACGTGGGCCGGGTGGCTCGCGCCGACGGCGTGGCGCTGCGCTGGTCCGATGAGTCCAACGAGCGCTTCCTGCTGCTGGCGTCGCACGGCCTGCCATCGGCGATGGTCGACGGCGAACAGTGCGTCAAGGCCGGCGACTGCTTCTGCGGGTCGCCGAGCGCCGCGCTGGGCGTGCGGGTCATTCCCATTCAGACCATGCAGCCTGCCGGCATGCATCATTGCAGCGACGCCGGGTTCGAGACCATCGTGTCGATTCCCATCGTCCAGCACGAGCGACTGATGGGCGAGGTCGATCTCTTCTTTCACAATCAGTTCACGCTATCCGTCGCGGAGCGGTCGCTGCTGGAAGCATTGACCGCGCACCTGGCCGGCGCCATGGAGAACCTGCGCCTCAACGCGCTGGAAAAGGAAGCCGCGGTATCGCAGGAGCGCACGTTCCTCGCGCGCGAGCTGCACGATTCCATCGCCCAGTCACTGGCCTTCCTCAAGATCCAGGTGCACCTGATGCGCGATGCCGTCGCCGCGGGCGACGAGGCGCAGTTGGAGCAGGTCTTGTCCGAAATCGATGCCGGCGTGCGCGAATGCTACGGAGACGTGCGGGAACTGCTCGTGCATTTCCGCACGCGCGCCAACGCCGAGGACATCGAGCCCGCGTTGATGACCACGCTGCGCAAGTTCGAGCACCAGAGCGGACTCAAGACCGCGCTGCGGATGGAGGGCCACGGCATGCCGCTGGACCCGGTCCTGCAGGTCCAGGTACTGCATATCGTGCAGGAAGCGCTGTCCAACGTGCGCAAGCATGCGCGCGCGACGCAGGTGTGGCTGGACGTGCAGCAGCAGCCGCAGTGGCGGTTCGAAGTGCGCGACGACGGCGAGGGTTTCGCCTGCGACGACGGCCCGCCGGACGAGACGCATGTGGGGCTGCGCATCATGGCCGAGCGGGCGGAGCGGATCGGTGCCAGCCTCGATGTGATGTCCAGGCGCGGCCGCGGTACGTCGGTCGTCCTGACCTTGGCGTCCGCCGCAAGGACGCCCGCCGACGCGCCGGATGTGGCCGAAGTATCGGAACCGTCATGACTTCGCCACGGACCGGTCCGGCCATCCGCATCCTCGTGGTCGACGACCACACGTTGTTTCGTCGGGGTCTCACCGCGCTGCTTTCGCGCGATGCGCGGTTCGATGTGATCGGCGACGCCGCCGATGCCGGCGAAGCGCAGCGCCGCGCGCAGGAACTGCATCCCGACCTCATCCTGCTCGACAACCACTTGCCGGGCGTCAACGGCGTGGACGCGCTGCCGGCGCTGCGTGAAGCGGCGCCCGGGGCGCGCGTGCTGATGCTCACCGTCAGCGAGGACGAGCAGGACCTGGCCACTGCGCTGCGCAACGGCGCCTGCGGCTATCTGCTGAAGACGATGGAAGGCGACGCACTGTCCCGGGCCATCGTGCGCGCCATGCGCGGGGAATCGGTCGTCGCCGACGAAATGACGGGAAAGCTCGTCGCCGCGTATCGCGACGCGGCAACGCCCGCGCCGGCCGAGGCCGTGCCGCCGGCCTCGCCGCTCGCCCAGCTTTCACCTCGGGAACAGGAGATCCTGCGCGGCATCGCGCGCGGCGCCAGCAACAAGACGATCGCCCGCGAGCTGGGCATCGCCGAGACCACCGTCAAGATCCACGTGCAGCATGTGCTGCGCAAGCTGGATGTGGCTTCGCGAGTGCAGGCCGCCGTTATCGCAACCGAGCACGGCCTGGGTTGATCTAGCGCAAATCCGGCGCAGGTTTTCCTCGCCGTAGTTCCACAGGACGATGCCGGCCCGCGCCGGCATCGTTCTTTCGTCCTGCGCCATCGCCCCTACGGACGGATGCCGCGCGGCGCTCCCGCTTCGCATACTCGTCCCATTCTCAAAGCGAGGGGCCGCAGTCATGAGCAAGACGGGGCAGGCGCTGTCCGTGCTGATCGTCAGCACGCTCGCGTTCACGGTGTGCTTCATGGTCTGGATGATGTTCGGGGTCATCGGCATCCCGATCCGGAAGACCCTCAATCTCAATGCCACGGAATTCGGCCTGCTCACGGCCACGCCGGTGCTCACCGGTTCGCTGATCCGCGTGCCGCTCGGCATGTGGACCGACAAGTTCGGCGGCCGCATCGTCCTGTTTGTCCTGATGCTGCTGTGCGTGGTGCCGATCTACCTGATCTCCTACGCGACGCAGTTCTGGCAATACCTCGTGCTCGGACTGTTTGTCGGTCTCGCAGGCGGCTCATTCTCCGTGGGCACCCCGTATGTCGCGCGCTGGTTCCCGAAGAAGCGGCAAGGCTTCGCGATGGGCGTCTACGGCGCAGGCAATTCCGGCGCCGCGGTCAACAAGTTCGTCGCGCCCGCGCTGGTGGTGGCATTCGGCTGGGCCGTGGTGCCGCAGGTGTACGCCGCGATCATGTTCGGCATGGCCATGCTTTTCTGGTTCTTCAGCCATTCCGACCCGGCGCATCTGGTGGACTCGAGAATCACCTGGAGGGAGCAGCTGCTTGCGCTGAAGGACCCCAAGGTCTGGAAGCTCTGCCAGTACTACTCGATCGTGTTCGGCGGCTACGTCGCGATGAGCCTCTGGATGGTGCAGTACTACGTCGGCGAGTTCGGGATGGACATTCGTGCCGCCGCGCTGCTGGCGGCCTGCTTTTCCCTTCCCGGCGGCGTGCTGCGCGCGCTTGGCGGCTGGATTTCCGACAAGTACGGCGCGCACAGCGTCACCTGGTGGGTGCTGTGGGTGAGCTGGATCTGCCTGTTCCTGCTCTCCTATCCGCAGACGGACATGACCATCCTCACCGTCGACGGTCCCCGGACATTCCACGTCGGTCTCAACGTCTACCTGTTCACCGCGCTGATGTTCGTGCTCGGCATCGCGTGGGCGTTCGGCAA
This sequence comes from uncultured beta proteobacterium, assembly GCA_963816165.1. GTDB lineage: Bacteria > Pseudomonadota > Gammaproteobacteria > Burkholderiales > Casimicrobiaceae > VBCG01. The sequence continues at coordinate 166,253 of CAWFJL010000005.1, forward strand.
GGCGTCGGTGTTCAAGTACATCTCCGATGATTACCCGACCAATATCGGCGTCATTTCCGGCGTGGTGGGTCTGGCCGGCGGCATGGGTGGTTTCGTGCTGCCCATCATGTTCGGCGCGCTGATGGACCTCACGGGAATCCGTTCCTCCGCCTTCATGCTGATGTATGGCGTCGTCTGGGTCTCGCTGATCTGGATGTACTGGACCGAGGTCCGCGGCGCCGAAGTCATGGGCAGCAAGGCCAAGCAATTCCGACTGCACGGATAGCACGACTCGATCATTCAAGGACAGCCATGACCGCTACCTCCGCCACACCCATTGCCGCGGCCTCGCCAGGCAGCCGCGCGGACATTGCCGACTGGCGTCCCGAGGACAACGAGTTCTGGGAGACCACCGGCAAGAAGATCGCCTACCGCAACCTCTGGATCTCGGTGCCGGCGCTGCTTGTGCGGCTTCGCCGTCTGGGGCATGTGGGGAATCATCACTGTCCAGATGCTGAACCTCGGATTCCCGTTCACGCAGGCGGAACTGTTCACGCTGACGGCGATCGCCGGCATCTCCGGAGCGACGATGCGCATTCCGGCGTCGTTCCTGATCCGGCTCGCCGGCGGGCGCAACACGATCTTCCTGACCACCGCGATGCTGCTGGCGCCGGCGATCGGTACCGGCATCGTGCTGCAGCACAAGGACTGGCCTCTGTGGGCGTTCCAGCTGATGGCGCTGTGGTCCGGCGTGGGCGGCGGCAACTTCGCGAGCTCGATGTCCAACATCAGCACGTTCTTTCCCAAGCGTCTGCAGGGGACCGCGCTCGGGTTGAACGCGGGGCTGGGAAACTTCGGCGTGACAACGATGCAGATCGTCATCCCGCTGGTGATGACCGTCGGCATCTTCGGCGCCTGGGGCGGGGCCCCGGAGACGCTCATCAAGGACAGCGGCTGGATCTTCGGCAAGATCGCCGCCGGCACGCCGACCTGGATCCAGAACGCAGGCTTCGCCTGGCTGTTGTCGCTGGTGCCGTTGTCGATCCTGTGCTGGTTCGGCATGAACAATCTCAAGGCGGTCTCTCCGGCCACCGGCAATCCGCTTGTCGCCTTCGCCAAGATCACCTACCTGTACACGCTGGCCTTCATCCCGTCGATCCTCGGTCTGTATCTGTACTTGCCGGCGCCGACGGGGCTCGGCGTCATCAGCATGTGGGTGGCCATTCCGCTGGACATCGTCAGCGCGCTGCTGGTGATGAAGCTCGCGGCATTCGGTCCGATGAAGGAGGGGGTCACCAAGCAGTTCCAGATCTTCCGCAACAAGCACACGTGGTCGCTGACGGCGCTCTACATCGTGACGTTCGGCTCGTTCATCGGCTTCTCGATGGCGCTGCCGCTGGCGATGAAGGTGATCTTCGGCGTCAGCCACGTGCCCGGCGCCAATGGCGTCATGCAGCACACGCTGAACAACCCGAACGCGCCCACCGTGCTTGCCTTCGCGTGGATCGGCCCCTTTGTCGGTGCCGCGGTGCGGCCGATCGGGGGCTGGATCTCGGACAAGGTCGGCGGTTCCATCGTCACGCAGATCATCTCGGCCGTCATGGTGGTGGCATCGGTCGCCGTCGGCTACGTGATGATGCAGGCCTACGGTTCGGCTACGCCGGAGCAATACTTCCCGGCATTCCTCGGACTCTTCATCGTGCTGTTCTTCGCCAGCGGCATCGGCAACGGTTCCACGTTCCGCACGATCGGCGTGATCTTCGACCGCACGCAGGCCGGCCCGGTGCTCGGCTGGACGTCGGCCATCGCGGCCTACGGCGCGTTCGTGGCGCCGATCGTGATCGGCGACCAGATCAAGGCCGGCACGCCGCAGTACGCCATGTACGGATTCGCGGTGTTCTACGCGATTTGTCTGGTCCTCAACTGGTGGTTCTACCTGCGCAGCAATGCGTACGTGAAGAATCCGTGAGCATTCCGTTTCCCAACCTGCGGCGCGGCCGTAGCGGAGATCCACAATGAGCCACTTCCTCGATCGCCTGAACTACTTCTCCACTCCCCGGGAGACCTCCGACGACGGCCACGCGGTGGTCACCGGCGAGGACCGCACCTGGGAGGACGCGTACCGCAACCGCTGGGCGCACGACAAGATCGTCCGCAGCACGCACGGCGTGAACTGCACGGGCTCGTGCTCGTGGAAGATCTACGTGAAGGGCGGCATCGTCACCTGGGAAACCCAGCAGACCGACTATCCGCGCACGCGCTGGGACATGCCCAACCACGAGCCGCGGGGCTGCGCACGGGGCGCGTCGTACAGCTGGTACCTGTACAGCGCGAATCGCGTCAAGTATCCGATGGTGCGCGGCCGGCTGCTGAAGAGCTGGCGCGCGGCGCGCCTGGCGCAGGACCCGGTCGCGGCGTGGGCGTCCATTGTCGAGGACGATGCCAAGCGCCGCGATTACCAGCAGGTGCGCGGCCTGGGCGGCTTCGTCCGCTCGAACTGGGACGAGGTCAACGAGATCGTCGCGGCGGCCAATGTCTACACGATCAAGAAGCACGGCCCCGATCGCGTCATCGGTTTTTCCCCGATTCCGGCAATGTCGATGGTCAGCTATGCCGCCGGTTCGCGGTACTTGAGCCTGATCGGCGGCGTGTGCATGAGCTTCTACGACTGGTATTGCGACCTGCCGCCGGCCAGCCCCCAGATCTGGGGCGAGCAGACCGACGTCCCGGAATCCGCCGACTGGTACAACTCCACGTTCATCATCGCCTGGGGTTCCAACGTCCCGCAGACGCGCACGCCCGACGCCCACTTCTTCACCGAGGTGCGCTACAAGGGAGCAAAGACCGTGGCGGTGACGCCCGACTATTCCGAAGTCGCCAAGCTGGCCGACATCTGGATGCACCCGAAGCAGGGCACCGACGCCGCGGTCGCGATGGCGATGGGCCACGTGATCCTCAAGGAGTTCTATTTTCCCGAGGCGGGCGAGCGAAGCGCGTACTTCGACGACTACGTGCGCCGCTACACCGACATGCCGATGCTGGTGATGCTGAAGGAGCACACGCTTCCCGGCGGGGAAGTCGTCATGGTTCCGGATCGCTACGTGCGCGCGTCGGACTTCAACGGCAAGCTCGGGCAGGCCAACAATCCAGAATGGAAGACGGTTGCCTTCGACGAGTCCGGAAAGGTCGTGCTGCCGAATGGCGCCATCGGCTTCCGCTGGGGGCCGGACGGCCGCGCCGACCAGGGGCAATGGAATCTCGAGGCGAAGGAAGCTCGCCACGGCAATGAGGTCAAGCTCAAGTTGTCGGTATTGGAGGGAGTTGAGCCCAGCACGCAGACCGCCAAGGTCGGATTTCCCTATTTCGGCGGCATCGTCAGCGAACATTTCCCCAACAACAAGCAGTCGGATGTGCTGGTGCGCACCGTGCCCGTGCAGCGCATTGCGCTGGGCAAGGAAGGCGAGAAGCGCGAGGCGCTGGTCGCCACGGTGTTCGACCTGCAGGTGGCGAACTACGGCGTGGCGCGCGGGCTGCCCGGCGAACTGGCGGCGACGAGTTTCGACGACGACACGCCCTATACGCCGGCGTGGCAGGAGCGCATCACCGGCACGCCGCGTGCGCAACTGATCACCGTGGCGCGCCAGTTCGCCGAGAACGCACACAAGACGCACGGCAAGTCGATGGTCATCATTGGTGCCGCGATGAACCATTGGTACCACAGCGACATGAACTACCGCGGCGTCATCAACATGCTGATGATGTGCGGCTGCATCGGTCAAAGTGGAGGCGGCTGGGCGCATTACGTCGGCCAGGAAAAGCTTCGCCCGCAGACCGGCTGGACCGCGCTGGCATTCGCGCTGGACTGGATCCGTCCGCCAAGGCAGATGAACAGCACCAGCTTCTTCTACGCGCATACCGACCAGTGGCGCTACGAAAAGCTGGGCATGGAGGAAGTGATCTCGCCGCTGGCGGACAAGAAAGCGTACGCCGGCAGCATGATCGACTACAACGTCCGCGCCGAGCGGATGGGCTGGCTGCCTTCGGCGCCGCAGCTGCAGACGAATCCGCTACAGGTCGTCCGCGATGCGCAGGCGGCCGATGTCGATCCGAAGGAGTATGCGGTCAAGGCGCTCAAGGACGGCACGCTGAAGATGAGCTGCACTGACCCGGATCATCCGGACAACTGGCCGCGCAACATGTTCGTCTGGCGGTCGAACCTGCTTGGGTCGAGCGGCAAAGGCCACGAGTATTTTCTCAAGCACCTGCTCGGCACCAGCAATGGCGTCCAAGGCAAGGACCTCGGGGTGGAAGAAGCCAAGCCGACGGAAGTCGTCTGGCACGAACACGCGCCGGAGGGCAAGCTCGACCTGCTGGTCACGCTGGACTTTCGAATGAGCACGACGTGCCTGTATTCGGACATCGTGCTGCCCACGGCGACCTGGTACGAGAAGAACGATCTCAACACCAGCGACATGCATCCGTTCATCCATCCGCTCTCTACCGCGGTGGATCCGGCGTGGCAATCGCGCAGCGACTGGGAAATCTACAAGGGATTCGCGAAGAAATTCAGCGAAGTCTGCGTGGGCCACCTGGGCGTCGAGCGCGAGCTGGTGCTGACGCCGCTGATGCACGACAGCCCGTCCGAATTGGCGCAGCCATTCGAAGTCAAGGACTGGAAACGGGGCGAATGCGAGTTGATCCCGGGCAAGACGGCGCCCAACATCGCGGTCGTCGAGCGTGACTATCCAAACGTGTTCAAGCGCTTCACCGCGCTCGGACCGCTGATGGCCAAGGCCGGCAACGGAGGCAAGGGCATCGCGTGGAACACGCAGGCGGAAGTGAAGCAACTCGGTGAATTGAGCGGCCTCGTGACCGCCGAGGGCGCGACCTGCGGCATGCCCAAGATCGAAACGGACATCGACGCTTGCGAGGTCATCCTGCAGCTGGCGCCGGAGACGAACGGCCACGTGGCGGTGAAGGCGTGGCAGGCGCTGGGCAAGCAGACCGGCCTCGACCACTCTCATCTTGCCCTCCATCGCGAGGACGAGAAGATACGTTTCCGCGACATCCAGGCACAGCCGCGCAAGATCATCAGTTCGCCGACGTGGAGCGGCATCGAGAGCGAGACAGTCTCGTACAACGCCGGTTACACGAATGTGCACGAGCTGATTCCGTGGCGAACGCTCACCGGGCGGCAGCAGTTCTACATGGACCACCCGTGGATGATCGCGTTTGGCGAGGGCTTCTCGAGCTATCGGCCGCCGGTGGACCTGAAGACGACCGCCGGCATCCACGGCATCAAGCCGAACGGCAACGTCGAGATCGCGCTCAACTTCATCACGCCGCACCAGAAGTGGGGCATCCACTCGACCTACACGGACAACCTGCTGATGCTCACGCTGAGCCGCGGTGGTCCCTGCGTGTGGCTGAGCGAGGACGACGCCAAGCGCGCCGGAATCGTGGACAACGACTGGATCGAGTTGTTCAACATCAATGGCGCGATTGCGGCACGCGCCGTCGTGAGCCAGCGCGTCAATCCGGGCATGGTGATGATGTACCACGCGCAGGAGAAGATCGTGAACACGCCCGGCTCGGAAATCACAGGGGCGCGCGGCGGCATCCACAACTCGGTGACGCGCATCGTGCTGAAGCCCACGCACATGATCGGCGGCTACGCGCAGTTCAGCTACGGCTTCAACTACTACGGGACCATCGGCACCAACCGCGACGAGTTCGTCGTCGTGCGCAAGATGAACAAGGTCGACTGGCTCGACACGCCGGTGGCGAACGAGCTCATCAAGGTGGTGCAGGCGGAAGGAGAAGTTTCATGAAGATCCGCGCGCAAATCGGCATGGTGCTGAACCTCGACAAGTGCATCGGTTGCCACACGTGTTCGGTCACCTGCAAGAACGTCTGGACCAGCCGTCCCGGCATGGAATACGCCTGGTTCAACAACGTCGAGACCAAGCCCGGCATAGGCTACCCCAAGGAGTGGGAGAACCAGGACAAGTGGAACGGCGGATGGGTGCGCAATGCCGACGGCTCCATCCAGCCGCGGCAGGGAGCCAAGTGGAAGCTGCTGATGCGCATCTTCGCCAACCCCAACCTGCCGCAGATCGACGACTACTACGAGCCGTTCACCTTCGACTACGGGCACTTGCAGTCGGCACCGGAGATGAAAGCCACGCCGACAGCGCGTCCACGCAGTCTCATCACAGGCAAGCAGATGGACAAGATCGTGTGGGGCCCGAACTGGGAGGAAATCCTGGGCGGTGAGTTCGCCAAGCGCTCCAAGGACACGAACTTCGACGAGATCCAGAAGGAGATGTACGGCCAGTTCGAGAACACGTTCATGATGTACCTGCCACGGCTGTGCGAACACTGCCTCAATCCGGCGTGCGTCGCGAGCTGCCCGTCGGGCTCGATCTACAAGCGCGAGGAAGACGGCATCGTGCTGATCGACCAGGACAAATGCCGCGGCTGGCGGATGTGCGTTTCCGGTTGTCCGTACAAGAAGATCTACTACAACTGGAAGAGCGGCAAGGCTGAGAAGTGCATTTTCTGCTATCCGCGCATCGAGGCGGGGCAGCCGACCGTGTGCAGCGAGACCTGCGTCGGACGGATCCGCTACCTGGGTGTGCTGCTGTACGACGCCGACCGCATCCAGGAGGCGGCCAGCGTCGAGCACGACCGCGACCTCTACCAGGCGCAACTCGACATCTTCCTCGACCCGTTTGACCCGAAGGTGATCGCGCAGGCCGTCACCGACGGAATACCCGACAAGTGGATGGAAGCGGCGCGCGCAAGCCCGGTGTACAAGATGGCGGTGCAATGGAAGGTGGCGCTGCCGCTGCACCCCGAATACAGGACGCTGCCGATGGTCTGGTATGTGCCGCCGCTGTCGCCCATCAGCGCGGCGGCCAATGCCGGTCACATCGGAAGCAATGGCGAGATTCCGGATGTCCACCAGCTGCGCATCCCGGTCAAATACCTGGCCAATCTGCTGACTGCCGGCGACACGCAACCGGTCGTCCGCGCGCTCGAACGCATGCTCGCGATGCGCGCGTACCAGCGCGAGAAGCACGTGGATGGACGGGTCAATCAGGCCGTGCTGAAGCAGGTCGGGATCACGCAGGCGGAGGTCGAGGACATGTATCACGTCATGGCGATCGCCAACTACGAGGATCGCTTCGTGATTCCTTCGACGCACCGCGAATACGCGGAGAACACCTTCAACGTTCGCGGCGGCTGCGGCTTTTCCTTCGGCAACGGCTGCTCCGAGGGCACGGGGGAAACCAGCCTCTTCGGCAGCGAGAAGAAGCGCACGATACCGATCCGGGCGGAGGTCTGACCATGTTTGCGGCGAACTCTCCAAAACCGATGACCCGGAGCCTGCGCGTGCTGGCGGCGATGCTGTCCTATCCCGACGCGTGGATGCGCGCCCATATTCCGGAAATGCGCGACCTGCTCGAGGCCGAGGCCGCCGTCCCTCCATCGCGCCGCGCCGAAATCGAAGCGCTGATGGAGACGCTGCGGCGCGGCGATCCGCTGGCGACCGAGGCCGCCTACGTCGAGATGTTCGACCGCGGCCGGGCTACGTCGCTGCATCTCTTCGAGCACGTTCACGGCGATTCGCGCGATCGCGGACCCGCGATGATCGACCTGGGCGAGACGTACGCCAAGGCCGGCCTCATCCTCACGTCCACCGAGCTGCCGGATTACCTGCCGGCCGTGCTGGAATTCGTTTCCACGCAGCCCCCGCGCGAGGCGCGCGCGTTCCTGTCCGAGATCGCGCACATCCTGAATGCGCTGTTCGGCGCGCTGTGCAAGCGGGAAAGCGCCTACGCCAGTGTCGTCGGCGCGCTGATCGAGCTGGCGGGTGAGAAGGCGCAGGCGGTCGAGGTGCCCGCCGAAGAACCCCTCGACGAAAGCTGGGCCGAACCGGTGGTGTTCGACGGCTGTTCGGCCAAAGGCCAGGCCAAGCCAGGGCAGGCACAACCGATCCACGTCGTCCGCAAGAGTGCCCCCAACAGTGCCCAACCGGGAGCCGCCCCATGAACCCCGCCATGTCCTACCTCAACAATTTTCTTTTCGTTGTCTATCCGTACATCTGCCTGGCGGTGTTCTTCATGGGCAGCCTGGCGCGCTTCGACCGCGACCAGTACACGTGGAAGAGCGACTCGTCGCAGCTGCTGCGCGCAGGGACGCTGCGCTGGGGCAGCAACCTGTTCCATGCGGGCATTATTTTCCTGTTCTTCGGGCACCTGTTCGGGCAGTTGACGCCGCACTGGATGTACGAGCCGTTCATCACCGCGCCGCAGAAGCAATTGCTGGCGGTCGTCGCCGGCGGTGTGGCAGGCGCGATCTGCTTCGTCGGGCTGACGCTGCTCCTGTACCGGCGGATCTTCGACCCGCGTATCCGGCTGACCAGCCACCGTACCGATCTCGCGATCCTCGTCATCCTGTGGATCCAGTTGAGCTTGGGCCTCATCACGCTGCCGCTGTCGTGGGAACATCGCCACGACGCAGGCACGATGCTGATCCTGGCCGACTACCTTCAGGGTATCGCCACGTTGCGTCCGGACGCCAGCGGGCTTGCCACCGTGGCGTGGCCCTTCAAGGTCCACATGGTGCTGGGCATGACGATCTTCCTGCTGTTTCCGTTCAGCCGGCTGGTCCACGTGTGGAGCGGCTTCGCAAGCGTCGCTTACCTGTTCCGGCCCTACCAGGTGGTGCGCAGCCGCAGGCTCAACGTGCCCGCGGGACATAACCTGCCGCGCCCGCCGGGCGCTGGTGTCTGAGGGGAGCCAGCGATGACGACCTCGACTGATACGTCCGCCCGCGTGGCGCGAATCAATGGCTTGGCGCTGCACCTGCCGGATGCGGCACTCGCCAAGGACGAATTGCGCCAGCGTGCCTGTACGGAACTGCTGCGGCAGGCCGCGCAACGGGCCGGTTTGCTGGATGAAGCGGATGCAGCGGCCGCGGACGGCGTGATCAGCGAAGCCGCGGTCAGCGCAATCGAGGCGCTGCTCGAGCAGGCGCTCGACCTGCCGGAACCGTCGGAGGAAGCCTGCCGGCGGCACTTCGCGGCGCATGAGTCCGAATACCAGGCCGGCGAGCGGGTTCGCTTGCGGCACATCCTGTTCGCCGTCACGCCGGGGGTGGACGTCGTGGCGCTGCGCAAACGCGCGGAGGCGACACTACTGGACGTGCGATGCCACGACGGCAAGGAGGGCGGGCGCTTTGCCGCTGCGGCGCGCGAGTCGTCCAACTGTCCCAGCGGCGCCGATGGCGGCGAGCTGGGCATGCTGTGCGCGGCGGATTGCGCACCCGAATTCGCGCGTGAAGTGTTCGGTCGCGCGGAGGTGGGCGTACTGCCCCGTCTCGTGCACAGCCGCTTCGGATTGCACGTCGTGGAAGTGCTCGCGCGCGAGCCGGGTGTTGCGCAGCCCTTCGAAGCCGTGCGTGGCGCCGTCGTGATGTCGCTGCGCCAACAGGCCTATGTCACGGCGCTGCGCCAATTCCTGCAGCTGCTCGCCGGCGAAGCGGTGGTGGAGGGCGTGGATCTGGACGCCGCCGACACGCCGCTGGTGCAATGACGGCCATGGCCAATCTCTCCATTTCCACTTTTGACGATCTGCTGTGCGCCGCGCGACAGCAGCCAGAACCGCAGCGCCTGCTGTTCGTATTTGCGGGCGTGGAACTGCCTACGGATAGCACGCCCGAGCAGCGAGCGCGCTTTGCGCAAGGCGGGGGCGGTGCATTGGCACCACTGATGTGCGTGGACAAGGCGGCCGACGAGCTGGATGCGTTTTCCGCGCTGGTCGACGAGTCGCGTGCAGCGGGTCCCGAGTGGGCGATCGTCTTTGTCGCCGGCCTGGCCGGTCGTGCGGGACGCGCGCCGACATCCAAGGACGCGGAGGCCCCGCTTCAGCGCATGGTCGACGCCATCAAGGCCGGATCACACCAGGCCTTCATTCCCTTCGACCGCGCCGGCCGGCCCGTGCTGTTCGAGTGACGGGCGCCTAGTGAAGCCTGCTTCGGGCGGGCTCGCGTTGTGGAGCCTGGGGTTCCGGCCGTTCTATCTGCTCGCCAGCGCCTTCGCCGCATTGTCGATCCTGCTGTGGATCTGCCAATACACGGGGCACCTTCCTGCCGCGTATGTGCGCAGTCCGACGTGGCACGGCCACGAAATGCTCTATGGCTACACGGTCGCTGTCATGGCCGGCTTTCTGCTTACGGCCGTACGCAACTGGACCGGCATGCCGACGCCGACCGGCCGGACGCTGATGGCACTCGCCGCGCTTTGGATTGCCGGCCGAGTGCTGGTGCTGACGCCTTTCGCCATGGCCGCGGCCCTCGTCAATGCGGCGTTCCCCGTGGCCATCGCGGTCGCCATCGGCATTCCTCTGGTGCGCAGCCGCAACCGGCGTAACTATTTCTTCATCGCGCTGCTGTTGCTGTTGGGCGCCGCAGTGCTTGCATTCCACCTGTCGGCGCTGGCGATGCTGGCATGGCCGGAACGCGCGAGCCTGCAGGCGGGACTGGATGTGGTGCTGTTTGTGCTGGCCGTGATGGGCGGACGGGTGATCCCGATGTTCACCATCAACGGCGTGCCCGGCGTCCAGGCTACGCGTCGCCCGTGGGTGGAGAAGTTCGCGCTCGGCGCTGTCATTGCCCTGGTTGTCGCCGACCTTCTGCCTGTGCCTGCTGCGTTTGTAGCGCTGCTGGCGTTCGTTGCGGCCGTCGCGCATGCGCTGCGGCTCTACCTTTGGCAACCGTGGCGAACGACCCGGGCGCCGATGGTGTGGGTGCTGCATGTCGCCTATGCCTGGATCGTCGTCTACCTCGTGTTGCGGGGACTTGCCGCGATGGGTTGGGTCGCCGAATTGTTCGCGGTGCACGCGCTGACGATCGGCGCCATCGGCGGAATGACGATCGGCATGATGACACGCACCGCGCGCGGACATACGGGGCGTCCACTCGTCCCCGACCGGTATGAGGTCGCGTGCTACGTCCTCGTGGCGTTTGCCGCGTTGATTCGCGTCTTCGGCGGAATGTGGCTGCCCGGCGTCTATATTGCGACGGTCGTCGTGTCGGGAGCGTGCTGGTCGGCGGCGTTCGCGCTGTACGCGGTACGGTACTGGCCGGTGTTGACCCGCAGCCGGCTCGACGGCAAACCCGGATAATTCCTCTACCGAGCCGGTGCGGCTAAGATGTCGGCACTCTGAACAGCGCGAACAGGCGGTATTGTGCCCGATCAGCTTCATCATCTCGAGCAGCATTCGATCTACCTGATCCGCGAGGCCTATGCGCGGCTGAAGCCGCTCGCCATGCTGTGGTCGCTCGGCAAGGACTCGAACACGATGCTCTGGCTCACGCGCAAGGCGTTCCAGGGCCGCGTCCCGTTCCCTGTGATCCTGCTCGACACGGGGAATGAATTCGCCGAAGTCTATGCGTTCCGCGACCGTTACGTGCGCGAGTGGGAGCTCGACTACATCAATGCGCCGTGCCCGCCGGTCGAGGCAACGGACCCGGCGCTGCCGCCCAACGCGCGCGCCGCCGCGCGCAAGACGCTCGGGTTGGCGCAGCTGATCGCCGAGCGCGGCTTTGCCGGCATTCTTCTGGGCATCCGGCGCGACGAGCAGGCGATTCGCGCGAAGGAGCGCGCGATGAGTCCGCGCGACGCCCAGGGCGCATGGCATGTGCGCGATCAGCCGACCGAACTGTGGGGCCATTACACGAGCGCAGCGCCTCCGGGCGGCCACGTGCGCGTGCATCCGCTGCTCGAGTGGACCGAACTCGACATCTGGCGCTATGTCGAGCGGGAAGCCATTCCCGTCTGCGAGCTCTACTTCTCGCGCAACGGCCGACGCTATCGCTCGCTCGGCGAGGCGGACATCACGTTTCCCGTGAATTCGGATGCGGCCACGCTCGCCGAGATCATCGTCGAGCTCGAGACAACCAAGGCCGAGGAGCGCGCCGGGCGCGCGATGGACCACGAGCGCGAGGACGCGTTCGAGCGCCTGCGCGCCGCGGGCTACATGTGATGGCGCGGCCGCTGGCGGTCTGCCTCGCGGGGCACGTCGATCACGGCAAGTCGTCGCTGCTGGGCCGGTTGCTGCACGAGCTCGACCTGCTGCCGGAGGGCAAGGTCGCCAGGATCGAGGCGGCGAGCGCGCGCCGCGGCGTGCCGCTGGAGTGGTCGTTCGCGCTCGATTCGCTGCAGCTGGAGCGGGACCAGGCGGTGACCCTCGACACGACGCGCGTCCACGTGCGCACGCCGCGGCGCGACCTGATCATCATCGATTGTCCCGGTCACCGCGAACTGGTGCGCAACCTGGTCACCGGCGCGGCGGGAACCACTGCGGCGCTGCTCGTCGTCGATGCGCAACTGGGCGCCGAGGCGCAGACGCGCGCCCATGCGGCGCTGCTGCGCTTGCTGGGCGTTCGCAATTTCGTCGTCGCCGTGAACAAGATGGACGCGCTCCACTGGAGCGAGTCCGATTTCACGGCGCGACGCGACGAGATCGCCGGCGCGCTTGGGTTGCTGGGCGTGGCCGTGCACGCGATCGTCCCGACGTCGGCGCGCGACGGCGGCAACATCGTCAGCGCGCCTCCCGCGCCATGGTGGCACGGACCCTCGCTGGTGAATGCGCTCGAAGCGCTTCCGGCGGAAGGCGCCGCGGTCAACGATGCCCCGCTGCGCCTCCCGGTGCAGGATGTCTATCGGACCGGCACGCGCCGAGTGGTCGCGGGTCGCGTGGCGCAGGGAACGCTGCGAGCCGGCGACGAAGTGCTGGTGCTGCCTTCCGGCGAGCGTGCGCACATCGCCGAGCTTGCCGGCTGGCCGCAGCCGCCCGACGCGGTGGATGCCGGCGACAACGTGGCGCTGACGTTTGCCGAACCGGTGATCGTCGCGCGCGGCGACCTCTTGTGCGCGCCCCGATGCGCCGGCGCGGCTCACTCCTGTGTTCGATGCCGACGTCTTCTGGCTGGGGCGCGACCCGCTTGCCACGGGCCAACGCTTCGAATTGCGCGTCGGTACGCGCGCCGTTCCCGTGCGAGTCTCCGCCGTCATCCATGCACTCGACGTCGACCGTCTCGTGCCGGCCAGCGCGCGCGACATCGCGACGAATGGACTGGGGCGCGTGACGCTGCGCTGCGACGTGCCGGTCGCGCTGGACGACGCCACGGAGTGCATCGAGACCGGGCGTTTCGTCCTGGCCGATGCCGGCGTGATCGTGGGCGGCGGCCTGATCGACGCCAGCCGCTATCCGGACCAGCGCCACGCGCTGTGGCCGAAGAGCCGGAACCTGGTCGCCGTCGACCACCACATATCGGCCCCCGAGCGCCGCGCGCGCAGCGGCCATGTCGGCGCGATCGTATGGCTCACCGGGCTGTCGGGTTCGGGCAAGTCGACGCTCGCGATGGCGCTCGAGCGGGCGCTGTTCGATCGCGGCTGGGGCGCCTATACGATCGATGGCGACAACGTGCGCCGGGGCCTCAACGCCGATCTCGGATTCTCCCCGGAGGACCGGCAGGAGAACATTCGCCGCGTCGGCGAAGTCGCGGCGCTGTTCGCCGACGCCGGACTCATCTGCATCACCGCGTTCATCTCGCCGTTCGATGACGATCGTGCGCGGGCGCGCGCGGCGGCCGGCCGGCGTCCGTTCTTCGAGGTCTACGTGAAGTCGGAATTGGCGACCTGCGAGGCGCGCGATCCGAAGGGACTCTACGGCAAGGCGCGCCGCGGCGAGATCAAGGGCTTCACCGGCATCGACAGTCCGTACGAGGAACCTGCGGCGCCTGATCTCGTGATCGACACGCAGAACCACGGCGAGGCCGCGTGCATCGCGCAGCTGGTCGAATTCGTGGCAACGCGCTGCGGCGCCTGACCGGCCCGGTCAGGCGGCCCTGGCGAGCCGCGGCACCGCGGCCAGCAGCGCGCGCGTGTACTCCTGCTGCGGATGGGCAAGCAGGCTCTCCGCGGGGCCGGCTTCCACCAGCTTGCCGTCCTTCATGACGGCGATCTCGTGCGCCAGATATTCGACGACGCCGAAATTGTGCGTGATGAAGAGGTAGGAAACGCCGAGCTCCTGCTGCAGCTGCTTCAGCAGGTTGAGGATCTGCGCCTGCACTGAAACATCCAGTGCGGACGTCGGCTCATCCGCGACGATCAGTTTCGGCTCCACCGCCAGTGCGCGGGCGATGGCCAGACGTTGCCGCTGGCCGCCGGAGAACTCGTGCGGGTACCGGGTCAACGCGTCCCGGCGCAGTCCCACCTTTTCCAGCAAGCGCCGCGACGCGTTCGGTGCGATCCGCAGGGGAGACGCCCGGATGCAGCGACGCCACGCCTTCCTCCAGGATTTCATTGACGCGCATCCGCGGATTGAGCGACGAGAAGGGGTCCTGGAACACGATCTGTGCTGCGCGGCGGGCGGTGCGCAGCGCTTCGCCATTCATCTGCTCCAGCGGCTGGCCGAGCAGCAGTGCGGAACCGCTGATGCGCGCGGTATTGCGCAGCAGCTGCAGCACCGCCTTGCCCACCGTGGTCTTGCCGCTTCCTGATTCGCCGACCAGCGCCAGCGTGCGACCCGCCGGAATGCGAAACGACACGCCGTCGACGGCCTTCACGTAGCCGACGGTGCGCTTCAGCAGGCCCTTGCGAATGGGAAACCAGACCTTGTAGTCGCGCACCTCCAGCACCGTGTCGCCCTCGGGCGGGTCGACGGGCAGCATGGGATCCTTGCCCCAGACACGGGTGGCCTTGTCGGACGCGTCGGCGCCGTCGTACAGCACGCAGCGCACCTGGTGGCCGGGGCGGAATTCGATCAGCTGCGGCGGCGCGGCGCGGCACCGTTCCATCACGTCGGCGCAGCGGTCGGCGAAGCGGCAGCCGGTGAATTCCCGATTCAGCGGCGGCACCGACCCGGCGATCGACGCGAGCCTGCGGCCGCGCTTGGCGGTGTCGGGCAGCGCCTCGAACAGGTTGACCGCGTACGGGTGCAGCGGATTGTCGAAAAACTCCTTGGCCTCGGCCACTTCGACGACCTGTCCCGCATACATGAGCGCGACGCGGTGCGCCATCTGGGCGACGATGGCCAGGTCGTGCGTGATCAGCAGCATCGCCATCTTCTGCGAGCGCTGCAATTCCTTCAGCAGGTCCAGGATCTGCGCCTGGATCGTGACGTCGAGCGCGGTGGTGGGTTCGTCGGCGATCACGACGTCCGGCTCCGCGGCGAGCGCGATGGCGATCATCACCCGCTGCTTCTGGCCGCCCGACATCTGGAACGGATAGTCGTTGACGCGCCGTTCGGGGTCGGGGATGCCGACGCGCTTCAGCCAGTCGACGGCCTTGGCAATGGCCGCGTCGCCTCGAACGGCCGTATGGCGCTCGATCACCTCGGTGATCTGGCGGCCGACGGTCATCACCGGGTTCAGGCTGGTCGACGGCTCCTGGAAGATGATGCTGATGCGGCGCCCGCGCACGTCGCGCATCTGCGCTTCCGGCAATTGCGTGATGTCGATGCCTTCGATGTCGACGCTTCCGCCGCTGATGCGGCCGCTGTCGGGCAGCAGGCGCAGGATGGACAGCGCCGTCATGGACTTGCCGCAGCCCGATTCGCCGACCAGCGCGAAGGTCTCGCCGCGCGCGATGGAAAGGTCCAGCGCGTCGACCGCGCGCACGAGGCCGTTGTCCGAATCGAGTTCGGTCGTGAGGTTTTCGATTTCGAGCATGCGGTTTCCTATGTGCCCGCGGCCGGAACAATGACGGCCGGGACGGCAGGTGTGCCGGCACCGGCTTGGCACGCCGGACGCGGAAGGCGCGCGCGCGCGGGTCGAAGGCTTCGCGCACGGCGCTGGCGAACAGCGTCATCGACAGCACCAGCGTCACCATGAACGCGAACGCGGCCAGCAGCGTCCACCAGACGACGGGATCGCGCGACATCTCGTTGCGCGCGCTGTTGATCATCGTGCCGAAGCTGTTGGTGGTCGGGTCGACGCCGACGCCGACATAGGAGAGCACGGCCTCATAGAGCACGAGTCCCGAGAAATCCAGCACCGCGACGATCACGACGATGTGCGTGACGTTGGGCAGGATGTGGCGGCGCATGATGCCCGCGTCGGACACGCCGAAGGCGCGCGCCGCCTGCACGTAGTCCAGCTCGCCCAGCTTCAGCGTTTCGGCGCGCAGCAGCCGCGCCGAGTCCGGCCCAGCCGGTGATGCCCAGGATCGCGGCCAGCAGGAAGAGCCGGATGTCGGCGCGCTCGAGACCGGTGTCGAACAGCTGCGGATTCTTGTCGATGAACACCTGGATCATCAGCACGAACGCGGCGATCAGCAGCACCGACGGAATCGACGACAGCACCGTGTAGACATACTGGATGCGCGTCGTCGACGCGGCCCTTGTAGTAGCCGGCGAGGATGCCGAAGACGATGGCAAACGGCAGCGTCGCGATCGTGGCCAGGGAGCCGATGACCACCGCGGTGCGGATCGACTTGATCGCCTGGAACAGGACGTCGTTGCCGGTCTGGTCCGTGCCGAAGACGTGGTAGTACGGCCACAGCGCGGCGACCCAGCCGGCGAATAGCGCGATTACGGTGGCCGTCAGCAGCATCGCCCGCCACGGAACTTCGGTGGTCCGGTTCCAGATCGCGCGCAGCGACGCGGCCACGCCGGTCTTCGCCGATCGCGCGCGCAGCGCCGCGACGACAAGCCACAGCACCGCCGCGGCGAGCGCGCCGCCCAGCAATCCGGTGACGGACCGTGTGATGACATCGCCCTCGCCATTCGGCGGCCGGGTCCTTGAGATGCGCGCCGCCGAATTGCAGGCGCGGGAAGTCGCGGACCGACTTGCCGTCGACCAGCATCGACTCCTTCGAGTACTGGTGGGTTCCGAGCGGCACCGAGTAGGTCTTCTCGCGCGATTCGCGCGGCCCGGCCAGCAACGCGTCGAGCACCGGACAGCGTGCGCGTGGAATACGCGGGCGCGGCATCGGCGGCGGCGCCGGGCGCGGCGGGCAGCAACGGCCGGAAATGGAACGAGTCCAGCATGGCGATGACAAGGAAGAGCATGAGCACGACGCCGGCCGACATGGCGGCCGCATCGTGCAGCACGCTGCGCCACGTCTGCCGCAGCGTGGGCGTGCGCAACGCATGCCAGATGTAGAAGGCGATCACGGCGACCAGCCCGTAGAGGGCCAGGTCGGTGGCAAGGAAGACGAGCTTGGGCATGGTCGGCGTCTTCCTAGCTCAAGCGGATGCGGGGATCCGCGACCGTGTAGGAAATGTCGGTGAGGATCAGCCCGACGATGTACAGCGCCGAGCCGACGAACACCATCGAGCGGACGACCGCGAAGTCCTGCGCATTGATGGCGTCGATCGTGTAGCTGCCGAGGCCCGGGATGCCGAAGAACGACTCCATGATCAGCGCGCCCAGGAAGAGCAGCGGCAGCACGGCTACGGTACTGGTCAGGATCGGCAGCAGCGCGTTGCGCAGCACGTGGCGGAACAGGACCACCGTCTCGGACAGTCCCTTGGAGCGGGCGGTGCGCACGTAGTCCTTGCCCACCTCCTCGAGGAACATCGTGCGGTAGAACAGCGCCTCGCCGCCCAGGCGCGACACGATGCCGATGACGATGGGCAGCGCCAGGAACACGAACAGGTCCCAGCCGCCGGAGAAGCCCGAAATGGGGACGAGCTTCAGCGTCTTGCTGAAGAAGAACTGGCCCACGATGATGTAGAAGAGCCCGGAGATCGACAGCAGGAATACGGCGAACGTCACGCCCCAGAACTCGAGGTAGGTGTTGCGGAAGAACACCATCAGCAGCGAGAACACGATGACGACGAAGATGCCGAGCAGGAACGTCGGTATGGCGAGCGCGATCGACGGGCCGACGCGCTGGCGCAATTCGTGGCCGATGTCGCGCCCGCTGTCGGAGGCGCCGAACCGGAACGCGAACAGCTGCACCGAGCGCTCGTAGAAGATCGTGTCGGTCAGCTTGGCGATGCCCGGCTTTTCCGCGTTCCACAACAGCGGCTTGTTGTAGCCGCGCTCGACCTTCCACTTCTCGATCGCATCCTGCGTGACGCGCTTGCCGCCGATGTTCATGCGCGCCATGTCGTCCGGCGTGTTCACCGTGAAGAACAGCATGAACGTGAACAGGTTGACGCCGATCAGGATCAGGACGCCGTAGCCGATGCGGCGGATGATGTAGTTGATCATGACGCCGCGCCGGCGGCCGCCAGCGTGCGCGCCGCGGTCTCGCGTTCACGCCGGCGCCAGGCAAACCACGCCGGCACGATGGCCGCGATCAACGCGATCAGGATCAGCGGAATCGGCCACCACACCGGCCGGTTCCATTCGGCGAGCTCGCGCGTCCGCAGCTCGGGATCGAGGTGCAGGTAGCCGATGTGATTGCGGATGATCTGCGTCGGCTTGCCGTTGGAGATCCACTGGTGATACGCAGCCGCGGACTTGGGAAAGTAGCCGAAGCTCCAGACCGCGTCGTTCTGCACGATCTCGATCATCTGGTCGATGAGCTTCTGCTTCTCCGGGCCATCGTCCAGGAATTTCATCTTCTCGTACAGCTTGTCGAACTCCGGGTTCTGGTAGTTCGCGTTGTTCTCGCCGTTGCCGTTGGTCAGAGCCTTGGCATTGGGACCGTAGAGCATGAACAGGAAATTCTCGGCGTCCGGATAGTCGGCGAGCCAGCCCCAGAAGAAGATCTGGACCGAACCCTTGTTCATCTTGTCCTGGAAGCGGTTGTAGTCGGTCGCGCGCACTTCGAGCTGCACGCCGATCTTGGCGAACTGCTTCACGTACCAGTCGAGCAGCGCCTTCGAGGCTGGGCCGCGACTGCTGGTAGTCGAAATTGAGCACCAGCGGCTTGCCGGTCGCGGCGTCGCGGCCATTGGGATAGCCGGCCTCGGCGAGCAGCTTCTTCGCCTCGTCGAGCGAGCGGCGCACGGGCTGACCGTCCGACCCCTTGCGGTAGACCACCGGGTTGAACGCGGACGGCCCGTCCTCGCGATAGCCGAACAGCGACGGAGGCAGCGGGCCTTGCGCCGCCACGCCCTGGCCGCGCTCGAAGATGGCGATGTGCTCCTCCCAGTCGATGGCGATGGACAGCGCCTGCCGCAGCTTGCGATTGCGCTCGGCCTGCTCAGGCGTGGCGCCCTTGCCGATGACCGGGTCCAGCCAGTTGAAGCCTATGTACCAGTTGTTGGCCTCGACCGTCGTGGGCAGCTTGATGCCTTTCTCCCGGTACTCCTTGTCCTTCTTGGCGTCGTCGCCCATCGCCACCAGGTAGGTCGTGCCGTAGTCCAGCCGCTCGATCGCCGGCGTGTCGTAGTAGCCCTGCAGGAATTTGGCCTGCAGCGGCACGTTTTCCTTCTCCATGTCGAACACGACCTTGTCGACGAAGGGGAGCGGCTTGCCGCAATCGGCCAGATATCCCTTCTCCTTGTCGCCGCGCTCGCCCTCGCACGGATAGGTTTCGCCATGGAAATTGGGATTGCGCTCGAGCACGTGGCGGCGGTTCTCGACGAAGTCGGTGAGCATGTACGGGCCCGTGCCTACCGGCCAGTAGTTCATCGTCAGGTTCTTCGCGGCCATGCCCGGCTGCGAGTAGAACTTCTCGGCCTCCCATGGGATCGGCGAAAAGAACGTCATCGCCAGCCAATATTTGAACTGCGGGTACTTGCCCTTCACGCGGACGCGCAGCGTGTGCTTGTCGAGGGCTTCGGCGCCGGCAAACGGATACTTCCGGAAATCGAGCATCGGCAGATCGCGGTCGGTCGGCGCCAGGCCGCGACGGAGCGCCTTGTCGGCCTCGACGATCTTGTCGCCATATTCCTTCAGGCCGACGACGTAATCGGACATCGTCGAGAACGACGGCGACTTGATCCGCGGCGTGGCCAGCCGGCGAATGCCGTAGACATAGTCGTCCGCGGTCAGCTCACGGGTTCCGGTTTGCTTGAAGTCCGTGATCTTGTACTTGTCGGCGACGTCCTCGCGCTTCATGTCGTGATAGACATAGGCGCCTTGCGCGTCCTTGGCGAAGGCCGGATGCGGCGCGTACATGATGCCGGGCTTGATCTTGATGTCGAGCACGGTCTCATCGATGAGCTCGCCGGGGGCGTCGTCGGGAAGCTCCTTGCCGTCCTTGTCGAGGTAACGGGGACGGGCGATTTCCTGCGCCGTCCTGCCGACGAGCTCATAGGGGCGCTTCAGATAGTGATACCCGTACAGCGGCTCGTACACCTGGTACGTGACCGGCGTCTCGTCGTTGGAGTACGAGCTGGTCGGGTCGAGGTATTTGGGCGACCGGTCGCGAAACGGCGCGTAGATCGTATTGGTCCGTTCCGACCCGAGCGGGTGGGGGTTGTTCGAGACTTCACTGCAGCCGGAAAGGGCGACGGAGAGCGTCAGCGCGGCCGGAAAACACAATGCCGCGAGCGCCACACGGCGGATGCGTCCAGCAATTCCATCAGGCTTCATTTGGGGATCCTCCCGTCGTCGGGCTGTACTCGAACCGCGGCCCGCCGGACTCGCCCCGGTCGTGTCGGGACGGCGCCGGGGCACGCGTATCAAGCCGCGAAGGCCGCGATTGTATATTCAAAACAGGCCCAGGCACCGTCGCGCCCCCGGATAGTAGTCCCTGCCGGACCGGCGGGCGCGTCCGGGTGGCGAACGGGCGCCCGAAAGCGCGCCCGTTCCGGCCGGGTATTCCTTGTAGAATCCGTTGCAGATTTCCATCGCGCGGGCGTGTTCAGCTCGCTGTCCCCAAGACCTCTCGTTTGAGTCCCGTGTTCGATCCGACACCGCGGCCATGAGTTCCGACGACCTTGCCACGCTCACGCGCCGGGACAAGCTGCGTGGCGTCCTGCTGGTTGTCGCACTGCTCGCCGTGGCCTTCTGGGTGTCGGCGCAGTTCCTGCAGCCCGCGCCCGCGCGTCGCATCGTGCTCGCGTCGGGTGCGGGCTTCGGCCTCTATCACCAGTACGCCGAGCGCTATCGGCATGCGCTGGCGCGCGACGGCGTCGTCATCGAGGAACGCACGACCGAAGGCGCCGCTGAAAACCTGCGCCTGCTGCTCGACCCGAAGTCGGGCGTGCAGGTTGCATTCTTGCAGGGCGGCATTGCCGATCGCGCGCAGGCCGAAGGCGTGGAGATGCTGGCGAGCCTGTATTACGAGCCACTTTGGGTCTTCTATCGTGCGCCGCAGACTTTGACAATGCTGAACCAGCTGCAGGGCCGGCGGATCGCCACGGGCGCCGAAGGCAGCGGTACGCGCGCGTTCGTCCTGCCGCTGCTCGCAATCAATGCCGTGCGTCCGGACAATACGACGCTCGTCTCCGTCGGCGGCGAAGCCGCGCTTTCCGCGCTGCAGGCGGGCGATCTCGATGCCGCGCTCCTCGTGGGCGGCGTGCAGACCCCGATCATCGGCAAGGCATTGCGCGACCCAACGCTCAAGCTGATGAGCTTTGCTCGCGCGGACGCGTACACGCGGCGCTTTCCCTATGTCAGCAAGCTGACCATGCCGGCAGGAAGTCGTCGATTTCGCGCTGGACATTCCGGCACAGGATGTCGTGCTCATCGGGACCAAGGCCATGCTCGTGGCCCGTCCCGGCCTGCACCCCGCTCTGGTCAACCTGCTGCTGGATGCGGCGAGCGACATCCACTCCAATCAGGGCGAATTCGCGAACGCGGGAGAATTTCCGGGAATCGCGCCGGTCGACCTGCCGGTCTCCGACGATGCGGAACGCCACAGGCGTTTTGGACCCAGCTTCATCCATCGCATTCTTCCGTTCTGGGTGGCGACCTTCGTCGAGCGGTTGGTGATCCTGATCCTGCCTCTGATAGTGATCCTGATTCCGGCCATCAACTTCTTCCCTCAGTTCCTGCGCTGGCGCGTTCGCTCGCGCGTGTACCGTTGGTATGGGGAACTCGCGCTGCTCGAACGCGATGTAGCGACGCGCAAGGGCGCGCTCCCCGTCGACAAGTGGCTAAAGGACCTGGATCGCATCGAGCACGCCGTGGAGGGCATCCGGACCCCCACCAGCTTTGCCAGCGAGGCGTATACGCTGCGCGAGCACATCGGTCTTGTCCGCCGCGCGGTGCTGGCCAAGGCAGGCGCCGCCACGGCCGCGTAGACCGCGGGTGTCCGACCGGGAGACGTCGCGGAAAACGGCGGACGGCGCGCAGGCATCGCGTAAAATGGTGCCCCATCGGTTCCAACAACTCCGGAGATGCCGCCGCCATGAAAAAAGTCTATGCCAACGCCACCGCGGCGCTTCAGGGCCTGCTGCACGACGGCATGACCGTTGCCGCCGGCGGATTCGGCCTGTGCGGCATTCCGGAAAATCTGATCGGGGCCCTGGTCGCCAGTGGCACCAAGGGACTCACCATCGTCGGCAACAATGCCGGCGTGGACGATTTCGGGATGGGGCTGCTGCTCAAGACGCGGCAGGTCAGGAAGGTCATCGCCAGCTATGTCGGCGAGAACAAGGAATTCGAGCGCCAGGTGTTGGCCGGCGAACTGGAGCTGCAGCTGACGCCGCAAGGAACGCTGGCAGAAAAGCTGCGTGCGGGCGGCGCCGGCATCCCGGGCTTCTATACGCGCACCGCATTCGGCACGATGCTCGCCGAAAACAAGGACACGCGCACGTTCGACGGCAAGGCCTACGTGCTCGAGGAAGCCATCCACGCGGACGTCTCCATCGTCAAGGCGTGGAAGGGCGACAAGGCGGGCAATCTCGTCTACCGCATGACGTCGCGCAACTTCAATCCGATGATCGCAACCTGCGGCAAGGTCACGGTGGCGGAGGTCGAACAGCTCGTGGAAGTGGGCGAACTCGACCCGGACCAGATCCACACGCCGGGAATCTATGTCGACCGCATCATCCAGGGGACCGCATACGAGAAGCGGATCGAGTTCCGCACCGTGTCGGGTGCGGCCGCGTCGAAGAAGGACTCGCCGATCCGTGAGTTGATGGCGAGGCGCGCGGCGCGGGAATTGCGCGACGGCTACTACGTCAACCTCGGCATCGGCATTCCCACGCTGGTCGCCAACTTCATTCCATCCGACATCAAGGTCACGCTGCAGTCGGAGAACGGGCTGCTCGGCATCGGGCCATTCCCGACAGAAGACAAGATCGACGCCGACCTCATCAACGCCGGCAAGCAAACGATCACGACCAGCCCGGGTTCGAGTTTCTTTTCCAGCGCCGATTCGTTCGCGATGATCCGCGGCGGCCACATCGACCTGTCCATCCTCGGCGCGCTTGAAGTCTCGGAAAACGGCGACATCGCCAACTGGATGGTGCCCGGCAAGATGGTCAAGGGTCCCGGTGGCGCGATGGACCTGGTCTCCGGGGTCCGTCGCGTCATCGTGCTGATGGAGCACACGGCAAGGGACGGCAGTCCGAAGATCCTCAAGTCGTGCACGCTGCCGATCACCGGCAAGGGCGTGGTCAACATGATCGTCACGGACCTGTGCGTGTTCGACGTGGAGCCCACCGGGCTGGTCCTGCGGGAAATGCATCCAGGGGTCACGGTGGAAGAAATTCGTGCCAAGACCGGATGCGAGTTCTACGTCGCGATGGATGCTGCCGCCAACTAAAGAGTCAGCGCGCCGCAACGTCCAACACGTCGGCGTTCCACCCTCCACCCAGCGCCTTGACCAATCCGACGCTGGCGGCCAGGCGCCGGGCAAGGATGGCGAGCGACGTGCGTTCGCTGCTTAGCGCCGACGCCTGCAGGACGACGACCGCGAGGTAACTTGCAGTTCCGGCCTTGTACTGGTTGAGCGCGATAGCCGCCGATTGCCGCGCGGCCTTGACTGCCTCGTCCTGAAAGGCCGCCTCCTGCGCGAGCAGGTCGAGCGCGGTCAGGTTGTCCTCGACATCCTGGAAGCCGGCAAGCACTGTGGCGCGATAGTTGGCGACTGTCTCGTCGTAGGTTGCGACCGCTTGCGCCTTCTGCGCGCTGCGCAAGCCAGCATCGAAGATCGGCTGGGCCAACGCAGCGCCCAGTGACCAATAGCGGCTTGGCAGCGAGATCAGGCTGCCGATCAGTGAATTCTGCAGGCCACCGCCGGCCGAAAGCGTCAGCGCCGGGAAAAACGCGGCCTGTGCCACGCCGATCTGGGCATTGGCGCTTGCCGTGCGACGTTCCGCGGCGGCAATGTCCGGACGCCGCTCGAGCAGCGTGGATGGAACCGCCACCGGAATGTCCGGGAACACCACGACCAACGGCCTCGCGGCGATCGTCAAATCGGACGGCGGCTTGCCGATCAATACTGCGATCGCATGTTCGAGCTGCGCGCGCGCAAGCTTGGCATCGACGACCTGCGCCTGCGTGGACTTCAATTGAGCTTCGGCCTGCGAAATGTCGCCGCGTGCGACGATCCCCGCCGCATACTGGTTGCGCGTGAGCTGCAGCGACCGCTCGTAGCTCGTGACCGTCTCCTGGAGCAGTGAAATCTGCGCATCCTGGACGCGCAGCACCAAATAGTCCTGGGCCAGCAGCGCCTGCGCGGAAAGCCGTGCGTTGGCCAGGTCGGCGGTGCTGGCCTGCGCCGATGTCTCGCTGGCCTCGATGCTGCGCCGGATGCCGCCCCAAAGGTCGACCTCCCAGCTCACTGCGAGCGCCACGTTGTAGCTGTTGTTCACGCCGGATTGCGTGTTGGCACTGGTGCTGGACCCGGTGCCGTGGCTGCTGCGCAGTGCCACGCCGTTGGCGTTGACCACCGGCCACATCGCCGCGCGAGCGCCCTGCGTTGCGGCCAAAGCTTCGCGCATGCGGGCTTCGGCGGCCTTGACTGTCTGGTTGGAGATGTCCACCTGCGCCACCAGCGCGTCGAGTTCCGGATCGCGATACGCTTCCCACCAGTTGCCGCGCGGGGCGTCGTCCGCCGGTTGCGCAACCTTCCATCCCGGCGCCTCCTTGTACGCGGTCGGCGTCGGCGCGGTGGGCCGTTCGTAATCGGGACCGACCATGCAGCCGCCAGTGCCGAGCGAAAGTGCGGCGATCAGGGCGGAGTGGGCGGTGAATCGCATTACCGGCTTTCCTGAGTTTTTGATTGGGTAGGGCACGACAAATCCCTCAATTGCTGGCCAGTGTCGGCGGCCCTGCAAGGCCGGTGCGGCCCCGCTTCCGCTGTGCCCACAGGTGCAAACGGTCGAGGTACAGGTAGACCACAGGCGTCGTGTACAGCGTGAGCGCCTGGCTCACGAGCAGGCCGCCGACGATGGCAATCCCAAGGGGACGGCGCATCTCCGAGCCGTCGCCAGCGCCGAGCGCCAGCGGCAGCGCACCCAGCATCGCCGCCATCGTCGTCATCATGATCGGGCGAAAGCGCAGCATGCAGGCCTCGAGGATCGCGGCGCGCGTATCCAGCCCGCGCGTGCGCTCCGCATCGAGTGCTACGTCGATCATCATAATTGCGTTCTTTTTCACGATGCCGATCAGCAGGATGACGCCGATGAAGGCGATGATGGAGAAATCGGTATTGAAAAGCCTCAGTGCTAGCAGAGCACCGACGCCCGCCGAGGGCAGCGTGGACAGGATCGTGATCGGGTGCACGTAGCTCTCGTAGAGGACTCCCAGGACGATGTACACGGTCAGGATCGCCGCGAGAATCAACCAGGGCTGGCTGTTCAGCGACGCCTGGAACGCGCGCGCGCTTCCCTGGAAGCTGCCGTGGACGGTATTGGGAACGCCCAATCGCAGCATCGCGTCTTCGACGGCGCGCGTGGCCTGCGACAGCGACACGTTGAGCGGCAGGTTGAAGGAGATCGTGGACGCAACGAACTGGCCCTGATGATTGACGCCCAGCGGCGTGTTCGTCGGACCGTAGGTCGCAAAGGCTGACAAGGGCACCTGCGCGCCGGCCGCCGTGCTGACGTAGACGTTGTTCAGCGTATCCGGCGCCTGCCAATATTCGGGAGCCGCTTCCATGACGACGTGATACTGATTGAGTTGCGCGTAGATCGTCGACACCTGCCGCTGGCCGAACAGGTCGTTCAGCGTCGTGTCGATCATGCTCGGCGTCACGCCCAGCCGTGCGGCGGCGTCGCGGTCGATCGTCAGCGACGTTTGCAGACCCTTGTCCTGCGCGTCGGTGTTGACGTCGGCCAGCTCGGGCAGCTGGCTCAAGGCCGCGCGAATCTTCGGCTCCCACGCGCGCAGCTCGGCGAGATCGTCGCCCTGCAGCGTGTACTGGTACTGCGCGTTGCCCGCCCGGCCGCCGATGCGTATGTCCTGGACAGCCTGCAGGAAGAGGTTGGCGCCTGGCTCCTTGGAAAGCTTGCCGCGCAAGCGCGCGATAACCTGGTCGACCGTCTCCTTGCGCTCGGACAGTGGCTTCAACGCGACGAACATGAAGCCGGAGTTGCGTTGGGCGCCGCCCGTGAATCCGACGACGTTCTGCACGGCCGGGTCGTCCTTGACGATGGCCATGAAGTCGGCGAGCTTCACGCGCATGGCCTGGAACGAGATGCTCTGATCGGCCTGGATGTTGCCGGTCAGCCGGCCCGTGTCCTGCTGCGGGAAGAAACCTTTGGGGATGGTTATGTAGAGATAGACGTTGAGCACGACGGTGGCCAGCAGCACGCACATGATGAGGACGCCGTGGCGCAGGTTCCATGCGAGGCTGCGCCGGTAGCCGTCAAGCAGGACGGCAAACATCCGATCGCTCCACGCGCCGATCCGTCCTGTCTTGCGCTCGGATTTCGGCCGCAGCAGGCGCGCGCACATCATCGGCGTGGTCGTGAGCGACACCGCCAGCGAGACCAGGATGGCGACCGATAGCGTGATCGCGAACTCCCGGAACAGGCGGCCGATGATCCCTCCCATCAGCAGGATGGGAATGAACACGGCGATCAGCGAAAGGCTCATCGACAGCACGGTGAACCCGACCTCGCGTGCACCCTGCAGCGCCGCGGCAAAGGGTTTCATCCCGGCCTCGATGTGACGTGACGTGTTCTCGAGCACGACGATGGCGTCGTCGACGACGAAACCCGTGGCAATGGTCAGCGCCATCAAAGTGAAATTGTTGACCGAGAAGCCGAACAGGTACATGAAGCCGAAGGTGCCGATGAGCGACACCGGCACTGCGACACTTGGAATCAGCGTCGACCGGCCGTCGCGCAGGAACAGGTACACCACGAGGATCACCAGCACGACGGCGATGGCTAGCGACCGCAACGTGTCGCGCAGGCTGGCACGAATCGTCGTCGTCCGCTCCATCGCGAGGGTCAGGTCGATCGTGTTCGGAATCGATGCCCGCAAGGACGGGAGGAGGGCGGTGACCCGGTCCACCGTTTCGATGATGTTGGCGTTGGGCTGGCGGTTGATGATGACGAGCACCGAGGGCTTGCCGTTGGCCATGCCGGCGTTGCGCAGGTCCTGCACCGAGTCGACGACCTGCGCGACGTCGGAGAGCTGGATCGCGGCGCCGTTGCGGTACGAAACGATCAGCGGCAGATACTCGGCCGCCGTCTTGGCCTGATCGTTGGCGTAAATCTGCCAGTGCCGGTCGCCTTCTTCGACCGCGCCTTTGGGCCGGTTCGCGTTCGCGGCCGCCAGCGTTGCGCGCACCTGTTCGAGGCCCACGCCGTACTTGTTCAGCGCGGTCGGGTTCAGTTCGACGCGGACGGCCGGCAGCGAACTGCCGCCGACGGTCACCTGACCGACGCCGGATACCTGCGACAGTTTCTGCGCAAGGATCGTCGATGCGGCGTCGTACATCTGGCCTTGGGTCATCGTGGCCGACGTGAGGGCCAGGATCATGATGGGCGCATCGGCCGGATTGACTTTGCGGTACGTGGGATTGCTGGGCAGTCCCGAAGGCAGCAGGTTGCGGGCCGCGTTGATCGCCGCCTGCACATCGCGGGCGGCACCGTCGATGTCGCGGTTCAGGTCGAACTGCAGCGTAATGCGCGTCGAACCGAGCGAACTCGACGACGTCATCTCCGTGATGTCGGCGATCCGGCCGAGCGAGCGCTCGAGCGGCGTGGCGACCGTGGCCGCCATCGTTTCCGGGCTGGCCCCGGGCAGCGACGCCTGCACCGAGATCGTCGGGTAGTCGACCTGCGGCAGTGGCGACACCGGCAGAAGGCGGAACGCGATGGCGCCTGCCAACGCAATGCCAATCGTCAGCAGCGTCGTTGCGACCGGGCGATCGATGAAGGGCGCGGACAGGTTCATCACGGCGTCATTCCCCCGTTACGCGCGAAGCGACCGCGCGGCGGCTACGTCCTGCCTCCACGCGGCGGGCGAGGGCGTCGAAGCCCAGGTAGATCACCGGCGTGGTGAACAGCGTGAGCGCCTGGGAGAAGATGAGGCCGCCGACCATCGTGATCCCCAGTGGGTGCCGCAACTCCGACCCTTCGCCCCAGCCGATCATCAGCGGCAACGCGGCCAGGATCGCGGCCATCGTCGTCATCATGATCGGGCGGAAGCGCAGCAGACACGCCTGGAAGATCGCGTCGCGAGGCGCCATGCCGTCGTTGCGCTCCGCGTCGAGCGCGAAATCGATCATCATGATCGCGTTCTTCTTGACGATGCCGATCAGCAGGATGATGCCGATGATCGCGATGACGGACAGGTCGTTCCCGGTCAGCATCAACGCAAGCAGCGCGCCAACGCCGGCGGAAGGCAGCGTGGACAGGATGGTGATCGGATGGATGAAGCTTTCGTACAGGACGCCCAGCACGATGTACATCGTCACGATGGCGGCCAGGATCAGCCAGAGTTCGTTGTTGAGCGACGCGCTGAACGCAAGTGCCGCGCCCTGGAAGTTGATCTGCACGCTGTCCGGGAGCGCCAGGTCGCGCCGCACGGCCTCGATTGCCTTCACCGCATCGCCAAGGGACGCGCCCGGCGCGAGATTGAACGAGATCGTCGATGCCGGAAACTGCCCGATGTGGTTGATCGACAGCGGCGTGAGCCGTTCGCTGACTTTGGCGATCGTCGACAACCTGACTTGCTGCGTGGGTTGCCCGGCAACCGTCGAGGGCACGTAAATGCTGTCAAGCGCGGCCAGTCCCCGCTGGAATTCCGGTTGCACTTCGAGCACGACGCGATACTGGTTGGATTGCGTGAAGATCGTCGACACCAGCCGCTGGCCGAAGGCGTTGTACAGCGCGTTGTCGATCGCCGCGGGCGTGATGCCGAGCCGGCTTGCCGTGGCCCGGTCGAACTCGACGTACGCCTGCAGGCCGCCATCCTGGTAGTCGCTGGCCACGTCTTCCAGTTGCGGCACCTTCCTCAACCGCTCCGTGAATTGGGGCACCCACTGCGCCAACTCCGCCGCGTCCACGGCCTCGACGGTGAACTGGTATTGCGTGCGGCTGACGCGGTCCTCGATCGTCAGGTCCTGCACGGGCTGCATGTACAGCGCAATGCCGTCGACTTGCGCGAGCTGTGGTTGCAGACGCCGGATGATTTCGCTCGCGCTGGCGCCCCGATCACTGCGCGGCTTCAGGTTGATCAGCATGCGCCCGCTGTTGAGCGTCGCGTTCGTTCCGTCGACGCCGATGAACGACGTCAGGCTCGCGACGGCCGGATCCTCGAGCACGACGGCGGCCAGCGCCTGTTGCCGCTCGGCCATCGCCGCGAAGGAGATCGTCTGCGGCGCCTCGGATATGCCCTGGATGGCGCCCGTGTCCTGCACCGGGAAGAAGCCCTTGGGGATCACGACGTAGAGAATGACCGTGAGCACCAGGGTCAGCGCCGCGACGATCAGCGTCGCCCGCTGCCGGTCGAGCACCCAGTTCAGCATCTTCCCGTAGCGCGCGATTACCCGCTCGAAGAGGTCGCCGCTCCAGCGGTAGAAGCGGCCCTGCTTTTCCGGCGGCGTGTGGCGCAGCAGCTTCGCGCACATCATGGGGGTCAGCGTCAGCGACACCACGGCAGAGATGAGGATCGACACGGCCAGCGTGATCGCGAATTCGCGGAACAGCCGCCCGACCACGTCGCCCATGAACAGCAGTGGAATCAGCACGGCGATCAGCGAAAAGGTCAGCGAGATGATCGTGAAGGCGATCTGCTGCGTACCTTTGAGCGCCGCCTCCAGCGGGGACTCGCCTTTCTCGATGTAGCGCGCAATGTTCTCGATGACGACGATGGCGTCGTCGACAACAAAACCCGTGGCGATCGTGAGCGCCATCAGCGTGAGGTTGTTGATCGAGAAGCCGACCAGGTACATGACGCCGAACGTGCCGACCAGCGACAACGGCACCGCGACGCTCGGAATCAGTGTCGCCGGAACGTTGCGCAGGAAGAGAAAGATGACCATGACCACGAGCGCCACGGCCAGCAGGAGTTCGAACTCCACGTCGCGCACCGACGCGCGGATGGTCACCGTGCGGTCGGTGAGCAGCGTGACTTCGACGGCGGCGGGCAGCGATGCCTGCAGCTGCGGCAGCAGGTTCTTCACCCGGTCGACGACGGCGATGACGTTGGTCCCGGGCTGGCGCTGGATGTTGAGAATCACCGCAGGTGTCGTGTTGGCCCACGCGGCCAGTCGCGAATTTTCTGCAGCGTCCACCGCGATGGCCACGTCCTGCACGCGCACGGGCGCGCCGTTGCGATAGGCGATGATCAGCTGGCGGTATTCGTCCGCGGACTTCAACTGGTCGTTGGCGTCGATCGTGGATGCGCGCGTCGGGCCATCGAAACTGCCCTTGGCCTGGTTGGTGTTGGCGGCGGCGATCGAGGTTCGCACATCCTCCAGCGACAACCCGTACGCCGCGAGCGCCGAGGGATTGACCTGGATTCGCACTGCGGGACGCTGGCCACCGCTGATGCTCACCAGCCCGACACCGGGCAGCTGCGAGATCTTCTGCGCGATGCGCGTATCGGCCAGGTCCTCGAGCCTGGGCAGCGGCAGCGTCTGCGACGTCAATGCGAGCGTGATGATCGGCGTGTCCGCCGGGTTGACCTTGTTGTAGATTGGCGGATTGGGCAGGTCGGCCGGCAGGAAGCTGCCCGACGCATTGATCGCGGCCTGTACCTCCTGTTCGGCCACGTCCAGCGACAGTTCGAGGCTGAATTGCAGCGTGATCACCGACGCGCCGCCGGAACTCGTCGATGACATCTGCTTCAGCCCGGGCATCTGGCCGAACTGGCGCTCGAGTGGCGCGGTGACCGACGACGTCATCACGTCGGGACTGGCGCCCGGATACAGCGTCACGACCTGTATCGTCGGATAGTCGACCTCTGGAAGCGCTGACAGTGGCAAGACGCGGAACGCAACGGCACCCGCCAGCAGGATCGCGACCATCAGCAGCGTGGTGGCGACCGGGCGGAGGATGAACAGGCGGGAGGGATTCACGGCGAGGTCGCGCGATTGAGATCGCGGAATGTGTTCAGCCGCCCGGTGCCGGCGCCGCCGGTGTTCCTGGCGCACCGGGCGCGCCGCCGGTGGGACCAGGCGGACGGCCGCCGCCTTGACCGTCCCCACGGTTGCCACGGCGCGTGCCGGCTGGTGCTGGTGCGGATTGCGCGTCGCGCGTGATCAACTCCACCTTCGCGCCTTCGCGCAGCTTGTCGGCGCCGTCGACGACGACCAGGTCGCCGGGCGCAAGCCCGCTGGTGACGGCGGTGGTTTCGCCCTGCACCGGCCCCAGCTTGACGGGTGTGACGCTGACGCTCTTGTTGTCCTTGACGACGTAGACGAAGGTGCCGGGCGCGCCGCGCTGGATTGCGGCCGACGGAATCAGCGTCGCGTCGGCCAGTGTATTGAGCAGCATGCGCACATTGACGAACTGGTTCGGGAACAGCGCCGCGTTGTCGTTGGCGAACTCGGCCTTGAGCTTGACTGTGCCCGTGGCAGGATCGATCTGGTTGTCGACCGTGAGCAGCTTGCCGGTCGCGAGCTTGACCTTCCCGTCGCGGTCCCAGGCTTCGACAGGGATCGCTTCGCCGTCACGCAGGCGCTTGAGCACGCGGGGCACGTTGTCCTCGGGAACCGGGAAGACCACGCCTATCGGCTGCAGTTCCGCGATGACGACCAGGCCATTGGCATCGGATGCGTGCACGATGTTGCCCGGATCGACCTGGCGCAGCCCCACGCGGCCGCCGATCGGTGCGGTGATTCGCGCGTAGGCGAGTTGCAGCTTGGCGCTGTCGATCGCTCCCTGGTCTGACTGCACGGTGCCCTCGTATTGGCGGACCAGCGCGGCCTGCGTGTCCACCTGCTGCTTTGAGATCGAGTCTTGCGCAAGCAGCGTTTGATAGCGCTCGAGGTCGAGCTGTGCGTTCTTGAGCAGCGCCTGATCCTTCGCCATTTGCCCTGCAGCTTGTGTCAGCTGCACGTTGAACGGCCGGGGATCGATTTCGGCCAGCAGATCGCCCGCCTTCACGACCTGGCCCTCGCGAAACGCGACCTTCATCAGTTGCCCGTCGACACGCGGTTTCACCGTGACGATGTTGCGTGGGGTCACTGTCCCCAACGCGTTGAGGTAAACGTCGATGCTGCCTTTGCGGGAGGCGGCTGCGACCACCGGCAACGCTCGTGCCGACGGGTCGGGGCGTCCGCCGGGCATTGCCGTCGGCGCCGGGGCCGCGGACCTCCACCAGAAGTAG
Organism: uncultured beta proteobacterium; assembly: GCA_963816165.1. Taxonomy (GTDB): domain Bacteria; phylum Pseudomonadota; class Gammaproteobacteria; order Burkholderiales; family Casimicrobiaceae; genus VBCG01. Next base: position 198,839 of record CAWFJL010000005.1, read on the forward strand.
GCTGCGCCGCCGACGACCGCCGCCAGGACGATCACAGCCCATGCCCAGGTCCTGCGGCGCCGAACCGGCGAGTTGGCCTGGGCGGGAGCGGACGGAGCGTTCGGATCGGGTGCCGAGGGGGAGCCGGATGTCATTGCGTCTTTCGCGGGAAACACATTCGTAATTGTCCCGGATTATCGATGATTCGTTCCGCGGCGCTTGTAACTATCTGTTAAGGCGGGAGACTCGCCCGCACAATGGCCGTCCCGACGCCAGGCATCCCGCGGCGTCCCGGGAGGCGTTCGCCGCGACCGCAACGAAAATTCGCGCTGCCGCGTCGTGGCATAATGCAAGGCTGTCGTCAGGATCCGCCCGATGCCCAAATTCCTCAAGTCACTCGTCATCTTTCTCGCGCTGCCGCTCGTTCTCGCCGGCTGCAAGATCAACAGCATCAATTATTTTCCGCCGACGCCGGCGAACTTCCGGGTGGTCAATGTGCTCGGGACGACGACGCCGATCAATGTCATCGCGAACGGCGTGACGATCTGGTCCGGGCTGAACTTTGAAGCCATGACGGACTACGTCGAAATCGAGAATGTCACGACCAAGTTCCAGATCACTTTCGCCGGGTCGGACACCGTAATCGTCGAGCAGACGTACAACCCGGCGGGCAACCAGAATTACACGCTCGTCGTGTATGGCACGCCGCAGGTGCCGCTGCTCGGTGTGATGGCCGATACCACGCAGGCGCCGCAAAGCGGGAAATTCGCGCTGAATATCTTCAACGCGGCGCCGATCGGCAATGGCTCGGCGATCGGCACCATTTCCGTCGACATGTACATGATCACACCGGGCCAGGTCATCGACGGACTCACGCCGGCATTTACGTACATTCCTTACACCGGCAACAACATCTTCGGAGGTTTCTCGTCCGGCCAATACCAGTTGATCCTGACCGTCGCGGGGACCAAGTCGATCGTCTACGACTCCGGCCCGCTCACCTTCGCCGGCGAGACGGCGACGGACCTCATCATGTATTCGCGCGGCAGCGAAACCTTGCCCAACATTCTGCTCAACGACAGCGACGGCGCGGGACAGCAGGTGATCGCCAACAACAAGCTGGCGCGCATCAGAGTCGTCAACGGCGCATTCCAATCTGGCAACGTCAATCAGTTGTTGAACGGCACGGCCGTGGTCTCCAACCTCGCTTACGCGACGGCGTCGCCATACAACGTCATCCAGGCGGGCGCGGGGACCGTGACGTTCGAAGCCACCACGGCTCCCGGCGCGCCGATTGCGTCGCTGGCCAACACGTTCCTCGGGGCGACGGACCAGACCGTCTACGTGTCAGGCTTCGCGGGAGCGACAACCGCGGTAGCGCTCAAGGACAACAACTTGCCGCCCGCCTCCGGCACCGGCGCCGTTCGTTTCGTCAATGCGTCCCCCGACTCCGGGCCGCTCGACGCGTACATCAACGACGTGCTGATTGCCGGGGCGATCGCCACCAACACGGCGTCGGCCTACAGCCAGATCGTCTCCAATTCGTACACGGTAACCTTCAGGAATCCGGCTACGGGGGCCATAGTTCTTACGCTGGCCGGGGTCGGCATCGGTGCCGAACAGACATTCAGCATCTACGCGCTCGGGCCGGCCGGCTCGCTGGCCGGGCTCGTCACGGCGGACACTCCCTGACCCGCGGGGCGGTGCATTATTGTGCAGCACAGCAAACAGGTCTATGATACGGGGCCGTTGGCGTACTGCGGTATTCAAGAATTTTCAAACAGGAGTAGCGAAATGCTGAAGAAATTGACATCGAAGTGGCTGTTGGCGCTGGGCTGCATGGCCGTGTTCTCGATCGCGATGGCGGCCGAGCCGGCACCGTCCGGTACCGTGAAGCTGACCAGCAAGGCGGTCGCACTGGGTATTGGCGTGAGCTGGGGCGACGGCGCGTTGACGATGGGCGGCAAGACGTACCCGTTCTCGGTCGAAGGCCTGAGCGTTGCTGACCTGGGCGTCTCGAGCGTGACCACGACCGGTGAAGTCTTCAACCTGAAGAACGTTGCCGATTTCAGCGGCAACTACGTCGCGGGCGAAGCGGGCATTGCCATCGCCGGTGGCCCGACCGACCAGATCCTGAAGAACCAGAACGGCGTCGTGCTCCGTCTGCACGGCACCCAGCAAGGCGCCCGCCTGACGCTGGCGGCGCAAGGCGTCAAGCTTTCGATCAAGAAGTAACCTGCGACGGCGGGCGGCAGACACCGCCCGCGTCGCCGGGTCGACGCGTTGGATTATTGCGTCCGGCCCGTGAGCAAACTAACGGCCTCAGAATGCCCTTTCTGAGGCCGTTGTTGCGTTCCGGCCAGGCGAACTCAGTTGCGAACTCAGGTGCCCCGGTCGACGGGCATGCCGCACCTTGAACCAATCGTTCGATGTCCCGCAAAAAAAAGCCCAAGGCTCCTCTTTCCGTTACAGCGCCGATAGCCGTGGAAGCCGCGCCCGCGGCCTCCGATGGCCCGTTGCCGGATCGCCGTCGTCGCGCGCGATGGTATGCGCTGGCGGCACTCCTGGTCGTGGCCGCCGCCATCGGATTCATGCTGATGTCGGGCGACCTGCGGTCACGCCTATTCGGCGGAGGCAGCGGCGCCGTGACGGCGACGCCGGTTTCCGGCGCAGGCTATGTGGGGCGAAGCGCGTGCGGCGAATGCCACGCCAGGGAATTGACGGCGTGGAGCGGGTCGGATCACGACCTGGCCATGCAGGTCGCCGACGACAAGGCCGTGCTCGGCGACTTCGCCAACGGCAAGTTCAAGTATGCCGGAACGACATCGACGTTCTCGCGTCGTGACGGCAGGTACTTCATCAATACCGATGGTCCGGACGGCAAGCTCCACGACTACGAGATCAAGTACGCATTCGGCGTGCGTCCGTTGCAGCAGTACCTGATCGAATTGCCGGGAGGGCGCATGCAGGCGCTGTCCATTGCCTGGGACTCGCGCCCGAAAGACCAGGGGGGCCAACGCTGGTTTCACCTCTACCCGGGGCAGAACATCCGTGCCGGCGATTGGCTGCATTGGACATCGGGTGGCCAGAACTGGAACTTTACGTGCGCCGAGTGCCATTCGACCAACCTCCGCAAGAACTTCGACGCCACGACCGGCATCTACAAGACGACCTGGTCGGAACTCGACGTGTCGTGCGAGGCGTGTCACGGGCCGGGCTCCAACCATGTGACCTGGGCGAAGAAAGGAACGGACTGGCGCGCGTTCGATGCCGACAAGGGGCTCGCCATCGCGCTGGACGAGCGGCGCGGCGTGACCTGGACGCCCGTGGCGGAATCCGGCAACGCCAAGCGCAGCGCGCCGAGGCAGGGCGCGCGCGAGATAGAAACGTGTGCCCGGTGTCATGGCCGCGCGAGCCGCCTATCGGATAACTACGTCCACGGCCGGCCCCCGCTGGACACGCACCGGCTCGCGCGCCTGGATGACGGGCTGTATTGGACCGACGGACAGATGCGCGACGAGGTCTACAACTGGGGCTCGTTCGTGCAGAGCGAGATGTACGCGAAGGGCGTCACGTGTTCGGACTGCCACGATCCGCATTCGCTCAAGCTGCGCAAGCCCGGCAACCTGGTATGTTCGCAATGCCACCAGCCGGCGAAGTACGACGCGCCGACGCACACGCATCACGCGCAGGGCACGCCAGCCGCCGCATGCGTGTCATGCCACATGCCGACAACCACGTACATGGTCGTCGATCCCCGGCACGACCACTCGTTGCGCATTCCGCGGCCGGATCAGTCAGTCACGCTCGGCACGCCGAACGCATGCAACAAATGCCACACGAAGAAGTCGGCGCAGTGGGCGGCCGATGCGATAGGAACATGGACCGGCAAGCCGGCGGAGAGCTTCCAGCATTTCGCAGAGGCATTGCACGCGGGTTCGACCGCCGGTCCTGGCGCGCGCGGCGCGCTGCTGACGGTCATCGACGACAAGGGGCAGCCTGCCATCGCCCGCGCGAGCGCCATCGATCGCCTGGGCCGCCTGCTCACGCCGGCAACCATCGATGCGGTGTCGCGCGCATTGAACGACAGCGACGCCGTCGTCCGCCTCGCCGCGGTCGAGGCGCTGGCCGGCACCGAACCGGCGACGCGGCAGCGGTATCTTGCCCGCATGCTCGACGATCCGGTCCTTGCGGTCAGGATCGAGGCCGCGCGCGCCCTTTCCGGCGCTTCCGAGCAGGGACTGCCGCCAAGCGCGCGTCCGGCATTCGACAAGGCCCTCGCCGAATACATTGCGGTACAGACCTACAACGCGGACCGCCCCGAAGGCAGGATGAATCTTGGCAACATCTACGCGCAGCGGCGCGACGTCGGCGCGGCGGTTGCCGAGTACCGCAAGGCGGTTGAGATCGATCCGACGTTTGTCGCCGCATACGTAAACCTCGCGGACCTGTATCGCGCCGGTGGAGCGGACGGCGAGGCTGAAAAATTGCTTCGCGAAGGAATCGCCCGCATGCCCAAGGATGCGGCGCTCCACCACACGTTGGGACTCGTGTTGACCCGCCAGAAAAGGAGCGCGGAGGCGCTGAAGGAATTCCGGACGGCGACGGCGCTGGCGCCCGCGAGCGGGCGCTTTGCGTACGTCTACGGCGTCGCGTTGAACTCGGGAGGACAAACCGCGGAAGCGATCAAGGTGCTCAATGCAGCGCTGATACGCCAGCCCTACGACCGCGACATCCTGTCAGGACTGGCGTACTTCAATGCGCAGGCAGGCAGTCGCGACGTGGCGTTGGGCTATGTCCGCCGCTTGCGCGAACTCGACCCCGAGAACAACGAGTACGCGCAGATGGCCAGGCAAATCGAGAGCGCGCCCAAGCGCTAGGCCCGGGCGCGCCACACTGCGAGAAGTCGTTCGCTAGCGGCGTCCGCCGCCACGGAATCCGCCGCCGCCAAATCCGCCGCCGCCGAAGCGGTCGCCACCAAAGCCACCGCCGCCAAAGCGGTCGCCGCCACCCCAGCCGCCGCCTCCGCCAAAGGAACGGTCGCCGCCGCCCCAGCCTCCGCCACCTCCGCCGGAGAAGCCGCCCCAGCGGTCGTCGCCGGTGCTGCGCGCCTGCGATTCACGGTTGGCCCACGACGAATCGCCCGACGCGCTGCTCCAGCCGCTGGACGAGTGCTGCTGCCAGCCGTCGCCGGTGTTCTTGTAGACGTTGCCGTTCACGTCGGCGTAATGGTTGCCGTTGACGCTGGCCGTTCCCCATGTGTTGGTCTTGCCGGTCGCCGCGTTGGTCGTGGATCCGCCGCCGATGTGCGCGTCGCCTTCGGGCCCCGCCGTGGTTGTTCCCGCGCGGTTGTAGGTGCTGCCACCGGCGCCGGTCGCCGACACCGCGTTGGCCGTCGTGCGTTGTCCGGTGTATTCGTTGGTGTTCACGCCGCGCGCGGCCTCGCCCGACCCGCCGGCCGCGGTGTTGGCGGTACGGTCGTATCCGCGCGTGTAGTTGCCCGTCCAGGCGTTGTACTGCTTGCCTGCGTTGTAGCTTCCGGAAGTGCCGGTGCGGCTGTTGTAGTAGTTGCCGCTGGCCGTGGTGCCGGCCACGCCGCCGCCGGCATACCACGAACGCGTGCCCGAGTACGTGGTGGCGCCCCAATGGCCGTAGACATTCGCGCTGGCCGACGCGCAGCATGGATATCCCCAATAGCCTGGATGGTAGTACGCGCCGCCCCAGTACGGTTCCATCCACGCGGCAGTGGCCAGTCCCAGTGCGAAGCCGTAGGTGAATCCGACGTACGGGTTGTAGATCGGCGCCGCGGCCACGCCATAGGTGTACGGCGGTGCGTACCAGACGCTTCCCACCCATGGAGAGTAGGTGTAGCCGGTGCCGTATACGACGGTGCCGTACGGCGCGACGACCGTGCCGAGGTAACCCGGCGTGTACCCGACGTAGACGACCTCGGGCGTGGCTTCATAAATGCGCACATAGGTTACGTAGTAGATCGGCGACGAAGGCGGAATCGAGTAAATCACCGTCGGCACCGACGTCGCGACGGACCAGGGCCCGGTTAGCTGCGCGGCGGTGAACCAGACACCGGCCGTCACCGCGTAATACGCATTGGGCGAGACCTGGATGATCGGCACCGATGAATTGTTGATGTACGAAAGCGGTGTCCCCTGGATCGGCGAATACTGTGGCGGACCATCCAGGTTCGGAGTGAACTTCGGCCCGTTCTTGAGCGGCACGGTGGCCGTCTGCGGAATCGAATTCTCGATGACGGCGACCTGCGCCTCGGGCGTGCCGGCCACGGTCGGCAGCACGGCGCCGGCAAGCGATGACGGCGGAATCTTCGCGAACCCCGGCGGCAACGCGTTGCCGGGGACGAAGGTCCACGGGCCAGTCACGGCGGTGCTTCTGAACCAGCGTCCCGACAGCAGCACGTAATAATTGTTGTTGGTCGTGTCGATCAGCACGTCGCTCGTCGTGTTTGACGCCCACAGGAGCTCGGTGCCGACGATGGGAACGAAATCGGGCTGGCCCTTGAACACGATCAATTCGCTCGCGACCTGCGGCGTGTAGATGGTGGGCACGCCGTTGGCCAGCGAGGGCTTCGGGTTTGCCTTGGGACCGCCGTCGAGCAAGTCGACGGTCCCCGCCTTGGACAGCGTCAGGGCGATGTCGTCGGCCGCCTTCCTGACGAATGGCCCCATCGTCGCCTGCGTCCATGGACCGTTGATCGTGCTCGCCTGCAGCCACCCGTCGAAGACGTGCATGTAGTAGTTGTCGCCGAAGCCGCCCTTCAGGATCAACGCGCGCGTATTGATCACGCGTTGCACCTGAGAGTGATTCGGCACCGGCTTCAATACCGGCGCGCCGTCGATCGGCACCAGAATGGCCGGCGAGTAGCTGACGAGCACCTGCGGCGGCGCGTTGTTGACTTCGACCGTGGGCGGCTTGATGCCGACCAGCGCGAGCGAGGACTCCAGCCGGTCCAGCGACATCGTCTTCACGCTGGCGGCAAACCGGGTCTGCAATTCGGCGGCGTAGGCGACGCCGCGGTTGGGCAGTGTGGGAAAGTCGCTTTTCGTTATTTTCAGGTTTTCGAAGACGACGGTGCGCATGACCTTGTCGACTTGCGTCCGCGCGGTCGCGAAGACCACGCCGAACGTTTCGTCCTTGGCGCCCGCAGGCTTGATCGCCACCGCACTGCGGAATTCGATCTGGTTGTCGGTCCATTTGCTGACCTGCGGCTGATAGACCAGCACGGCGGCGTTGGACAGGCTGACGTCGCGCGGCCACGGATCGGCGGGCAAGTTTGCGGCGGGCGGCGGGCGCGGCCTGTGCCGAGGCGACGGAAAACAGTCCCAGCGACAGCGCGACGCTCTGTCGCGACGGCCAGCAGGGCACGGTAGGGAAGACGTGTACGCATGGTAATGATGTCCATTCGGTTGGTCGGATGCCGGCGTGATACGCCGCGACCCGCTATTTCGGAAACATGAGTTGTACCTGGGCGCGAATCTGCCAGTTGGCACCTTCGTCGGGCCTGACGACGTTGTAGTACGCCGAAATCTGCGTGTTCACCGGCAGCTTGCCGATGTGGAAAATCTTGCCGACGCCGCCGCCCACCGGCACCGTCCACTGCTGGCTGTTCTCGGCCTTCCAGTTCACGGTAAGAATAGGCGCAGTCGTCAAATACAGGCCACCTTCGAAATTGTAATTGACGAACGGCTGGATCAGTCCGTCGCTATACCCACCGCCTTGCTTGTCGCTGCTAAGCGACCAGATGTTGTTGACGAGCACGCCGTAGACCCACGGGCTGCCTTTTTCGATGCGCAGCACGACGGCCGAAGGCCCCAACCCCCAGTTTTTGTTGCCCAACTCGTCGCGGCTATTGGTCGGAAACTGGACGACGGGACCGGCGCCCCAGATCCACCCGACTCGCCGATGTTCGATCGCGGTATCCCCTCGATCTGCTACGGCCTGCGCGGCCTCACCTATTTCCAGATCGACCTGCGCGGCACGAAGAGCGACCTGCATTCGGGATCGTTTGGCGGTGCCGTCGCGAATCCGGGCTTCGTCCTCGCCACTGTACTGACGCAGATGAAGGATCGCAGCGGAAGGATCAAGATTCCTGGCTTCTACGACGATGTGCGGCCGCTCAGCGACGCGGAGCGGGCCGAATGGAAGAAGCTGCCGTTCAAAGAGACCAAATATCGAAAGGACCTGGGCGCGCCGAAGCTGTTTGGCGAGTCCGGCTATTCGACCCTCGAGCGCGTGTGGGCGCGGCCGACGTTCGAGGTGAATGGGCTGCTCTCAGGATTCACCGGCGAAGGCGCGAAGACCGTGCTGCCGGCGACCGCGATGGCCAAGGTCAGCATGCGCCTCGTGCCCGATCAGGATCCGAAGAAGATCGGCGACCTGTTCGAGGCCTACTTGCAGAAGATCTGCCCAAAGACGGTGGAGCTGAAGATCACACGCATGCACGGCGGCAAGCCGTGGATGACGGAATTCGACAACAAGTACGTGCGTGCCGCGGGACGCGCCATCGAGCAGGGTTTCGGCCAGGCGCCGGTCTTCAACCGCGAGGGCGGATCGATTCCAGTGGTGTCAACGTTCCAGCAGGAACTCGGTCTCCCGAGCGTGCTCTTCGGTGTTGGCTTGCCCGACGAGAACGCCCACGCGCCCGACGAGCGCCTCGACCTCGGTAACTTCCACAACGGCATCATCGCGTCGGCGTATCTCTATCAGGAGATCGCCCAACTGTCGTAGGTGCAATCTCTCTGACTCTTGTCGGTGCGATCCCGGCTTCGCGCGTCGGTGCGATGCGCTGACGGTTGTCGGTGCGATCTCTCTACGCTGGTCGGTGCGATCCTCTCTCCTCTGTTGGTGCGATCCTCCGTCCACGCTGCGGCGGTTGTGCAAGTCCATACGAGTGACACGGCTTGGGCCATAAGGAGAGAACGATGGAACGACGCGATCTCTTGCGATTCGCGGCGTCGCTCGGGGCCGGGAGCGTCGTATCAACGCTTCTGTCGAAGGGGAAGCTGCGCAAGCGTCGGTCCGGTCCAGGGCTAACGGACGTGGCCCCGCCCTCTTTCTGGGTTCGCCGATCAGTGCGCGAGCAACGGTCGCCCAGTCGATGATCCCCTCGCGGCCATCCGCCAGGGATATCTCGACCGACTCACCGATCGATATCAAGTCATCGTAATGGACTACCCGCCGACCGGGCTTGCCGCGGTCGGAGCCGTCGCGTCCTTCGATCCTGCCCAAGTGTGCGCGGACATCCTGGCGGTCGCTGACGCGGCCGGGGCTGACCGCTTTGCCTGGTACGGATACTCCTGGGGCGGGGTCGTTGGACTGCAACTCGCGGCCAGGAAGGAACGGTCAGTGCATTGATCTGCGGTGGTTGGCCGCCGATCGGCGCGTCGTATCCGGACATGGCAGTCGTGGCGCAATGGCTCGCCGAGCGGGTGCCCCGCGCCGAAGCACAGTTGATGGTGACCTTCTATCGCGCGCTGGAGCAGTGGCGGGATGAAGAAGCCGTGTCGAGGTTCACGTGTCCTCGCATGACCTTCGCCGCCAGCGGCGACACGATCACCACGGCGGGGCAGACGATTCGCATTGGGCCACTCATTGCTGAGCGCAAGGCAGACCTCGAGCGAATGGGATGGACTGGTCCACGTGGTGGACGACGGCCGGCACGACTTGTTCACACGCCCGGAAGTGGTCGTGCCACTGGTGCGGGCTTTCTGGATCCCGTCCTGTTGCGGTCTTGATATTCGGTGACCGCTAATCGAGAGACGCCGTCCAACGCAGGCGAGACGATCAAATCAACGGCGTAGCGGGCGAAACAGGCTGTCATCGAGAGGAGCACATGACGAAGCTGCCTCTGTATCACGAAACCAGCAGCGATGGGCGTGGCGGCATTCCTGGATGGTGGTTCGGTGCGCCGGTTGTCGCGTTCGCATATGCGTTCCTGACGCCGCGCTTCGTACCCGACATCGTGCCGCCGCCGCAGGGCCTGCCGGAAGGAATGGCGGCGGCCATGCGTTGGTTCATTGGTCTGCTGGTGGGGGTAGCGCTGTTGTCGGCGTGGCGCCTAATTCAATGGGCACGGTCGACGAGATTGCCAGGTCACTCTTGACGTCCTCGCGAGCCGGCTAACCAGCCATTGCACATCACGGCACCGGTCCGCGCTAACGCGCGCCCTTGGCGCTCGGTATCATTGTGACTCGCCCGTTCCGGACGGGAGCGGCGGTGTATTGGACCGCTGCGCATGCCCAGGTGAGACATTCGAGGGTGTGACACATTGGACATTCGTACCCTGACAAGAGCCGTGACGACGTTGTGGACACTTGTCATCTCCGCAACCGTCATGGCGCAGAATGCCGGCCCGGACGAGGTCGTCGCTGCTCGCGCTCGAGAACTTCATACCCGCGCCATCGTCGTCGACACACACGACGACACGACACAGCGCTTGCTGTCCGAACCGGCCTTCGATCTCGGCGTGCGCAATAGCACCGGCAGCATCGACATTTCGAGAATGCGGCAGGGTGGCCTCGATGCGCTGTTCTTCTCCATCTACATGCCCGGAGACGTCACCGGGCCGCTAGCCGTGAAGCGGGCGCTTCAGCAAATCGACAAGGTACGGGAGGCCGTCCGCGCCCACCCGCGAGAACTGAAGCTGGCTACGTCCGTGGCGGATATCAGGCGCGCGGTAGCGGAGCGCAAGGTCGCCGCGCTCATGGGCATGGAAGGCGGACACATGATCGATGCCGACCTGGGTATGCTGCGCGTGTACGCCGCGCTCGGCGTCCGCTACATGACCCTGACCCACAGCCGCAACACGACATGGGCGGACTCTTCCGGCGACACGGCGGCCCACAACGGGCTCACGCCATTTGGTAAGGACGTCGTGCGCGAGCTCAATCGCCTGGGCGTCATGGTGGACGTCTCGCACGTCTCGGACAAGACGTTTTACGACACCCTCGAGGTGACGACGGCTCCCGTGATTGCGTCGCATTCTTCCTGCCGCGCCATCTCAGACAGCCCGCGTAACATGACCGATGACATGCTGCGCGCGCTTGCGAAGAATGGCGGCGTGATCATGATCAACTACAACGCGGGGTTTATCAGTGAAACGTTCCGGACGGCCAAGCCTCCTGCCGGCGTGCAGGCGCAGCTCGATGGGGCAGCGAAGCAGTGCGGCGAGGACGAGGCGTGCCTGATCCTCGACTGGAGTCGGATCTACCACGAAGCGATGAGCAACCGGCAGATGCCCGCCGTCACCTGGGTCGAGATCGTCGATCACATCGAACACGCGGTGAAGGTTGCCGGCATCGATCACGTGGGACTGGGGTCGGACTTCGATGGCGCGATCATGCCCCTGGGGATGGAGGATGCTTCGAAGCTCCCGAAGATCACCGGCGAGCTTCTGAAACGGGGCTACTCGGAGCGCGACGTCACGAAGATCCTGGGTGGAAACCTGCTGCGGGTCATGGAGCAGAACGCGCTCAGGCGTACAGGCAGATAAACGAGGAGACGTAGATGACGGATAACGGGGCGACTTCGCGAGGCTTGCCGCCTCACGCGCAATTGATACAGATGGGGACTGCGTCATGGGTCTCGGCAGTCGTGTACGCGGCAGCGAAACTTGGCATCGCCGATCACCTGGCCGAAGCACCGCGGAGTGCCGCCGAACTGTCCGGGACGATGCGTATGGACGCGGCATCGTTGCATCGCCTCTTGCGTACGCTGGCCGGCCTGGGCATCCTCACAGAGCGAGACGGGCAGCGCTTCGCGCTGACGTCTCTGGGCGAAGCGCTCAAGACGGGCGCCCCGGGCTCGGCGCGCGCGACGTTGATGGCATTCTGCGGACCGGCGTTCTGGCGTGGATGGGAAGAGATCGTCTATTCACTGGAAACGGGAAAGACGGGATTTGAGCGAGCCCACGGGATGCCGTTCTTCGACTACCTCGCGCAACATCCGGAGCAGGCGTCGGATTTCAGCGAGGCGATGGTCGGTTACCACGGTGCCGAGCCGCCTGCCGTGGCCAGGGCGTACGACTTCTCAGGGTTCAAAACGATTGTCGACGTCGGTGGCGCAACGGGCAACATGCTGGCCGCGATCCTGTCTCAACATCCAGCGCCGCGCGGTGTCCTCTACGACCGCCCCCATGTGGTGACCGCCGCCCCGGCCCTGCTCAAGGCGCGCGGCGTCGAGGCGCGAGTCGCGATCGAGCCGGGCGATTTCTTCGAGCGAGTGCCCGCCGGAGGCGACGGCTATCTGCTCTCGCACATCATTCACGACTGGAACGAAGAGCAGTGTCTGACCATCCTCGGTCACTGCCGAAAAGTCATGCCACCGGACGGCCGCCTCCTGATTGTCGAGACGGTCCTGCCGGCGGGAGATACCCCTCATCAAGGCAAGGTGCAGGACATGGTCATGCTGGTGTTCCCTGGCGGCCAGGAACGCACAGAAGCCGAATACGGCTCGCTCCTCGGTCGGGCCGGTTTCCGCCTGAACCGTGTCGTATCCACCGAGTCGATCGTGAGCGTTGTGGAGGCTCTTCCGGTCTAGTGTGCGAAGGCGTTGTGCGCGGCGCTAGGCGCCGAGGGTGATCCGATGGTTCACGTCCGATTCGAGCAGCCTTCCGATGCCGCACCCGTTCGTGAGGTCAACGAGCAGGCATTTGATTCGCCGATCGAGGGGCGGATCGTCGAGCGTCTTCGCGGCGCGCCCGATAGTATCTCGATGGTTGCGACAAGGAACGATCTCGTCATCGGACACATCCTGTTCTCGCCTGTCAGCCTCGAGCCACCGGTTGGATTCCGTGTCGCCGGTCTGGGACCGATGTCGGTTCTGCTGGAGCATCAACGCGCGGGCGTCGGCGGCCAACTGGTTCGCGCCGGACTCGACGCGTGCCGTCAGCACGGG